>CAKAPG010000005.1 GCA_916715765.1 uncultured Atopobium sp.
TAATTACTACTACTTTGTCTATACCCACCACAGTGCAGTTGTTTCACATGGATTTAGATAGGCATAAAAATAGCCGCACAAGGCGGCTATTTAATAGTTAGTGGTGCCAGCAACCAGGATCGAACTGATGACCCCCGCTTTACGAGAGCGGTGCTCTACCAACTGAGCTATGCTGGCGTGCAAAAGCGCGCTAACAACTATACGGGGAAGCCCTGTATTATTCAAGCAGAAATACTAAAGAAGCCCGAGAACACCACGAACAAGGCGCTCAAGATCATTTGCATACTTCTCAGATGCCTCTTGAACGCTCTTATGCGTAGTTCCGTGAGCTCCAGCTGGGTTTGCTGCAAGCGTCAGAGCCAACACATTCATTTCAAGAGCGCGAGCCATAATGACTTCAAGAGCTGTGGAAACGCCAACGTATGAGACGCCAAAGCTGCGAAGCATAGCAACCTCTGCAGGAGTCTCAAAGTTTGGTCCCAAAAGACCAGCAAAAACACCTTCGTTGAGCTCAATTTTAAGGTCATCCGCTACGCCACGTGCAAGCGTTCTTAGATAAGGCGAGAAGGCATCATTCATATCTACAAATGGGGTCTCGACATCGCGAAGGCCTGCCCACTCTGCAAGCGGATTGGTTCCCGTGAGGTTAATCTGATCAGTAATAACGCCAAGACCAGTCTTTGCGTTTCCAGAAACAGCGCCTGTTGCACCTGCAAAAATAATGTCTTTGCAACCCAGGTGATGAGCATGCTGAACAAGAGAGGTTACCTCAGCTGCAGAATAACCCTGATAGAGGTGTACGCGACCAGGATAAACAACTACAGGCACGCCGTCGATAGTACCAATAGTTGCCTCAAAGCTGTGGCCAGCCATAGGAGAAGCGTCAACAGGGAAACCTGGAATGTCACGATAATCAATACGACGGACTGGCTTTACCAAATCAGCAAGATGACCAAGTCCGGTTCCCAAAATAAGAGCAACAGGATGCTCAACAGATGGGCTTACATTCTCAATGGTTTTCTCGGTAACCACGCAAATCCCCTCCTCTAAGAGGTGACGAGTAAGTGTTCCCTCGCCAGAAACAAGCTTTCCTGAGTACGTACCATCATAGATCTCATGTACGCCACAAGACGGGCTCTTTGCCTTCAAAACGGCGAGCGTTATGTCAGAAGACGTAACGGCATTAAGAGCAATCTTAGATCCACGTTCAAAATCTTCCGTTACATCTGAACCGTCCTTGAGCCAAACACGTCCTTCTCGCTGTTCCGCGGGTGGGCGAGGCACAGGAAGGCCCGAGGAAGTCTCGGGGCAAATCTTTGTGACGCTTACTTTTTGAGCCAGTCTTTGTACTGCAGAAACAGGCTTGGCCCCTCCGTCATATCTGACGGGGAGGCCAAGTAAACAAGCGCTGATTGCAACTTTCATTGCGTTTCAAATCCTAGAGAGCAAGAGAGTAAACAGCAATAGATGCCTTACCAAGAATCTCGTTGATCTTCTGTGACCACTCCTGAGATGCCTTGCTTGCAACAGCAGAGTACTTGCTCATTGCAACCTGATAAGCGGTCTGAGCAGCTGCATAAGAAGCGGAATCGTTGGAGATTGAATAAGCAGAGAGCTGCTTGTAGTAATCACCATCCTGGGAAGCCCAAGTGTTGTTCTTTGCGTCCCACTCATCACCAGCAAGACCAATGATGTACTGAGCGTACTCCTGGCTTGTAGTCTCAGAGTTGCCGTCCTCAGGTGCAGTTGGTGCCTGTGGAGCATCTGGAAGGGTTGTAGTCAGAACGCTATCACGATACTTCTTCATAATGACAGCATCATTGATGAGCTTCTTTGCAACGTCTTCAGAGAGCTTGTATGCAGAAGCAACCTGGCTAACATCAGTAGTCTTGAAGTTGGTCTGCATGTAATTGTTGACCTCGTCATCAGTGACGGTAATACCCTTGCTCTGAGCCTCAGCAACAACAAGAGCATTGCGAACATAGCCAATGATCTTATCGGCTGCTGGAACAGCATAGGTGCCGTCAGACTGCTTTGCTGCGTCAAGACCAGAAGTATTCTCAATAACCTCACGAGCAGTTACTTCTTTGGTCTGACCGTTATAGGTATAAGAAGCAATAGGAGTGTTGAGCTCACCCTCAGAAAGTGTGGTGCGACCGTTCAAAGAACCAGTAGCTCCGCCACCGCCCAAAAGGAAGCGACCGATGACAATACCAAGAGCAAACAGTACAACTGCTCCAACTCCGATAAAGATCTTTGAGTTCTTTCTTACATCAATAGATGGCATATCCTTGCCTTTCATCGCTCAATGCAACTATGCGTACACTAATACAAACCTGTAGTTTACTCTTATTAGCATGCATAAAACATACAACCAGTAAACTCCCCCGTTTGTACACAGTCGTTTACATGCAAAACAAACTATTTGGTAGCTGCAACAATCTCTTCCGAATACTGTTTGATGTATCCAGTGGCATTTTCTGCATCAAACTTCATGCGCTGAGACAATGCTTTCTTCACGTCCTTAGATATAGTTCCGTGTGCTAAGGCGAGAAGACCCTGGAGCATATCATGGTACTCAGCATCTCCGTGATAGCACTGAACCGCCTCATCCAAAAGTGGCCACGCCTCATCAGAATGCTTTGCGGAAGTTGCTCCGTACTGACAGAGGAACAAAAATGCTGCGAGACGCACTGTTGCTGAGTCATCGTCAAACAGAGAAGCCTCAGCAGCATCAAATGCCTTAAAGACCTGGTCACCAAAGTGAGCGCTCAGATTGGCAAGCGCATCAAGCACTTCCCAACGAGTCTGTGCCTCTGGCCTATACAGTGCATCAATAAGAGAATCAATGTGCTCTTCAAAGGCAAGAGGAGCAATATGAGCCAGCTCCGCAAGCTCATGAGATGCGTCTTGACGAGCGCGCCTACTAGCATCAGACAAAGCAATGACCAGTGCATTCACTTTCTTCATCTGTGCCATAGTTGGCTTTTTAGTAGCCTTCTTAGCAGGTTGCTTTTCTTCTTTTGGCGCCTTTGTAGAGCCCGCTTTTGCGGTTGCCTTAGTTGAAGCCTTTTTTGGCTTCTGAGCAGTTTCTTTCTTTTCTGCCATGAAACCTAAATCCTCTCTAAAACACCCTTTATTCTCTAAATCCGTCTACGACAACGGTGCCGCTTTTTTGATCCTCATGAATTTTAATAAATCCAAGACTCGATGCTTCACGTAAAAGAGAAGTAAACGAACGATATCCATAAGTTGCCTCAGCAAACTGTGGACGCTTCCTTCGCATAGTCTCCTTTAAACGAGACGCATAAATAAATGTTTCGCTCTCGCGCTCCAAAGACTCAATGGTCTCAAATAAGAGCTGATAGCAGTCGTGTTTCTCGACAGGTACCTTCTCTTTAAAGTCTGGAATTCTGCCAGAACTCAAAATATCCTCGTAGAAGATAAACTCGTCACAAACTTCAGCAAGAAGCGAGCTGGTAGACTCCTTCATACCAACGCCAATGACTGTTTTACCAGCCTCTTTAAGCTTTGCCACAAGTGGCGAGAAGTCCGAGTCACCAGAAAGCACAGCAAAGGTGTCAATGTGGTCTTTAGTAAGACACATCTCAACAGCGTCTACCGCAAGTCTAATATCGGCAGAGTTCTTGCCGGTATAAGCCCTATCTGGAATCTCAATGAGCTCAATGCCAAGCTCATGTAGGGGCGTAATAGCATTTGGAAAGCGCTGCCAATCGCAGTATGCACGCTTGGCAGTAATGCGTCCCTTATCAACCAGCCTCTCCATAATGAGCTTCATCTCTGGAAGATGGCCTGGCTCTTGATGACCGTTTCTCTTTCTTTTGCCTGTTCCTAGTGCCAAATTTTCATAATCGATGAAAACCGCAATAGAGCTCTGAGGAGTAGAAATATCACTCATAATCGGGGTTCCTTTGCGGCTAGCACTTAGTGGCAGCAGTGGCCGTCATGACCGTGCTCGTGACCTTCATGCTCATGATGATGTCCGTGACCATGGCACTCGCACTCGTGATCACCATCTTCATGGTCGTGACCACAACAGCACTCGTGCTCACCCTCATCTTCCTGGCTCTCAAGAAGCGACCAGTCAAGACCAGCTGCAGTGCTCGTAGCCTCATCAGCATAAAGCAGTGAGATTGCCTGGGTGCCCTTGCGAGCGCCACCAATCTGGCAAAGCATGTCATACAGGGTAAAGGCAGTCTCTGCTCCAGGAAGCGTAATCTCAAGGTCCTCAGACTGAGCAAGAGCAAGCGCAATATCCTTGCGGAAGTGCTCAGCCAAAAATCCTGGTTGGAAGTCTCCCTCAAGCGACTTAGGAGCAAGCTCTTTAAGTGCACGAGAAGAACCCATGCCACTAGCAACAACCTCAAGCATCTGCTCAACGTCAAGTCCACCCTGCTCTGCCAAGGCCATTGCGTCTGCATAGCCAATCATGCATGATGCAAGAGATACCTGGTTACAAAGCTTTGCGGTCTGACCCTTACCAGCGCCGCCCATGCAGAAAATCTTTGCCGAGAAGGTCTCGAGAAGTGCGCGTACTGGCTCAACGTCGTTCTCGGTTGCACCAATAATCAGGGTGAGCGTACCGTCCTGAGCGCCCTTCTGGCCACCGGTAACAGGACAGTCAAATGCATGCTTTCCCTCAATCTCAGCAGCGTCATGGATGTCACGTGCAAGTTGAGATGAAGAAGTAGTCAGATCAATAAGGTAAGCGCCCTTCTTAGCAACGCGGATAAGACCGTCTGTTGCCAAGTAAACGTCTTCAACGTCAGTTGGATAACCAACCATGGTAAAGACAACGTTAGCGTCTTTTGCAGCATCTGCCACACTCTCTGCAGCATGAGCGCCAAACGAGACAAGCTTTTGTGCTTTCTCTGGTGTTCTGTTGTAAACAGTAACGTCATAGCCAGCAGAAATAAGGTGCTCTGCGATAGGAGCGCCCATAATGCCTGTTCCAATAAAAGCAACCTTTGCATTCTTGCTCAGTGCCATGTATGAGTCCTTTCAGACTGAAATAAATATACAAACTGGGGCCGCTCCAAAGAGCGACCCCATACCTTGTACCCGTTAATTAGATTTACGAACCCTGTTAGCAATTCGGTCAGAAAGCGAAAGCTTCTCGCGGCGGTCAGTGCCCCAGAAGACAATAGCTACCATGCCTGGGCCAACGTGAGCGCCAATAACTGGTCCCACCTGACTGTGAATAATGGTAAGTCCCTCGCAGCCCTTCTCTTTACGAATCTGAG
This sequence comes from uncultured Atopobium sp., assembly GCA_916715765.1. Classification (GTDB taxonomy): domain Bacteria; phylum Actinomycetota; class Coriobacteriia; order Coriobacteriales; family Atopobiaceae; genus Lancefieldella. The sequence continues at coordinate 5,265 of CAKAPG010000005.1, forward strand.
CCTCTAGCCAATTGGCGTCCTTCTGTGCGTCTGCAGAAATGATGCCAACAGGAAGCGAGGTGTCATGAGAATAGCTATCTCTAAAGTCCTGGATAAGAGACTTGAGTGCCTTCTTACGGCCTCTGCACACAGTCTTGACGGTAAGAGCTCCTGTTGAGTCATAGGTAAGCTCTGGCTTTACATCAAGCTTACCACCAATATTTGCTGCAGCTGCAGGAATACGACCGCCCGCAGCAAGAGCATCCAAGGTCTCAAGTGTTAAATAGCCATGAATGTAGTTACGAGCATCTTCTGCCCACTCGGCAATCTCTTTTGCCGAGAGACCCTTATTGGCCTGATGTACTGCTTCAAGACCCAAAAGCTGAGCTGCGGACGAAGGTGCACCGTTGTCGACTACATAAATCTCAAAGTCTGGGTATTTCTCTCTTACCATATCTGCTGCTTGTTCAGCTGCATAGTAGGATGAAGAGAGCGCAGAAGTAAAGCAAAGATACACCGTTGGTGTGCCCTGTTTTGCAGCACGCTCAAAGACCTCAAGATAATGACCAGGAGTAATTGCAGAGGTGGTGTAGTGCAGCTTTTTGTCTTTGCGCATGCCTTCAAAGAACTCATGTGCACTAATGCTCTTCCAGCCGTCATCATAGTGCTCTCCGTCTGGTCCCACATAAGGGAACTGGATGATATCAACACCTAACTGTTCAGCAATTCCTGGAGCAAAGTCTGCGCAGGAGTCCATGATGATTCGAACGTTACTGGGCTTATGATATGCAGCTGAAAGCTCAGTAGGCTCAAGGTCTTCAAAGGCAACCTCGCTGATTTCTTCTTCGGCCTTATCTTTTTTATTGAACATCTGGTTCCTCAATCTTAGGTTTGATAATTCCGTATCCACCATTTTTACGATGGTAAATGACATTAGTCAAACCAGTGGAAGAATTAACAAAGACATAAAAATCATGGCCGAGAAGGTCAGTTTGGACAAGCGCCTCCTCTTCTGTCATTGGCTCAAGATCAATGTATTTCTCGCGAACAAGCTGGTCATCAAGGTCTTCAGCTGGAATCTCAATGAGATTGGCAAGATCTTCTTGTGTAAGAGCAACTCCGCGCTCAGACTTTACATGATGACGGCGCTCAACAACTTTTGTCTTGTACTTGCGTAGCTGTCTGGAGACTTTTTCTGCTGCTTCATCAATAGCCACATACATATCATCAGAGCTAGCAGTGACACGAACAACATTGTTACGAACAAATACCGTAACCTCAGCTGTCTTTCTATCTGGATTTGAAGGGTTTTTGTCTACTCTGAGAACTACATCGCAAGACATAGGAGTGATGTCAAATACTTTAAGAGCATCACCGATTTTCTGGTCTACGTGTGCGCGCAAAGCCTCAGAAATACTTACCTTGCGTCCCGAAATCTTGATGTCCACCATAGGAGCCTCCTATCGGATACACGAGACATCTTCTAACTGATGTCTGTATAACAACAATACCCATTTGTCGGTCAATCATTCCATAAAAAGTTGAATTGAGCGGTAAACGGTTAGAGACTATTTCTCTTTATGTGCGATTAATTTTGCTCAGAGGAAGATGTAGCTGAATCAGCGCTGGTAGGTTGCGTAGAAACTTCCACAAGACCGGAAATCTTATTGGTAGTTGAGAGGTGTGGCAAGGTGCCAATCCACTTGTTTCTAATAACTCCCTCGACACCGTTAGATTGAATAGCTGAAAGAGCTTGCTGAATTTGTGTAGCGAGAGCTTTGTTACTTGTTGCTACAGAAATACCAATCGTGGATGGAACGTCAACGACACCAACCATAGAAATATCTTTGTTTGCTGCTAAATAAGCACCAGCATATGCATCACAGGCCACATAATCGATGGAACCATTTTCAAGTGCTTCAAAAGCATCATTTAGGTTAGAAAAACCCTGAACAGACATGCCCGTGAGTACCTGACCCATTGCGCGCTCAGACAAAGAACCCGTTTGAACGCCAACTGACTTTCCACTCAAACTATCAGCAGTAATGTTTGTCTCTGAACCCTTATGGAAAAGAGCTGTTGCATACTCAGCATAACCAGAAATGAGCGTACTTGTTGAGTCTTCACCACTTCTGACATCCATAACAATGTCGCAGCCTGCTTGTAGGCCATCTACTGGTCCGTTAACTGATACAAACTTAACGTCTACGCCTAGCTGATCTGCAATTGCAGAAGCTATTTCAACGTCAATTCCCTGCAATGTTCCAGCTTCTGAGGCCACAACCATTGGAGCTGTTACTGACTGAGTACGTAGACCAACGGTCAAAGTGCCAGCTGTGTGCAGTGAGGAATCAGGAATCTTCTGCTGACGGGCTTCTCGCTTCTCTTGGATTGCCTCTTGCACTGACTTGACGTGGAACCATTTATCCAGATCAATGTTGATAGGACCAATGGAGCATCCTGTTAAAACAACAGCAAGTGCTATAAGAAGTAACACCTTAAGAGAGTTTTTACCGCGCATCATCAGAACTCCTTCTTCTATTCAGGCGTCTTTTCAGCTGACCTGGTATTTGACCCCACACTCGCATACTGGAACGTTTGCTTTGCTACCGCAGTAGCTCTACTAGTAGTTCTCTCGCCTGCGAGACCCTTTGTCTCGTTGATATAACAGGCGGTATGGCTTACTTCTAGGACGAGCCATGATCGTTTACGTGCGCACACGCAAACTTACGTGGATCCCTTTGACCTCGTCTGTCATGGACTAAAAGCTCACAGAGAACTTCGCAACCACAGACCTGAAAAGACTTATCAAGTATAGCCGTTTGCAACCATAGGTAACTCACCATACGCGAGCTAATGCGCCTACGGTTACAGAATGCACGCCTGCGGCACAAAGCACCCTTGTAGCTTCTCTCATTGATGCTCCCGTAGTTACGACGTCATCTAAAAGTAAAATATTTGATTGATTAACCGGCACAGTACAAGCAATACTTCCTTTCAAATTTATTTGCCTTTGAGCGGATGAGAGTGTTCTTTGGTCCTTTGCATGAGGACGTATAAGTACGTCATACAAAGGCAAGCCTGTAAGCTGGCAGAACGATTGGGCTACAAGTTCCATATGATCAAAGCCTCTACGCGCGTACGCTTCTGCAGTTGCTGGAATAAAGGAAACGCCATCAATTTTTGAACTATCAAAGCGAGAGGTACCGTCACGAGCTTTCCATGCTGAGGCTTCTTCAAACGCACACAATATGGCTGCAGCAATTACCGGTGCCAGTCGAAACTCGTGTCCATCCTTAAGCGTCAAGATCAACCGTGCAGGAGGACCCTTAAATCCCATGGCACAAATAACCGCTCTACTCTCCCACTGAACAGGTCGTTTCTTCTTATCTGCACACTCTGAACAAACAAGCTTTCCGTATGGAGCGCCGCAATTAGGACATGCCCACTGCTGAGAAATCCATGGCAGCTTTGCCCGACATTCATCGCAGAGGAGCTGACCGGGTTTCTCGCACACGACGCAGCGTGTAGGAGCAAGCAGCTCAAGTGTTGAGTTTGCCGTTGCAGTAAGGATAGATGTAGGTTGCATTTTTACCCCCAAAATCTGGGGGCTGACAGTGAATACAGTCTAAATCAAAGGTCGCAAAATGGAAGGTATTTTAGGTAAACGGAAAAAGATGGCTTATCTAAAGCTCCTACCAGTGAGATTATATTTTTTGAGGATTCGGCTAACGGATGTTTGCCACGGAAGCCATAACAAAATCAAAAAAACAAGCGTTGCTACGCCGTGCGTTAGATCAAGCGGAACTGAAGCCGCAAACGCGAGAAGAGCGGATTCAAGCGTTAAAGGATGTACAAATCCAATAACAAAGTACACGTTCATTACAAGGCCAAAGAATGGTCCAGAGATAAACGCCCAGATCATAAGCAAGAAAGGTGGAAGCTTGTGGGGTTTCTCGCTTTGTTGGACGGATGTGCGTTTAGAAGATGCAGAGCGAGCTGAGGTAAAAGTTGCAAGAAGGCCTCCCAAGTAACCAACAAGCCCCCACGCATACATCTGCCATGGCGTCCACGAGCCCTGGCCAAAGAAAACGTTTGAAAGAAGCGCAGATAAGGCACCTACCAAAAAGCCCGCGTGCCTGCCAAGAAACGCTCCCGCGAAGATAGCAACTGCGGAAACAGGCTTTACATATGCGAGAGGCGCAAAGGCAATTCTTCCCGCAGCACCTAAGGCGCTAAAAACGGCAGTAGGTACCAAATTGGCAACTGAAGGCTTCTTTGCCTCAAAACTTAACATAAATAATGCAACTGAAATGATTGCCAAAATAATTGAAGATACCGCGGTAAAATCGGGAAAATATATCAATTCAACAGCAAGAATAATAGGTGCAGCAAAGAGTGCTACAACCTCTAAGACTATTGATAACGTGTACCGATTATCCACAAGAACCTCACGCTTACCGTCAAAATAAAAATATCAAGAAGGTCTGTCTTATTTTGGCATAAGATGATTTGAAACTACAACAAGGAGGTCTTTATGATCTATCTGGGGAACTTTAGCTACAACGACGAGCTTGATGCTACTGACAACTACTGTCTTATGCCTTGCATTGTTGAGGCAGATTCCACAGATCATGCGCTTGAGCTTTTCTCGGAGCACCTTATTGAGGTTGCAAAGTCATCTGACCTGCTTGACGGTGCAAAAGAGATTTTCTTGGATTCCATTGTTGAGCTGGGAGAAGTTCCTACCACTCCTCTGATTGCTCAGTGGCAAAAAATTATGCCTGCAGGAGTTGGTCTGTGCAGCATTACCAGCGCTCTTCCTACACTCGAGTTTGATGATGAGACGGCCAATGCCTACGGCTTCAATGAGCATACTCACGATCATGTGGAAGATGAAGAGGAGCATGAACACGAGGAGTTTGGCGACATCAACAATCTTGACGATGAGCTTCTTGAGGAGCTTGGCCAGGATGAGGAGCCGTTCTTAAGGTTCTAGCCACCTACTCTGCCGACCACACCCATGAGTTCTCAAAGAACTCTGAAGTTGGCTCTGTCAGAGAAATCTGGCCATCAAATACTAAAGAAACGTTATCAGCAACGCGCGATATCAACTGCATGTCGTGCGTTGCTATTACTATAGTTGCACCTTCTGACTGTGCGCGAGAAAGCAAATTGACAACAGCATCTTTGGTTGGGGCATCCAAGCCTTTTGTTGGCTCGTCAAGAATAAGCAGGCGCGCTTTTGTAAGCAGCACTTTTACGAGGGCTAAGAGTTGCTGCTGTCCACCTGACAAATCGTATGGATGAGAAGACATAAGCTTCTGATATGTTGTTCGCGCAAGAAGTCCCGAAGCTTCCAGAAGCTCCTGAACATCCTGATTAGAATAGGCGCCACTCTGCTGCCACTGGACAAGCTCCTCGCCCACACTTTGGCAGGTAAAGAGCAGCTCGGGATCTTGTGGAATGTATCCTTGGGATTGCTGGAGCTGGTTGTAGATATGTCCGCGCCTTGGACGGAGTACACCTGATGCAAGCTTTAGCAGTGTAGACTTACCTGAACCGTTACCGCCTACGAGTGCACGAATTTCTCGCCCCGCAACCTCAAGTGAGCATTTGCTGAGCACCAGCTGCTCGCTCTGTGGATACGCAAACGTCACAGCGCTGAACTCGAGCACGGGCGAGCTGTCGGCCACGGTGGATGCTTGGTTTGGCGCGGAGCTGCAAGGACAGAGCGCCTGGCGAGAAGAGCTGTCTGCTTGGAGCGCATCGGGCTTCTCGCCACCAAGGCAGACGCATGCGTCAGCAAGGTGCTCAAACGCGGCGACGTCGTGGGTGGCAACAAGCACGGCAACGTTGAGCTCGCGTGCCACTCGCTCCAGGAGCGCGGTGAAACTCTTCTGCGAAAACGGGTCCAGCTGCGAGGTTGGCTCATCCAGCAAAAGCAGCTTTGGGCGCATGACAAGCGCTGCAGCAAGGGCCACTAGCTGCTGTTCTCCCCCGGAAAGCTCGTTACAGCGCTTATGCAAAAGCGATTCCATACCAAAGAAACTGACCGTCTCAAAAATGCGACGGCGCATTTCTTTCTCTGAAACGGCTCGATTTTCCAGGCCAAAAGCCAACTCTTTCAAAGGTGTCTCGCACACAAGTGCTTGTGAAGTGGCTTGCGGCACAAATGCAATGGTGTCTACGGATTGCGCCTGCGTCATCGTAGAAACCTCTTGGCCGCCAACAACAATTGAACCCTCTCGCCTACCTTGAGGCGCAATCTCGGGCTTGATAAGGCTCAAAATGGTGGACTTGCCTGAACCAGTTGGTCCCAGTAAAAGACTAATCTGACAAGCACAAACCTCGCAGGAAAAATCTTCTATGACGTTGCGGTCTGGAGTTAGAGCATACGCAAATGAGAGATTCTGAATAGCAAGAACTACTTCTTTACTAGCTAAAGTAGTAGGTGAATTCTGAATATAGGAAGGATGCTCACTCATACAGACTGCTCCCATAAGACAGTATCAATACACACAAAAATTGCTGGTAAAACGGTAAATAGCACTACGCCCAGATACCAAAAGCTCGCCTGAAACTCTGGCATAGTGGGGTAAAACTGCCAGGCTTGTACCAGCATATACAAAGAAACCGCAGCTATAACGCTTAAGAAAGTAAATACCAACAACGCCACAGTATCATAGACGTCAAGCACTTCAGCGCTCCATCTGCTCCTGTGTCCTGCCATCCCCCAACCTCGAGACAGAATAGACTGAAACGTGCTCATCGACTTCTCCAGCGCGCTCATGCACACTGCGTTAATGGTGGTAGCTGATCGCGCAATAGTTTTTCTCGCGCTCAAAAGACGGCTTTGACTTGGAACACGGCTTTGCTGATGTGCCTGCACGGCAGAATCACACCTTCTAGCTGCGGTATTTGCTGACTGGATTTGGCGGGCTGTTGACAGATCAGAAAGTAGCTGCGGCATAAGCTGCACAGAAAGGCTTAAGACCAGCTGTAATCCTGGAAAGCGCACGCTTGATCGCTGTAACATCTCGAGCGGCGATACTACTGCAAATAGGCACTCAAGCCAGCTCAAAGTACTTACAAGCACCAGACCCGAGGTAGCCCCGTACACCAAACTTTCTGCGTACAGTTGCGTGTGCCCAAAAGAATACAAAACGGTAGATCCAGATGCCGATAAAAACGGATTGATAACTGCCATCAATATAATAATTGGAGCATACCAAACAAGCTGTTTAGCAGCATGTTTGGTATCAAACAACTGGATTGTACAAAGCTGCGCTCCTAGAAAAGCAATCAGCGCACAGAGAGGTTGAAAAGAAAATGCAGCAAGCACAACCTCGCATCCAAACAGCACAACCGTAGCAAGTGGATGCAGTCGAAAAAAGCTTGTGCGCGCGTGATTCATTAGTTCACCGCGTTAACGTACGTCCAAACAACCGAATCGCCATCATGCAGAACATATGCATCTGACGTGTAGTTAGGCTGAACACCGTTAACTGAATATACCCAACCGCTTTGTGGACCATGGTCACGCTCTGCAAGCCCATTAATAGCCGCAACGTACATACCAAACGACGTGCTACGTGCATTTACCCCGGCTCCACTTGCAAGCAACGCGTCATAGACTGACGTACCCTCTTGCACCTGGAGGTTGACAGTAAATGAAGACCCTTTGGCTGCAGAGCCGTCAACCGTAACACTTACAGAAAGCGCACTATTCTCTTTATGAGGAGCAGCTACAGCGTTTGTTGAGTTACCAGAGTTAGAAGGCTCCGACGTTTTCTGATTAGAAGAATCCTGCGTTTTAGACGCATCAGCATTTGATTGAGCGTCTGAACTAGAGCTCCCTTGCGTCTGTGACGTTTGAGAGTCTGTTTGCGCGCCAGAAGCACCTGCTGCCGTCTGACCTTGTGCGGTAGGAGCTTCTTGAGCAGAAGTGCTTGAAGCAGGCGTAAAGAAATACTGAATCAATGTCCATGCAAAGAAAAGCATGAACACAAAAGATACTATTGATGCTGCCAAATAGAGAATCCGTTTGGATTCTCTTGTGAGCTTAACCACTATCTCACCTGGCCTCGGCCATTGGAAACATGGTGAATTGCAGCAGTTTCTTTCTTAAGCAACACTACAAACACTGCAAGAACTGCACCAGAAGCAAAGAAACCAAAGACACTCAGAAGTGGAATGGTAGGCGCAGAGGACACCTGCTGTGGGGCAGCGGCCTGCTTATTTGAGTATTCAGTAGGTGGAAGCTGCTTCTCGTCAGAGTTAGTGTCTGCAGTCTTGTTCTCAGATGGAGCCTTTGTAACCTCCTCACCAGCACTCGCAGCGGTGGTCGAGGAAGTTTCATGCGCAGCTGGAGATGAAGGATCTTGAGCTGGCACGTTTGCAGCTGTGGAATCTGTCCTGCTAAAAATGTCTCCAGATGGCTGGGTATTCTCGCCAGAAGGTTTCTGATTAATTAGCGAGAAAAGCGTGCCGGAGTCGTTGGTGTAGTAAAGATTGCCCTCAAAATCTGCAATGACCGACGATGTGGTGTAGTTCTGATGATTCTTATCTGGAGTGTAAATCTGAGCTGCTCGGCTGGTGCCCAACTTGTATACCCATACGCCACCAGGTAGACCGTTTACTGTGAAGTAGGCATAGGTACCGTTTTGCTGAACAGAAACAAGAGGGGTGCTCTGAGACTTACCTTTGCCAGCTCGAGCCTGGTCAATCACCGTAAAGGTGTCAAGAGAAATCACAGAGATAGTTCCGTAGCCCTCAGCATCGACTCCATTAACAAAGACATTAGAACCGCTGATAGTTGGTGTAGAGGTGGATTCTGCTGCAAATTTGACTTGCTTCTCCTCAACAAGAGAAGAACCGTTTCTTCTAATCAGGTGTAGCGTACCGTCATTTCTGGTTACAGCAAGATAGGTTCCATTACCGTTTTGATCAACGGAGACAGGAACAATACCTGCGCGAATTGGTGAGCCAAGGTTAAGCTCGGCCTCAATGGCGCCGGTTGTACCGTTGATAAGCCTGACAGAGGAGGACTCATCGCCAATCATAAAGTCCGAGCCAGAAGCCGCTGCGCCAGACCAGTAATAACCTGAAGGCTGACCAGAGGTTGCTCCAGGAATATTTGCAGGCTGTGCATTCTGCTTCCAGCGAAGCGCACCAGTTGTAGCGTCAACAGCAACCATGTAGCCACCAGCTGCGTCAAATCCGCTCATCTTAGTAAACTCAGCCAAGATGGTGCCGTTATTAACCGTCAGGCTAGAAACAGATTGCAGCGTATTGGTGGTATCCAGCGGCTCTGTCTTCCAGATGCACTCCATAGTTGTTGCCGAGAATGCGGTAAGACATCCATCATCGGTAGCAACAACAATCATGCCATTAACGTACAGAGGACGTGCAAAGTACGAGACCTTGGAGCCAATCTGTGCCGAGGCAATAAGGTTACCTGTTGCAGCGTCAACTGCTTTGAGAGTAGAACCGCTTACGTAATAGACCGTATCATGAACAATGACCTGATCAGAAACAAATCCAGGCGTATTCTGAGTTCCTTCGGTCACACTCCAACGAAGAGCTGCAGAATTAATGGGGGTGCTCTGCGTAGTAGTGGAACCGTTTCCGCTACCAAAACCGCTCCAAGATGCCTCGTAGTTAGGGTGCTCAGCAAATGGATTGATGACCAACTCATTTTGAGGAGTTGGAATGGAGCTATCCTGACCACCATATGTCCAGGTAATGGTGGTGTTTTCGTCCAAGGAAACGTTATTTGCCATCTTGTCCGAAAGCTGACCGTTAACAAAGAACTGCCACCATTTATAGGCGCCATCTACCTGCGCTGTTGCAAGCGTAAGTCCCTGTGAAGGCGACGTAATAGAAGACAGATAACCGCCCGCTGCATCGTAGGTAAGGCCATTATTCTTCAAGTAGTCATACGTTACCTTGTCAGCAGTGGTACCCTTACGAACCTCAATAGTCTGCGTAGGAGCCCAGTGCTGAGGCTTACCGTCTTTATCAAGACCTACTACAGAAAGAGTGACGGAAACAAGCTGACTTGGATCTGGGTCTTCCTCTACAGATCGAGCGCCCTTCTCGCCTGCCACGGTAAAGGTGGCAGAGATCTTCTGATTAGTAAGGGCCTGGAACTGCTCATTATCTGGATACAAGCTTGCATAGCGAGAATAGCGTGCACTTGAAAGAAGTGCCGAAACCGTAACAGACGTGTTGTACTCAGGAGTCTGTGCGAGAACAAGATTCTCGTTCTGAATGATTGTTGGCTGAGAAGAACTGTACGTGCGCGCCTGATCAGCAGGGCCCATTGGATCGTATGTTGGGAACTCTGAAGGCACAATACCACTTGCGGTCTTATCGGTATTGTTAACATCATAAGACCAGGTCAAAGAACCGTCAGCAGCACGATAGAACTTGTTTGGTGTAGCCAGGGATTCAGAAACACTGTCTTGTTTATTCTGCTGACCAGAAGGAGTAGCAAGTGCATCCCAGAAATGAGCCTTAGACTCATTCATCAAAGCAAGCTCTGCATCAATGTCAGCCTGATTAAGCGGGCTTACCGTAACCGTAAGAGTCTTAGAGACTGATACCTCGGGATTTTCTTTATCGGTAACGGTCAGAGTGATGTCTACCTGCTGCGGGGAAGCAGAAGGCAAAGGCTGGTACACCGTTCCTCTATAGCCATTGAACGTGATAGCAGCATTGGAGGAAGTGTACGTAAACTGATAGCGCTTTCCATCCAGACCAAAGTTCTTTGGCGTAGGCATCTGCAGGTCGTCTGTAACCGCCTGAGCATTAATGGAGTGATTGGTATACACATCTTTAATGCTTGATGCCGAGAAACGCCTGTTAATACGCCTCAACAGATTATTCTGTGCGTCGGTAATAGCCGAAGGGTCCCCTGGAACCGTTATGGTAAAGGTTTTCTGATAGTTTGTCTGAGGAGCGTCGGAGCTGCTCAAAGAGACATTTGCAGTCAGCGTTACCTGCTTGTCACGAATACCGCGGGTAACTGTTGCCTTATAAGGCTCAGTACCGTATCCATCAATGCGAACGACAGAAGTATCTGAGCTAGTCCAAGTGACCTTAGACCATGAAAGTTGGTTTCCATCTGCGGAAACAAGCTTATGTGGAAGAGTAAAGTCTGAAGTTACAGAAGATTCATTTTGTCCTGCCGCGTATGATGGCGCAAGGTTTTGAGATACGTCAGCAAGTTGCGCCTGAGATTTTGCCTCATCCCAAGGAATTAAAACATTGCAGGTATATTGGACGGTCTTTCCGTCTTTAGAAAGTTCAAAGGTAACTTTTGCCTGACGGAGGATAAGAGTGCTTCTCTGGTTAGTAAAACCGGCCGCATCCATCCAGAAGTACTCAATAGAACCATTAGTCGCAAAATCAGTAGAAATGCCTGCGTGAGCATATGAGGCTGTCGAAGACATCTGAACAGATGCCACTCTAACGTTAACCTCTCCAGCACCAATGCGACGCAGTTCTTCTGCAACCATGGTGTTGAGGTTAGTATCTACACCATAGCGAGGTTTTGGCTTATAGAAGGAGTTGGTCAGTGTTTCTACTGCCTGATCCAGCGTTTTGTGTGGATAGTCAGTCTCATTTGTGGTTGCTGCAACACCAGGGCCTGTCTCTTCAGAGGTTGTGGTTGCACGACTTGTAGCTTCTGCCGTACCAGAAGCAGCTTCCGTACCAGAAGCGTTGTCCTGAGCAGTAAGAGCATTCTCTGCTGAGGAGGTTGCAGTAACAGTAGTGGTCAACTCCCCCGCTGCTTCTGCGAATGCAGAAGCTGGTAAGAGCGCAAGCACTAAAAGTATGGAGAAAAGGCTATTGAGCGCCTTTTTAAACATGCTTCTAATTCCTTCCAACTTGTGGTGAATTTAGCCTTCTTGCCAAAACAAGCACCACAATTCCAAGTACAACTAAAGGCAGACTGAGCAGCTGTCCCATGGTAATAAAGCTGCCAAAAAGGTAGCCAAGCTGCTCGTCTGGAACACGAACAAATTCCACGACAAATCTAAAAATGCCATAGAGCATCAAAAACGTTCCAATGAACGTTCCTTGTGGACGAGGAGGGTACTTCCTAGAAAGGACGTACAAAATGGCAAACATCACAAGGCCCTCGAGAAGTGCTTCGTAGAGCTGAGAAGGATGGCGGTAGACCGCTCCTCCTGTCTCAAACATTACTCCCCAAGGCAGATCTGTTGGCTTTCCCCAAAGCTCACCGTTGATGAAGTTTGCACAACGTCCAAAGAAAAGACCAAGCGGCGCGCCAATAACTCCCAGGTCACAGATGGTAGGGATAGAGAGGCCCGATGCCTTACAGACAATAGAGCCGCCAACAACAGCGCCTACAAGGCCACCGTGGAAGCTCATGCCACCTTGACTTAAGGCAAATGCATCAAGTGGATGAGCCACGTAATAACCAGCGCCGTAGAAAATAACGTAGAACAGACGGGCGCCAACAATAACGCCAAACGAGATGCCAACCATCAAATTAAGCACGTCATCAAGGGTAACGTTAAGTTTCCAGCGCTGAGCAGTTCTATACATAACTACGCCAGCAAGCACAAAGCCTACGAGATATGCCAGACCATACCACCTGATAGACAGTGGTCCCAGAGAGAGTGCTACTGGGTTTAATGAATGATAGAAAGCATCAAGCCACACAATACGTCCTACTTACTAAAACTACTTTGAAAGAACATGCGAAGGAGTTGCACCACGCTGGCCCTGATAATGGCTACCAAGATCTTCGCAGCCATAAGGACGCTCAACAGGAGAACTCATGCGCTCAAAGGAAAGCTGACCAATCCTCATGCCAGGGTGCAAAATGATTGGAAGGTTAGCTACGTTAGAAAGCTCCAGTGTGAGTTCTCCGTCCCAGCCTGGATCAACATAGCCTGCAGTTGAGTGAATCATAAGGCCCAGGCGTCCCAGGGTGGACTTTCCCTCAAGCTTGCCGAGGATATCGTCAGGAATAGCAATGCGCTCAAGCGTAGTGCCAAGCGCAAACTGACCAGGATGAAGGACAAAAACCTCTCCCTCAGGAACATCAATTGACTCAGTAAGACCCTCTTGAGCTACAAGTGGATCAATTGAGGTATGCGTAGAATTGCGGAAGATTCTAAAATTTGAGCCAAGACATACGTCAACCGATGCAGGCTGCACGTTTTTCTCGCATAAAGGCTCAATAACGATACGACCAGCTGCAATCTCTGCTTTAATGTCGCGATCAGAAAGAACCACAACGTCCACCTTTCTTACGTCATACAAATGAATGGTCAGAAAACCTAGTTATCCGTTTATATAAAATATCACGCCCTACACAATAATGTGCGGGGCGTGATATATAAAATTTGTAAATATGCAGGTCAGTTATGGTTCACCACAACTTCTCTGCATAAAAAACACGTTTATGCGCGTGAAGCCAACAACCGATAAGCGTCAAATGTTCACTTTTTGACGCCGAGCGATAACTTACAGCATTGCAGGCTGAACGCGCTTTACACCAGGAACGTGCTCAATCAGGATACGCTCAATACCCTCAGACATGTCGTATGCAGACATAGGACAACCAGCGCAAGAACCAGTCATCTCAAGCGTAACGGTGCCGTCATCGCTTACATCAATAAGCTCAACGTCGCCGCCATCGGTCTGAAGGCTCTGACGGATAACATCAAGGGTTGCATTCAAAAGGTCACGATTAATGGCCATGTTTGCTCCTATTCAAACTCTTCAAGCGCGGATGCGCCCATAACTTACAACATGGGTATCCTACCCAAAATTCCAAACTTATTTCTGCACTATCCAATTGGCGAGAAAAGATGTCCAACTGAAGCCTCTTTCAGACGTGCAGGCAATGATGCACCCGACGCTGTTGCCGCAATCGCAGCAGCCACACGAGAGGTAGCCTCCCGTGTCTGCTCCGTGCTCAGAAGCGTTGCGTCTACCATAAAGCGCTTCACACCGGCGGAGAGCATCTCAGCCATCTCTGGCACGCCGTCAAAGAGCTTAGGGCTCCAAATCTTAGAACGGCCGTGCCTATCGGTCCTGACCGGCATGTAATCGTTGTCAATGCCTCTGAGCGTGTGTTCCTCAAGACGCAGCTTGCAGGCATCACAATCGTGAATGCACTTGCCCGTAGACATCAAAATACAGTGCTCAGTTGTCATGGTGCGAATACGGCCGCTGACCATATAACCCACAGGAATCGAGGCGTTTCTCGCCATATGACAGATCTCTTGGAGGGTAAGCTCGGAGTTGAGCCAGACACCTTCTGCGCCCATGTCGGCAAGTGCCTGCAAAGCGTAATCATTGTGGACTGGAATGCACTCGCGCACCTCAGGGATGGCTCCGCGCTCAACAGCCAGCGTCAGCTCGGAGATGTTTCCCACGGCAATCGGCTTACCTGCAGCAACGTAGGGATCCAGGCGCTTATGGTCAACCTCGCGACATACCTCATCAAGCCATGGAGTTACCTTGGCGAGAAGATCCTCTGGCCACGAAGTCTCTGCGAGCGCATCGGTAGTTGCATACAGACGATTTGCTCCCGCCTTGAGCGCAACACGTGCCTGCTCTGGAGTTTCAACCAGAACACACACCTCTGCCTGCGACGCATTTGCCTTTGCAGCCGCCTCATCAAAGGCAAAAAGCTTCTCCTTGTCTTGGGCTTCTCGCTCCTTTTGATAAGCAAGACGGGAAAGCGGAGCAATCTTCTGCTCGCGGTTCTGGTACTCCTCAAGAAGCGCAGCCTCGAGCTGCTCACATGCCGCAGCGCGGACCTTGTGGACAGCACTAAAGCTCATGCCGCACGTATCGTCCATCTGGACGTCAAAGCTTACGGCCTCAAACGGCGAGGTTCCCATGCGTCCAACGTGTTCAATAAGCTCGTCAGAAGTTACTGCCTTGGTGCGTGCCTCCTCCACCACAAAGCCCTCAGCGGATGCGCTTGCAACGCCATCTGCCGTTGTAAGCACCACGGTGAAGGGCTGGCCAATGCGGGCAATAATAGCTACGTCAACAGCTCGTTTGCGAGGATATTCCAGTGAAGAAATCTGCTCAGCAGCTACGCGCGCAGCTTCCGAGCGAATAATGCGCACCGTAGAACCAGTCTGCATAACGCGAGAAGTGCGCACGGTAACTGTCTGACCAGGCTCAACATCAATAGGACAAAGAGCGGTCAGGAACTTGTCAGGTTCATCGAGCGGCCTAATTTCAAGCAAGTCATTCTTGCCAATAGGCGCGTGTGCAATAAGGTCAACATCTGCCTGCTTGTAGCGGCGCAGCTTAACACGGCCACCATTCAGACCACTCTTGCGCTCAAGAGCATCCTCAAGTGGGCGTCCGCCGATGACCTCACCAACAATCTCACCGCGGTTGTTGGAGCGCTCGTAGCTCATCATCTCGTTACCAGCAGTACCATGCAGGTAGGCGTTGGTTAGACCACGGTTAAACGAGCGTTTAAGCAAGCGGTGGCGGCGTGCCACATCAGCCTGGTTGTCCACGCCCTTCTCGGCAGCATCAATTGCTTGACGATACGAAGACACTACCGAGTACACGTACTCAGGCGCCTTCATGCGGCCTTCAATCTTAAGCGAGCCAACGCCCGCTTCAATCATGTCAGGTACGTCATCAATAGTGCAGTAATCCTTAGGGCAGAGCAGTCTGTCAATGCCACCCATCGAGACAACTTCATGCTTGGAGTTGAGCAACTCATAGGGCAAGCGACATGGCTGAGCGCAGGCTCCGCGGTTAGCAGAGCGGTCTCCTCGCATAGACGACATGTGGCAGATGCCCGAATAGCAAAAGCAGAGGGCACCGTGGCCAAAACACTCCAGCTCAACGCCAAGCTTGGAAATAGTAGAGATCTCTTCTTTAGTAAGCTCTCTAGACAGGGTGACACGACCCACGCCAAGCTTTTTACAAGCAGCAACACCGCGCGTATCGTGGATGTTTGCCTGTGTTGATACGTGGCATTCAATCTCTGGCCAGGTTTGTCTTACCTGTGCCATAAGACCCCAGTCCTGGATAATAAAGGCATCTGCGCCAAGGATCCACGCGCGGCGAATCAGGCGCAGGACACGCTGCATTTCGTCCCACTTAACAACAACGTTCACGGTGACGTACACGCGAGCGCCAGCTAGATGAGCCTGCCTGCACGCACGCGCAAACGACTCGTCGTCAAAGTTGTCCGCACCGCGGCGGGCATTGAAGTTGTTGCCCAAGCCGCAGTAAATAGCGTCAGCACCGCCAGCAAGAGCTGCGGTAAACGGCGCAGGGCCTCCCGCTGGGGCGAGAAGTTCCATCTGGGTTGCACGAGGGAGCGGTGAAGACGAAAGTTCTTTATCAGAAGCTTCCTCTGTCCACTCTGGCTCGTTCATGCGATTTAGCTCGTGAGCTGTAGATTCTCGCTCACGACGATTACGTTCGTTCATAGTACCTAACTTGCCTTCAGCGCTTGTTACTTCTTAAGTGAAGAAAGTGCTGGATGAATCTTATCTTTGTCGGAAAGAATGACCTTTGCTGGATCTAAGGTCTTCTCGCCAAGAAACGCTGGCCACTCAACGCAAAGCTCTGGATCGTTCCACATAATGCCGCCCTCATCACCTGGGTGATAGATGTCGTCACACTTGTAGCAGAACTCCGCAGTCTCGGAGAGTACCAAGAAACCGTGGGCAAAGCCGCGAGGGACAAAGAACTGCCTGCGGTTCTCTGCGGACAAAACAACGCCTTCCCACTGACCCCAGGTTGGACTTCCCTCTCGCAGGTCAACCGCCACGTCAAAGACAGTGCCGGAGATTACGCGCACAAGCTTTGCCTGTGGATGCTCAATCTGGAAGTGAAGGCCACGGAGCACACCCTGAACGGAAGAGGACTGGTTATCCTGTACAAACGATGCGTCAATGCCGCCAGCAACAAAGTTTTCCTCACGGTAGGTCTCCATAAAGCCACCACGAGCATCACCGAACAGCTTTACGTCCACAACCTTTACACCTTCAATCGAGGTGTCATAAAACGTAAAATTGCCCGACTGAATAGGGTTTTTAAGCTCTTTTAGAAACTCCATAGCGTTCACCTTTCGATTTCTTTAGGTAATCTACTATATACGAGTCAAGATTAATAAGGCTTTTGAGCTATGATATTCATGCAGTTAACGTGTAATTTGCAATTCGAAGGATGCTTGTGAGAATTCTTGCAGTCGTTCCCGCTTACAACGAAGAAGCCTGCATTGCTTCAACTATTACAGAGTTGTGCCAGGTAGCCCCTCAAGTTGATTACATCATAATCAACGACGGCTCATCTGACCGCACGCTGGATATCTGTAGAGAGCGTGGATTTAACTACCTTAATTTACCTGTTAATGGTGGTCTTTCTGCTGGCTTTAGGGCTGGCATGCGCTATGCAAAAGAGCATGGCTACGATGCTGTAGTGCAGTTTGACTCAGATGGCCAACACAGGCCTGAATACATTGCTCCTATGGCTCAAGCAATGGTAAACGAGGGAGCAAACATTGTTATTGCTTCTCGCTTTGTCACGAAAGCTCGCGGAAACTCTCCCCGAGAGATTGGCTCCAAGCTGATTTCTTGGCTTATCAAAACAAGCACTGGTCAGACCATCACTGACCCTACGTCAGGCATGCGTATGTACGACCGCGGCCTCATTGAGACGTATGCGCGCTCCTTTGACTTCTCCCCCGAGCCAGACACTATCTCGTTGCTGATGCGCCGCGGTGCAAAGGTTGTCGAGATTGAAACTGAAATGCGTGAGCGTCAAGGTGGCGAGTCCTACTTGAGCTTCTACAACTCAATTATGTATATGGCTCGCACGTGCCTCTCGCTTTTGCTCTTCCAGTGGTTTAGATAAGGTGACACCATGACTTTAGTTCTAAGAATTCTGCTGCTTATTGGCGCCCTTTTTGCCATGGGCATTGTCATCAATAGCGTTCGCAAATCAAAGATTCGCATTTCCGACTCTGTCTATTGGGTTGTTTCTGCAGGAATCCTTGTTTTGTTTGCGCTCATCCCTCAGCTTGCCTATTTCTTCTCAAGTCTTTTTGGCTTTATGAGTCCAGCAAACTTTGTCCTGATGCTGGTTATTGTGATGATCCTCATCAGGCTCTTCCATCAGTCCTGCGCAATTTCTAAGCTTACCTATAAGGTTGAGCAGCTTTCAGCTGAGCTTGCTCTGCGTGACAAAGATGCACGAGACGAGAAAAACCTTGATTTTGTAACTGATCTTAACCAGCGTACGCGCGTATAAACGACGCGTCGATCCTCTGGCAGCATGCTCATCTACCTGTGTTTTATTTAAAAAGTCCGCTTACGCAGCGGACTTTTTCTTTTGATCTTTAAATCCCAAGAAGCAGAAGATACCAAATACAAGCGCGAGAATTGCCAGTGAACTATCGTAGAGAATGCAGGCGCCCATGATGCCAAAGTTGCCTACAAACCAACCTCCTGTAAGCACAGCAAAACCTGCACCTGCAGCATAGCTCACAAACACCGCAACCTGCTTACGCATGGTTACTACCGCGTAGTACAAGATAACCGTCAAAGCATTAAGCAAGCCGCCAAAGAGCAACATTAAAAGCTCTAGCTTATATGGCTCAAAATCAAGGCCATACAAAAGTCCAAGCACCGGAGCGCCTAGAGGCCACGCCAATGCCATAGAAACAACAGTAGCCAAGGCAACTACGGCAAAACCCTTAAGAATCAGGCCCACAAACTGCTTGTCTTGCTGATTATTCCAATATTCAGCCATCTGAGTAAGCAGTGGCTTAAAGACAAAGTTACTTAAAAGATTGATAACCATGGCTGGCATGGCCAAAGCCGTAAAGAACGTAAGAAGTTCCTGATTACTCAGACCGCCCAACGCATAACGAGGTGCACCAACAACATACGTCAGCAAAAATGAACCAGCAAACAACGGAGCGGTAGTAACCAGCAGTTTTGCAATTTGCTTACCGTCAAATGTAGGCTTAAGCGTTGCCATCCTCTTAGTAGGAGGAATGACAAGCACAATCATAACTATCAGCGATGCAACAAAAGAAAGAGCTGCGCCAATAAGCAAATTCTTTGTAAGAAGCACACCCGCCGCAAAGCCAACAACCGTTGCAAGCACACGATAAAAGAATGCCCTACCAGCAATATCTAAGCGACCATGCTGTTGGAACATGCCATGGAAAACATCTTCTACAACGTCAAATAAGCGCAGCGAAGCAATAAGGGCATACAGCAACCCCTCATAGCTCAATCCCTGGGACTGGAGGGTAAAAATAATAATTCCCGCAATCATCAAACCAGTTGTGATGATTCGTGCCGCAAGATACACGCCAAACGAGAATACTTCTTCTGTATCGGTAACCTGATACGTTCTAATCTCAAAGTGACCAATGACCATAAGCTGCTGAGCCACAGCATACGCAAGCGAGAAAACACCACCGGCAGCAGCTCCCATGGTACGCGTGACCACCATCAACATAAGCACTGTTGAGGCAGCGTTCATTAAAGAACCAAGCGTATTCCAGAAGTAGTTTTTCTTAAGCTGTTCCGCAGAAGTATCAATAGTCATAATTAGCTTTTCTGGCCAAAACCTTCAAATGCCTGACGACTTCCCTTGGTAACATCCACATCTTTCCACTTACCAAAATCAAGCGCGCCAGGATGGTGATTCTTTCTATCCTTTTCTGGAGGAAGCTGCATGTAATTACCATATCCTCTGGTTAAGAGCTTGTCGTATTCCTTAGGAAGCATAGTAGTAATGTCCTCAAAAGGAACACGAACCATAGGAAATACATCCTCTTTATCCATAGACCAGTTCTCTGGATCAGGTTCAACAAAACTGGCGTAATGATTGGTATTCTCGCCCTCTGCAGTACGAGCTGCCTCATCCCACTTACGCTGAATCAGCGCAGATGAAACCCTAAAGAGCTTCAGGGTATGGTGAATGACAAAACATCCCGCAAGAGCAACTTTCTTCTTCCAGCCAGTCAACGGCACGCGTGGAGTTGGAGTAACCAGAAGGAAGTTCAGACGACCCCAGAACCATGTCTGACGCTTAATCTTGGCAAGCTTCTTAAGATCTGCAGGAATCTTATCAAAGGGAAAAATGCCAATAGAAATAGCGTACGTAAAGGGGCAGGTCATAAACTCATCAGGAACACACACTGTTCCCTTTAAAGAAAGGTTTGTATTTACTGCAGGAAAGTAATTGTTCGTCCTGCCGTTTTGAATGCAAAAATCTGGTCGAAGAAGCGCAGGTGCTTTCTCCAAAAAAATCTCATAATCCTCGCGGAACATCGAAATATCTACGTCATCATCCCAAGGAATAAAGCCTTTGTGTCTCACAGCGCCAATGGCTGTTCCGCCGTACGCCTGATACGAAATGCCAAGCTCCGTGCAGACGCGGTCAAGCTCATCCATCAAAAGCGTAGAAAGAATCTGGATCTTCCTTAGCTCATCGGGGTTCTCGTATGTCTTATATCCGTCAGACTCCACAAAGGCTCCCATTCGCCATCGTCCGATAACATTCTTATAATACTAGACATCGGAGCTAATCGATTGGATGTAGCAATGTATACACCTCAGGATCACACGTTTGCTGTCTGCGCTTATGGCGAGAGCCCCTATCTAGAAGAGTGCATTCTCTCGCTCAAGAAGCAGACGCTGTCTACGAATATTCTTTTGGCTACTTCAACACCAAACGAACTGATTCAGTCTCTTTGCGAGAAGTACAACATTCCTATGCACGTCAATCCTGGTCCAGGAGGCATCGCTGGTGACTGGAACTTTGCGGTGAGCGTTTGCACAACTCCTCTGGTTACCATCGCTCATCAAGATGACCTCTATAAACCTCACTATGCAGAGTACATGCTTGAACGCGTGAATAGCTCTTCTCTCCCACTTATTTACTTCACCAATTATGGTGAGCTTCGTGATGGCGAGGAAGTCCTTGAGAATCGTTTGCTTAAGGTAAAGCGTCGTCTTTTGTACTCGCTCTCAAAGCCAGAAAATGCAGGTAAGGCATGGGCTAAACGTCGTGCGCTTGAGCTGGGTTGCGCCATTTGTTGCCCAAGTACCACACTAATCCTCCCCAATCTTGAGACTCCTGTTTTCAAAGCTGGATTTGGCTCTAACCTAGACTGGGAAGCATGGGAGGCAATTAGCAAGCGCGAGGGAGATTTCTTATACGACACCCGTGTACTGATGCTCCACCGCATCCATGAAGACTCTGAAACCAGCCACCTTATTCACGACAACCGTCGTGAACAAGAAGATCTGGAGATGCTCAAAAAGTTCTGGCCAGCTCCCGTTGCTAAGCTTATCAACCTGGCTTATAAGAGTGGCCAGAAGAGTAACGGCTAGTTTGTCATTACAGCGTAGAAACGTGACAACTAGAAACCATATAAGTGCAGGTTGTATACTTATATAAAACAATGTAGCAATCATTGGAGAAATATGCTGAACTTTGCTGTTGGCCCCGTTCAATCAGAAGACGATGTTCGTGCTCTTGGTGCGCTTGATGTCCCCTACTTTAGGACTCCAGAGTTCTCAACCACCATACTTGAGAACGAGCAAATGCTCTGTGATCTGGCAAAAGCACCAGAGGGTTCTCGTGCTGTTTTTGTAACTGGATCTGGTACTGCAGGAATGGAAACCGTTGTTGCAGGCACCCTCTCAGCAGAAGATAAAGCTCTTGTAGTTGACGGCGGTAGCTTTGGTCATCGTTTTGTTCAGCTTCTTGAGCTGCATAACATTCCACATACCGCAATTAAGCTCAACTACGGCTCACCTTTAACTGCAGCCGATTTAGAGCCTTATCAGAATCAGGGCTACACTGCATTTCTCGTCAATCTTGGCGAGACTTCCCAGGGTATTTTGTATGATGCAGAGCTTATCTCTGTATTCTGCAAAGCAAATAATCTGTTCTGGATTGCGGACTGCGTCAGCTCATTCTTAGCAGATTCCTTTGACATGACCTCTTTAGGTGTAGACGTCATGATTACTGGTTCTCAAAAAGCACTTGCCTGCCCTCCGGGCATTTCTCCAATTGTGCTTTCTCCAAAGGCAGTTAAAAAGATTGCTGGAATTAAAGCACCATGCATGTATCTTGACCTTAATTTGCTTCTCCAAAATGGAGAGCGCGGTCAAACACCTTTTACTCCAGCAGTACAGACGCTTCTTCAAATCCATAAACGCCTCAGCAACATTGTTAAAGCAGGCGGCGTTGATGCTGAAAACGCACGTATTGCAGCACTCGCAAAAGATTTCCGCGAGCGTGCTCAGAGTCTTCCGTTTGAGATGCGCCTTGTATCTCCTTCAAATGCAGTTACCTTCCTATCAACAGGTAACTACTCAGCAAAAACGCTTTTCCAAGTGCTTAAAGATGAATACGGCATGTGGATTTGTCCAAATGGTGGTGAAAACGCAGATACTTCCTTCCGCGTTGGACATATTGGCGCTCACAATGTAAGTGACAATGCCGTTCTTGTTGCAGCAGTTCATGACGTTCAGCGTAGAGGTCTTTTAACCACTAGGGAGTAACCATGACCAAGGTAATCACCTATGGCACCTTTGACCTGCTTCACTATGGTCACACTAACCTACTCAAGCGTGCCAAAGACCTGGGCGACTATCTTATCGTAGGCGTTACTGCTGAAGCCTATGATATGGCTCGCGGTAAAATCAACGTAAAACAAAGCCTCTCTGAACGAATCGAGAATGTCAGAGAGACCGGCCTTGCTGATGAGATTATCGTTGAGGAATACGAAGGTCAAAAAATTGACGATATTCGCCGTTATGGTGCAGATATTTTTGCCATTGGCTCAGACTGGAAAGGAAAATTTGACTACCTTTCTGACTATTGCAAAGTAGTGTATCTTGATCGAACAAAAGGCATTTCAAGCACGGAGCTCCGCAGTGAAGAGCGCAAACTTTCTGTTGGCCTCATTGGTGACGCTTCTTGGCTTGATAAATACAGGAGGCAAGCTCGTTTTGTAAACGGTATGGAGATTGAAGGCATTGCTACGCCCGACACCACCATGCTTACTCCTGAGCTATCTGAGCTTCCTGTTGTAACCTCTGACATCTCCGATCTTCTACAAAAAGTTGATGCTGTTGTCATTGCATCTGATCCATCTCTTCACGAGAAACAAATCAGGCAGGCGCTTGAGGCGGGAAAGCATGTCCTGTGTGAATCCCCCTTTGCTCTAACACCAGAGGCTGGCGATTCTCTAGTAGCTTATGCACAAGAGCGTGGTTTAGTGCTTCAAGATGCCATTAAAACAGCATATTCAACAGCCTTCCATCGACTTGTTCTCTTGGTTAAAGGCGGAAAAATCGGCAAGGTTGTCTCAGTTGATGCCACCTGCACCTCACTTCGTTATAACAAAACCGATGATTCAATTACGGGTGCCAACTGGGGTGGTATGGGTGAATGGGGACCCATTGCCCTTCTCCCTATCTTCCAAATTCTTGGTACCGACTACACATCTTCGCAAATCATTACTCGTGGCGAGAAGGGCTTTGTCCACGAAGGTGAATTTACCAAGATAGATTTTGTCTATTCAAGTGCGGTAGCTTCTATGAAAGTAGCAACCGGTGTTAAATCTGAGGGCGAGTTGGTTATCTCTGGTACTGACGCTTATGTCTATGTACCAGCACCTTGGTGGAAAACAGATTACTTTGAAATCCGCTACGAAAATCCTGCAGACAATAAGCGCTACTTCTATCAACTTGATGGTGAGGGCTTTAGGTTTGAGCTTATTACGTTTGCTCAAGCTATTGCAAACGGTGCTTCAAATTCTTATATTTCCCGTGATATTTCACGTACACTTTGTAAGGTAATGGGTGATTATTATCTAGGAACAAATACTTTGCAGATTAGCTAGCCTTAAATCTAAATCAGAAGCTCGTAACTACTATCTTGTTACGAGCTTCTTTTTTGATAAAAAGATAAAATAGGCTCTGTTAAATCTATTTCACTTACACAAGGGGTTTCATTGATTATGACTACATCGTCAGCCAATAAAATTCTGTTCATCATCCATGGCTTGATTTACACACTTGTGTTGACTCTAGTCTGGTGGGCACTTCTACCAGCAACAGCTCAGGCTTACGTTGACCCGTCAGTTATGACCTACACCATCCAGGCACTGGCAGCAGTTGTAGTTGCGCTTTCTGCAGTGCTTGGCGTTGCGTTTAGGCGTTCTCGTAAGGTGCTCTTCCGTCTGCTTAAGATTGATGAGAACGCTAATAAGATTGTCGAAGGCAAAGTCCACAAGGTTGACGCCAAAGGTGCAGAAGCTGCAAACACTCAGATGAAAGAAATCCTTGCAGCAGAAGCTATCCGTCTCAAAGAACAAAAAGAAGGCACCCTCAAACCTAAGGGTCGTATTGGTGTCGCATTTCTTATCTCTTTCTTTACTGTCTTTACCATCTTGGTCGTAGCCCCACTTGAGCTGGTGGCAAGCAATGCAAAGGATTTATCGTTTAGTCTTAATGATGTAGCAGGTCCTGTATTTTTATCAGGGCTTTTGCTAACACTAATTTCTACCGCAGCTCTTTCACTCCTGCGTAAGCGCGTGTTTAACGTTGCCGTTGCGTTTATAGGAGCCATCGGTGTGGCATCGTACGTTCAGGCAGTGTTCTTGAACGGTGGTATGCCACTTGCTGATGGTCATGAGGTTATTTGGTCCAACTTCACAACTCAAATGATTGTCTCTGGTGTCATCTGGCTGGCAATCATTGCAGCTGCAGTGACCTTCTCGCTCCTAAAAGCACGTCAGCTCCGAACGGGCCTTTTGGTAACCGCAACCGCTCTTATCATTGTCCAGACAGTGGGCGTTGCAAGTCTGTGGGGTCCAGCTGTAGCCGCTTTCACTGACGTCAATACAAGAGAATCTCAGCAAATTTATGCAACAAGAGATGGTCTCTTTAATGTTTCTTCCAAGAAGAACGTCGTGGTGTTTGTCCTAGACACCACCGACACCGCCTTTGTACAGCAAATTTATAACGAATATCCCGAGACATTTACTCATATGACAGGCTTTACCTGGTACAGAAATTCCGTCGGCTCCATGATTCCAACACGCTATGGCATTCCTTCCCTTGTCTTTGAAAATCGTCTGCAACCTGGCCAGTCATTTGGTGACTTTGTTAATGGTTGGGCAGATAACAGCCATTATCTTGATGACATCAATAAGCTTGGCTATTCCGTTGGTCTGTATACCGATAACTTTAATTCAATTTATACCGACTATATGCACAACCGCACTATCAACTATCACGAGCTTCGCGGTCGTGGTTCAGAAAATCAGCTCAACATTCTTGGTGCGCTGCGTATTCTTTATAAGACGGCTTTCTGCAGAGATATGCCTTGGGTAATTAAGCCTCGCTTCTGGTATTACACCGAGGACCTTAACATGCGTATGATGAGGAAATTTACGTATGACGAGGTTGACATGTCTTCTCAGCGCTATAACGAAGACGATCTTAAGTATTACCAAGAACTCCAGCACTATGGCCTGTCTGTTCACGATGAAAACGATACGGGAAGTTTCCGCTTCATCCACCTTATGGGTTCTCATGGTCCTTTCATCCTTAATAGAAACCTTGAGCGCCCTAAAGATCCAAGCGAAGAAAATGAGATCGAGCAGACCCGCGGTGCTTGGAAAATCGTAGATGCTTATATTGAAGAGCTAAAACGCCTTGGTCTCTATGAAAATACCTCTATTATTGTGACTGCTGATCATGGTCGTTGGTATCTAACACCAAACGACATTACAGAGACTTCTGCTCCAGCAATTTTCTATAAACCTGCCGGTCAAAGCGCGGAAGCCGCAGCTCAGCCTATGCAGGTCTCAGATGCTCCTGTTTGGCACTACGATATTTTGGCTCAAACACTTAAGGATATGGGTGCAGATCCTCAGATGCTCTCCAGGTACACCACTCCTCTTGATGAGTCCTATGAGGGAGAGGTTCGTCCTCGCTACTACATTGAAACTATTACCGAAAATAACCGTGATGCAGAGCTTAGAGAGTTTGTCATTAATGGTGACGCAACCGACTTTACCACCTGGAGTTTAACGGGAAATAACTGGAGACTTGTTTCCGATAAATAGTCCTTGCAAACGCAGAACTAAATCATTAGACATACAAAAAGCGAGCCGTTCTTATCGCAGAATGGCTCGCTATTTGTAAAGACACCTAGGAGTGCAGCAACAAATTAATCTCTCTTGAGCAGTTCGTTCCAGTCTGGAGTAGCCGAAAGAACCGTTCCCACAATAATGACAATGCAGCAAATCACCGTCAAAGGAGATGGAATTGCTTCTGGCATAATTGCTGGCAAAATAATACCCGCAAGCGCGGCAAAAATGACTGACCAGGCAGAATAAGAAATATTCAAGGCCATACCGCGAGAAGCGCCAATAGCGTCAATGGCCTTGTAGTAGAAGAGATACGAGGCAGTACCTGCAAGCGCAGCAATAAAGACAACACCGTTAGCAGGAGTAACTGCAACCTGGCTTGCAAACTCTACAGAGCCTGCGAGAGGCAGGATAATAAGACCATAAGCAAACGCAGAGGTAGTTTCTCTGATTTGAAGTGCGGTTTCATTATCAACAGCATCGTCTTGCATACCCCAAGCCAAAATAACTGCCTCGGAGCCCCAACCAAAGACACAAGCTACAACGCCTAAGATTCCAACAAGAACGTTTCCGTTACCCTCGCCTGCAGCAGTTGATACACCAATGACCATAACGCCTACAAGAGCAACAATAAGGGCAATAACCTGCTTCAAATTCATTTTTTCTTTAAGAAGAAGCCACGCCAAAAGTGAGCCAACGGCTGGATAAAAAGCTGAAATAGCAGCGGTGTAACCAGGTCCAATAGCATTAATTGCAGCAAGATAACCACTCATGCCAATTGGTCCGCCTAAAAGAGCGCCCAGCATAACAACACGGCCGCTCTTAGTTTTTGCAGCTTCAAGGGTATCCCTCAGCCTACCCTTACGCCCCATCATGACAAGAAGAATAGCCGCGGCAAAAAAGTCATGCATAAATGCGCTAGCAAAGGATGCTTGAGCGGAATCAACATAGGGACTCATACCAAGAGCAACACCGAGAATAACGGTATCAACTGCCCACAGAATGCCGCTTAATAAACCATATTGCATTATTTCCCCTTTTGTTCTTAGTTCTGGGTCTCTTCGTACCAAGAAAGCACGCGGTCGATATTATTTGCAGCATAGCGATAGTAGATAAAGAACCACTCGCCTACGTTCTCGCCCTCAGCCTCTTTTACAAGTGACCATAGATACCAGCACCAGCCTGCAAAGACCACATAACTCCAGAAGTGTCTGCGCTGCTCAAACGTTGCTTCTTGTCCAAAGTAGTAATCAATAGCTGCATTTGCTTCATCGTCAGTAAGCTCACAACAAACCGTAAAGGTGCCAAAGTCATTTGCCTCATCAGACATACCTGCATATTCCCAGTCAATAAGGCTGTAATTACCAACCTCATCAATCAAGAAATTCAAATAGAAGAAATCATTGTGAGAAATAACAACGGGATACTGATCGGCGTCAGCATGCTTCTTCAAACGCAGGACCTTCTCGCGAAGCTCATAGTAGCCAGGAATCTCAATAGGACCCTCTTCAAGTAGAAGTTTCTCGTAATTAAGACCCTCATTGACAAAGTCAAAGGAGCGATCAAGTGAGGCACCACTATGATGCAGCTTATGGCCCATCTCCATTGCGCGCTTGAGCTGCTCAGGATTATGAGGATCAAGGTTCTGAGCGTTCTTTACAAACTTAGAAATCTTCCAACCCTCTTGTTGGTCCTCATAAATAAAGGTGCTATCTAAACCCAGCTCATGAGCAAGACGAAGACCAGCCTCTTCAGCGGCGCGGTCAACAAGTTTCTCGGTACCAACGCCAGGATGCCTGTAAACATACTCCTGGGCGTCATCACCATATCCCACAATAAAGTGAGCTGACAAGTTGGTAAGTCCCTGCTTGAGAGGATAGAAGCCGTGAATGTCCTTCTTCTGGCAGTGGAGTACAGAAACAATATTGTCAAAAATCTCTGAATCTATATTCTCAATGAAGGCTGGGTCAAACTGACGCAGCTCGTCAAGAGAATCAAACTCATAAATAACGCCGTCAGGATATTTTCTAATGCTCATAGAGAGCTCTTTGATGTGACGGACGTAAATCTCTTCCCAAAGCATATCAACAGTCTCTGGCTTGTCGTAAACTGCCTCAAGAATGTCTACAAACTTCTTTGAGAATTGTCTGTCAAAGTAGACATGGCCCAACATAATCCAAGAATTTGAACCGCCAATTTCTACGCCGGTAATACGTCCACCGCGACCCTCTTTAAGACACCACTCGTCGGTCTCTCCTGCAACATATGTTGCTGAGTAATAAGCCTCAAAAACATAGTGCTCAAAAGGATTCTGAGTGAAGTAATCATCAGAGGAGCAGATATAGGTGTTATCCAGCTGCTCTTTGACATACCAGAGTGTGGAGTTATTGTTTCTCGTTGCGTAATCTGGGTTTACCACAATCTTGACGCCATACTTCTCCTCCAGGTAGAAGAAGTACTCCTTCTTGTAGCCAACAACAACAGTGATGTCAGAAATTCCAGCCTCAAGCAGCTGATGAATCTGGCGTTCAATCAAAACTTCTCCGCGAACCTTCAAGACACCCTTTGGCTTCTCATAAGAGATTGGTGCAAAGCGAGAAGACAGACCAGCTGCCATAATAATGGCATTCTTGACCTCGTAAGGCTTCAGAGCTTCAAGGCCCTTTGGGGTAATTAGACTATCGTCAATAAGACCCTGATCCTCCAGTGTTTTGACTGCTGAGTTAACAGATCCAAGAGAAAGGTCTGTATGGTCTGCAAGCTGTCTTTGATTGAGCTTCTCGTTAGACTGAGCAATGGTTTTAAGTACGGAAAACACGTTCTTTGTCAGTGCCACGGTTCCTCCAAATGAAGACCTCAGATAGCAATAAAAAATATCAATCTAAAACACTCTTGAGATAGTACTCCAATGTTCAAATTTTAACAAGATATATCTTATTTTGAACAAATTAGTATCAGCATCAAGTTTTCCGTAACTTACCTATAGAGGCTTACAAAAAACGGCACATGCTGTGCCGTTTAAAGTGTTTGCTATAAATGAGAAGCTAGACCTTGAATTAGTAGGGACCAAAATCCAGACGAGCGGGATAATGATTTTTGCGTTTCTCGACTGGAGGTAGTTGCATATAGTCTCCATACACAAGCTCAAGGAACTCTTCAATCTTGTTAGGGAACGCAACCATCATTCCTTCGTATTCAAGCTTCTTAACAGGGAAAATGTCATCAACGTAATACGTCTGCGTCCACGGATCAGTATCGTTGAGATAACCAATACGCTTAGTTTTAATGTGAGCATAGCGATTACGAGCTTCTTGCTCACGCTCATACATCTTTTGAGTAGACACGTGAAGTAGCTTGCACACTCCCCTGCCTATGGTAACTCCAACACGTAGAAGCTTTCCCTTAATACCATCGGCCAGGATGACAGGATGTGGAACATCTACCAAAATACGCATGTGTGACCAGAACCAGGTATCACGAGCCTGTTTCTCATACTCTTTTTGATTGTCTGACACATTGTCAAAACAATAGACATCCAAAAAGATTCCCAGGTCAAGCGGAAGTGATGCAAGCGCCTCCTCGCAAAACTGAGTACCCTTGAGCATAATGCGTGTTGTAGGGAACGGGTAGTTGATGTTGCGTTCTGAGTTGATGATGCTGTATTTATCAGCCCATTCTTCATCATAGATAGCTAGGAGTTTATGGAAGTCTTCTGCAGGAAGCGCAACATCAATATCGTCATCCCAAGGAATAAAACCCTTATGACGCAAGGCGCCGATACCAGTGCCAGCAATACCAAAATAGCGGATATTATGAGACTCACAGGTATCAACAAAATCTTTAAAGATCATGCGTTCAACTTGCTGGAGATGTTTAAGCGTTTCTGTATCGTATGTGCGCATTATCGGCCCTCATACATCTTCTTGTAGTAATCCTGGTAATCACCGGAAACTACATTCTTAACCCAGTTACGGTTTTCTAAATACCAGTTGATAGTGGTAACAATTCCTTCTTCAAATGGAGTTTCTGGATACCAGCCAAGCTCATCTTTAATCTTATCGGGTGCAATGCCATAGCGGCGATCATGACCCTTACGATCAGTAACATAAGAAATCAGATTTTCAGTAATCTGAGCGTCACCGGTGATTCTTGCAACTTCACTAATAATACGCTTAACAATGTAGAGGTTATTGCGCTCGTTGTGACCGCCAACGTTATAAACCTCACCCAGTCGGCCACCCTCTAAGACCATAGCAATTGCCTTGCAGTGGTCATCGACATAGAGCCAGTCACGAACATTCAGTCCGTCACCATAAACTGGAAGTGCCTTGTGCTCCAGGCAATTCTCAATCATCAGAGGAATGAGCTTCTCAGGGAACTGATAAGGACCATAGTTGTTGGAACAACGCGTGATTACTGCTGGGAATCCGTACGTATCATGCCAGGCCTTTACAAACATATCTGCAGAAGCCTTAGACGCAGAGTAAGGGCTATGAGGGCTCAATGGTGTAGTCTCGCGGAAGAATGCTTCTGGATCATCAAGTGGCAGCGAGCCATAGACCTCATCAGTAGAAACCTGCAGGTATCTGTGGTTACCGTAGGAGCCCTGACCATCATTCCAGAAAGACTCTGCAACACTCAGAAGTGCAACAGTACCCATAACGTTAGTGTCAGCAAAGGCACCTGGATCTTCGATAGAGCGGTCTACATGGCTCTCTGCGGCAAAGTTAATAACATAATCAGGATAATGAGCCTCAAACAGCTGTGTCAGAGCCTCTTTATCCCTAATATCTACGTGAGCAAAGGTATAACGAGGGTCTTGATCATATTCCGAAAGGTTCTCAAGGTTGCCTGCATACGTCAGGGCATCCACGTTCAAAATATGGATATCCTGATTTCTTTTGAGCATATAGTGAATAAAGTTAGATCCAATAAATCCAGCTCCACCAGTTACTAAATAGGTCTTCACACTAACCTCTTTCTACCTTCGAAAGATATGTCGCAAGAGCCTCTTGCCAAGTCCTCATACAATTTCCAATGGTACTCTCAAGATGTCCATTTACCAAAGATGAATATGCGGGACGAGAAGCGCTTTCTGGGTGCATTTCTTTCCACTGAGCAGAAGTTACCCTAGTAACCTTACAATCGAGATTACTACCAGCCATAATAGCCTCTGCAAAATCAGCCCACGAGCACGTTCCCTTATTAGTAGCGTGATAGATGCCATAGTTCTCTGTAGCCGCAATACATAAGATTGTATGAGCAAGATCATTTGCACTGGTAGGATTACCCAGCTGATCATCAACAACGCTAATCTCTGAATACTTTTCGCCAAGGGTTCGCATGGTTGCAACAAAGTTTTTGCCAACATAACCATAAAGCCATGCGGTTCTAATCACAAACGTTTGAGCATTTGCGGCGAGCGCAAGTCCTTCTCCCGCTAATTTTGAACGACCGTAAGCAGAAACAGGGCAAGGTGCATCTTGCTCCGTACGAGGAGAACTTTCTTTTCCACTAAAGACGTAATCAGTAGAAACCTGAACAAGCTTTGCTTGCGAAGCACTGCAAGCTCGTGCAAGATTCATAGGGCCAAGTGCATTTACCGCAAAAGCCATCTCAAAATTACTTTCGCAGCCATCAACATTTGTTGCGGCAGCACAGTTAATAACAACGTCATACCGTTCATGCTGGTCAAACCACGTGCTTACTGCCTCTGAACTGGTAATATCAAGTTCATCAGCATCGGTATAATCAACATCTGGTTCAACAAAAACCTCTGGAATTGGACCAATCTCAGAGACACCGGATTCAAAAAGACGTTTGAGCTCGTTGCCTAACTGACCATGCGCACCGGTAATAAGAACGTGCATACTATTCTCCCTTTCCAGAAGGAAGGATACGTCCTTCTGCAACGCTCTTGAGGTGCTCGCCATAGGTAGATTTACCGTAGCGTTCTGCACATTCAATGAGTTTTGAGCTATCAATCCAGCCATTCTCAAAAGCAATCTCTTCTGGAACGCTTACCGGCAGACCCTGAGCTGTTTCAACGGTACGAACAAAGGTTGATGCCTCAAAGAGAGACTCCATAGTTCCCGTATCAAGCCATGCAAAACCGCGGCCAAGTGTGACAACGTCAAGCGTGCCATCCTCAAGATACAGACGGTTAAGATCAGTAATCTCGTACTCACCACGAGCACTTGGCTGAACTTGCTTTACCAGCCCAGTAACACGCTGATCATAGAAATAGAGACCAGTTACGGCATAGTTAGACTTTGGATGGGTAGGTTTCTCTTCAATTGAAATGGCGTTGTAATTCTTATCAAACTCAACAACACCAAAACGCTCTGGATCATCCACATGGTAACCAAAAACGGTCGCTCGACCAGCAGTCTGTGCCTGTTGGGCAGCTTTTCTGACAAGTCCTGAAAGACCGTTTCCAAAGAAGATGTTGTCTCCAAGAATCAGAGCTGCAGCGTCATCACCAATAAACTCTTTACCAATAACAAATGCCTGAGCCAATCCATCAGGAAAAGGCTGTTCAGCATAGCGGATAGAAATACCAAAATCAGAACCGTCACCTAAAAGTTTCTTAAAATTTGGAAGGTCACGAGGAGTAGAGATAACAAGAATGTCTCTAATCCCCGCCAGCATAAGCGTAGACAGAGGATAGTAAATCATTGGCTTGTCATAGACAGGCAGGAGTTGTTTAGACGTAACGGTTGTCAGCGGATATAGCCTCGTGCCGCTACCTCCTGCAAGAATGATGCCTTTCACAATCTACTCCTCATCAATCGCTGTGATTCTATAAAGTTTATACGGTCCTTCTTCAAGTACCAACTCAAATCCTGGAGCATCAGTGCCAATGTTAAGACCAGACCACATTCCTTCTACTTTAGGCATAGTTGGGTACTGATCATCTGGGTACATATTCAAACGAATAAAATATTGCGCACCAACAGAACGAACGGCATCTTGCACCGATTTTTCATAGAATACGCGATTAAGCTTTTCTCTAATCAGCCTGCTTTCAGGTGACTCGTTTTCATTGTATTTAAACTTGTAGTACACGTTTAAACCATCTATCGCATAAGCAAGCGATGAGCCATCAAATGGATTGTTGAGTACAACTGAATCACCAACAATCTCTTTAACTCTTTTAACAAAAGCCTGTTCAGAAGCAGAGTAGGTCTTCTGATCTTGTGGAATATACGACTCGCTCATCCAATACAAACCTATCTGAAAACGGCTTGGCTCATGCGTCTGAAGTTGTAAAGGATCAACTGGGGTCCACAGTGCATATACAACAGGAATAGAAAGTAAAACTGCAAATGCACTCTTAAGAAGATAATTTTTTCTACATACCGTATGTGAGTCATCACTCTTTGTGGGCTGTGTAGCTCTTATTGCTTGCTTTATTTTCTGGAATACAGCTAAAACAGCAGAAACAATATCACAACCACCTTGTAAAACTAATGGCGTAGAAGTGATACACATAATGGCAGCAATACGCTCTGGGTCTGTATACCAAAAGCCAATAAGAAAACGCTTAACATCTACATTACCCATCAGACCCACAACAAAGAAAATAGAAACAAAGAGCAGGCTACATGCATACCAACGAGATTTTTTAACGAGAAGCGCGTGAACAAAACCAATCCAGAAAAGCACCGTACAAACTGCTTCTGGGACATTCATAATAAATGATTGGTTGGCAATATGAACAATGGAGTCTAAAGGATTTAAATCCCTTCCCCAAATAACATTCACAATGGACTTCATTAAACTACTGTTTAAAATAAAAGTCCATAAACCAATACAGAAAACAATACAGAGCGCCTCAAATGCGACTAAAATAGCAATTTTATACTTTTTACCTGTGCATTTATTGGTCACCATGCGTGGGATAAATGAAACTAACACGTAAGGGAATACCAAAATTGCCCAGAAAAATACACCATTTGGATGGCAAAAAACAATTCCCAAAAGTACCGAAATGAGCATGAAAATATCTGAGGCCTTCTGGGGTTTCTCGCCATGTTTATGAGAAGTCGATTGCGTAATCGAATCAAGGATCTGCACAAACAAATACGCTGCTATAGGAACACAGCAGAAGGAAAGCATATTTGGAAACGGACCGTGGACTGTGAGCATGCGAACAGGAAATGCCATGTTAGCAAATGCTGCAAAGGGTGCAAGTACTGCCGCTTGAATTTTCTTTCCAAAAATCTTTGAAACAAGCGCAAAAAGTCCTAATGGGTACACTAAGCCGGTCCACACCACATTAACTGCATTTTCTGCCATTCCAATTGAGCAGTGTGTAAGTAAGGTAACTACTGAGGCAAAGCTGTGAAATGCCAAAGGATAATACCAAGAGCCCGAGAAAGGCTGTGGTGTAGAGAGCGGCAAACCGTCAAAAACAGACGCCTTTAAAGTCGAGAAAATACCTGTTTGAATAATTCTATTGATGAAAGAGATATGAGTGTAGTTATCGTCATATTGCAAGAAGTTATTTGGGTTACCAAGACCTCGATAGAAAACATAACTTGCTGCGAGTGCACCAAGACAAATAACAATACAAACTCCCGGCAAAGAGAGCGACAAAGAAGAATGGATCTTTTTGTGTAAAAGTCTCTCTGAGCCAAATCGAGCTGCCGCAATAAGAGCCAAGAAGCACACGGCAAAAGCAAAAAGCGGAATAAGCCCTTTGAGGCCAAGAGGATACATTGCAATGCCCGCAACAATATAAAAACCGACGCTTAAGGGACCAGCCACGGCAAGTGAAAGTGCACGTTTACCGCCTGATAAACGAGCACCCAGATATCCTGGAACAAAAACAATTGCTGTTGTAACTATAAGAACAAGAACAAATTGTTTCCACATGCCTATGCGCCCTTAGTTAATGCTTCTGTTTTAGATGAGCTGAGCCCAGCGCTTCTTACCTGCCTGGAGAAGAGCCTTCTCAAGAACTGATGGTTCAACCTTATAGGTCTTTGCTGGAAGAGGTTGCTGATTAATCTTGATACCACCACCGTCAATGAGACGACGTGCCTCACCATTACTCGAAGCAATTTCTACCTCAACCAAAATCTTTGGCAGGTAAATGAGACCGTCTTCATCCGCTTCAAGAGAAATTGCAAACTCTTTGACATCGTCAGGAACCTCATTGTTCTTAAACTGAGCATCAAAAGCTGCCTGAGCCTTAAAACCTTCTCCCTCACCGTGATAAAGGTCAACAATATTTCTGCCAAGAGCACGCTTAAGCTGGTAAGGATCAGCAGTACCGTCTTCAAAGCTCTTATCGATTGCATCAAGCTCATCAATAGAGAGCGTAGAGCAAAGACGGTAATACATTGGAATAATCTCGTCAGTAATAGACATGACCTTGCCAAACATATCATTTGGCTCATCAGTCAGTCCAATGTAGTTGCCGTAAGACTTGCTCATCTTCTTGGTGCCATCAGTACCCACAAGCAGAGGCATAGTCAGAGCAATCTGAGGCTCCATATCCATATCACGCATAAGGTCACGACCAGCAAGCAAGTTGAAGATCTGGTCGTTTCCGCCCATCTCTACGTCTGCCTTGATAACAACAGAATCATATGCCTGAAGAACAGGGTAAATAAACTCATGGAGGGCAATTGGCTGTTGGTTGTGATAACGATTAGAGAAGTCTTCTCGCTCAAGAATACGAGCAATGGTGAACTTGCTCATAAGACCAAGCATGGTCTCAAGATTCATAGGCTTAATCCAGTCACCGTTATGAACAACGGTAGTTCTTTCTGGATCAAGAATCTTCATTGCCTGGTTAACATAGGTCTCTGCGTTAGCATCTACCTGCTCTGCAGTGAGTGGAGGACGGGTAGAATCTCGACCAGAAGGGTCACCAATCAGCGCGGTACCACTACCAATAATCAACGTGACATTATGGCCAAGGTCCTGGAACTGACGCATCTTGCGCAG
Organism: uncultured Atopobium sp.; assembly: GCA_916715765.1. Lineage (GTDB taxonomy): Bacteria > Actinomycetota > Coriobacteriia > Coriobacteriales > Atopobiaceae > Lancefieldella. Next base: position 41,380 of record CAKAPG010000005.1, read on the forward strand.
AGGAACTGCATGACCCAGGTGCAAATCAGGACTTGTTGGATCTACGCCAAGCTTGATGTTAAGAGGAGTGCCCTTCTTGAGTTTCTCTTTTAGACCGTCCAAAGGAACAATCTGCATAGTTCCTGAAGTAATAACACGGAGCTGTTCTTCTACTGAAAGCACTCTGTATCCTCTCAACGCAAGCCTGTTAAATCATATAGTTACTGCTTCAAATAGTATCAATCAAATATGTTATCTATCAGAATACAACAGAGTTGTAACTCTTTATTCACTGAAACATAAATATCAGACTATAATAGTGAGAGCTATGACAAGGAGGCTCAATGGGTATTAGAACCCGTCGTGCACGTACACACGCAAATACACATGCCGTAGGTTTTGGCATTGCTGGATTCTTTGGCTTTATGGCTCTTCTCGCGCTTGCACTTGCTCTTTCTTTGGGTGCAGCTGTTTCTTCATGGCTCGAGGACCTGCCTGATTACAACTCTGCTGATGCCTACCTGGTAGCAGAGCCTACCCGCGTTTATGACTCCAAGGGTAACGACATTGCTGACTTCTATCTGCAGCAACGCCGTTCCGTTACCCTGGATCAGATTTCTCCTTATGTTATTCAGGGCACCATTGATACTGAGGATAAGCGCTTCTATTCCCACAGCGGTATTGACCCCTGGGGTATTGTCCGCGCATCTGTTGGCTCTTTGTTTGGTGGCGGCGAAGGTGCTTCCACTATTACACAGCAGCTTGTTCGTAACACTGTTCTTTCCAACGAGCAGTTTGAGCGTTCTTTGAAGCGTAAGGTCCGCGAGGCTTACATCTCTATTCAGATGGAGAAGAAGTTTACTAAAGACCAGATTCTTAATATGTACCTCAACACCATTTACTACGGTAATGGTGCTTACGGTATTGAAGCAGCAAGTATTATCTACTTCAACAAGCATGCAAGTGACCTAACCCTTGCTGAGGCTGCAACACTTGCTGGTCTTCCAAACGCACCTTCTGCCTATGACCCAACCGTCAATCCAGAGGCCGCAAGAGAAAGACGCAACACTGTTCTTGAGCGTATGCTTCGCGCAGGTGATATTACGCAGGAGCAATACGATGAGGCTGTTGCAGAAGACTTAGTGCTTAATCCTGGTACTTTGACCGATAACATTGGCCAGTTCCCTTACTGGACTGACTATATTCGTAGCCTGCTTCAGGAAGACTTTGATAGCGATACCATTCTTCAGGGTGGATTGCGCGTTTACACCACGCTTGATCCTGACCTCCAGAAAGACGCTGATGAGGCTGCTAGAAGACGTATTGCTGAGCTTGGCAATCCTCGTCTGGGTGCTGCTTTGGTTTCTATTGATCCTCAGACTGGCTACATTAAAGCAATGGTTGGTGGACAGGATTACTCAAAGAGCCAGTACAACATTGCAACCAGTAGTAACCGTCAGATGGGCTCCAGCTTTAAGATGTATACGCTGGTAGCGGCCCTTTCCGAAGGTATGAATCCAGAGATTGTTCTTAACGGCAACTCTCCTATGCAAATTACGCCAACCTGGTTGGTCAAAAACGCTGGTAACTACAGCTATGGCGCAATTACGCTGCGTCAAGGTACGGTCTACTCTTCCAACACTGTCTATGCACAGGTTGCTGAAGCTATTGGTATCGATAAGATCCTTCAGACTTGCTACGCTATGGGTATTCGCACTCAGCTACAGCCATACCTGTCTACCACTCTTGGTTCTCAGGGCGTAACCCCTATTGAACAGTGCACGGCATTTGCAACCCTTGCAGCAGGCGGTGTTCGTCGTGATGCTGTAGCAATTACGCGCATCGAAGACCGTAACGGAAACGTTATTTACGAGCACAAGGACAACCCAGTTCAGGCAATTAGCCCAGCTGTTGCTGCAGCAGCAACAGATGTTCTAAGCGGTGTTCTTACCTCTGGTACTGGTCGTTATGCATACAACCTGAAGACCTTCAACCAGCCAGTTGCTGGTAAGACTGGTACTTCCGATAACTCCGAGGACCTTTGGTTCTGCGCTTATACCCCACAGCTTGCAACCGTTGCTTGGTGTGGATATCCAGATAGTCGCGACCCCGTTATTATTGGCGGCGGAGAGTCCTCTACCTTTGTTACCGCTCAGTATGTTTGGGCATACTACATGAACGCAGCGCTTTCTGGTGTTGCACGTGCTGAATTCCCTAAGACCACTGAAAAGATTTCCTATAAGCCTGACAGCTACTGGAAGTTTGTTGGTGGCTCTGCCAACAACAAACAGCAAGAGAAAGATGACGAGGAAGAGGAAGAAGAGGCTGACGAGGAGGAAGAGGACAATACCACCACTACTCCTACCACTCCTACTACTCCAGCCACTCCTGGAACCGGAACGGGCACAGGTACAGGTACTGGAACGGGAACGGGAACTGGAACTGGCACTGGTACTGGTACGGGAACGGGAACTGGAACTCCATAAACCTCTGGTTTATCTACAACAAAAAGGAGTCTGCACTAAGCAGGCTCCTTTTTCTTTTTTGAATGAAGTGTGCTTTTGACGAGTTTCTCGCCAAAAAGCTTTGTGTTTTATAGAACGCTCTCTACATTGCCAAGCTGCGTAATAATACGCACCACGTCTGCAGCATGCGCAGTTTTATCCACAATCATCAAAACGGTATCGTCGCCGGCAACGGTGCCAACAACGTGGTCAAGCTCAACGTCATCAAGGGCAAACGCAACGGCTGACGCAGTGCCTGGATGACAGCGAATCACAATAAGATTCTCTGCTGCCGTAGCCCCAATCACAAACTCAGAGAGCATTTTCTGCAAATGCATATCTTCAGAAAGCACATAGGCGCCCTCGGGGAGCTTTTGCAAATCCATTTCTGCTGTATCACGAGAAACGGTTGCTTGAGTACAGGCAAAGCCACGATCTTTAAGCATGTCAACAAGATCGCGCTGCGTACGGATGGACTCGCTGCGAACAAGCTCACGAATCACGTCCTGTCGAGCATTTCTATGCTTCACGATGCCTTCTTTCTTTATGCGGCTCACTAACTTTTGAAAACAAATGATAGTGAGTAAAAGAATATACTTAATCAACCCTTATGCGCATACCAAACCGCTAAACGGTGCAAATAACCCGCTCGTCGGTCGGAATATTGCATTCACCGTTTTCTAAAAGTATTTATGCACTTCTCGCCGTATGATTCATCATGAGTGAAACTATTTTTACGGCTTGGAGGCCGCCATGCCCCTGAATGATTCACCTGATAGAAGACAAGGCTCCTACGGAGACTCTGCAATGCGTCGTCGTCCTCCGCAAAATGGTCGTCCTCCTCGTGATGGCAGTTTTTCCGATAGGCAGGCAAGACGTCGCAAGAGAAATACCCTTGGTTCCCAGGCCATTCTCTTTAAGAGACAATCTCTACTACATCGCATTGATTCTCGTACGAGAACCTATATTGTCATTGGACTAGCGGTTATTGCAGCACTTTTACTGGTCTTTATTGTGTCGAGCTGCGTGCGTGGTTGCGCTAAAGAATCTACTCCAGAGGTAGAGGCCAACTCCGTTGATTCTCGTGTTGCTGTAGGAACTTCAGAGGAACTGACTAAAGCCCTGGCAGCTAAGCTAGATCAGAACAAAAACCTTGCATGGATTGCAGAACACGCTGATAAATACAGCGATAAAAGCCTCATTGAGCTAGCACTCGCCCACCCTGAGGCAATTGATTTTGTTGCAAACTATCCTGATTCTGATGGCAAGGCCAAGACTTACGATGATTCGCTCACCAAAGGTACAGCTCCACAGCTCTATACCTGGGACTCTAGATGGGGTGGCGTCTCGTACGCCGGTTCTGTAATTGCCACCAAGGGCTCTGGCCCAACTGTCCTTTCTATGGCATACATGGGACTTACCGGAAAGAATAACTGGACTCCAGCAGATATTGCGGGCGCTGTTGAAACAACTAAAGCAGCGGACACCGACTCTGGAATGAACAGATCATTTCTCGAGAAGAACCTGGGTGACCTTGGTCTTGTTGCCGAAAGCTATAGTATTTCGGCCGGCAATATTACCACGCTTCTTGACGCCGAAACTTACCTGCTTGTTGAGGTTAAGGGCAATAAGCTGAGTTCTGATGGCGATCACTGGATTTTGGTAACCAGCAAGAACGATGACGGCACCGTAAATGTCCACGACCCTCTGTCCCCTGAGGTAAGCGCACGTCCATGGGCGGCAGAAACTATTGCCGGCGCTGCAAATGCCCTGTACACCGTGACGGTAAAGGCCGCGGAGTAAAAACCCAGCATCCACAAAAGGTGAATGCTGGGCTGGACGGGTTTCTCGCCAAAATATTGCGTGGAAAAACGTTTTAGAGATAAAGACGAACTATGAAAGCACCTTCTGTGCAGCCTCGCTGAGCTCTGCAACGCGAGCCTCAGCCTCTTCGCGAGTTTTGCCGTTGGCAAAGAGGTAGGCCTTGACCTTAGGCTCGGTGCCTGATGGACGGAAGATGACCTTGTTGTCTCCCTCAAGCCTATACTCAATCACGTTGGATGCTGGCAGCGTCTGAGGAGCCTCTTTCTGCAGGCCCGAGACGCGAGGCATTTCTGCGCACTCAGCATAGTCTGTTACGCCAACAACCTTGTAATTGCCCACCGTTTCCAGTGGATTCTTACGCAGGCTGCTCATAATCTGAGCCATCTTAGCGGCACCCTCAGCGCCTGGATAGGCAGCGTTGACAACGCCATTGAGGTAGTAGCCATAGCGCTGGTACAGGGCATCCATTGCCTCGTAGAGGTCCATGTTGCGAGCCGCGTACCAAGAAGCCATTTCAACGCAAAGCATGGTGGCAACAATAGCGTCCTTATCGCGAGCGTGGGTACCAACAAGGTAGCCATAGGATTCCTCAAAGCCCATGAGGAAGCGGTCCTCCTCGCCGGCATCCTTGAGCTGGTCAATTTGGTCGCCAATATACTTGAAGCCCGTGAGAACGCGGCGCATCTCAAAGCCACGAGCACGTGCCAAGACGTCGGGCATAGCAGAAGATACGATGGTGGAAACGGCTACCTTATCCTGGGGTTTCTCGCCACGCTCTTCAGCCATGGTAAGAAGCCAGTCCATAAGCAGGACACCCATCTCGTTACCGGAAAGCAGCACGTAATCGCCGTTGTGAGGGATTGCAGTACCCATACGGTCTGCGTCAGGGTCAGTTGCAACCAAAAGGTTTGGCTTGACCTTGTCGGCAAGCTTAAGGCCCAGCTCAAGTGCCTCACGGAACTCTGGATTTGGATAGGAGCATGTGGGGAAGTTTCCGTCTGGCTCTGCCTGCTCTGGAACAACGTCAACGTCATTGACGCCAATCTCCTTGAGAATGCGCGTGACACACTCCATGCCTGTACCATTGAGCGGCGTGTACACAACCTTGTAGCCGTCGGCAGCCTTAAATCCTGGAATAGAAACACGCTTGATAGCCTCAATAAAGTTGTCCAGAACCTCTTCTGGAGTCCAAATGATCAAGCCCTTCTCCAGGCCTTCTTCAAAGTCCATAGGCTTGACGTCAAAGGGGTTAACGCGTGCGATGTTTGCAGAAATCTCTGCTGCAGCCTCGTCAGTAATCTGACCACCGTTATCGTTGTATACCTTATAGCCGTTATAAGGCGCAGGGTTGTGGCTTGCGGTAAGCACAATACCTGCGGAAGTCTTGAGGTAGCGGACGGCAAACGAGAGCGTTGGGACAGGCTCAATGCGTGGATAGACGTACACACGGATGCCATTAGCTGCTAAAACACCAGCTGCAACCTTCTGGAAATCCTCGCCCTTGAGGCGAGAATCCCTTGCAAGAGCCACGGTAGGATTTTGGTAGTGAGCGTTGAGGTAATCTGCAAGACCCTGAGTTGCCTGAGCAACAACGTAGACATTCATGCGGTTGGTGCCAACGCCAATGGTGCCACGAAGACCAGCGGTACCAAATGCAAGTGAGCGATAAAATGCATCGTAGAGCTCATCCTCTGCTTCTGGTTTTGCAAGCTCTCCGATCTCTTTTACCAGGTCTTCTTCGGTGACGTTTGCACGCCAGGACTCAAATGTTTCCATAACTTTTGCATCCATAATGACTCCCAAACCTCAAACAGCTCTCTATTTCTTAGTAAAAGATACTACGCGTATTTTAAGCGAAAAATAACAGATGATTGGGGACATTATGTATGAACTTCCGCTCTTCGGTGAGTGGAGGGTGGTGCGGGCTGCAGACGCGCTGCTCGAAGTCACACACAGCCTAGCACCCACGGGTTCTTGATGTATTTTCTTCTCCCCAGCCATTTGGCGAGAAAAACATGGGAAAATATTGCATCAGTATGTATTCCATTCCTACGGGCGAAAGGTGTCCCGATGTCTCAAGAACTTGAGTTCTTTGCAACGTGTCCAAAAGGCTTTGAGAAGCTTCTTGCACAGGAGCTAGACGGCCTGCGCATCAAAAAGGTGCGTCCTCTTGGCGGACAGGTTGCGTTTTACGGCTCACTTGCCGATGCTTACCGCGTCTGTTTATGGTCTCGCCTCACGTCTCGCGTCATTTTAGTGCTTGATCGCGTTGGTGCTGCAACTTCAGACGCTCTCTACGAAGACCTCTCCCACATTGCTTGGGAAGACCATATTGGTCCGCATGCCACCATTGCAGTCAGCGCTCACGGCACAAATGACCAGCTCAGAAATACCAACTTCATTGCTGTCAGAACAAAAGACGCTATTGTAGACCGACTTGTAGCAAAACGCGGAAGCCGTCCTATGGTCAACACGCTTGCGCCTGACGTAACTATTGTCGTGCGCGTCTCACGCAACCGTGCCACGGTTGGCATTGACCTTGCTGGTGAGGCGCTCTTTAAGCGCAGTCTGACTGGCGGTCGAGGGCCGGCACGTGAGTTTGCGCCGCTCAGGCTGGACTACGCTGCTGCCCTTCTGTACCTGCAGGCGCAAACTGCTGCGAGTGCATCGCTCTTCTCGCCAGACGCGCCGCTGCCGGCGCTGCTGTTCCCGGGAGCAGGCGCGCTTGCACAGGAGGCAGCGGGCATGGCACTGGACGTGGCGCCGGGCATTCTGCGCGCTCGCTGGGGCATGACGGGTTGGGCTGGCCACGACGACGATGCCTGGCAGGATTTGCTTGCTGAGGCCGATGAACGTGCCGAGAAGGGCCAAGAGCGCCAGGTCACACTCTATGCAGCGGACCCTCGCCCAAAGGCCAAGGAGGCTGTGCTTTATACGCTTCGTGCAGGCGGTCTCAAGGCTGACGTGCAGTTCTTGGCCGCTTCTAAGCTACTAAAACATGCAGAGCACTTCACGGGCATTGTTGCCGATCTCTCGTGGACCAAAGAAGAGCCCACACTTCAGGGCTCTGCTTACTCCACGCTTGGACTTTTTGTGGGACAGGCAAGCACGCTTCTTACCAGCGATACAAATACCGATACGGTGCTCAGAGCAACTCCATCGCAGACGCTTTCTGTTTACGTGGGCAACTCCATTGCTACGATGCGCTCCTACCCTGCCGCAATCGCAGAGAAAGCAGGTGGCGGCGAAGCTGATGCCACTGCACCTGCAAGCAACTCTGAGTCAACCTCGGTTCCTGCAGGTCCCACTGTCATGGTTAACAACCAGCCCGTAAGCGTGCTGGTACCTGCGTCTGATCAGTTTGCTGCACGCCTTACTAAGGTGGCCAAGCAACGCGCTAAGTGGGCTCGTAAAAACGACGTCTCGTGCTATCGCGTCTATGACGCTGACCTACCCGATTATGCCGTCAGCATTGACATCTACAAGGGCGCCACAAAGCCAACTACCTGGCTGCAAATCTCTGAGTACGCTGCATCTAAAGAGATTGATCCAGACCTTGCAAAGCGCCGCCTCCTAGACGTCCTAGCTTTGGCTCCTCGCATTCTAGGCGTACCCAGCTCAAACGTAAATCTACGAACAAGAACGCGTGCAAAGGGTGGCTCTCAGTACTCTGACGAGGGCAGCGCTGCAGACAACTCCAGAAAAGAAATGCTGCTCATCGATGAGGGTGGCCTACTCTTTGAGGTCAACTTTGCCTCAAGGCTGGACTGTGGAATCTTCCTAGACCACCGCGATACACGCGCAGAGATTCGTGAGCTCATGAAGAGTGCTGGCGCAGCTAAGAGCTTCCTCAATCTCTTTGCCTACACAGGTACCGCTACCTGCTACGCAGCAGATGGTGGTGCACTCCACTCTACTACTGTTGACCTCTCCAAACCTTCGCTCGAGTGGGCCAAGCGCAACATGAAGCGCAACGGTTTTGACGGCGAGGAACACGAGTTTGTCCAGGCAGACGTCCTATCTTGGATTACCGAGATGCGTCACACCAAAAACCGCTGGAACGTTATCTTCTGCGACGTCCCCACCTTCTCCAACTCATCGCGCATGAGGCAGAGCTCGTTTGATGTCCAGAGAGATCATGCTGAGCTTATCATTGGCATTTCTCGCCTTCTGACTCGCGGCGGCGTTGCCATTTTCTCATGCAACCTACGTACCTTTAAGCCAGATGTTGAGAAAATCCAGCGAGCTGGCGTCGACATTGAAGACATAACAAGTGAAACTATTCCGGAGGACTTCTCAAGAAATCAGAAGATTCACCACACATATAAAATCTCGAGAAAACCGCGGGAAAATGAGTAAATTTTTCCGCTTGCAGGCAAAATAAGTACGTTTGTACATTCGTCTAGTTATAACTAGGTATATGGACTAACATATGATGACGAACTGAACCGATCATCTGTTGAGAGGATTAATAGATGAATACAAGTAAAGCTGCATTTCATGCGCTTTTCTCTAAGGACAAAGCCAAGAAATCAACCGGCATTCCTCTAAGTGCTGGCATGGTACTTGTTACCCTTGGCATCGTCTACGGTGACATTGGCACTTCTCCAATGTACACCATGAAGGCAATTATCGCTGGTAATGGTGGACTTCTTACCATGAGCACCGATGTTGTTTTGGGTGCTCTGTCCCTCATTATCTGGACGCTGACACTCATTACAACCGTTAAATACGTCATGGTTGCAATGAAGGCAGACAACCACAATGAGGGCGGAATCTTTGCGCTCTACAGTTTGGTTAAAAAGTGCGCCAAATGGCTAATTATTCCTGCCATGATTGGTGGCGCAGCTCTTCTTGCTGACGGTATTTTGACCCCAGCTGTTACGGTAACCACCGCTATTGAGGGTTTGCGTACTATTCCTGCAGCTCATGCTATTATTGGTGATAATCAGCACATTGTTGTCATGATTACCATTGCCATTCTCTGCACACTCTTTGCTCTGCAGAAGGCAGGTACTTCTACCATTGGTAAGGCCTTTGGCCCTGTCATGACGCTTTGGTTCTTGTTCTTGGGTGCCATGGGTGTTATGAACATGCTTGCTGACATTAGCGTTGTTCGAGCTCTTAACCCAGTCCGCGGCATTCTGTTCCTCTTTGATGGCAAGCTCAATGCAGCTGGTCTCATGGTTTTAGGTAGTGTCTTCCTTTGTACCACTGGTGCAGAGGCGCTTTATTCTGACATGGGTCACGTTGGCAAGAGCAACATTTACGTAAGCTGGCCTTTTGTTAAGGTCTGCTTGATTCTGAACTACCTTGGACAAGGCGCGTGGATCATCACTAACCACACCAACGAGAGCTTCAACGCTATCAAAGACCTCAATCCTTTCTTTGAAATGCTTCCTGGTCAGCTTAGACCATTTGCCGTTATTCTCTCTGCTCTTGCTGCAATTATTGCCTCTCAGGCACTGATTACAGGCTCTTACTCCATTGTCTCTGAGGCAATTAAACTTGATCTTATGCCTCACATTAAGATTAACTACCCCTCCACAACAAAGGGCCAGATTTACATTCCACTTGTAAACAACATCATGTGGGTTGGCTGCATTGGCGTTGTACTTCTCTTCCAGAGCTCTGAGCACATGGAAGCAGCGTACGGTCTTGCAATTACCGTTACCATGCTCATGACCTCAATCTTGCTCTACACCTACCTGGCTGTTATCAGAAAGCGCCTATGGGCGGCCATTCCATTCATTCTTTTCTTTGGTGCTATCGAGGCTATGTTCTTCTTCTCAAGCCTTACCAAGTTCTTCCACGGCGGCTACTTTACCGTTCTTATGGCAACCGCAATCTTTGTTGTCATGTTTGTATGGCGTCGCGGTACCGCTGTTGAGAGAACACAAAGCGTTTATCTGCCTGTTGATAAATACATCGACCAGCTTCGTAGCTTGAGCCACGATGCAGATTATTCAACTCTTGCTGATAACCTGGTCTTCCTTACTAACGATTCGTCCTTTGACAAACTTGACCGCGACATCCTTTATTCCATCCTGGATAAGCGTCCAAAGCGTGCAAAAGCCTACTACTTCATTAACATCTCGCTGACAGATGACCCAAATACACGCGAGTTTATTGTTAACGATTTTGGTACAGACTTCTTGTTCAAGATTACGTTGCGACTTGGCTTCAAGGTTAACCAGCGCATCAACACCTATCTCTACCAAATTGTTGGTGATCTGATTAAGAACAACCAGCTTGCTCCACAAAACCACAAGTACTCTATCTACAAGGAGCACTCTGAGATTGGTGACTTTAGATTCTGCTTGCTACGTAAGGTACTAGCTCCAGAGACCGACATTAACGGTTTTGACGCTCGCTGCCTTGAGCTCAAGTACTTTATTCGTCGTATCTGCGGATCTCCTGCTCGCTGGTATGGTCTTGAGAACTCCAACATTGTCTTTGAGTACGTTCCTTTGTTCTCCAAGGTTAAGCGTGAGCAGAAGCTTACCCGTATCATGCTTGACGATGCGGCTCAGACAGGTCCTATGCCACTTGTTGAGGCTCCTATGAAAGAGCGCATTGCAGAGATTGAGGAAGATGAGGATATCTTTGCAGAGGCACTGCACAAGGAGCGCGTTGAAAACGCAGCTACCGTTGCAGACTATGTTGGTGGCGATACCGCTAGCTTCCGTCCTCTTAAGCTTGATGAGGAAGCGGCCGATGAAGATGTCTTTGAAGAGCAGCAGGACAGTAATCACTAACCTAGTGCCTAGTACTTTCTACTAGTTACAACAAAAGCCGGCAGATATATCTCTGCCGGCTTTTTCTTTACACGATATGTCATGTCTTGAACAAAACTCTGAAGCGCTACGCTCCCAGCACCAGGTGCTTACTCCCCCAGCGCCCACGTTAGGAATCGCGAGAAACCCGCCTCATCGTTAGTCAAAGTGATATAGGTTGCAACCTCAAAATCCTCACGACGAGCGTTAGCAACTGCTGTACCCATTCCAGCTGCAGAAAGCATTGCAACATCATTGAGCGAGTCACCAAAGGCTGCAGCGTTCTCTGTAGAGATACCAAGGTAGTTGCAGAGCCATTGCAGTGCAGCACCCTTTGAGGTGCCGTCGGCCAAGATTTCCATTCCCATACTCATGGAAGCCGTGCCACTCAATCCTTTTACCGAAGCAACAGCATCTGCTACAAGTGCCTGGTACTTCTCGCCTTCTGAAACTGACCAGTAGGAACCAAGTCGCTCAATAGTAGTTACGCTGTCAATAAACTCCTCAACGCTCTGGTCAAAGGGTGTACGTGAGCGCTGCATAAACGCCGCATGATCTGCGGGAATACCAAGCTGAGTGATCAGATTATGCCTTGAGCGCTCCTGATAAACGCCACCATCAGCAAAAATATCAAAAGTTACAGGAAGATCCTTAAGCTTTTGATACAGCTCAAGTGCCTGCTCCTTGGTAACAGTAGACTCGTGAAGTATCGTCTGAGTAGAAAGGTCTCTAATAATGGCACCATCGCAGGACACCACATACTTAGACGCAGGATGATTCACAACCTCTTTTGGCAGCACGTTAAACGCGCGTCCAGAACAAGGAACAAAGGGAATATCTAGCTCAGCCAGGCGATCCAACATTGCCATATTTTTGGCATCAAGAGATTTATCAGTATGCAAAAACGTCTCATCCATATCGGAAAAGACAATATCTACTTTCAGATTTGATACATCTTGATTGAGCCAAGACTGCTTTTGAGCAATGAGTTCTTCAGTTGAAAGCTCTGACAAAACACTACCCCTTTAAGGACGATACATAAACGTGAAGACCTCTTCACGCTGCATGTTAACCTGTACACCAAGCTTTTCTGAGACGGTATCAAGACGCTCTTTGAGACTCAAGAAAGACTCGGCATCCTGAAGTTCAATCAGCATGGTCATGGTAAAAATACCAGACAAAATAGTCTGGGCAATATCTAAGATGTTGGCATTTGACTCGGCCAAAGTGGTAGAAATTGCTGCAACAATTCCTGGAGCATCGCTGCCCAAAACAGTAACAACAGCACGATTTGCAGATGTTTCTGAAGTCATAATTTCCCATCTCTTGAACGGATGGGTTAATTGTACTCTATGCTTTTCCAATTTCTACGCCATAGCGTGAGCTAAAGACCTTTTGAATCTCGTCAACGGTACAATTTAGCGCTGTAATAAGCTCGTAAAGACCGCGATTACTGGCCATCTTAAAGATTCTCTCGTGAGAAACAGGTGGTTTCTTGTTGAGCGAACGCGCCTTATCAATACGAGCTCTAAATGTTTTAGCAATACTAATGGAGTCTTTACAAGAACCTTCTCTGATGGCATGTCTAAAGTGAGATTCTTCAAGAGAGGCGTTGTGGATGTGAAAGGTAATGAGTTCAATTTGAGGATACATATCAACAAGATTTGTAGCCTCATCACGCGTCATAAGATCGCGTAGTCTGAACTCTTGATCAAGAGGAAATACAATCTGAACAGGATGTTTTTGCCCAATAGGAGACAAAACGTAGGCCGGAGTAGGCTCCGAAACTACATTTTCAACAAGACATACGCCCTGACCTGGGTGAACGCAAAACTCGCCAACAGCTCGCATAACACCACTCCTCTCGGATAACAATAGTATATCATGAGAAGCGTGTTTTAAGCCAATTACCTGCAACTTTATAACTTGTTGCAGGTCATTCAATAACATAACAATATTTTATATAAGGAATCTAATCAATCATCGTGATGGACTCAATGACAGGCTGCTCTGAAGCAGGAATTGTTCCGTTTGAATCGGTGGGTTTCACACCTTTACAAATTGCATCAACAACATCCATTCCACTTGTTACCGTGCCAAATGCAGCATAGTTTCCATTCAGAGTTGAGTTATCTGCCTGCATGATAAAGAACTGTGAGCTTGCAGAGTTAGGATCTTGAGCGCGCGCCATGGAAATAGTTCCACGTGTATGCGAGATGTTATTCTCGACACCGTTTTTGGTGAACTCACCCTTGATTTTGTTCTCGGATCCGCCCGAGCCGTTGCCCTTAGGATCTCCACCCTGAATCATGAAGCCGTCAATAATGCGATGGAACGTAAGGCCGTTATAGAAGCCTGACTCGGCAAGATGGGCAAAGTTGGAGACCGTAATAGGTGCAACATTTGCGTTAAGAGTTGCCTCGATAGTGCCGTAATCCTTCACCACAATGCGAACGTGATGGATGCCTTTTGCATAAGGATCATCCGCTGCTACGGAATCAATGTAGCCCTTGTTTTGCGAGCCCTGAGACTGCGTCTGTTGCGTCTGCTGCGACTGCGATTGCTGCGATTGTGAACTTGCCTGAGACTGAGATTTATCAGCACCTCTGAAAAGAGAGAAGCATATTGCACCTACCGCAAGCACAACGATGACAATAACACCGTACAGTCGGCGATTCTTTGTTTGAAACACGCTCTGTCCTCCCCTTTAAGCGGATGCGCTCGAGACAATCCAAGACACCAAATTGGCGGTTGCAATGCCTGTTCTCTCGGCAAGAACGTGGCCCTTATCCCAAACAAGCGTGTAATCAACATTGCTCACGCCCGAGAAATGCTTTAAAGACAAGCCTAGGTTGAACGAAGTGCAGATTGAGGTATCGGTATTCTGGGCACCCTCATTAATGCGCCAATAAGGAGCAACCGATGCTGTCTGATAACCTTTGTAAGATGCGCTGGTAAAGTACAGAGGATTAAACATATCCACACGAGTTGGAATGTCATTCTCCAGCGTGTCAGCCTTATTCAAATCAGAGGACCAGTCATTGGCGTAGCTGGACTTCCAATCAGTAAGCTTCATATACGTATCAAGGTTCTTTTTGATAAGGTCAGCTGTCTGCTCATCAAAATGCAAGGTACTTTGCTCACCAACGCCAAATAGCTGATTTGCACGAGTGCTTCTATCAGGTGCATCAAAAGCTCCAACAGGAAGTGAAGCACCTCTCAGAGCGCGCGAGAAACCCCTCAAGTTCTCAAGCTCAACGCTCTGACGGCGAAGGTTATATACAACCCAAATAGACTCAGAGTTCAGAGAGCCAAAGTAGTGCTCAGCAGTATCGTAAATAGTAGATTGAACCTGCTGTGTGGCAGGAGTTGCGTTGTCTGTACCACGAACTGTTGCCAGATTTGGATCACCTGGGAACGTAGGCTCTTCTAAGCGCTGAGGCGTAGAGGTGTAAGGGAATGCGTTGTCCTTAACAAAGTTATTTGCAGAGGTCTTAAGCTCGTTGAGCAGAAGATCTGCATATGATCCAGCGGTATAGACACCAGAGTTAGTCTCATCAAGACCAACCTTGCTGTCATTGCTGTCGAGAAGATCCATGTTGTTGACAAATGAAGCATATGCGCCAGCAAGATCTTGTGAGAGAGGCTGGGTCCAAACACCTTCAGCACGGGAGTCTGTTGCGTCTGCATACTGACCAGCAGACCATTCGTATGCTGCGTCTGCAAGGTCGTACGATGTCGCAGGACACCACGAAGCGCTGCCGTAAATAGAGTCTGAAAGCTGCTCGCCCTTCTCGCTATGTGTAGCAGCACCAACCGCCTTAAGGTATGGCGTATAGAGCGGAGAGTCTCCCGAGGTTCCTAGCACCGCGCTAAGACCGCCGCCGGCTGCAAAGCCAAACACAAAAATCTTTGATGTATTGCAAGGAAGCAGCTCATGGTTGTAGCGCAAGTACCTGATAGCAGCCTTGAGGTCTACTGCCGGCCAAGGTGATCCACCTGCGTAAAGCTCGTCCGAGCCTGTAGTTGAATCGTAACCAGCACTTCTGCCGCGGAAACCTGCGTATACGTACACACAACCAGCCTCAAGGTACGGTGCAAGGCCTTCGTATGAGTAACTTGTAGGAGCGCTCTGAGGGGCGAGCGTTGCTGTGTTAATAGGCATGACGATAGGTGCGGTACGTGCGGTGAAGCTGCCTACAACGGCCTTCTCGCTCACTTCGCACTCGTACGTAGAGCCGTTCTTCTTTCCCGAGAGATACTTTCCAGGAACAAAAACCGAGAGAGTGTTTACCGACTTGCTTGCAGGCTTAGTGCAGTACTGAATGCCCAGCTGATAGTAGCAGTCGTTATCCTCGTCATAGCTCCACTGGGTCATGTCCAGCTTGAGTGACTTGAACTCTTCAAGGTCCACGTTAGATGCAGGCTGATTCGTATCATCAGTTGTCCTTGCTTGCGGTGTACATGCGGCCAAGGTACCCGCAGCTCCCAAAGCAGAAAGGGACAAGAATTCTTTTCTCGTAAAGGCCATAATTTCCCCTCGAATAGTTTATTCAGTGGAGGCAGCAACGACCGCTGACCTAGTTCAAGCTAGACAATCTATTGTACCAATTTGCAAACGTGTATGCTTAAGAGCAAGCGTTTAGAGAAACGAGTTAGCATGTCAAAAATCGTCAACTTCTATGACCTCATTCATCTTAATAAAAGGCTTGAACAACAGGGTCTTCGAAGCAAAGTCCACCTGCGCGATGCATGCGGCAAGCAGTCTCTGTGGATAGAGCTCCCCTCTAGCGAGAAACCCGATGAGCGCGAGAAAATCGACGGTCAAGAGCTTGAAAAAACAAAGGAGCAAATTGAGGCATTCTTTGCAATAAAGGGTATGACCGTTGAATTTGACCTCACCGGCGGAAAAAATTTCTGGATTGTATAAATTGCCCGCTTGACGAAGCGCTTGAGTCTGTTATAGTAAATAAGCTTTTCGAAGCACCAATGGCTGGGTAGCTCAGTTGGTAGAGCAGGGGACTGAAAATCCCCGTGTCAGGGGTTCGATTCCCTTCCCCGCCACCACGACTTGAATCGGCTCAGAGAGAAATCTCTGGGCCGTTTTCTTTTATCTTTTGATGTTGACGTGTCAAATAGAAAAAAGGCGCCTCTTTTAAGAAGTGCATCTTTCACAGGATTCTTGCATTAAAAAATTGAACTAAAACTATCGATACGAACGCAAAGCTTCGACGAGCTCGGAAGCGTCAATACCTAAAGCTTCGGCAAAAGAAAAGACTTCTCCGAGCTTAACACCACGCTCGCCTGATTCAACCTTTGATATGAATGCTTGATCTCCAGCAAGGTGCTCAGCAACCGCCTCTTGAGTAAGACGTTGCTTCTTTCGCAAATCGCGAAGGCACTGGCCCACTAATCTGTTAGATATCTGCTCCATAAGTGCAGCGTAAAACTATCAACTCAAATATGCCAAAATCGCATATTTTCTTAAAAAAGAAATTCTCCCCGACAAGTTCACGGGGAGAATTAAAACCTTTAAACGTAGCTTCCTGTGGTGTTTATTGAAGCGTTTATGGCATTAGAAGCCACCACCGCCGCCTCCGCCGCCGAAGCCGCCTCCGCCGCCTCCGGAGAAGCCACCACCAAAACCGCCGCCGGAGCTTGAGTTAGAAGAAGCAAGGGCTGCAGTTGAGACGGAATGAGCAGCTGTAACGCTCTTAGTTACGCTCTCAATTGCATTGGTACGCATGCCATTTCCATAGTAATACCAACTATAAACAGGCATAAACTGAGGATCTTTGAGCATCTCTGGCATTGCTACTTTCAGCTGCTCGATAACCTTATCCGCAACACCAAGCGCAACTGCCATAACCAGAAGCCTATTCCAGAGAATGACATCGGTTGGAATTGCTTCGTGCAGGTTAGTGAACTCAGTAAGCCACTTTCTTAGCGCACGAGTCTTAGCAAGCGTCTCAACACCCTCTCTGTTCATCAAATCAAACGAGCCAATGTTTACAAGTGCAACAAGACCGGCAATGACAAGAATGAACAGATGTAGTAGTAGATTGGCAAATGAAACATCAGCCATAACACCCATGAAGAATGCAGCAGCTGCAACAAGAACATCAACAGCAATCAGAGCAGCAAGAATTCCCTTACCGTGGAATGGAATCTTATTTGTTCCATACTTAGCAGCATAGCTAAGCTTGATAGGGCTCTCCCAAGACTCATATGCCTTATTAAAATCTTCTGGATGTGATGAAGCATACTTACCAATTTGTTTCATGGTAACAGTAGTATTTACCGCTCCAGATTCTCCGGCCTTATCAAAGATTAGCCTCATTGCCATAATATCAATCTTATTTGACAGTGAACTGCCAGGGTAGAAAGGCTGCTGGCTTTCTGAAAGGTCTTGAACCTTTGTAAGACAATAATCAGACTTTTCCATACCAAGGAAGTTTGTACTAACCGTCTTATTCAAGCTAATGTACTTTGAATCAGAAAGGTGCATAAGGGTTGCTGTCAGAGCGTCTCCCTTAATTAGCTCACCGTTGTAAAGCATAGAAAGAACTGCAGGATGATCATTAGATGGGACATCTCTGTAGTAAAGGTCATTAAACTGAGGAGCCATTACCTTTTTATATTGAATACGCAGCAAGATTGCTGCTACAACGGTGATAGCCGCAAGTACTAATGGTGCATAAAGAATAAGAGCTACCTGAGTTTTTGCAATCTCACGTTTGTGATTTGCTTCATCCGCCCACGCTTGTTCCTCAGACAAGATG
Source organism: uncultured Atopobium sp. (assembly GCA_916715765.1). Lineage (GTDB taxonomy): Bacteria > Actinomycetota > Coriobacteriia > Coriobacteriales > Atopobiaceae > Lancefieldella. The sequence goes on from CAKAPG010000005.1 coordinate 59,245, forward strand.
CTACTCAGCTTATTCTGCTGAATAGGAGCTAGCCCAGAAACCCAATCAGTTGGGAACGTAATACGAGCTTCCGCAAATTCATCAGTTCCTACACCAGGAACCTTATAAACGACTGCATTGTTGGTAATTTCAACATTTGCATCTAGTGGACCGTGTCCCCAAGCGCGAACAGTATCTCCGGCAACTATAGATTGTCCTGATGGGACAGGAAGATGAATAGTAGCAGTGACATTTCGAGACTCGGAATCCCAGCCATCAGATACAAACTTCCAGTACAGCTCCGCAGTATCCGACCAGTTTGTTACAACATTAGTAATGTCATACTCGATAGTGATATGTGCTGACTCATCATCATGCGCTGAATAAATCTTTAGGTTCAGCATGTTGTTTGAGAGAGTAGGAACATAGTACTCATCTGAGCTGGCGCCATTTCCATTTGAATCTTTGCTGTAGATCTGACGCGTTCCTTGCCTATCCTGAACGGTAACTGAAGTAATATTTACTTCAACGTTCTGTCCATTGTATTTATTCTTTCCAACTGGAAGATTCCAATAGACACCATGAAAACTACCGTTGAAATAGAATGTACGAGTTTCTACGACATGCAACGTTCCGTCTTTTTGAACCGTCGCATCAATATTTACCGTATCTATTGAAAGGTCGCGCGCAAATGCTCTTGCAGGCGTAATTAAAAACGCAACAGCCAAAAACATTATGCAAAGCGCAATCTTTACAAACTGGCTCTTTTTAGAAGAGCGAAGCGAGACTTTATACATGGAAACTCCTTTATGTTACTTTCGCAACTCTTCTTAAAGGATACCACGTACTGTTTAATCTGCTGGTGAATATGAGTTATCCAGTTCAAACAAAGCAGGTGGCAGGCCTTTATCCCACTCCTCTCCTACTTCCTCAGAAAGCAAATACTCATCAGTTTCTATAAAGGGAAGGTTGGCAATTCTTTTATTTCTTGATACTTCGAGATTGCATACAAGTGAGCTTGGACCGCTGAAGTCTAGAAGGCACCCGTAACAAATTCTCATGTCCTGAAACAGCTTTTCTCCGCATCTGGGGCAAATTTTTACGGAGTAGTTTTCTATAGCCATAGCGACTCCTTCTTTCAACGTTGCTTTCTTCAGTACTTATTTCTTGAATGAGCACTTTCTGACCAACCTCAAACCATGGGAAATCATCAACTGATGGTCTTTCAAATGTGCAATAAGCACCCGCGCAGCTATGAATTTGTTTAGGATGTACTCGTCTCCGAATTTTTAAAATTTCTCCGTGATCGTCTGCAAATGCGATATCAATCGGATACGTCATTCCAAAAGTATGAACTGAAGAGCACCTTAGAAGTAAGACTGGAGGAGCTGTTATCTCGGTACCCAAAAGACCGACGAACTTTTCGAAGCCTCCTTGTAACAATTCAAAAATTTGCTCTGAATTAGGGACTTCTTCTATCGAAACCTGTACATTCATTTTCAAATCACAACTCCCGACTTATAGGGACTAACAACAATTGAAGTTGTATGGGTGAGGTACAGAGGAGACTCTAATGACACTAAGGGGAGACGCACAGTATGTGGCCAAGGTCTGTACTTTAGAGTTGCTTGATATTTAGGAAAAACAGAGACCATATTCCCAATCCCCTCCTTTTCTCCCTCCATGGAGACGACAATGTCGCAATTGTCATCACATTTAAGAGCAGTTTTTATTTTCTGAGTTAAGTTTTCTAGCGTTCCTCCATCCGTGGAATGACTGGAAGAAATTCCATGAGCAATGATTTGATCTGCCGCAACACGATCAAACTTTGAGCACATATCTGCAAACTTAAATAAATTGATTGCAATTAGAGCAACCACTAATACAACCGGAAGTACCAATGCAGTCTCAACAAACATTTGCCCTTTTTGGCAACAAAGAAATTTCATTTTTCTCATATGCCACCAAAAACTTTCTTAACATCAATTTCTAAAGGAATCTCAATATCAATGACAGGAATGGTCAACTTTGCAATTGTGATTTTGTCAGGCAAATATTGCAGAGAAAATGCGCCAAGAGAACGAGCTAAAGCGATTGGATCTGATGTATTAGGTATTTTCTGAACTAGTTCACGAATCGTTGATTCTTTCTCAAAGCCAGCTTGTTTCAAAACACTTTCTGTATTAACAAGAACAGGCTTCATTTGTCTTAAATCACTTGGCTCTAATCCAGCGTCAATAACTATTTGTTTCAAAGCACTCTGTAATTTGGAGCCGACACTTCCACCTGTTATTCCGTCAACGTTATCAAGAAATTCCGACAGCTTAGAAGACCAAGAAGTTACACCATCCCCATATGAGATTAAAAGAGATCCCCACAAGCTCATTACCTTATCTATGGTCTGTCCAATAAACCCTCCCCTCCTTTCAACCTGATCAAAAAAGCTTGAAAGAACGTTGTTTGTAGAAGAGCTGTCTGGAGCAAGCGTTGCTCCGGATATTGCATATCCTTCTGGGAGAAAAACTGACTGCTCAAGTGTTCCTAAACTTCCTTGAAATTCTGGAGATGAACCTCCTCTTCTCACAAATGAAATACATCCCCAAGCTCCTGGAGGACATAATCTGGGCCTAGCAACCTTTAGGGCATCAAGTGCTTTTTGAAATATTCCAGTTGATTTATCTGCAGCTTCAGACAACTTTTTTCGCAAATCTTTTATTTGCTGACGTGATGATTCATAAACTTCAGACTCTTCGACTACGATTTTCCAGTAAAACTCAAACCCGTTATCAATATTTGTCGAAGCAGAAGCCACTCTTCCCACATCGCTGCTCGTAAAATGACAATGTTGACACTCATGAACCGCTCCAGAATCTAAATCTTGTAGCGATGCAAATTCCGCGTTTTCTCCTATTGCTCCTGGACAAGACCTATGAGCATGAATGGTTTTCTCGCCGTTTTCATAGGTGCAAGGCCAAATAGGCTTTAGATACAGGTCCGTTTTCTTTATCTCTTCTAAATTATGTGGTAATCGAGGTAAATTCATTTCAACCTCACCATCAGCTGTTTCTTTATAAAATCCTTTTGAAAGTTCCGTAAACGCAAAGTTGTAAAAAGCTTTTCGTATAGCAGAATCACGCAATTCTTCTGCGGTGCTTCCATTGACAGTTTCTTGATCATATCGAGCGCTGTAATAAGCTCTAGCTCGCTTTAAAGCGACACCAAACGTCCAAGAAGTTGGCGACGGAATGGATGGGTTTATATCCCCAGAAAGACCAGCGAGATGCTCTGCTCTTTCACGCATAGAATACGGACCTCCACCGCAGTCTGCCTCCCACGCCCTCTTTTTAGAGGTCTCTGCTTTACTCTGTAACTCTTCAATCTGTTTTGCTATCTGCTGTAATAGTTCGCTCTGTTCTTTTAATTCATCTGACGAAACGTCACTATTTAAATGTCCAAAATCAGATTGTGACTGAGCGGGAAATAGAAGAGCTGATCCCACGAAGTTACCCGCATCAGTAGAGTTCTTTTGTATACAAGAGCTCGCTGCCATTGCTGCAAAAACTGGAAGCATTTTTTCAGTTTCCTCTAAGCCTTCACAAGCTGAAGTAGCAAATTTTTTACGCGCTTCAAGTGTCTTAAAACCTGCATCACACAATTTAGAACCCGCTGAAGCTAAACCTGGAACACATGAAGCAACCAATCCGGCTCCAACACATAACAATCCTGATAACCCAAGACTCAAAATGCTTGCATCAATTACCTGCGCAATAGTTGTGTATTTAGCTACGACATTTTCTCCTGCCATAGAAGCCGCATCTGCTATTGACTGAGTTTTGTATGCTCTCGATGAAACCCAAGCGACCGATACCAGTGCGAATACAAGCGCTAGACATACTAAAAGCGCACTTGCAAAAGCGATTGACGTAATACCGCCTTTATCGTCTATAAACATGGAAAGTCCAAGCTTTATTCTCTTATGTTTATCCTTTCCAAAAGGCAATCCAATCCGCATAAGAACCCTCAATCCAATCTGGATACGTACTAGCAGATAAACTTGAATGCAAGACAATCCCTTGGTTATCCGTCTGACCTGCAAGGAATAAACACCAGCCTATTGGCGGCATCGCTGCCACATGACCCGTAATTTCAATCAAGACATCGTTTTCTTTTTTATCAATAGAGATATTCCAGTCCTCATCTCCACCCTTATGAAATAGAGGTATCTCTGGTATAGCCTTAAGTCTGCGTTTGATATAGGACTCTATTAACTCAGTGTCAGAAGACGTTGTTGCTACTCTTAATCCTTCTGCACAGGCTCCATCCATAACTGTCTTTGTATAGAGAATGCAAACAGGTTCTACAAGCAATGCAATAATCATCAGAATAACGGGAAATAAAAGTGCTGCTTCTACTGACGCTTGACCAGCATTCTGTTTAAAACGAGAGAACATCTTTGGCTAAATCTAAAAGAGAGTCATGCATAGTATGTGAAGCAGCTTGAGTAGCCAGTTGAACAACTGCTCCATTTTGCACAAAGTGATATATCACACCAAGAGACGTAATGACAATTAAGCACGAAAATAAAACTAGAGCATATTCAAGCGTTGCTTGTCCTTGTGTATTCTTAACACCTAGTTTGATTGCTCTAATAGATTCTTCGCATCTTGAGTGGATATGTGACATGTTGAGACCCTCCTTATCTCTCCTTGATCAGAAACAGTCACAAGTTCTGACCAATTTCCACCATTAACTAAACAGCCCCATACATTGCCGGCTATGTCTAAATATCCGGAATAAACAAGCACACAATCAGCTCTTTGCTGATAGCCCTCTAAAATACTCTGGGCTTCGTTTTGAATAGTTTCTTTACTATCTCTTTGCACGGAATTCTGTTTAAACAAATCTTCTGCTGCTGCATATGAGATTGGCTGTTCATTGGCTTTTTTGTCGTCGCTATTTTCATGAGTCTGCACATAGTCTGAGCTCGTATTTGATGAATGGTCCTGTTTTCTTGGTAATACGAGAAGTGCAGCAAATAGCAAACATACAGTGACAATAATGAACACAGAATAAGCAGCAGTACTCTTTCTGCTCATAGAGAATTAATTCCCGATGTAATTGCTTCCCAAAGCTCAGAAACTTTACCTTTAAAAGCAATGATTGCGACAATCGCAATAACTACAAGTACGCCAACTAAAATTGCATACTCTGTAGTTCCCTGTCCAGATTCATCCTCTTTTAAGCCTTGTAGATACCTAAAAAATTGATAGAAGAACATCATCGGCTTTCCTTTCTCTTAAGAAGAAAATGCAGGTCCAAGCAAGGGACCTAAAATTGCAAGTAACATTGCTGGAACAATCAGCGTTCCTAGAGGGATGAGCATTTTAATTGGGATCTTTTCAATTTCCGTTTCTAACAGCGAACGCTGCTCATCGCGAAGAACTGAAGCTTGTCTATCTAATATTTCTGCAAGAGGAGTTCCAAAAGTAAGCGCTTCATTCACAACAGTCGCAAAGCTTTTAAGCGATGGAACTCCTACTTTTGCCGCCATCTGATTGAGTGCTTCTTCGCGAGTAGTAGCACCAAGCTTCCAAGTCATATGAGCATTTGAAAGCTCTTTTGATAACTCTCCAGATTCTCGCAAACAATACAAATCAAGCGCTGAATCAAAAGATAGACCCGATGACAACCCAAGAATCAAAATATCAATCATTTCTGGCATCTCACGTAGGCATGATTTTCTTGTAAACTCAGACTTTGCCCGGAGGTTCATTCTCTTGTGACTTTTTATGCCCCTCATGATTTGCTGATAATAGCTAAGGACATCAAAATGATTTAAATTGACGGGCACAACTAGGGCGAGAATAGCTATGCATGTTGCAAATAGTACAGAGCATATTAAATCCATCACTTCATTACTCCTTTCATAATGCTTCGAATAATCAAAAGAGCAACGCAATCCATGACCATTGCAATTGATGTGCATATAACGCCCGATGGCGTAAATAAACCCTTTTGAAAGTCCGGCGATAGAAGCGACAAGACAATCAATAAAACAACTGGGAGAAGACATACAATTCGAGCAGATAATCTAACTTGAGCAGTCTTTGTTGCTATGAGCCTTTGATTCTTCTCTTGTAATTCAACTAACTCGGCAGTTTTCTGTAAAAGACTCTTAAGCGGAGACCCTGTTCTATGTGAAATTACTAAGGCGCTAGCCAGCAAATTAACACCTGGAGCATCCAACCTTTCTGCCAAGTCCTCAATAGCTTCTTCAATAGGAAATCCGCACTTGATTTGCATGTCTGCAATATAAAAATTTTCTGATACGACACCTTCTGTGTGTTTACTGACATATTCAATAGATTGTGAAAGTGTGAGACCTGATCCAAGAGCAACGGCGATTGTTCTAAAAATCGAAGGCATCATATGGGCAATTTCTAAAGCAGACTGATGCTTAGCATGTTCATAAAGAAAATAAGGAACGAGAAATAACGAGAAAACACCGCAGAGCGTACCTATTGCAGACTCAAATAGAACGCCAAGCAGAATGGATCCAGCTATACCACTAATAAAAAACAGCACAAAAGCATCACTGACTAAGGTGATTCCGTATTTGTACAGAAAACGATTACGTAGCTGTGTTGATATATACGAAAAAGGTTCCCATTTGAGCAAGCGCTGAGCAAAGGTGCTATTACGTGCAAATTGTAAAAACTGAACTACATAACCTGCTATTCGTGCATTTATTTGAGAGATAGTTTTTTCTTCACCGTTGCATGCAAGAAAATAAATAATTACTCCAAACACACCTCCTGTGATTGTGGAAGTAAAGACATCCATGAAGTAACCTCCTCTTTATTGAGTATTCCTTCCTGTATTGCACGATTGATAAAAGAAGGAATTTTTACAAAAAGCCAACTTCGTTTCTGTACGTCAAACGACACCACCTCTTGCACTTCAATTGATCCTGACGAAGACAAGGAGATTTCTGAAACGCTGGTCACATATCGTTTTCCATCAGGAAATCTTTGGGACATAACTATCAAATCAAGTGCAGTGGCAATCTGCTTCTCTATGATTTCTGCAGGTAAGTCCATTCCAAAACGAGCCATCAAAACCAGGCGCAATATTGCCTCTTGAGCGGTTCCGGCATGCAATGTAGTTAGAGAACCATCGTGACCTGTATTCATAGCCTGCAGCATATCAATGCACTCCTCCCCTCTTACCTCTCCTACTACAATGCGATCTGGCCTCATTCGGAGCGCGTTTCTCACCAATGATCTAATGGTTATTTCTCCTGTTCCTTCTATTGAGGCAGGTCGAGCCTCTAGCCTGACCACATTTGGATGTGAATCAAACTTAAGCTCCGCTGAGTCCTCAATAGTGACAATTCTTTCTGACTTTGAAATTTCACATGAAAGTGCATTTAAAAGCGTAGTCTTACCAGATCCTGTTCCTCCTACAACCGCGATTCCCTGTCTGCACTTCACAGCCCAAGATAAAAATCTTGCAAGCCATTGAGGCAATGATTTCATTTCCACTAGCCGGTCCAAAGAAGTAATTTTTCCGGTGAATCTTCGAATAGTTACTGAAGTGCCATTCACTGCAACAGGGCTTGCAACTGCATTGACACGGTCTCCATTCTCAAGTCGAGCGTCAACAATAGGACTTACCCTATCCAGCCTTCTTCCTAATGGAGATAAGATACGATCCATAACAATCAAAATCTGCTCTTCAGAGTCAAAGACTGTTTTTGATTCAAATAGCTCGCCGTTTTTCTCGTAAAACAAATTGTTGCAACCGTTAATCATGATTTCAGTAACATCTTTATCATTCAGTAGCGGCTGGATTGGACCAAGACCACATACTTCATTGATTACCTGTTCGATGGTTTCCTCATAGTCAACTGAACTAAAAAGCTCGTCCTTCTCTTCATTAACAATTGCCTCACAGGTAACTCTTAGTTCGTCTCTTACGCGATCGATATCACTGCCCGTTATAAGAGAAGAAACCGTGGAAAGTCCTAATCGAGAAACAAGTTTTTCTTTTAACTTCTTTCTCGCCTTCTGAAATACTTCTTTTTGGAGTAGTGAGTCATTCTCATCTTGCGCCTCAATTTGCTTAGCAACGCGTTCAAAGACAAGCATTAACCCACCTCCTTCCTCCTATTGAATAAGCTAAATGGCTTTTTCTCAGGAGCTACTTGCAGGGCAATCTGAGCCTCTCGCAGCTGTGGAAGAATGCCCAGCTCGTTAAGGAAATGCGCAAGGACAAAAGAAACCGACTGCGCAAATGAAGTTTCCTCTTGTAACAACACGGAAAGCTTTCCTTGCTGAATAAGCTCCTGAAACCCTGGTCCGCCTTCAAAAATCCTAAACATCTTTGCTGCTTCAAGACCAATCTCTGCCTTTCCAATAGAAAAGTCCTGTTTAACCTTTGGATTTGCTTTGTTTTCAAGTCGGATAATGCGAGTTCTTGCCACTCCAAGACGCACTGCAAGTCCACTTACTTTTGCTAAAGAATTAATACACGTAAGAGGGTTCTCGGAGACTATTACCAGCCTATCTGCGCATTGTGCTGCCTGAGCGTAGCAATCTGTTGAAGCGGTAGTAGTATCCACAAGTACCAAATCAACCAAACCGGAAACAGCTTGGAGAAAATGACTCACGCAAGGAAAGAGAAGCTCTGCCATTTCAGGTTTTACACAAGGGCCAAAAAGATACAGATTTTTATGGATACAAGTTGCCTTTTCAAGGAGATTTTCTTTTTCTGAAGGAGTATCAGTTACTAAATCAGAAAAGTCTTTTGGCTGCCTAATTCCAAGTTTCTCAAAAGCATTTCCATAAGACAGGTCAAAATCAACTAATGCAACTTTTAAACCCCAAGAAGAAGCAAGCAGCGCCATTGAAGAAACAAGTGTGGTCTTTCCCACGCCTCCTCTTCCTGAAGTGAACGTAAGGATTGGAGCTTTTAAAGTCTTATCAAGAGGAATAAGGGATTGTAGATAGGTATTCAGCTCTTGTATGCTGGCAACATAATCTGAAGCTTCTGGTAAAGGCTGAGAAAGCCTGTCAGCCCCATATGATTGATATCCTCTTCCAACCTTTACCAGATCTCCTAATTCCATAGGGTCAATAACTAAATCAACTCCCGCTTTAGCTGCTCTAGAACGAAGTGATCCAGAAGCGCCAGACCTTACCAGCACTACACAACGAGCATTTCCGTCTTTAACAATTGCAGCCGCTAGATTTATATCCGAAACATCGGAGCCAGTATTGCCAATTAACACCGAATAATCTTGAGGAGTTGAAGAGGCTACAATTGATCTAAGAGATGCTGCTGAATCGGCAAATTCACACCTATTGCTAATTCCCAAGTAAGTAAGAATGGCGCCAATCTCAACGCGTGCATCAAGACCTACGTATGAGATCCACTTTTCTAACATCACGCATCACCTCCTGGGTTAGTAGACGAATCTGCTTGTGACGCACTGTCACTGTTTTGGTTGGTTGTTGAAGAAGTAGGGTTCTCTGGCTGCACCTCTTCACTTGCATCAGATGGGCTTGCTTGATCTGTCTTGTCAGAAAGATCTTTTGAGTCTTCTTCTTCAACGAAAGAATTGTTCTTTACTAAGTCCTGAGCGTTAATCTTTGACCCAGGAAGAGTAAATCGAAGTGTTCCTCGAGCGTATGCAGAAAGCACAGCAGGAACTTGTTCAGGAGTCAATCCAAGCGTTACGGAGGAGGAAGTGTAAAGAGTGCCTTCGGTGTCATCTGACAACACTGCAATATCCGAAGCAATACAGGTAATAAGAGAATCAGTGACCTCATACGCTGCAAGCTTTGTACCAGCGCTGAGCCTCTCAGCTAGTCCGTATTTCTCGCCATGAGAAATAGTGAGACCAACAAGATTTTCTGGAATAGAAATCTGAGAGGCAACTGATCGTAGATGAAGCGAGACAACAGGCATTCCAACTCCAATAACAGATGAAACCGTACGACCCATAACACTTTCTGGATTAGTAATTGCGCCTTCGGGAATCAAATCAGAAATCCAGCTTTTTAACTGAGTGTTAGAAGATGAGAGAGTTTCTCCGGGTTCTATTTGTTTGGTGGCCACCAAAATTGAAGTAAGCTCACCACCATATTTTTGTATTGCCTCTGCACGCGATTTTTCTGCTTCAGCGCGAACGTTTTGTACGTATGCAAAGAAACAAAAACTGGCCAAAAGTGCGCTTAACACAGAAATTAAAATTCTTGTTTTCTTAGTCACTGTTTGTCCTCCCTCCATTTGCGATACATAGATTGTGCACTTGGCATGAGAGTGAAAATGCAAAAAATAAAAGATTTACCTGCACAAATCTGTCCGATAGCTGACGCGAATCTGACGCAAGTTAATAAACCCAAAGGCTGAAGCAACGGGAAGAAAAATGGGTAATTTAATTTTTTATCTAACTTGATATATAAAAATTTTTAGAACGTCATAGCCGCTACATATTTGGCGGTTTACTAAATGATTTTCTAAGCGATCTCACTGACGCAAGAAACGAGGGCTGACCCTCCCCATTACTGGGCGGGACCAACCCTCGTTAGTCTCAATATAACATATTTCCTGCTAGTTTAGCGAAAAACACCCTAGACAAATCAGGGTGCTCTGAGGGTTTAGGTGTTTTACGCTGTTAAAGCTTAAAGCACAACATCAGGGTCAAGCGATTGCTGACTTTCTCGCATTTCTTTTGCCAAAGACAAATATGCTTTTAGCTGCGGCTCTGTAATCTTGCCCTCATGCAGAGCATCCTGGACACTACATCCTGGCTCATGCGTATGAGTGCAATCCCTAAACTTACAGGTCTGAGCAGCTTCAGAGATATGCGGGAATATCTTCTGCAATCCCCTCTCATGGCCCACAATAGGCAGACTCCTAAGGCCAGGTTCGTCCACGATGACGCCAGCGTCAGGTAGCGCTACCATGCGGCGAGCAACCGTTGTATGACGGCCAGCTTTATCAGATTCGCGGACTTCTCCCGTTTCAAGCGCCTCATGTCCCAAAAGCGCATTCAGAAGCGTTGATTTACCAGCACCTGATTCACCAAGCACAATGGCCACGGAGCCGTAAGGAACAAGGCTACGAACAGCATCAATTCCCCACGCAGCCCCAAGCTTTTGAGCAGTCTGAGCAAGATCTGCAAGTGCATCGGTTTTCTCGCCCTCAAGCTTTGAAGCTGTTGCAACAATCTTTACTGTAGAGCCAAGAGCTGCGGTAATAGAAGAAATCTCTTGCGCCAAAAGCTCTGGTCCCGCTACGTCTGACTTAGTGAGCACCACGGCACAGGCAGCGCCGCAGTCTTTAGAGATAACTGCTGAGCGCACAATACGATCTACCGAGACAGCCTCGCCGTCCAAGGCCTGCACCACAAGCACCAGGTCAACGTTTGCAGCCAAAGTCTGCTTTTGACCACGGGCACCGCCCTTCCAGCGAGCAATATCGGTCTCTCGCGGCAGAACCGCCTCGATGATGCCCATATCGTGCGAGTCCGGAATGCGCGCGCATACCCAGTCTCCCACAGCCACCGTGGAGTTCTGGCCCTTGGTCACGCGCGCGGCAAACTCGGCGCGAAACACTCCCTGCTCCGAAACAACCGCAGGAAATCCCCTATCCAAGCGGACCACGCAGGCCATAGTCATCGTCTGGCGAGAAACCCCTTGGGCTTCAAGCTCAGATACGACGTCTGTATAAGCTTGCATCTGATCCGACGATGGAGTGAGCTGCTCAAACGCCGGAACGTCCAGCAATGAAGAAAGGGCCGGCAGAGACCCTTGAGTCCTGCCGGCTCCTAGTTTCTTGGAACTTTTTGTACGCTTAGCGGACAAGAATACTCCTCTACCTTATGCCTTGTTCTTTTGAACAGAACGCATAACAGCCTTATAAAGCTCCATCAGAGGAATAATCGATGCAGCTAAAAGCATTGCCATGGCGTACTCTTCAAAGCCAATCTCAGCAAAGCCAAATGCCTGAGAAAGTGGTGTCTCAATTACCACAAAGGTGAGAATCAAAGACATAACAAAAGAACCCCACAGCCAAATGTTTTGGCTGGTTAGCTTAAAGATAGAACCACGCAGAGAACGCATGTTAAAGGAGTGGAACATCTCAACCATAGAAAGCGTCAAGAATGCCATGGTCATGCCCTCAACGCCAGCTTCTGGGTTAGTAATAACCTGTGAGATATCAAAGGTTCCATACTCAAAGTAGTGACCAATAAAATAACTAGCAAGGGTGAGAAGCGCAATGATAGAGCCCTGAACAAGACAGTCAAAACCAACGCCACCTGCAAAGATGCCGTCCTTAGGGTTACGAGGCTTACGCTTCATAATACCTGGCTCAGCCTTCTCGGTAGCCATAGCAAGAGCTGGCAGAGAGTCGGTGATTAGGTTAATCCACAGAAGGTGGGTAGGTTGAAGGATAGTAAAGCCGACCAGGGACGCAATAAAAACGGAAATGACCTCAGCAAGGTTGGAACTCAAGAGGAACTGGATGCACTTACGAATGTTGTCGTAGATGCGTCTTCCCTCTTCGCAGGCGCTAATGATGGTGGCAAAGTTATCGTCAGCCAGAACCATATCTGCAACGCCCTTGGTAACGTCGGTACCAGTAATACCCATACCAATACCAATATCAGCGCGCTTAATGGAAGGCGCATCGTTAACGCCGTCGCCCGTCATGGCTGTAACCATGCCCTTCTTGCGCCAGGTATCAACAATACGAACCTTGTGCTCAGGCTGAACGCGTGCATAAACGCCAATTGTCTCAATGCGCTGCTCAAATTCTTCATCAGAAATCTTATCAAGCTGTGCGCCAGTGATTGCTTGAGAGCGATCAGTAATAATGCCCAGCTCAATTGCAATAGCAACGGCTGTATCAATGTGGTCGCCCGTAATCATAACGGTACGCATACCAGCTTCATGAGCCTCTGCAACAGCACCCTTAACCTCAGGACGAACTGGGTCAATCATGCCTGAAAGTCCAACAAAGACCATGTCGTGCTCAAGGTTAGCTGGATCATAGCTCTCTGGAGCTTCTGTTCCCCAATCACGACGGGCAGATGCCATAACGCGAAGTGCTTGGTCAGCCATAGACTTGTTCTGAGCCAAAATCTCAGAGCGAGCCTCGTTGGTGAGGTCAATAATGCCATCACTTGTCATAATCTTGGTGCAACGAGCAAGTACCTCGTCAGGCGCACCCTTAGTGTGCTGTACAACCTTGCCGGAGCGGGTGCGCACCACAACAGACATCATCTTACGAGAAGAGTCAAAGGGCGCCTCGCCGATGCGAGGGCGAGAAGAAGCAAGGTCACTTGTGGTGTATCCAAGTTTTGCAGCGTCTGCAACAAGAGCAGCTTCGGTTGGCTCACCCTTTGCAACCTGCTCCGCATCGTCCCAGGTAGCGTCTGAGCACAGTGCCATGGTACGCACATGTGCATCAAGGTTTTCTGTCTCATGACGAACAACAGTCATCTTGTTCTGAGTCAGAGTACCGGTCTTATCAGAGCAGATAACCTGAGTACAACCAAGGGTCTCAACTGCAGTAAGACGACGAACAATAGCGTGGCGCTCGCTCATTCTGGTAACGCCCATAGAAAGAACGATGGTAACAACAGCAACAAGACCCTCTGGAATTGCAGCTACTGCAAGAGAAACTGCAACCATAAACGTACTAAGGACAAGGTCAAAGTTGCCAAGCATCTCGACACCGTGCTTAATAAAGCCTGTTGCAAAAACAAGCAGTGAGATGACAACAACAAGAATGGTAAGTGTATGTGAAAGCTTATCAAGCGCAATCTGAAGTGGAGTCTGTCCCTCTTCTGCCTGGGAAATTGCGTCCGCAATCTTGCCCATCTCAGTGTCCATGCCTGTTGCAACAACAACTGCACGACCGCGTCCATAGACCACAATAGATCCGGAGTAGCACATATTCTTTCGGTCGCCCAAAGGAATGTCATCAGTGCCTTCAGCAAGACTGAGGGTCTCAGCGTGTTTCTCGACAGGAACTGATTCGCCCGTGAGCGCAGACTCCTCTACCTTCATAGAAGCGCTCTCAAGAATGCGACAATCAGCTGGGACAGAGTCACCCGCCTCAAGCAGAATAATATCGCCCACAACAAGCTCGGTTGAGGCAACCGTCTCAAGACGACCGTCTCTCATAACCTTGCTCTGAGCTGCGCTCATCTCTTGCAGAGCAGCAAGAGCTTCCTCGGCTTTGCCTTCCTGGACAACACCAAGAACGGAATTGATGACAACAACAAACAGAATAATTACAACGTCTGCAATTCCGCCTTCTCCGGTATAAATGCCTTCAGCAGCAGAAATCGCAGCAGCGACAAGAAGCATGATGACCATAGGATCAGCCATCTGTGCAAAGAATCTTTTAATAATTGATTCTTTTGGCGCTTCTTTGAGCTTATTAAGACCGTGGGCCTCAAGACGCGAAGCTGCTTCTGCATCAGAAAGGCCAGCTTCAGCATCAGTTTTTTGTGCGCTGATAACATCAGCCGCACTTGAAAGATACTCTTGCAATGTTCCTCCTGGGTTTCTACCTGACAGATTGATGCCCGATCATAATTCCCCAGGAGAAGGGGCAAGGGCTCACCAAGGTTGCCGTGTCAGGACCTTACAACGTCCTATCATAGGACCTTACAATGCTCTATCATTTTACCGTATTCTTTGTTTTTTTAAACCTCATAAATATTTCTTAAAACTCCTGTTATGCGGCGAATAATTGTTATCCAAGGGGTACAATAAACGCAGAACATAACAACATAAGCCAAACGTTAGTTTTGGCAAGGAGGCAGTTATGAAAATCCTGTTTTATGGTGCTCAAAGTTACGACAAGGATTCCTTTAACCTTGAGCTTCCAAAGTATCCAGATGTTTCAATTGACTACATCGAGTCAAACCTTACGCCTATGACCGCAGGCTTTGCTAAGGGTTATGACGCTGTCTGCGCTTTTGTTAATGCAGATGCTTCAATCCTGACTCTTGAGATTCTTGCCGGCTTTGACGTTAAGCTTCTACTTATGCGCTGCGCTGGTTTTGATGCTGTTGATGTTAACGCTGCTAAAGACCTTGGTATTACGGTTACGCGCGTACCTGCTTACTCCCCTGAAGCAATCGCAGAGCACGCAATGGGTCTTGCGCTTGCTGCTAACCGTCGTATTCACCGTGGCTACATCAGAATTCGTGAGAATAACTTCTCACTTGTTGGTCTTGTTGGCGATACCCTTCACGGCAAAACTGCAGGTATTGTAGGCACTGGTCGCATTGGCGCTGCACTCTGCCGCATTTGTAAAGGCTTTGGTATGCATGTTCTTGGTGCAGACCTGTATCCAAACATGAGCCTTGTCAATGACGAGCATGTTGTTGATGAGTATGTCAGCTACGATGAGCTTTGGGAGCGTTCGGACTTTATTTCACTCCACGCTTTCTTGAATGACGAAAGCTACCACATGATTAACGATAAGACCATCGGAAAGATGAAAGATGGCGTTATCCTCGTTAATACTGGTCGCGGTGGACTTATTGACACCAAGGCTCTTATTCGCGGCATTCTTTCTGGCAAGATTGGTGCTTGTGGCCTTGACGTTTATGAAGAAGAAAATCCAAACGTTTATAAGGACCGTGGTGCTGAGGTCTTTGACTCAGTTACTTCTACCCTTTGCTCCTTCCCTAACGTAGTCATGACAAGCCACCAGGCATTCTTTACTCATGAGGCTCTCTCACAAATTGCTCAGGTTACGCTTGATAACGCAACTGCTTTTGCTGAGGGCACTGACTACGTTGATAAAAGTGTGGTTTGCTAAGCGCCAGAGAAACAATCGCTTCAAAAACGGTTACTATTGATATCTGAATGTGATTTCAATTCCTATGAAAAGGAGAGATATGGCTCGCAAAAAGACCAAGATTGTTTGTACTATGGGTCCTGCTACAGAAAGTGATGAGGTCCTTCGTGAGCTCATTCTTGCTGGCATGAACGTCGCACGCTTCAACTTCTCGCACGGTAGCCATGAGTATCACCGCACTATGATTGGTCGCGTTCGTTCTATCTCTGATGAGCTTGGTATTCCTATTGCTATCATGCTTGATACAAAGGGACCTGAGGTTCGCACCGGTCTTCTCGAGGATGGCAAGAAGGTCACCCTTACTACTGGTGAGTCCGTCATTGTAACCACCGATGATGATGTCATTGGTAATGCTCAGCGCTTCTCGCTTGACTACAAGAATCTTCCAAAAGAGGTCAAGAAGGGCTCTATCATCCTTATTGATGACGGCCTCATTGGTCTTGAGGTTGATCACGTTGAAGGCACCGACATGCACTGCAAGATCATCAACGGTGGTGAGCTTGGCGAGAAGAAGGGCGTAAACGTTCCCAACGTCAACATTGGCCTTCCTTCCGTCACTGAGCAGGACCGCGCAGACATCATGTTTGGTTGCGAGCTTGGTATTGACGCAATTGCTGCTTCCTTCATCCGTGATGGCGCTGCAGTTGAGGAGATTCGTAACATCTGCCGTGAGATGGGCACTCCTAACGTACAGATCTTCCCTAAGATTGAGTCTGCTCTTGGCGTAAAGAACTTTGACGAGATTCTTGCAGCTTCTAACGGCATCATGGTTGCCCGTGGTGACCTTGGTGTTGAGGTTCCTGCAGCTGAGGTTCCTCACATCCAGAAGACTGTCATCAAGAAGTGCAACGATGCCTACAAGCCTGTCATCACCGCAACTCAGATGCTTGACTCCATGATTCGCAACCCTCGTCCAACCCGCGCAGAGGTTACCGACGTTGCTAACGCAATCTACGACGGCACTGACTGCGTCATGCTTTCTGGTGAGTCCGCAGCTGGTAAGTACCCTGTTGAGGCAGTAAAGACTATGGCTTCCATCTGCAAGGAGACCGAGAAGTACCTGCCAGTCAAGGATGTCTATCACCAGCGTGAGGGCCTTAAGAACGTCAATGGCGCTACTGGCTTTGCTGCAGTTGATATGGCAATCCGTGTTGACGCAAAGTGCATCATCTGCCCAACACACTCTGGCCGTACCGCTCGCCTTGTTTCTAACTTCCGTCCAAAGCGTCCTCTGTATGCAATGTCTCCATCCGATGAGGCAGTTCGTCGCACCTGCTTCTATTGGGGCGTCTACGCATTCAAGACCTCTGAGCAGGGCACACTTTCTAACACCATGTACAACGCTCTGAACGTCGCAAAGGAAGTTGGCGTCGTTGAGACCGGCGACATTGTTGTTCTGACTGCTGGCGATCCTCATACCAGCCCACGTCTTGGTGATTACACCACTTCAACTAATGTTGCTATGATTTGCCAGGTTCAATAAACCGCATTTCAGCTTTAACGTTATATGCACCCAAGCACAAGCTTGGGTGCATATTTTTTTACGTGGAATATTTTTAACGTCTTGCCAGTAGTTAAGCAATTTTCCAGCCGACGGTTTTCTCGCGCATGTTAACAAAATCAGCGTAGATGCCGCCTTCTGCCATCAGTGATTCGTGAGTGCCTCTTTGCACAATACGGCCCTTATCCAGGACAAGTATCTGATTTGCTTTACGCACCGTCTTTAGGCGATGGGCAATCATAATAACGGTCTTAGACTTGGTGAGCTCGGCGATTGCACGCTGAAGTTCAAGCTCGTTTTCTGGATCAACATTAGCCGTTGCCTCATCAAGTACTACGATTGGCGCATCTTTTAAGATAGCGCGCGCAATAGAAAGACGCTGGCGCTCGCCGCCAGAAAGCATTGAGCCACCTTCTCCTAAGCGTGTTTCATATCCGTCAGGTAGTGCCTGGATAAACTCTTCACAGCAAGCACGCTTAGCTGCGTCAACTACTTGCTCATGAGTTGCGTCTGGATTGCCAAACTTGATGTTGTTCTCAATGGTGTCATCAAACAGGAAGACTCCCTGGAAAACAGTAGAGAAGTTTTGGAGCAGAGCGTCAACCTTATAGTCGCGCACATCGCGTCCACCAAGTGTCACTTGACCTGTATTCACATCCCAGAAGCGTTCAATCAAACGGACAAGCGTTGTCTTGCCCGAACCGCTTGGACCTACGATGGCACAAGAAGTACCTGCAGGAATCGAGAGGCTTACATCGTCAAGAATTTGCCTGTCGTCGTAGCCAAATGACACATGAGAAAGCTCTATGTCGCAAGAATCCGCTTTCTCCAAACCTTCTCCCTCGTCCATTGCAGGAGTGGCGAGAATGGCATTTGTTTGTTCCATTGCAATTTCAAGATTGCGCAAAATAGTTGAGAATCGACCAGCAGATTCGAGACGACTGAACAACATAAACGACATAACTACCACGGTTAAACAAGTAGCTGTATCAAGTGTTCCCGATAGCCATAATCCAACTGCCACAAGGCACATGATAACGCTGGTAGCCTTAGAAACAACCATTTGCAAAACTGAGAAACGGAGCGCCTTAAACTCAAGATTGAGCGCCTGAACACGGCAATTATCCACTGCCTTGGCATATTTTCCCTCAGCATCATCAATAAGAGAGAATGCCCTCACCACACTAATGCCGCGAACATACTCAAGAACGGAACTAATTAAGATAGTACTAGCAGCAACATAATCATCTGAAGTATTGCGAACGTACGTCTGGAGTAACTCCATGGTTACGCAGAAAAACACAAACGTAGCCGCAGTTATAAGACCTAGTTGCCAACAAAATACAAACAAGAATACAACAATAATTGCTGTTAAAGCCAAGCCTCCAACAACCATCATATAGAGCAGACCGCCAAGACTTTGCATTACATCTAGCTGGTTGGTCATAACAGCTGTTACTTCTCCAAGGCTATTCTCGTTAAAGTAACCCATGGGTAGACGGCGCAACGTGTCGCCAATTTCCGCACGCTTGGTACCAGCCATACTAAAATTAGCATCACAGAAATTCTCACTCTTAAAGTGAGCGCAAATGAACGCTCCTATAATGCTCAGAAGCATAACTCCCAGCGCAGAAAATATCGTCTGAGTTGAGAGTGTATCCGTAGTAAGAGCAGTAAAAACAATCCAAAGCGCCGTTATTTGTACGCCTTCAAAGAGGCAGCCAAGAATGGTAAAGAAAAGGCCCTTATAGAGTTTCTGGCGATAGGAACTTCCAAACTGAAAGTACATTTTTAAGACAGATAACATTGCTACTCCCCTCCTTAAGCCTCATCAAGTGCGCCGATATGAGCGCGATACATGGTTGCATAGAGCGGACATGTCTCCATAAGCTGCTCGTGCGTACCCTCAGCTTCAATGGATCCATCATTAACGACAACAATTTTGTCGGCATTTTGTACAGTAGAAAGACGATGCGCAATAACTACGAGCGTTTTACCAGCCACCAGCTTTGCAACTGCAGATTCAACCTCTGCTTCTGATTCTGGATCTGCGTAAGCTGTTGCTTCGTCGAGCATGATAATCGGCGCGTTTTTGAGCATAGCTCGAGCAATTGCCACGCGCTGACGCTCGCCACCAGAAAGGTGACCTCCCGAGCCTCCTACAACCGTTTGATAACCATGAGGAAGCGATTGGATAAAGTTGTGGCATCCAGAAGCTTTTGCGCAAGCAATTACCTCTTCATCGGTGGCGTCTTTTTTACCCATCCTGATATTTTCCATAATGGTCTCATCAAAAAGGTAACTATCTTGATCAACGTAAACTACAAGGTCCGCGAGTTGAGATGGAGCGCAGGAGCGAATATCTTGTCCTCCAATAGAAACAGACCCTCCATTTGGATCCCAGAAACCTGCGATAAGCCGTGCAACAGTAGATTTACCCGATCCACTTGGACCAACAAGTGCCGTAACTTGTCCTGGCTCAATATCTAAAGTAATCCCATGGATTACTTCATTACTTCCGTACGAGAAACGAATATCACTCAGTTTAATTTCAGTGCTCTCAAGTGTACAAGGGACCTCGGCTCTAACCTGATCTGGGTAGTTCAATACCTCAGAGATTTCTTTGACAACAGAACCTACCTGCGCAAGAGAATCCATAAAGCTCATTGCTTCAAAGAGCGGCTGAAAAATACCTAAAGAAAGCACGGCACACATAACAAACGTGGAAGGAGAAAGAGTTCCCTGAAGCACAAACAAGCATCCAAGAGGCAATACCGTTACTAACGTTGCAGGACCAATTGACAACATGGCATCCTGCCAGATTTGGCAATGCTTCATCCAATCAATAAAAGCATGGGCAGAGGCATAAACAGCTTTTGAGAACTTCTCGTAAGAGCTAGCGGACTGCCCAAAAGCCTTAATTACCTCAATTCCTGACACATACTCAACTGAAGCATTGTTCATCTCTTTACCAGTTACGATAGTATTTTGATACCAATACTCATAGTCTTTCATCATGCCTGATAAACAAGCAAGTCCCACGATTATGGTCAGTAATGCGGCAAGGGCAAGGCGCCAATCCAAGACAAGCAGATAAACAAAGACCGCAAAAGCTGCAGTAAGGTTTGAAGTTAATTCAGGAACTGCATGGGCAAGTGTGGTTTCAATACTATCGATTTTCTCGACTAACAGACGTTTGAGGGAGCCCGAAGGAGTATCAAGCACATATCCCATGGGGATAGTTGTCAGCTTCTTGGCTACTCTGGTGCGCATGTTTGCAATTGTTACAAACGTTGCCTTATGAGAAACGGTAGTTGAAAGATGGTGAAAAACTATTTTTACTAAATAGCTAAGACCCGCTATAAGTCCCCAATACAGGTAAAACGACCATTCTTGAATTCCATTAAAGATACCAACCACCATGTTGCCTGCGGCAACGTAAGGAACCATTCCTCCCAAAACACCAATAATGGCAAGGATGACAGAGAGCGCGTACATACCTTTTCTGTCTGACCACTCGAGCAATACTGCAACAGGATTTATTTCAGATTGCTGAGGGGTACTTTCTGTATTTTGCTTTTCCACACTAGTTTGACCACACTTTTTTTGATGTTTTGTTGCTCCCATGCTACCTCCTGTCACAAACTCATTACGTGTATCTGTAAATCAGGCTGGCTCTGACAGAAAACTTAACTGCCAAAAGTTAGTCATAGATAACTATTATTAGTTTCAAACTGCTCAACTGCTAAAACAAGATTATTTTCTAAATAATCGGTAAATGGTAAGCATGCTGCCTGTAATTAAGACGTGTAAATAATTCCATTAAAATCCTTATGAAAGCTTAATCTAACCTCAATAATTGGTTAATCTTTATAAGAGACCATGTATCACGAAGACGAGAGGCGTCTTTAACATCTCGAAAGGAAGCTGATCATGGAAAAGCTAGAAAAGGTTGAAGTAATTCGCGAGAAGTGCGGCGTGAGCTACGAGGACGCAAAGGCAGCACTTGACGCTTGTGATGATAATGTTCTTGATGCAATTATTTGGCTCGAGAAGCAGGGCAAGTCTACTAAGCAGACTGCAAACTATACTACTGAGTCAGCTGCTCAGTCAGACGTTTCTCCAGAAATGGAAGCAGCTCAAATTGCCTACCAAGAATCAAGCAAGAAGTCTGATTTTTCAGAGAATATGTCTTCTCTTTGGGAAAAGTGCAAGGAGCTGTTCCATAAAAGCGTAGAGACAAAATTTATTGTTACTCGTCGCGGTGAGCAGTTCATGGCCATGCCAGTAATTATTCCAATTGTTGGCCTGTTCCTCTGGGGCGCTACGTTCTGGCTGCTCATCATTGGCTTGTTCTTTGAGATGCGTTATCACATTCAGGGAGCTTATCCTATTGTTGTCGACGTAAATGAAGCTATGGATAAAGCTGCAGATGCAGCGGGTTCCATCAAAAAAGATGTTATCGACAAAAAATAAAATGAAATTGGTTCCAAACCTAAAATAGAAAACTTCGATATTTAGGCGAGAAAATGATTAAGGTTCTTATCGTTGAAGATGAAGAAAAAATTGCACGCTTTATAGAACTCGAACTTAAACATGAGGGCTATGAGGTAGACAAAGCTCTTGACGGAAGAACCGGAGCTGAAAAAGCACTGTCAAATGACTACGACCTTATCTTGCTTGATGTACTTCTCCCCCAGCTTAATGGTCTAGAAGTTCTCAGAAGGATTCGTCGCGAGAAAAACACGCCAACTATCATGCTTACTGCTCGTGATTCGGTTATGGATAAAGTAGCTGGTCTCGATGCGGGTGCAGATGACTACCTCACCAAACCTTTTGCGATAGAGGAACTTCTCGCCCGCATTCGAGTGGCCCTTAAGCATCATGAGGTAGACAGTTTAAACTCCCCGACAATTCCTCAAACAGCTGCTACAAGCACCTTTACAATTAAGGGTGTCGCACTTGATGTTGACCGCAGAGAAGTCTGTGTCAAGAACGATACGATTGAACTCACCACTAAGGAATTTGAAGTCCTCCGTATGCTTATGGGGCACGCTGGCGTTGTCATGAGCCGTGAGCGTATTGCTTCTGAAGCTTTGGGTTATGAGTTTGCTGGAGAAACTAATAACGTGGATGTACATATTGCCCATCTACGTGCAAAAATTGACGACCGCTATAACATCAAGCTAATTACTACCGTTCGTGGGGTCGGATATGTCATCAGAGAAGCATAATCGTTCCACTATACAAGAGCATAAAAAGCCTTTCTTTAACCGTTCTGACTCCTCGACTGCAGGAGTTATTACCTGGGGATTTTGGTGGCGTAAGTTGATGAATTACGTTGGCTTTAATCTTTTTTTACTGGTAAATATTGCTCTGATTTTTATTTATATGTATAACCAGCATGTTCCACAAGGTACTTTTTACTTAGGATTTTTCCCTACTGAGTCTCACTCCATTTCTTTTACTGGTTTCACTTTTTTACACGGACTCTCAAGCCTAAAATACATTGTTCATAGCCCTACTTTTGGCGCCAAAATATTTGATTTGGGCGTAGACTTAGCTCGTTTCTGGCCCATGTACATTGCAATCCTTATCTGGGAAATCATTGATCTGTTGTCATTCTTTGGTGATATGCGTCGTGTCAGAAGAGCTCTTCAGCCCCTCAATACACTTGCACTTAAAGCAGATCAACTAGTGAATGTTGATGCGCTTACCACTGATTCCATAACAAACGAAACCTTGGTAAAAGGCGAGAAAATCAAGAGTCTTGAACAGGCAATTGAAGAAGCCAATATCAATGCGCCAAAGATTCAAACGGGTGACCAAGACCTGGCAAGTATTGAGATTGCCTTGAATAAACTACTTCAACGCATGCAAGAAGCAAAATTACAACAGATGCGCTTTGTTAATGATGCCAGCCACGAGCTTCGCACTCCTATAGCTGTTATCCGAGGTTATACTGACATGCTGGATCGCTGGGGTAAGACAGACGAGGCTGTACTAGATGAGTCTATCGCTGCACTCAAATCCGAGAGCGAACACATGCATGACCTTGTTGAGCAGCTTCTCTTCTTAGCACGCGGAGACGCAGGAAGAAATACCCTCACAAAGACTAAGCTCAATCTTGCACGGATAACTTCTGAGGTCTGTGAAGAGTCGGAAATGATTGATCCAGATCATCACTATGTGCTGAAATTTGATCAGAGTACACCAACAGACGATTGCTATCAGGTGCTTGCTGACACCGCAATGATTAAACAGTCTATCCGTATCATCGTACAAAATGCTGCTCGATATTCTGCTGCTCAGACCACCATTTCTTTTAATGTCGCGTATGACGAGAAAACCGTTCAAGTTTCAATCGAAGATGAAGGTATGGGCATGTCCGAGACAGCAGCCGCTCATATTTTTGAAAGATTCTGGAGAGCTGATAACGCACGAATTGAAAGCAACGAAGGTTCTGGACTTGGCTTATCCATTGCTAAATGGATTGTCGATAACCATGACGGCTCTATTGAGGTACTTTCACGCGAAGGTGTAGGCACACGTTTTACCATTGTTTTGCCTCGAGAGATGTCATAGTGAACCCAAAGGCACATCCAAAAGTAAAAGGTCCTTCTCGCCAGTCGAGAAGGACCTTTTGTTGTAACTGAAGTATGAAAGAAGCTAACTTCTAAACGTCAAACTTACTCTGGTGCAGCTCAACAAACCTCTGTAACTTTTGAATAACCTGTGGCGTGAGCATGTCCTTTTTAACCTGCCAAGACCAATTGCCTTCAGCCTTACCAGGAATGTTCATACGAGCATCGTCAGAAAGACCTAAGACGTCCTGTAGCGGCAAAATAACCACTGCATTAGAAGCGCTAACTACTTGCTCCATAAGGTGGTCAAAAATCTTGTGCGATTCATCAGTTGCCTGGCCACCTGTAAAACGAGCTTCTACAAAACCCATAAGCGTTTGCGTATCATGGGTACCGCTGTACACAATAGACTCCTGAACTGGTGTAAAGGAATATCTACAGTCTCCATCAGCAAACTGAATGACGCTCATGCCCGGAAATCCCGTCTGAGAAAGCAGCGCTCGGACCGCAGGAGTTATCGCTCCTAAGTCCTCTGCAATAAAAGGAAGCGGACCAAGCTGCTTATAAGCAACATCAAACAGCTCATTGCCAGGACCAAACTTGAATGAACCCTCAGCAGCAGTCTTTCCCTGCTCAATAGCATAGTAAGACGTAAAGCCAATAAAATGGTCCAGCCTTGTATAGTCATACAGATAAAAAGACCTGCGGAAACGTTCAATCCACCAGCGATATCCTTCGTCTTTATGGGCCTGCCAGGTATACGTTGGATTACCCCACAGCTGGCCATCTTGAGAAAACGCGTCAGCAGGAGCTCCAGCCTGAAGCTCTGTATGACCTTCATCATCTAAAGCAAAAAGTTCTGGATGTGCCCAAACATCAGCGGAATCCTCTGAAACAAACATAGGCATATCGCCAATAATCTGAATGCCCTTAGCACGAGCTTCCTCTAATGTCTGACTCCAAATTACGTCAAAAGCAAATTGCTGTTTTCGATGAAGTTCAATTGTCTGAGCAAGCTCAGAACGCCCAAGAAGCTCTTGTGACCAGCTACGATACTGCTTAGGCCAATCCTGCCATACTTCCTCTCCCAGCAGGTCTTTAATAGCGCGGAATGCTGCATACGAATCAAGCCAATATGAGTTTCTCGCGCAAAATTCCTGGTATTCAGCGGCTCTCCTGCTCTGAGGATCATCGCACTCAGAAATGACTTTCTCCATTGCAGCCTGGTCAAGCAAGTTAATGTTTCCCGCAAAAGCGGAAATTCCCGCGTAAGGAGAACCGTATTCATCGGTTGGGCTGACAGGTAAAATCTGCCAATACTTCTGGCCAGATTTGGCGAGAAAATCGATGAACTCGGAGGTTGCACGTCCAATGACGCCAGGCTTTTGACCTGGTGTAATTGCAGCATCCTCATCGGTAGGCAGAGAAGTAATGTGAGCAAGAATTCCCATACCAGGCTCAAGGGACTTTTGCAGTCTGTGAGCTGGCTGTACGTTTAAGACCGTACATCCAAGCTGCCACAAAAAGACCTCTGCTTTACCATCTGCAACAGGCACTGCTTGGCCACTAATAACGTCAATGACCTGCATGTTTTGAGGTACAGGAACAAAGACTGTTTTTGCATCTGAGCGGCTCTTGTTTACTAGAACACAAATGCCAGAAGCGGCTTTGCCCTGCTGCTCTTGCTGCTCATCTTTTTGAAGGGGCTTACGCCAAAATGCCAGAACATCATCAGATCCACATTCTGGGACAAATGGCTCGAACGAGCCGTCTACCAGTAGTGGAAGGGTTTTCCTGAGTGCAATAGCATTGCGATAGATATGAAAGTAATCTAAGTCCGCACGAGGGCTATTTTCTGGCCATGGCATGGTTGCACGATTTGTTGGATCAACAAACCCCTCAACGCCCATCTCATCACCGTAATAGACTGATGGAACACCGGGAAGTGTCATCTGTAGTACGGCCGTCTGCCACATACGAGCCTTAGAAAGGCCGCGTTGATCAGCAGAAAGTCTGTACGTTACCTGTTCATGAGCAGAAAGAGAATCGGGAGCAGGAGCTCCAGCAACTACGTTAATCAGTCGCTCTTTATCATGTGTTCCAAACACGTTGAGGCAAGAATAAAACGCCTCGTGAGGATAATTCTCCCAAAGCTCTTCAAGAGCCGAAACAGTTGCCTCAGCGCCAGCTTCATTCATCAAAAATGAAAGAATTGACTTACGCAGAGGATAATTCATAGGACCGTCAAGCTCTAGGCCCTCAAGATACTGTCTGAGTTTTCCATACGCACGCTTGTTGCTTGCGTCCTCCCAGACCTCTCCAATAATGACCGCATTACTACGCTCTGCAAGTGCAGCAGCACGAATCTTTTGAATAAACGAATCAGACAGCTCGTCGGCAACATCTAAGCGCCAACCGCGAGCACCTCGGCGCAGCCACGTTCTAATAACGCCATTCTCGCCACAAATAAACTCCTGGTAGTCAGGATTTTCAGACACAATAGTTGGCAGTGCATCAACACCCCACCAACTCTCATATGTTCCATCCTCATGGAACGTAAACCACTTATCATAGGCAGAGCCAGCCTGCTGAACTGCTCCTGGTTCAGAGTAGTTAGAAAATTTATTAAAGTATTTTGAATCAGCGCCACAATGATTAAAAACGCCATCCAAAATAATGGAAATACCATGCTCAGCAGCTTTGACGCAGAGGCGTTCAAAATCCTCTACAGTGCCTAACACGGGATCGACTTCCAAATAATCCGCAATATCGTAGCGATGATTACTCGAAGCAGCATAGATTGGATTCAAATAAAGCGCAGTTATTCCAAGGTTTTCCAGGTAGGAAAGCTTCTCTTCAATACCAGCTAAAGAACCACCGTAGAAATCCCACTCAGTCACGCGGCCATTAGCATCTCGCTGATACTCAGGAGTCTTCTCCCAATCTTCAACCAGCTGGCGAGAAATCCCATTTCTTGGAACAGCAAGTGCTTGCTTGGTACGTTCGTGCCAGTTTGCATCTCGTGCAAACCTGTCGGGGAAAATCTGGTAGACAACTCCCCCTTTGTACCAGCTAGGATCTTCTATACCCGCAAAGCTACCACGAGGCTCATAGCAAGTAATCTGAAATGATGGTGGCTCGCCATAGGCAAAGCTACCAACACCGGTGCATCTATTTTCTTGAGCACCATATGACCAAACTGCTCCGTCAGAAGCCTGAAGCTCAAAACGATACCAAATAAGGCCCGTAGCAGCTGGTTTAACAATTGCTTCAAAGCACTGCGCATAGTCAGGTACACCAGTCGGAAGCGCGCCAGCAAAATCACTCTTTTGCATCACAACGCGTTTCTCGCCAGACAGAGCTTGAGCCTCTGGAGACGATTCAGGGCCATACTCTTGCCAGAGACGAAGCGTTACTGATTGAACATCATCGTCCCAAGCAAATAGTCTGATTGTTGCTGAAGTACCTAGTTCTACCGAGCCTTTTGGATCTCTACAAACAATGTTTGAGGTGTTATGAAAAGCCTGCATTCTTACCAATCTCGACGACGTACATACCTGATAATCTCAGGGTGTAGTAAATGATACACGTCAAGATATTCATTTGCAGCGTTATGCCAACTAAAGTCCTCTGCCATCGCCTGTTTTACAAGATTTGCCCACGCTTGTTTATCGTTTCTATAAACATCGGCGGCGTACAGAATAATATCTGCCATTTCATCTGCGTTTTGATTGGCAAAACTAAAGCCGGTTCCTTCTCCCGTAAACTGGTTGTACGGTTTGACAGAATCTGCCAGACCGCCCGTCTCGCGAACAACAGGAAGCGTGCCATAACGCATAGAAATCATCTGAGAAAGACCGCAAGGCTCAAACTCTGATGGCATCAAAAACATATCCGCACCTGCATACATGCGATGAGAAAGCGCAATATCAAACTCGATACGTGCAGCCATACGGTTGCCATAGTGCTCATCAAAGAAGCGCATAGCATCTTCTTGTTCAGCGTCACCAGTTCCTAGAACAGCAACCTCAATACCTGCACAAATAAGACGGTCCATCGCATAGCGAATCAGTCCCAGACCTTTCTGATTGGTTAGGCGCGTTACCATTACCGCAAGTGGTATATCAGGATTTACCTCAAGGCCCAGCTCCTCTTGCAGCTGACGCTTACACTCAGCCTTACCTTCCATATGGCTTGCCGAGAAGTTCTGTGGAATGTAAGAATCACTTGCAGGTGACCAAGCACCAAGGTCAATACCGTTCAAAATTCCACGCAGAACACTTTGACGACGACGGAAGATATCATCCATCCCCTCTCCGAAGTGCTCTGTCTGCAGCTCACGGGCATACGTTGGGCTAACGGTGAGCAGATAATCAGAGTAGCAAAGCGCGCCCTTCATAAAGTTGATAGAACTTGCGTCACATCTCAGTTGATCAACCGCAGCTGGAATATCAGCAAGGCCAAGCACGTCGCTCAGCATCTTGTCAGTAAACTGGCCTTGGAACTTGACGTTATGAATGGAGAAGACCGTCTTAACGTTGTGGACCTCAGGGACGCCCTGATACTGCTCACGCAGAAATACGGGTGCCAGTGCCGTTTGCCAGTCATTGCAGTGCAGAACGTCGCAGGAGAGCTCTGGGACGTGTGCAATCAGCTCACACAGAGCCTTGGAAAAGAACGCATAGCGCTCTCCATCATCAAAGTAGCCATAAAGGCCATCACGAGCAAAGTAGGACTCGTTATCTACAAAGTAAAAATCAACGCCCTCGTGAACCAGATGCCACAGCCCACAATACTCAAAGCGCCACGAAAGAGGCACCTGAAGCTCATAGACCTTTTTCATCTTTTGTTTCCACTCGGGCTTAATAGAGCTGTAGAGTGGCGAAATAACCGCCACTCTTGCTCCTACTTTTTTAAGTGCTTGTGGCAATGAGCCCGAAACATCTCCAAGACCACCCGACTTGGAAAAAGGCGCTACCTCTGAAGTTGCATAGACAACGCGAAGTTTGCGACGCTTGGAGACTTGGGACATTGTTACGCCACCCTCTTATTGTTTTTACGCTGAATAAGAATTTCTTCGCTGGTACCACGAAGCTCAGTACCTGCAGGAATAATGTTAGAACGGTCTACAATAGCGTGCTCGACTACAGAGCCTTCCTTAACAATGCAGCCCTCCATCACAATGGAATCACGAACAATAGCACCGCGCTCAATAATGACGTTACGGCCAAGGATGGAACCAGTAACCGTTCCGCGAATGCGGCAGCCTGCAGAAATAGTGGAGTTACTTACCTTTGAGCCAATCTCAAATTTTGCAGGAGCAGTATCGTGTGCCTTTGTCTTGATGGAGCGCTCTGGAGTAAAGAGTTCATTTGCTGGCATGGGGTTCAAAAGCTCCATGTTAGCCCGATAATAAGAGTTCTTTGAGAAGATAGATGCTACATGACCTTCAAAGTGGAAGGTGCGAACCTTGACACGGTTATAGTCAGCGTGGAGTGCCTCAAAAAGATCAAGATAATCAGTAGCTCTATACCAATCAAGCATGTCAATAAGCAGGTCGCGCTTGATAATAAAGCAGTCAAGAGAAGCTTCATCTCCGCGCTGGACACCATTATGCGTCTTGACCACGCGGTCACCGTCAAGCTCAACACCAACAACGTCTCTATCGTTATAACGAGTGGTATAGGTCATCATGGTAATGTCAGCGTCAGACTCAAGGTGCTGGTCAAGCAGCTCGGTAAGATCAGAGTTGTAAACAAAATTTGAAGTGGACAGAAGAACATACTCTGCGTCAGTTCTCTCAAGATAGGGCCTGTTAGAAATCAGGTCTCTAATCAGGAAACGAGGTCCTGTGTGAGAAGTACCAAAAGCTGATCCAGGCAGAATGAACAAGCCGCCGCTCTTGCGGTCCAAGTTCCAGTCTTTACCAGAGCCAAGGTGATCAATAAGTGAGCGATAGTTAAATGGCATGATGACGCCAACGGTACTAATGCCAGAATTAACTAAGTTAGAAAGAGGAAAATCTACCAGGCGATATCTTCCCAAGAACGGCATAGATGCGATTGGGCGTACATCATTAGCGATTTCCATATTAGTAGAAGCATAATTGCAGGTAATAAGTCCAATTACCCTATTCATTAGTGCTCACCTCTTTCAACCACTACATCATTTCCAACAACAGCAATCTCCTTATTAAGGTCAGAGCTGCCAACGTGAACGTTCTTCTCGACCACAGCGTTCTCACCAAGGATTGCGCGAATTACCACAGCACCAGGCTTAACCTCTGCGCCAGGAAGAAGCACGGAGTCAATAACGCGAGCTCCCTCACCGATAACGGCATCGGTAGACAAGATTGAATGGCGAGAATAACCAAAGATTTGGCAGCCATTATTTACCAGACAATCATCTACCTCACCGAATGCGCCAATATACGCTGGTGGACGGGTAGACGCATTGGACATAATAGGAAACTTGTCCGAGAAGATGTCAAACTTAGGCTCAGAGCCCAGCAAATCCATGCTGGTCTCGTGATAACTTGCAACGGTACCTACATCACGCCAGAAGCCCTCAAAACGATAAGCAAACAGTCGCTTGCCATCATCAAGCAACGTTGGAATGATATCGCCACCAAAGTCGTGAGAAGATTCAGGGTTCTTTGCATCCTCACGCAAGGTCTCAAGAAGCAGGTCTGTGCTAAAGATATAGATTCCCATGGACGCCAGGTTGGACTCTGGCTCTTTGGGTTTCTCGGAAAACTTGGTGATCCTATCCTCATCATCAATGGACATGATGCCGAAACGAGAGGCCTCTTCCCAAGGAACAGGCATAACAGCAATAGTGAGGTCTGCGTTGTTCTTCTTATGGCAGGCGAGCATCTCGCCGTAGTCCATACGGTAAAGCTGATCGCCAGAGAGAATTAGTACGTAATCAGGGTTATTCTGCTCAATGTAACCAATGTTCTGAGTGACAGCATCTGCGGTTCCCGCATACCATGCACCACCAGACTGGGTAGCAAAGGGAGGCAGAATAGAAATTCCACCACCGCGCTCATCAAGGTCCCAAGCACTACCTGATCCCACGTAAGAGTGAAGCAAATACGGACGGTACTGTGTCAAAACACCTACCGTAGAAATTCCTGAATTTGCGCAGTTGGATAATGCAAAGTCAATAATGCGGAACTTGCCACCAAACGAGACAGCAGGTTTAGCTACTTTTGAGGTCAGAGCACCTAAGCGGCTTCCCTGTCCTCCTGCAAGTAGCATTGCAAGACATTCCCTTTTGCTCATATCCAAATCTCCTCTCTCCCCAACAGAGGTCTATATTCTCAACGCCCTACGACGATTGAACCTAAACGCAGATCCTTACACGTGCCAAATATCTTCCATGTACTCCCTGATAGTTCTATCAGCCGAGAAGAAACCAGAGTTTGCAGTATTGTGAAGTGCGCGAGCATTCCAGCTACGACGATCTGCATAGGACTGAGTAAGCTCTTCCCATACCTTCACATAGGCGTCAAAGTCAATAAGCACCAGGTCAGGATCATTGTTGATCAGCAGATAGTCGCGAATTGACTCAAAGTTGCCAGAGAGTCGGCTCAACGAACCATCGGTCAGCATATTTACAATGCGAGCCAGCGTTGGGTTCTGGTTAAGCAGGTTTTGTGCAAAGTAGGTGCCGGAAGCATATACCTGTTGGACCTCGTCTGCACGGAGACCAAAAATCTTAATGTTCTCTGGTCCTGCAAGCTCAGAGATCTCAATATTTGAACCATCATAGGTACCAAGGGTCAGAGCCGCATTCATCATAAGCTTCATGTTTGAGGTACCAGAAGCCTCTGCACCAGCAACTGAAATCTGCTCTGAAATATCAGATGCAGCATAGATAAGCTGTGCATTTGAAACAGCAAAGTTTGGAATAAAGACAACCTTCAGACGACCCTCAATGCGCTCGTCGTTGTTAACCACGTCTGCAACGGAGTGAATAAGTCGAATGACTTCCTTTGCAAAGGTATAGCTCTGAGCAGCCTTGCCCGAGAAAATAAAGGTTGTTGGAGCTGGCTTATAGCTTGGATCATCAAGCATGCGGTTATAGAGATACAAGATCTTAAAGACATTAAGCAGCTGACGCTTATATGCATGGAAGCGTTTTACCTGCGTATCAAAGATGGTATTGGTATCCATCTCAACACCGGTTGTCTTCTTGACGTATGCAGCAAGACGCTCTTTTTCTTCTCTCTTTGCAGCGCCCATCTTGTCCAAGAACTCAGCGTCATTCTCAAAGGCGGAAAGTTTTTTAAGTTCATCAGCATCGTCAAGCCAACCGGTACCAATTGCCTCAGAAATAAGCTTTGCATATGAGGTGTTTGCCTGTGCCAAGAAACGACGGTGGCAGATGCCGTTAGTCTTGTTATTAAATATTTCTGGACGAAGCTTGTAGAAATCCTTCAAAACACTCTGCTTCAAAATGTTTGTGTGCAGGTCAGAGACACCATTGACCGAGTGGCTAAACAGAATAGAGAGGTTAGCCATACGAACGGTGTTATCCCACAACACTGCTGTTGAAGCGAGAAGTTCGGTGTTGCCGTTAGAGTCAGCAAGCAGCTGCTCCTTATAGCGGCGATCAACCTCATCAATAAACATATACAGGCGAGGAAGCAGCTCACGGAAGGTGTTGA
Source organism: uncultured Atopobium sp. (assembly GCA_916715765.1). GTDB lineage: Bacteria > Actinomycetota > Coriobacteriia > Coriobacteriales > Atopobiaceae > Lancefieldella. Next base: position 91,877 of record CAKAPG010000005.1, read on the forward strand.
TAGGCCACTTCTCAAGAGCCTCAGGCATAACGGTGTGGTTGGTATAAGAGATTGCGTTTCTCGCGATATCAAATGCCTCGTTAAAGTCAACGCCATGGTCATCGACAAGCAGACGCATAAGTTCTGGTCCGCACATTGCTGGGTGCGTATCGTTAGTGTGGATGCAGACGTGATCTGCAAAGTGATCCCAATCCTCACCGTACTTATCCTTATAAGCACGAAGAATAGTTTGAAGACCAGCGGAAACAAACAGGTACTCCTGCTTTAGACGAAGGATACGTCCGTGCTCACCTGAATCATTTGGATACAGAATGGTTGAAATTGCCTCAACGTCAGAGCGGAACTTATTAGCACGTGCATAATCGCCGGCGTTAAAAGCATCAAGATCAAAGTCTTCCTCTGCTGGCTCTGCAGACCAAAGACGCAGCTTATTTACGGTCTTTGCGCCATAACCAACAATAGGCACATCGTATGGAACAGCTCTTACTACCTGACCGCCCTCTTGCGAGAACCAGAAGTTGCCATTCTCGTTCTCATGCCTTACAACTGTGCCACCAAAGCGCACTAGTACGCTGGAATCGTCTTTTCTGACTTCCCAAGGATATCCATTTGCCAGCCAGTTATCGGTACGCTCTACCTGGCGTCCATCCTTAATCTCCTGGCGGAAGAGGCCGTAGCGGTATCTCATGCCATTGCCAAAGCCAGCCATTCCCTCGTGTGCCATGGAATCCAGGAAGCACGCGGCAAGCCTACCCAGACCACCATTGCCAAGGCCAGGGTCTACCTCCTGAGCAGCAAGCTCCTGAAGAGAGGTGCCCATCTCTTTAAGACCCTCTGCAACAACGTCGGTGATACCAAGATTGAGCAGGTAATTCTCAAGCAGTGGTCCAAGCAAGAACTCAAGGGAGAAGTAATAGACCTGCTTGTTTGCATGAATATAGGAGGTTGACTGAATTTCTCGCGCCTTTTCTGCAATGAGGTGAGCAAGAACGTTATAGCGCTCCTGATCAGTGCACTCTCCATAGTATTTACCAAGAATCTTGATGAACTTATCGCGATACTGCTCTTCAAAATCTTGTTTATCGGTAAAAATGTTTTGTCCGTTATTTTCGGCCATGCTTCCCCCTCTTTGGAAGTTCTTTCTCAAACGCTAAAACAATGCCACCAAGCGGAGGAACAGACAGTTCTACCGAATAATCTCTTCCATTCCATGCCACTGGCTTGGTGGAAAGCTTCTTAGTATTCACAACACCCGAACCGCCAAATTCTTTTGCATCGGAATTGAATACTTCTTTCCACACACCTGCAGAAGGCATGCCCAAACGGAAGTTCTGATGGGTTGCAACATCAAAATTGATGAGAATAACCAGGTCCTCGGAAGGTTTTCTTCCGTGACGAACAAACGAGATGATTGATTGCTCATTATTGTCTGCGTCAATCCAATCAAATCCACGGTTGTCGTAGGCATACTGCCAAAGTCCTGGATGGTTCTTATAAAAATGATTAAGAGCCTTAATAAATGCCTGCTGGTGAGCGTGAGTTGGATACTCCTCAGTCAGGTAATACTCAATGCCCTCGTAGTAGCGCCACTCAATAAACTGCGCAATCTCGTTGCCCATAAAGTTGAGCTTAGCGCCCGGATGAGTCATCTGATGAAGCGCCAAAGCCCTCATGCCAGCAAACTGTCTCCACCAATCTCCAGGCATGCGCTGAATAAGGCTGCACTTACCATGAACAACCTCATCATGACTGAGTGGCAGCACAAAATTCTCATTGAACTGATACATGCTGGAGAAGGTCAGAAGACGGTGGTTACCTGGTCTATAAGGGAAATCAGTCTGACAATAGTGCAGCGTATCATTCATCCAGCCCATGTCCCACTTAAGGTTAAAGCCAAGTCCCCCAACCTCGGGAGGATAGGTAACCAGCGGCCATGCCGTAGACTCTTCTGCAATCATCAAAATATCGGGATGTTCTTTTTGAGCAGTCTCGTTGCAGAGACGCAAGAAAGCGCTTGCATCCAAATCTTCCTCTGTGCCCTTATGGTTAAAGCGCTTCTGAGAAGGATCATCGATACCAAAATTTAGATACAGCATGCTGCTGACACCATCGACACGAATGCCATCAGCGTGATAGTCCTGCAGCCACATGAGCAGGTTAGAAACAAGGAAGCTTCTAACCTCACCACGAGTAAGATCAAACTTAAGGGTTCCCCAGTTAGGATGCTCTTTTTCTTCAAAGAGCTTGGTACCATCAAACTCCGCTAGACCATGAGCATCTTTACAGAAGCCTCCTGGGACCCAGTCCAAAATGACACCAATACCAGCCTGGTGACAGCAGTCAATAAAGTGTTTGAACTGGGCAGGATTGCCATACCTTGAGGTGGGAGCAAAATAACCCGTTACCTGATAACCCCAAGATCCATCAAAAGGATGCTCCATAACAGGGAGAAGCTCAATGTGGGTGTAGCCCATATCTTTAACATAGGCTACCAGCTCTTCTGAGAGGTCATCATAGGTGTAGAAGGAATCTACGTTGGTGTCAAAATAGTCCTTGGGTTCTTCGGCCTGCTCTACATTCTCTGTATCAGCAGAATCTTCCTCTTGGGCGGTCAGGTCAGTATGCTGCTTCCAGCTCCCAAGATGAACTTCAAAGATGTTAAGCGGACTATGCAGGAACTTAAGTGTTGCACGCCTTTTCATCCATGCTTCGTCTTCCCAAACGTACACGTCTGGGTCAAACGTAATAGATGCCGTATGTGGTCTGACCTCCGCATAGGTACCATAGGGGTCAGCCTTAAAAATCTTCTGTCCAGAAGCGGATACAATCAGGAATTTATACAATACTTCCGAGGTGATTCCTGGAATAAAACCTTCCCAGATTCCGCCGTGTTTTGAACGAGAAAGAACGTTGACGGTATCATCCCAATTATTAAAGTCTCCAACAACAGAGACAGAGGCTGCATTGGGGGCCCAAACCGCAAAATGATAACCTTCAACTCCGTCTTCTTGAACCGCAGGGTGTGCACCTAATTTCTTGTGGCTCTGGAACCATTTTCCTTGCGCAAACAAGTATGTATCCTGGTCACTCACTGCTAACGATGCATTTAACTCTGCCATGCTCACCCCCGCGCTTATCTATGAAATCTACGAATTTTATAGATTTGTTATCCATAAGTACTCGTAGTTGATAGTTACTAAGATAAACCATTACAAGGTAAAACACGGTGACAAACAGTCAATATAACTTTCACCGATAAAAAACGACCGTACGCGTTATTTTTGTTTTTACCGATTTTTGTTAATAATAGTGAATAAAAATTGCAACTAAGAGAAATGGCAGCTTATCTAAATAAACTGCCATTTGATACATAAACTTTTTATATAACCGTGAAGCGACTTAAGAAAGCTGGCTCCTACAAGTCCTCTTCCTAAAGTGATTCTTCAGATTACTTGCAACTACATCTTGCGTGGTACAGCCGTCTCAGCTGAAGGAGCATGTGCAGCAATTACATCAAGAGCTGCTGTCTCTTGGTCCTTCTCGCCAGAAGCAACTGCCCTACCGTATGCGTCGGTATCAAAAATTGCCTGGCGGAAGCGATCAGTTGTAAATCCATAAGGAGCGCGCCCCCACTCGTTGGTCTTCTGAGCTCGCTCAACAATGATGTCCAGGTCAGCGTCAGCTGATTCTGGAGTAATGTCCAGATCGGCCAAAGTGGTTGGGAGACCAAGCTTTCTATTAAGCGCCACCTGCTCCTCAAGTGCCTTAAGGTTGCCGTCAAAGGCATAAAGAACGCAGGTACCAAAGGAAACAACCTCACCATGAAGGTGTTTCTCGCCACGCTCGCCTAGAGCAGTAAAGGCATTGTAGAAGGCATGAGCGGTTGAGGAATTGAAGTAATACGCCCCACGCTCAGCACCAATGTTGGTGGTCATGTTAGACACAACACCAGCAGTAATGATGATGTTAAGAACAACGTTTTCAAATGCTTCAGAAACAATACCAGCGCGCTTATCTGCCAGTGCCTGCTCTGCATTGTCAAACAGAGGCTCAATGCAGGCACCTGCGGCAAGAGCTCGTCCCATAAGAGGACTGTGGAGCAGCTCAACTTCTCTGGAAGAAAGTTCAACCTCAGGACCCTTAGAGAAGGCATCGCCAATTCCTGCCCAGAAGTACTCATCAGGACTCTCTGCAATAATCTGCGTATCAATAAAGGTATGAACGGGCAGCTCAGCAGGAATGAAGTACGTATCTGCAGAACCATCCTCTTTATAGAAAACAGCAATTCTTGTTACAGGAGCGCAGTTAGAAGCAAGTGTTGGGAAGGTAAAGTATGGTTTGTCCAGAATAGTTGCAATCTCTTTACCCTCATCAATTGCGCGACCACCACCAACAAGGAAGAGCATGTCAGCCGCAATAACCTCAGGCATTGCTGCAATTCTCTTGGCATTTGCATGCGTAGAGTTGGTGCCGTAAGAAATCCAGGAGGAGATAGAAACCTCAGAACCGGCAAGTGCTGCCTCAAGCTTTGGACGTGCCTTCTCCATTGCAGTTGGTCCACCAATAACTACAGCATTTTTACCAAATCGCTTAACAATGTGCAGTACCGACTTATAAGCATCAACACCAATGGTGTATGAAGGCAGATACTCCGTAAATGTTCCGCGAGATTCCATCTTTTCCATAGCGTCCTCCAAAACCTATCTCAGAAAAGCGAGAATATAACTTTAACTGAATTAGTTATGTTTTTGCAGCATAAATCCTTGAACGAGCGTTTCCTCTGCCTCTTTATAGGCTGACGAGAAAAACTCTGTATCAAGCATTTGATACTGCGGTGAGCTCACACTGTTCTGACGATTCTCCTCTGCAATGCGCTGTATAACCTGAAGTGTTTGCTCAACATCTGAATGCGTAAACCCATACTGTGGATGAGCCGCGGCAACTGCAAAGAGCTCATCAGATGCTTCTGGTAAACGATTCATTTCAAGCGAACGGCCGTAAATATCAAAATCTGCTTGCTTACGAATACGTGCATCTTCTCCTGTCGGAATATGATGAGCACGCAAAAATGCCCGTGTATGAGCGTTATACACATGGTCGCAAACAAGGTGGCACCAAATGCCCACGATAAGCTCTCTAAGCTGGCGCTGATCTACTAAGCTGCGCTGCTCAGCTGAGCAATAACTCACATTTGGCTGGATGAAGTCAGTCTGTAGTAGATACTCTGCTGGGTTAAGACCGCCCATAAAATTACGCTGATACCGCTTATAACTTGGAATAGGCAAACTTCCTGGGTATGACTGATGGCTTCGACCATACCTCACCTTGTGAGAATAGTCTGGAACCATAAAGCCAATGTGCACGTCAGGAGCAACGTTTCCAAGCAGAAATGCATCAGGATAGTGAATATCTACACCCAAGTAACCGGCTCCTTTCTCAAGGAGCCGGTCAGCATGAGCAATATGTACGTTCCAACTTGGCACTACAATTACCTGCTTATCCGCGAATTTCTCCGCCGGTAGAACGAAGAACCTTCTCCACAAGCTTTGTGTGGGTCTTCTCGACCTCTTCTGAAGTAAGCGTTCTGTCGTCTGCACGATACGTGAGCGAGAAGGCCATAGACTTCTTGCCCTCACCAACACGCAAAGCATCGCGGTACACGTCAAAGAGTCTGATGTCGCAGAGGAGCTTGCCACCTGCAGATTTCAAGCGCTGAATCAGTTGCTCTGCAGTAACACTCTCGTCAACAACAAGTGCCAGGTCAATAGAGATACCTGGGTAGGTTGGTGGCTCAACAATAGGAAGATCTTTCTGGGCTAGGCGCAAAAGTGACGCAACAGAAATCTCAAAGGCAATTACAGGTACCTCAATGTCAAAGTTCTGCAGCGACAGAGGATGGATGTTTCCAACCCAACCGATATTCTCGCTACCTGCAAGAATCTCGGCAGCGCGACCAGGCTGAAGCCAACCGTACTGCTCTGGCTCAGCTACACGGAAACGAACCTTAGGGATGCGAAGTGCCTCAAGCAGACCCTCAACAATACCCTTGGCATCAAAGAAATCGTAGGCTGGATACTTAGCATTCCAAGCGTCATCTGCTGGACGACCAACCAATACGCCACAGACATAGCTTGGCTCATCTGGCTGGCTCTTATCCTTATGTCCAAAGAGCACACGGCCCAGCTCATACATGGCAATATTAGAGACACCGTGAGCAAGGTTGTATGCAATAGAGCGCAGAAGACCTGGAACAATGGAGCGGCGCATCTCGGACTGATCAGCAACAAGTGGGCTAATAACCTTTACCGGAACGCCTCTTCCCTCTTCACTCATACCAAGCTTAGAAAGGTCATCTGGACTTGCAAACAAATATGACTTTGTCTCGTTGAGGCCAAGGGAGCGCAGCGTACGGCCAATCTTTCTGATCTGACGCTGATCTTGGGTCAGTCCACCAGCATGGTTTCTTGCTGCTGGAAGTGTCGCCTCAATATCACCTTCGCCCCACAGACGAACAATCTCCTCAATAAGGTCAACCTCGCGCGTAAGGTCTGGGCGGTTTGTAGGAGCAACAACGCTCAGCTCTCTGTTTTCTGCTGGAGTGACCTTGCAACCAAGGCGCATAAGGCGAGAAACCATAAACTCTTCTGGAATTTGAGCACCTGCAAGAGCGCAGACGCGCTCTGGGCGAAGCGTAATAGTTACCGCCTCTTTTACCTTTGGATATACATCAACAATACCAGGGCAAACCTCAGCACCACAGCACTCCTCAAAGAGTGCTGCTGCAATATCTGCAACAGATGCGCAACCGTTTGGATCTACAAGACGCTCATAGCGAATAGAAGCCTCGCTCATCAAATCAAGGTTTCTGCTGGTACGGCTAATGTGGCCATTATCAAAGACAGCGGATTCCAAAAGGACATCAACGGTATTCTCGGTAATCTCAGAGTCAAGACCACCCATAACACCAGCAAGTGCAATAGGAGTCTTACCGTTATCTGTGATGACCGTCATATCAGACGTGAGCTCGCGGTCTTCTCCGTCAAGCGTCACAATGCGCTCACCGTCTTCTGCAGCACGAACCACAATGTGGTACTTGCCATCTTCCTTGGTAAGTTTTCCGAGGTCAAAAGCATGCAAAGGCTGGCCGGTCAGGTACATCACGTAGTTAGTAACATCAACAACGTTATTGATTGAGCGGCCACCACAAGCCGTAACGCGACGAGCAAGCCACTCAGGGCTTGGGTCAATCTTGACGTTACGAACCACGCGAGCGGTGTACCTTGAGCAGAGCTCAGGATCAGCAATAGTAACATCTACCTGCTCAGATGCATCTGCGCCAGACTCAGACGTAACACGTGGAAGCTCAATGTGGGTGTCAGTGTCATACATTGCAGAAACCTCAACAGCCATACCAGTCATAGAAAGGCAGTCGGGGCGGTTAGGAGTAATCTCGCAATCAAGAACTACATCAGACATGCCTAGGTAATCCGTAAGAGGTACACCAATTGGAGCATCCTCGGGAAGAATCATAATGCCGCTCTGATCATCGCCAAGACCCAGCTCGCGAGAAGAGCAGTTCATGCCGCAAGACTCAACGCCACGCAGCTTGGACTTTTTAATCTTAAAGTCTCCAGGAAGTACCGCACCGATCATTGCCGTAACAATGTGGTCTCCCTGATTAAAGTTCTGAGCACCGCAAACAATCTGTAGAGGAACAGGATTTCCGTTCTTATCTACATTGTTTTTACCCACGTCGACTAGGGTAACGTACATGTGATCAGAATCAGGATGAGGCTCTTTGCTGACAACCTGAGCAGTAACAACATGGTCAAGATTTGCGCCAACACGCTCTATAGCCTCAACCTCAGTACCGGTGCGCACAAACTCGCGCTCAAGGTCTTTTGGATCCTGAGGAAGATCAACGAGCGTCTTCAGCCATTCATAAGATACACGCATGTGATTGCCTTTCTAATAAGACGCCGATGATTAGAACTGACGCAGGACTCTCTGGTCACCAGAGATGAGCATACGCAGGTCAGGAAGGTCATAACGGAGCGCTGCAACACGCTCAACACCAATGCCAAAGGCAAAGCCTGTGTACTTCTCGGAATCAATACCGCAGTACTTGAAGACATTAGGGTCAACCATGCCGCAACCAAGAATCTCAAGCCAGCCCGTGTTCTTGCAGAAACGGCAGCCTTCACCGTGGCACACGCCACAAGAAACGTCTACCTCGCAGCTTGGCTCGGTGAATGGGAAGAAGTGAGGACGATAACGGGTAGCGCGGTCCTTACCAAAAATCTCACGAGTAAAGTGATCAAGGGTGCCCTTGAGGTCACCAAAGGTGATTCCCTCATCAACAACAAGTCCTTCCATCTGCGTAAACTGAGGCAGGTGGTTAGCATCTGCGGTGTCAGGACGGAATACCGTACCAGGGCAAATCATGTAAATAGGAGGCTCTTTTGTCTCCATGGTGTGTACCTGAACGCCAGAAGTTTGTGTACGAAGAAGCACGTCAGACTCGCCCAGTACGTGCGACTCTTTTCCTTCTGGCGCATTATCCACTACGTAGAACGTATCCTTACCAGAACGGCTTGGATGGTCCTCTGGAGCATTCAGAGCTGTGAAGTTGTAGTAGGTAGTCTCAACATAAGGGCCTGTCTCAATGGTGTAGCCCATGCTGATAAAGATGTCTTCCATCTCCTCACGCACCTGCTCAATGAGGTGCTGAGTACCAGGGCTCAGACGACGACCTGGAAGGGTAATATCAGTTGCCTCAGCATTAAGCTGGGCTTCAAGGGCTTCTCGCTTTAAAGCAAGCTGACGCTCGCGAATAGCGGTCTCAACGTTAGCACGAACGGTGTTGGCAAGTTGACCCATTTGAGGGCGCTGATCTGCGGGAACCTGACCCATCATACGCATAATTGCCGTAAGAGAGCCCTTTTTACCCATTGATGCAACGCGTACCTTCTCAAGCGCTTCAAGGTTTGTCGCCTTAGCAATTCCCTCAAGTACCTGCTCGCGAATTGCCGAGAGTTCCTCAGACATTCCCATGTAATTACCCTTTCAATAGAAAACCGTCCCTGAGCATATGCCCAAGGACGGAAAATTTCCGCGGTACCACCTCGGTTGATTGCGCAGTTTTCTCTCTGTGCAATCCACTTAAAAGCCTAGTCTCGTTAGGCGGACGACTTCCCTACTAAGCAATGACGCCGTTCAAGTTGTAGCTCGGGAGTGAACTCTACCAGCGCTGTGCAGGTGTTTCTCAACCACGAACACCCTCTCTGTTCACAACGTGCTCCGGCAGACCTCTCCGTCAACGCACTTTGTTCAGAGTATCACACTGTGCGAGTTTTGAGCAGCAGCACAACCCTTTTTACCAGAAAGATAAACAAAAGCGTAACAACCGCGAGAAGAACAATGGTTCCTCCGGGCTTAAGTCCAAACTCATAGGAGACAACAAGTCCACCAAGTGAGGTCAGCATACCCACGGTGCTTGCATACAGACAACATTGCTTCCAACTGCGGGAAATCTGCAGAGCGCAGGCAACAGGAACCACCATCATGGATGAAACAATAAGTGAGCCAACCGTTCTTGCTGCTACAGCAACCACCAAAGCTACTGCGATAACAAAGCCAAAGTTAATAAGACTTACGGGCACACCAACACAACGGGCATGACGCTCATCAAAAGACATCAAGAAAAGTTCTTTTCTAAGGAAGAAGCAGAACGCGACTGCAAGTACGCTAATGACCACAATCATCTGAACTTCTTGCTCGCTTACGGTCAGGATAGAGCCAAACATAAAGCTGTTAAAGCTTGATGAGTTGGGAACAAAACCTGACAACACACCTGCTAGACCAATACCTGCTGCCATAACAATTGCAACGGCAAGCTCTGACTGATCTTTAAAGTGGCGACGCACTCCCTCAACACAAAGAGCACCACCCAAACAAGCGGCTATTGCTCCGGCAACAGGATTAATGCCCGCAATCATGCCTCCTGCAACACCTGCAAGAGAGGTATGAGAAAGCGCATCGCCAATCATAGAAAGGCGCTTCAGTACAACCGTTACGCCTACCAGCGGAATAATTGCCCCCAGAAGAATTCCTACAAGAATTCCTCGCTGCATAAATACGTATTCAAACATTTATGCCCTCCTCTCATGCGAGTCTTGGGCATCTTGAACAACGTCGGACGCAGGACCAAGTGACTCCGTTAAAGCAAAATCATCCAATTTTCCACGGTTATGGTCGTGGACATGATGAGAGTCAAGGTCACAGTGAGCGCCATGAACTGCACAGTGATCATGACCGTGACCCCTACCTGCAATTTCTGTAGCTTTGTGGTCAGCAACTTCAACAACTCGACAAGCCAGCGCATCAAGAGCTGCAAGATCATGCGTAACAATAAGTACCGCAAGATCTCGAGCTGCATGGGCTTCTCGCACTAGGCTATAGAAATGATTGCGACTCTCTTTATCAAGACCAGTTGTAGGCTCGTCCAAGATAAGTAATGAAGGGTTTCCTACCAGCGCGCAGGCAAGGCGAACTCTCTGGAGCTGTCCTCCAGAGAGTTCCCTGATAATACGAGTGGAAAAATCAGTCATACCTACAAGGTCAAGTGCCTCAAGCGTGCGCTCGCGACGCTCTTTTGCGCTCATCTTTACCTTTTTGGCACGGGCGTACTGACTTGCATCTACTAGCTCGACAACGCTTGCAGGAAAGCGATTAACCGATTCTGAAGGAAGCTGTGGGACATAGCCTACACGCTCCCAGTCTTTAAACCGAGTCGAGGGCGTTCCAAAAAGAAGTGACTTACCACTTGTAGGTTCAAGCTCTCCTACCACAATGCGTGATAATGTTGATTTACCTGCGCCGTTATCACCAATAAGCGCGCAAATCTCACCTTGATGAACGTCTAAATTTACATCGCTTAAGACGCGCGTCTTCTTGTAAGAAAAACTCACGTCTTGAAGCGAAACGGCTATCTGACTTTCCTGCAACACGTCCTCCAAACATCCAGCCTAAGCTGGCAACACACTATGCGAGAGCGCCCTCAAGAGCCTTGAGGTTCTCGCGCATAACAGAGAGGTAATCCTCGCCTGCCTTGAGCTCGTCATCAGTAAGTCCCTCAAGTGGGTTAAGCTCTTCAACACGAGCGCCTGTTGCCTCAGCAATTGCTTGAGCAACCTTAGGACTTACCAGTTCCTCCGTAAAAATAACCTTTACATTATGCTCTTTTACGAACTCAGTAATCTCTTTCATTTCCTGAGCATTTGGCTCAGCATCTGCCTCAACACCCTCAATAGGCATCTGAGTGAGACCATAAGCCTCGCACAAATAACCAAATGCCTGGTGAGAAACAACAATGGTCTTGTTAGGTAGTGAATCCAGACCCTTATGGAACTCATTATCAAGCGTATCAAAGTCTGCATTTGCTTTATCAAGATTGGCAGCATACTCTGACTTATGCTCAGAGTCCTTCTCGGAAAGAGCATCGCAAATATTCTTCATCTGAATCTTTGCATTCAGAGGGCTCAGCCAAACGTGAGGGTCAATTCCGCCATGGTCATGGTCATGATCGTGGTCATGGTCATCTTTCTTCTCCTCATGATCGTGATCATCGTCCTCTTCAAGCTCAAGAAGTTTGACGTCTTTGCTGGTCTCAACTGCTGTAAGTTTTGTGCCAGAACCAAGTCCATCAAGTACGTCCTTGACCCAGTGCTCCATACCAGCACCGTTGTAAATCAAGAAGTCTGCTTCCTGGATAGTCTTCATATCCTTGCTGGATGGCTCCCAATCATGTGGCTCAGTACCTGCTGGAACGAGGCATGTTACCTCAGCATGATCGCCAGCAATGCGCTTTGCAAAATCGTACATAGGATAAAAACTTGCAACAATGCTGAGCTTCTTCTGGTCTTTATTATCAGAAGCTCCTTCTTGCTTTTGAGCCTCAGGCTTACAGCCAGCAAGAATAGCACTCACGCCAAAAGCGGAAGCTACAAGTGCGCTACGACGAGAAACGGTTGGATTCAAATTCATGTTACATCTCCCAAAACTATAAAAACCAATACGGTGTAGTGCCAAATTCTTCAAACAAAATCGTGCGATTGTCCTCACTACCAAGCATAAAAACATGGCGAGAAACCCATGTTTCTCCTCACTTCTTTGCCTTTCTACTCACTTCTCATCATCTGAGCATGCATTCATACTTCCCCTTTAGCACGAAAGCGGGCTGTCTTCCGACAGTCCGCTTTCTAAAAGTTAGCCTTAGTATACATATTCCAATTTAAGTCAACGATAAATTCTTTATCTTTTCCGCAAACGGAATTGGAATAAACAGGTTAACTGTTTTATCTCTTGCTAACCTACTGATCTTTCTCCGCGTACGGAGTAATTATCAGATTTCCACTATTATACTCACCCAAATAAACCTCTGAAGCAGACTTATAACCTTGACGCTCAAGTTCTCTTTCAAGCCAATTCTCTTCCAGGTCCAGCGTCTCAAGAATGTTTGTCTGAACTTGTCCGTCAGTAATAAGCGGGAATCTAACGTTCTCTTCTCCATTTTTAACAATAATCAACTGTCCATTTTGTTCAAGAATGGCACGCTTAACGTCTGAGATATAATTCACTCCTGCCTGGCGAAGCTTCAGCGACACATCGTAGGCAGTGAGACCCATAGACCTACAGTTGTCTACAAGCAGCTTGCCCTTATCAATAACAATAACAGGACGTCCATCAATCAACTGCTTGACCAGCATATTGTTTGTTCTCAACCATTTGAGAACCATAACAATAATGAGCCAAATAAGCAGGACAAGGGTGAACTGCAAAATGGTAATTGAACTGTTATAGATCATGCCGCCAACAATGCCGCCAAGTACAAAGTTTTGAACCTGGTCAATTGCTGCAGTTGGTGCTAGGTTTCCTTTTCCGCTGACGTTAATTGCCAGAACAAGCGAGAAAAGACCGATGCACAATTTAATGGCAACTTCTAAATAAAAGTTCATCGATCTACTCCTCTACATGCTTAATGTCATTACCAATGAGATTGATCTGTTCAATGACATAGTCATTCTCGGTATTTTTCAAAACGTGATAATACTTACCGTCAACCTCAAGATACGAGGGATTTCCCTGGCTATCAAAGGCAACGTACACGTGGTCAAAATCAACCTCAAGACGTCGAGCGAAGCTTTCTTGTGAGGAAACAATTGACTCATAGTGCTTACTTGCCTGATTAACCTCTAGCACACGATCAAGCTGTAGAAGTCCAAGAAAAATTAATGAAAACAGCGCAATAAGCGCCAGCTCACGATACTTAGAATTCTTTCTATCACGCATGTAATGCACAAGCGAGAAGATCATGAGAAGTGCAACAAGGCCAAATAGAACAAGCTGAGTCCAGTCAAATACTGTCGCATGGTGAATTAAATAGTTATGGGAATAGAACTCCATAGGCTTCCTTTAATTTGTGTTACTCAAGATCTGCTGCTTAAGCCTTGTAAACGCTCTTTCCGCCGAGGAACGTCTCTTCAAGCTGAAGATCTTTTGTAATAACAATAAAGTCAGCATCATATCCAGGACGGATGAAGCCACAAACATCATCAATTCCACAGGAGCGAGCTGGGTTTTCTGAAGCCATACGAACTGCCTCTTCAGCAGATACAATGCCCCAGTCAAAGACGTTCTTCACGCCTTCAAACAGACGAAGGATTGAACCAGCAAGGCTGTGAGACTCATCCATCAGACGAGCAGTTCCGCCTTCAACAACAACAGGGAAATCACCAAGCTTGTACTCTCCGTTAGGCATACCACCTGCACGCATGCAGTCTGTAATAAGAACGGTATGGTCATATCCCTTTGCATTTACCAGAGCGCGAACAGCGATAGGATTAAGGTGATGGCCGTCGCAGATAGCTTCTGCATACGTACCGTGGGTGGTCATTGCAGCGCCAACCATACCTGGCTCACGGTGGTGAAGACCGCTCATGCCGTTATAGGTATGAACAAAGATGTCTGCACCAGCGTTTACGCAGGCAAGAGCTTCCTCATACGTTGCATCAGAGTGGCCAAGTGCCACATGAACACCGCGGTCTGCCATCTCTGCACAGAACTCTGGGGCGCCATCACGCTCGGGAGCAATAGCAATTTTGGCAATCCAGCCATCAGCGCGCTCCTGCCACTCATCAAAGACATCTACATCTGGATCAAGGAAGTAAGCAGGATTCTGAGCGCCCTTGTGCTTCTCGGTAAAGAAAGGACCCTCGAGGAAGATACCTTGGATTCGGGCAGCGTCAATACCGTTAGCTGCAATACCCTCTGCAGCATCTGCAACAGACTCACACGCATCACCTGTCTGCTCAACGCTTGCGGTCAGCGTTGTTGGCAACCAAGAGGTAACCCCGTTAGAAAGCAAACCCTGTGCAATCTCAATAACGCCGTCAGGATCGCAGTCCATAATATCGTGGTCCAGAAAGCCATGGATATGGGTATCAACAAGGCCAGGTGCCACCCAAGAACCAGTGCGGTCAATAATCTCGCAGTCTGGCTTCTCTTTAGTGAAATGACCAAATACACCGTCTTCTACGAGCAAATATCCTGGACCAGAAGTTGCTCCTGGTAAAAAGAACTTATCTGCTTTAACTGCAAATGTACTCATACGTACCTCAATCATTCTCAAAAGGACGCGCCATAGGCACGTCCTTCTTAGTAATTCCTATAGTGAGTGAATTGTAACACCCTTAACCACTCGATTAACCTGACCAGTTGGAGAAGGTGTGTCCGGTTTGTTATTGACGCGAACTGAGTTCAAGAGTGCCACCACTTGAGCAACCATTACAAAAGGCAGAGCCAAATAAGGTGCTGGTAGAGGCTCTGAAAGCACGGGAAGACTAAACGTTCTTCCCGTAAAGTTTGCTGCCCCCTCTTGCTCAACACCAATGGTCAGAGCAGCAATCTGATCTCCCTTAATCTCGTCAAGAATATCCAGGTCATATTGACGCGTATAAGGGTTATTAGAAACAAAATCAAACACCAGAGTGTGCTCGTCGACAAACGACTTTGGTCCGTGGCGATATCCCATTGAGGAATCCCACGACGTTGCATTAATACCAGCTGCAAGCTCCAAAATCTTAAGCTGAGCCTCATGAGCAAGGCCCACAAAAGGACCAGAACCCAAATAGGTAATGCGGTTGAAATCGCTCTTGAGCCACTCAGCAATCTCTTCCTCGCGCTCAATTACCTGCCTACCCAGCTCAGCAGCATCAGAAATCCAAGCCTTCTTCTGTGAGTCATCAGCACTATCAAATACAAGAGTTGCAAGAAGTGTCATACAGCTATAAGAGCCGGTCATGGCAAATCCCTGGTCATTTGCGCCAGGAATAAGAAGAAGCAGCGTATCGTCTTTACCTGTGGATTCAACAGCAAGTTTTCCTTCAGGAGCGCAGGTAATATTGATGAGCAAAAGATTTTTGACAATCTGACGAGCAATAGTTACTGCAGCAAGACTCTCTGGACTATTACCAGAGCGTGCAAAAGAAACCAGGACCGTTGGATCATCTGGATCAAGGCTGCCATAAGGATCAGAAACAATATCAGTAGTTGCAACAGACGCAAACTCAAAAGAGCCCTTCTCGCCATGAGAACGAAGATACGGAGTAATGGTATCGCCTACATATGCCGAGGTGCCTGCACCCGTAAAGACCACGCGGGTACGACGACTCTCGCCAAGATTGCGAGCGCGCTCGACAAACTCTTTAATTGCAGAAAGGTTCTCCTGATAAATGCCAAAGGTAGACTCCCAAAGCTCAGGCTGCTGCTTAATCTCGGCAGTTGTAATATGAGCGCCTAGTGCCTTTAGCTCTTCTTGGCTCTTCTTAAACATTGATATCCCTTCTCACAGCTATTTAACTGCGTGTATGTACAATCTTGTATCTAAATTGATCTGCACGAGCCACACTCAAGGTGAACTCAACAATATTGTTTCTGTCGTTGTAGGTTGTGCGCGTAAGGCTCAAAACAGGTGAGCCCTCGGAAATTTGCAATAAAGTGGCGTCATCCGAGCGAGCAATTGAAGCCTTGAACTCCTCTTCTGCTACGCCAATCTTTACGTTGTAGTCTTCTTCAAAAATTTGGTAGAGAGATTTTTGCTCAACATCATGAGCAGTGAGCGAGAAAAACTGTGAAACTGGAAGGTAGGTAACTTCCAGCATCATGGGCACATTATCAGCGCTTCTTAAACGCTTGATGCGGAAGAGTTTCTCGCCAAGAATAACGTGCATATGCTGGGCTAAGAACTTATTAGCCTCAATACTGTCAAACTCCAGAATAGTTGTCTTAGGGACACGACCTAACTGACGCTGCTGGTCAGTAAAGCTATAGCCGCCCATAAGGTCTGTTGCACGCTCAGAAACGTCTGCAACAAAGGTACCACGGCCACGCTGGCGATAAATGAGCCCCATGTGTTCAAGCTCCTGCAGGGCAAGTCTTACCGTGGTGCGAGAAAGCCCATAGGAATCGGAGAGCTCGCGCTCAGAAGGAAGTGGATCGTCTGGATCCATCTCGTTCTCAATACGATAGCGCAGCATGTTTGCGAGCTGTTCGTAGAGTGGCTGTCTTCCCATAAAGGACGTCATTGAACTCTCCTATAAAAAGACGGGTGCCCACAAAGTGGACACCCGTCACACTTACTTAACCCCAAATATATGGGAGAACGCCAAAGCCAGAACCAAGAAGTGCAATTACCAGGAGTAGGCAGATGCACATAATTGGAGTCCAGTTACGCTTTGCCATGAGGTAGTACAGGCAAAGGGTAAGAGCCAGTGGAATAAGCTTTGGACAAACGCCGTCGAGGATCTTCTGGATGTCAATAGAGACAGGAGAAGTGACTTCCTCGCCAACAGTTACCAGATTAACGCCGTTGCCGACTGGAGCAATAGCAGTGGTGCCATCCTTACCGTCAGCAGTCTTGCCGCCGATGAACATAACGGACTTAGGATCCTTCTTGTAGTCAGCATAGGAACCCTTAGCAAAGAGAGCCTTGTCATACTGACCAGAAGCAAGCTGCTCATCAGAAAGAGTTACCTGAGAAAGAACAACACTGTGTGTCTCACCGTTAGGGATGTTTGCGCCAGCGCCAAGCTTAGTTCCGCCGTAGCAGACAACAAGGCAGCCAACAACAAAGACGCCCAGGATAGAAGCAGCACGAGTGAACTCTTTTGCGTTCTCGGTAAGCAGAGTAATTGCGTCAGTACCCATCTTGTAAGAAAGGTTCATCAGCCAATAACGTACAGCAAACTGTGCGATGTTGAAGATGATGAGGAACAAGAATGGTGCAAAGACGTTGCCGGAGATTGCCATATTAGAGGTAATACCAGCTGTAATTGGTACAAGAGTGAACCAGAACAGTGCGTCACCAATGCCGCCCAGAGGACCCATTGCAGAAACGCGGACTGCACGAATGGTTGGGATATCCAGCTTGTTCTGCTCAAGGGAGAGAACAATACCCATAACAAAAGTGACCAAGAATGGGTGGGTATTGTAGAACTCAAGGTTGTGACTCATGGAAGCAGCAAGGTCATCCTTGTTGTCGCCGTGAATCTTCTCAAGACCAGGGAGGATACCGTAGAGCCAACCAGCTGCCTGCATTCTCTCGTAGTTGAAGGAAGCCTGCAGGAACAGGGAGCGCCATACCATCTTGTTGAGCGTCTTCTGATCAAGTGGCTCAGCAGGAGTGGTGTTCTGATAAGTATCAGGAATATTAAATGCCATCTTCGAAGTCACCTCCAGCAACAACAGCAGGAGCAGCATTCTTCATCTTGGTCTGGAGCTGGTAATCCCAGAATGCGATACCAAAACCGATGAGAGCAAGAAGCAGAAGTGCTGGACCAGAGAGCTCAGGAATGCTGATAAATACGATTGCAGCTGCAAAGCCCATGAGGAAGAAGCCCCAAAGCTCGCGAGAAACCATAACCTTCAGCAGGATTGCAAAGCCGACGAAGCGCATCATGCCACCGGCGACGGACAGTGCATTCATGAGCCACTTTGGAATTGCCGTGGTGATCTGAGTTCCAAATGCAGCGCCACCCAGGAAGAACAGGGTAACAATGACACCAAAGAAGAGACCAAGAGCAGCCATTGCGCCGTAGTTGATACGAGCAATTCCCTTAGGATCGGCCTTCTCGGCGTATGCATCAGCAGTTGCCATTACGGGGGACATAATGGTAAAGATGATGGTTACTGCATACTGACCAAGCAGGGAGAATGGGATTGCTGCAGCTACAGCAGCCATTGGCTCAAGCTTAGTGGTGATTGCAAACACTGCAGACATAATGCCGCCAATAACAGCATTAGGTGGTTGTGCACCACCAACAGGCATGTTACCGATGGTCATAAGCTGATAAGTACCACCAACAATCAGACCAGTCTGAACGTCACCAAGAATCAAACCAACCAAAAAACCAGTTACGATTGGCTGGTAAAGAGACTCGAGGAAACTAAACTGATCGATGCCAGCGATAAACGCAACGATGAAGATTAATAACACCTGAATAGGGCTAACATCCATCTTAACTCCTCCTTTCAAACACACCATAACTACCGATGACGATGATCGGCAGACTATCCGAATACCTTTGCCAACCTGCTAGAAACGTTGCACCATTGCAACTTTTTGTAATCTCCACCAGGAAGTTGCGCGCAAAACTTACTCGAATAGCTTTGAGATATCCTCGACCGGGGTCGTAGGAACACGCCTAATCTCTAGAGTCACCCCCAATTCCTGAAGCTCACGGAAGGCAGCGACGTCCTTATCGTCTACCGCCACACTTGTGGCGACCTGTCGCTTTCCCTCAGCCATGTGCATATTGCCGATGTTCACTTTTTTGATTGGAACACCGCCCTTAACCAGAGTGAGGACATCCTCTGGATTCTCGGCAACAAGGAAAATGTGCTGGCTTGCTGAAGCCTTGTGGATAACATCGATAGTCTTCTGGAGCGTAAAGTACCTGGTTGCAACACCATTTGGTGCAGCCATATCCATGAGGCCCTGACGCATCTTATTGCCTGCGACCTCGTCATTAGCAACAAGGATGAGATTTGTTCCAAGGGTGCCGTTCCACTGAGTAGCAACCTGACCATGAATCAAACGATTATCGATTCGAGCAAGCTTGATATCTGGTTCTCCCATAACAAGTTCTCCTCTCTTTGCGCGCACACTTGTGCGTGCTATCTGCGATTTTCATCGCACTACTCGCAACTTGCGCTGCGTGTTTTACTGCAAATTTATTTATTGTTGGAAACGCTGATTAACGCCCAACGATCCAACGTGATGACCACATTTGGAGCGAACTCAACATCTACTGTTTCTTTTTTGACGTTTTTAACTACGCCATACATTCCGCTGTTAGTCTTAACTTTCTGACCTGCATGAAGATTCTTCAGAAACTCTGAAGTTGTTCCCGCCTTTTTAGAAGAGGCTCTCCAAATAAAGAAGGAATAAATAAGGCCCAAAATTACTAAGAACGCGAGAAGAACAATGGATGAAGCAAGAATGTTCTCTGCTAGATTTGCCATGTGCATCTCCTTAACTCAACAACAAAACGCTACTTAAATACCATCGTCTCCGAAGATGTCATCTTCTGGCTCAATCTCAAGCTCAAGACGCTTATGAACAACTCCCTGGCTACCAGCTAAAACAGCAGTCTCAACCAGCTCTTCAAGAGAGGTATCTGCCATGCGACTACCAAGTGTTTCAAGAAGCATAGGAAGGTTTGTACCGGTAACAACTTCTACGTTTGAATAACTCTGAGCAATAATCATTGCCTGATTAAAAGGTGTTCCGCCAAGCAGATCGCAGAAAACCAGCACACCGTCAGTAGTGTCAAGAAGATCGGAAATTGTTGCGGCAAGAGTTTCTGGGTACGTTGCAGCGCCGGCTTCAATAAAAGGAACGGGAACAAAAGCTTCTTGCTCACCAGCAATCATCTTTAAAGCATCAGCAAGTCCGTTTGCAAAAGTTCCATGACCAGTTAAAACGCAACCTACCATGTCAAACTCCTTTCAAAGAGTTGGAAACTATCTGGAGAGCTACACGGAAAACTAGGAGTGTTGAAGCTTCTCTCTAAGTGGTAGATACCAGATAACAACCTAACATAAGTATAGTCTAGTGAGCATCTTGAGATGTGTACGTTAACAATCGCCGGTTTAACGGTACTATTTTTACCGTAAACGGTACAACGATTGTCATTTTCGCAGGTAGATATATGGATAAATTGTGATGACGCACTAAAAAGTTGAAACTTTTCCTAAAAAATTAGAAGTTCTTATAACGCACCTTTATACGTAATAAATGTAGTAAACAACCCTAAAATCCTGCTCAAATATGGTGAGAAAATAAAATTGGTATTAAGAAATTATGTACTGGTATCTTTTTTTAAAACATCTAAAGAAATTTTTCTTGATGGCTCTTTGGTTAAATAGATTCAACTCAATTCCATTTGCAGCGGGACTGTTCCATAGTGTTTCTCGCCCCTGCGTTCCTCTGGGCACTTTGTGTGCACTGTCTTTTAGACGAGGTGATATGCGTGATTGTTACCGTAACACTCAATGCATCCATTGATAAGGCGTACTACCTAGACTCTTCTGTTGTAGATGGAACGGTACACAGAGTCTCGGTAGTAGATAACAGCGCAGGTGGCAAGGGTCTTAACGCCTCACGAGCCATTACAACCCTTAACTACCCCGTTTGTGCCACAGGATTTGTAGGCGGCAATAACGGTAGATACCTTGTTGAGCTGGCTCACAAAGATGGTATTACCAGTGATTTTATTTATGTTGAGCAAGAAACCCGCTCATGTATTAATGTCCTGGAACCAAGCGGGCAATCAACTGAATTCTTAGAGCCTGGACAGCCTATACTTCCTGAAGAATTCCTTGCTTTCAAGGCAAAACTGGTGCAGCTTACCAAAGAAGCCGAAGTTGTTACCTTTAATGGCAGTGTTCCCAAGGGCATTTCTGCCGAAAATTACAAAGAACTTATTGAAGAGACTATGGCTGCTGGTGTGCCTTGCATTGTAGATGCCTCGGGCGCGCTACTCACCTCCTGCATTGATGCCCTTCCTACCATGATCAAACCAAATACCGATGAAATCGGACAACTTCTAGGGAGAGAAGTAACTACAGAAAACGAGGTCATCGCAGCAGCTCAGGAGCTGCATAAACGCGGCATTAAAATTGTGGTTGTTTCACTTGGTGCAAAAGGTGCACTAATGGTTTCTGATGAAGGAACCTTTAGGGCAAATCCTCCAAAAATCGAGGCTATCAATCCTGTTGGCGCAGGAGATACCCTTGTTGGCTCATTTGCTGTTGCGCTTGCTCAGAAAAAGCCAACTTCAGAGTGTCTTACCTTTGCGCTGTCTTGCGCTACCGCAAGTTGTCTTTCTGCAGGTACCGGACGCTTTGATCAAGCTGTTGCAGCAGAAATTCATAAGCAGGTAGCAATCAAAAAGATTGCTGAGTAAGTCACCGCAAGACGGGTTTCTCGCCAAAGGTTACAAAGACAAAACTATTTCTAGAAAACTTACGTAACAGAGTAAGAGAAACGTTACAATTTTTTCAGTCAATCAAAGAGCCCTTTGGGGCGAAAGGAGCAATAGATGTTCGTTACTACTAAGCAGATGCTTCTTGACGCACAGGCTGGCCATTATGCTGTTGGCGCCTTTAACGTTGAGAACCTTGAGTTTGTAATGGCTGTTGTTAGGGCAGCAGAAGAGCGCCGCTCCCCTGTTATTCTTCAGACCACTCCTGGCACCATCAAGTACGCAAGCCTTGATTACTTTGCTGCTATGGTTCGTTGTGCTGCTGAAGAGGCAACTGTTCCTGTTGCTCTTCACCTAGATCACGGTGACGGCTTTGACCGCTGCATTCAGGCAGCTCGTGCCGGTTACACATCCGTCATGATTGACGGCTCTCACGTTCCATTTGAGGACAACATTGCACTTACCGCATCCGTAACCAAGTTTGCTGGTCCTATCAACCTTCCTGTTGAGGCTGAGCTTGGCAAAGTTGGCGGTAAAGAGGACGACGGCCCAGCTGTTGAGGGCGAGAATCCCTACACTGATCCAGACCAGGCTGAGGAGTTTGTCGCTCGCACTAACTGCACTTCTCTTGCGGTTGGCGTTGGCACCGCTCACGGCGTTTACCACGGCACACCTCACATTGAGCAGGGCGTCCTCAAGGCAATCCGTCAGCGCCTTGATATTCCTCTGGTTCTTCACGGTACTTCTGGCGTTCCAGATGACCAGGTAGCAGAGGCAATTCAGAACGGTATTTGCAAGGTTAACTACGCAACCGAGCTCCGCCAGGTCTTTACCGCGGCCTTTATGAAGTACATGTCCGAAAACTCTGGCAACTTTGATCCAAAGAAGCCTTCCGTTCCTGGTATGGAAGCAATCACTCAGATTGTTGCAAGCCACATGGATAACCTGGGTTCTTCCCACAAGGCATAAACGCCAAGGCTCAAGTAACGCACGAACCCTGCTTTTACAGGTAAAACATAAGGCGAGAAGATCGATTGATCTTCTCGCCTTCTTCTTAAAGGTAAAGCGTTGTTGAAACCGCAAGCCTTAGCAAATCTTGCAAATCCAGTCTGCCTCTGGAGCCTCAATCTCGCCAGACTGAATGCTGGTCAGCGTGTTACGAAGCTTGGACATAACTGGTCCAACAGCCTCCATACCAGCGCCAAAGACAATCTCCTTCTCTCCGTCAACAACTTTGCCGACAGGAGAAATAACAGCAGCAGTACCGCACATGCCGCACTCAACAAACTGGTCAAGCTCGTCAAAGCGAACAGGACGCTCAATAACCTTCATACCAAGCAGGTCTTTAGCAACCGTTGCCAGAGAGCGACGGGTAATAGAAGGCAAAATGGAATCTGTGTAAGACTGTGGAATAACCAGGGTTCCCTCTTTATCAACAAAGAGGAAGTTTGCGCCACTGGACTCCTCAACATAGGTACGAGAGCCAGAGTCAAGATACATACTGTCTGCAAAGCCCTGCTCATGTGCCCAGGTGGTTGGGTACAGAGACATAGCGTAGTTGAGGCCGGCCTTGATATTGCCGGTTCCGTGCGGAGCAGCACGGTCATAAGGAGAAACGGTCAGTGCAACAGGAGCAACGCCGTTAGAGTAATAAGCTCCAACTGGAGTGACCATAATACGGAACTCATACGTAGGAGATGGCTTAACACCAACAGTATTACCGGTACCGATCATAAAAGGACGAACATAGAGCGTAGCACCTGTACCAAATGGTGGCACCCAAGCTGCATTCGCAGAAACAACCTCTTTAACTGCGGCAACAAATCTATCTTCCGGGAATGGAGGCATAACAAGACGAGACGCAGAGTCTACCATACGCTGAGCATTAAGATTAGGGCGGAAGCAAACAATGTCACCAGAAACCGTGGTATAGGCCTTTAAACCCTCAAAGACTTCCTGGCAATAATGAAAGATGTTTGCACATTCAGACAACGTAATGTTGTGATTGGTGGTAAGACCACCCTCGTCCCAAGCGCCATCTTGGTAATGGGCAACGTAGCTGTAGTCACACTGCGTATATGCAAAGCCAAGTGAGGTCCAATCAATGTCTTTCTTCTCCACTGAGTTTGCCATGGCTTTCCTTTCTCCGTGGGTTTTAAAGAATGAACTCCATCATAAACGTGCGGATATAAATACCTAGTCGTATCAAATAGTTTGTAACCGAATAGATATTTTGCGGTATAACGTACATGAGCTGAAGGGAGCAAAAATGAATATCAAACTTAAGAGGACTTACGATGCACCAGAAGCTGACGATGGGTATCGCGTGCTGGTAGATAGACTGTGGCCTCGTGGTATCAAAAAAGAGAACCTACACGCTGATGAATGGACTAAAACCATTGCTCCTACTACTGAGTGCAGAAAAGCATTCAACCACGATCCAGAGCGCTTTGACAGCTTTGTGTCTACCTATACAGCTGAACTTGACAGCAATCCTGACGCAGAAGCCTTTGTTGAACAGCTTAAAAAGCTTGATCAATCTACCGTGACACTGCTTTTCTCGGACAAAGACACTCAGTACAACAACGCTGTGGTACTCGAAAAGTGGCTTGAGACTAAGCTCAAGTAATATGCTTACCTAGCCACGCTTACATATCTTGCGAGAAGAACTCCTGGTAGAAATCCAATTCTTCAGGAGTATCAATACTTGACGAGAATAAAATATCAGGCTCTACGGCGCTAGTGTTCTTGTCTGCAGTGACATCTGCAGGAGCAAGCAAGTTTGCCTGTCCAAGCAAACGCTTAAGCTGATGAGCAGCACCTGCGCCGCCGTCAAAAAATTCTACGTCTCCTAAAACGGAGCTAATTTGCTTTTTGATAAAGGGGTAATGGGTGCAGCCAAGAACCACAGCATCAACCTGACCAGCATAATCTCCCAAAAGCTCAGTCAGGCGGCTATGCATCTGCTCTGAATCAGCCTGACCAGATTCAATAAGCTCCACCAGGCCTTCTCCTGGAATAGAGATAACCTTTGCAGAAGGATGCAGGCGCGACTCAAGATTGTGGTACTTCTGCAAAGAGAGCGTTGCTTTTGTAGCCAGAACAATCACTGTTCCATGGGGATATGCAGTTACTGCAGGCTTAAGAGCTGGCTCAACACCCACAATAGGCAGATGAGGATAAGTTGCTCTCAGCTCGTCTGCAGCAGCAGCTGTAGCAGTATTGCAAGCTATAACCAGCGCTTTTGCACCCTCATCAATAAACTTTTTAGCAATAGCGCCAGAGCGCTGAGCAATCTGCTCCTTAGGCTTAGTGCCATAAGGCGCAAAGGCAGAATCGCCAAAATAATGAAACTCCTCGTGAGGCATTTGGGCAACAAGGTGTTTAAGCACACTCATGCCACCAACGCCTGAGTCAAATACACCAATAAAATTATGAGGAGCTAAGCGAGCTTCCATTACAAACCTTTCAAACTGAATGTAAAGTATTTTATACCTTTATCATTCAAAGGTTGATTTGCGTCACTCTTGGGTAGAATGCCAAAGATATGTTTTTAACGATTGGAGTTTCATGAGCAACGAAGGTAAAAAGGTAAAGGTCCACTACGTAGGCACTCTTGATGACGGAACTAAGTTTGACTCCTCCCGTGATCGCAACGAGCCACTGGCATTTACCTGCATGGCTGGTCAGATGATCCCTGGTTTTGATGAGGCTGTCAAAGATATGACCGTTGGCCAAATTGTTGACGTCCACATTCCAGCAGCAGAGGCATATGGTGAGCGCCATGAGGAGGCAGTGCAGCCTGTTCCCGTAGCTCAGCTTCCAGGCTCTGAGAATCTTGTTGCTGGTCAGCAGGTTACTCTGGGCACCCCTGAGGGATACCCTGTTATGGCAACTGTTGTCTCTAACGACGGCACCACTATCGTCTTTGACACCAACCATCCCATGGCTGGTAAAGACCTTAACTTCAACATTGAGCTTCTCGAGGTTGAAGAGTAATCCACTCCCCCTTTATAGGGCGAGAAGGGCGTAGGTGCTTCTGGCATCTGCGCCCTTCTTTTTTTGCAACAGCAATAGACATCAAAAAGAGCTTGGCTGCATACAACCAAGCTCTTTTACGTAGCAAGTTATTAGAAGGCCAATGTCTTAGCTTAGGACAACGCCGCCAAGCCAACCCCACCTTGGAGTACTCAAAGCACCAAGCTGAGAAATCCAAGAACTTAAGCTCTGGCTTCTTACAATACCAGAGAGGCAGTGCCTGACCATGCCGCCACCAATGTAGATACCAACGTGGCCGTAAATCAGAGCTGCAGCAGAACCACCAAGGGTTGGAACAGCAATAATCATACCAGGCTCAATAGCGCTCTGATCGGTAGAGTAGCACCAGGAGTAGTACATATCACAGGCGTTGCCATAGAAGGTACCAACACCAGCGTTAGAGAAGACGTTAGAAACCCAAGCAGCACAGAAGCCAGCACCAGTAGATCCGGTATAGCCTGCAGCATTAACAACTGCAGCAGCAGAACCAGAACCTGCAGAAGAGGTTCCTCCTCCACCGCCACCGCCATAGTAGCTACTGCCACCACCGCTGTCGCTTGATGAAGCAGCACGCTGAGCGGCAACGCGCTCTGCCTCCTGCTGAGCAGCAAGAAGCTCAGAATCACGCTGAGCAATAAGCGCTTTAACATTGTCATCAAGATTTGCAACAACGTTTGCTGCGTCTGCCTGACGAGCAGAAATGTCATTAAGCTGAGACTCCTGAGAAGCGCGGAGATTCTCAAGCTCAGCCTTCTTATTCTCAAGCTCGGTCTTCTCGGACTGAAGAGCAGCCTTATCTGCCTCAAGAGCAGCCTTCAGATTCTTAACTTCCTCAATCATCTTCTGATCAGACTCAGAAATCTTATCGAGGTAGTAAATATTAGAAGTGAGCTCCTCAAAGCTTGCAGAAGAAAGAATCATCTCCAAAGCACCAGCTGGGCCAGCCTTGTAGTTGCTGGACATACGAGCGCCAAGTGCTTTTCTCTTCTCGGCAATCTGAGTCTCTTTTTCAGAAATCTCTTTCTGCTTAGCGTCAATCTGATTCTGCTTATCTGCAATCTGATCAGAAATAGCGCCAATCTGAGAGTTAGTGTCATTGAGGCTTGCCTGCATGTTGGAGACTTCATTAGAAATCTCATCGAGCAGCTTCTGAGCAGCATCGTAATCGCTACGAGCAGCATCAATCTGAGCCTGGGTAACACCAAAAGCAGGACGGGTGTTAATCAGAGATGCAGTAACGGCAGCGGCAGCAATGCCCATGCCGGCAAAAATCTTAAGGGCATCACGACGATTGAAAAGAGCAGCACTCTGCTCCTCAATGGTGGTGCTTTGCTGTTTCTTTAAACTCATAAGGGTCTCCTAGAACGTTTAGTAGTACGGTGTGACCTTTGAGAGACTATTCTACCCGAGATACACGATGATATTCAAAAAGATACGTAATTTACAAACTCACCGAAACAAATTTCGGGGAGTTTTAGCTCTAAATTGTGAGGTCAACGGTAGGATTTAGCGGTTTTCAATATGTGCAACATTTTTTATTGAAATGGTAATCCTGCCATCAGACTCGTGAGAAAATTCTAGGTAACCTGGACGTTCTGTTAGGTTTGAAGGGAATGAAATCTCAATTCCCGTATCGGTGCGGATTTTATGATTCTTTGCAATTCTGTTAGCAACACCGCGTTTAACAGGAACTTCTTCGGGGAGCTCTCTGCTTGCCACCTGAGCCTCGTACTTTTCCTGAATCTCAGGACGCTCCTCAAAGATACGCTTACCGACCTTAATAGGGTCTACTACCTCTTCTACCTCTGCTGCTTCTGCAACGGCGGCCTTAGCACGAGACACCTCAACAGCAGGCTCAAGTCCATATTCTTCAGCCAGGTCTTGAACAATAACGGTTACCTCACCAATAACCTCATGACTAGACGCCTCTGATGTGCACTCAAGGAAAAGCTCTGGGATGATGAATTTTCCCTCTCCTGCTACAGAGCGGTCATGGTCGTGGAAGTCAATGGCGCCTGTGTCCAGGTCAATGACTGCATATGAATCAACCTTTTGCGTAGGAGATGGCAGCGTTGCATCTTGGCGCAAAATCTCATTTGCTGAGCCGTTTACATCATGGATAAAGGCCTGCTTGCGCGGGAGAAGCACAATAGCAAAAAGACGTCTTCCTTCGCCCTCAAATGCCTCAGCCTGAGCATCCTCATCGTCTGCAGCAGCACTGGCAAGCGCCTGACCTGCATCAGTATCAATGTAGTCCGCTACAAGAAGATCACACTGCTCAACGTCATCAGCGCGACGAAGCTCTTCCCAGAACCACTGGGCAATCTGGTGAGAAAACTCCACAAACTCAACGTCTCCGTGGGCATACTCCTGAAGACCTCCAGCAAAATTGCTGCTAGAAGCAAACTCTCCGTGTCTAGACTCTGGATTTGCCGTAATTTTACGCAGTCTACGCTGTACGTATGACTTTGTCTGACGGTCCTCTAAATCCAAGGTAGATTGAGAGAAGTATTTAGTTCCCGTCTCAAAATCAAAGACGTGAAGAATTGCCTTAGTAACTCTAAGCATGTAAAACCTCGTTTATTGCAGATTGTTTGTAGCTGGCGAGAAACCCTAGTGCTTGACGCACAT
>CAKAPG010000006.1 GCA_916715765.1 uncultured Atopobium sp.
TATTCTGCACAATTGCGGCCATATTACACATCAAATGAAGATAATCTGCACGTTTTAGCTATTTTCAGCGTCATGTATACGTCTTTTTGACAGATTATCTGACTTAGGTGTGTTTTGAACTGCCTCCTATTTCTCGTATCTAAGAAATGGGAGGCAGTTCACAAGCGAGCACCTTATCTTGTAAACATCAGCCATGGTGTATGCAGAAGCTTCTTTATGAGAGCGACTTATAGGCATCATCAACATTGATGTGGCAATAACCACCTGGGTTCTTCTTCAGGTAGTCCTGATGATATTCCTCGGCAAGAACGTAGTTATCCAGTGGCTCCACCTCAACGGCAAGCTTCTGACCAAACAGAGACTCCTGCTCAGACATAATGCGCTCAATTACAGCTAGGTCAGCGTCATTTGTGTAATAGATACCAGTGCGATACTGCCTACCAACATCGTTACCCTGCTTGTTTACTGAGAGGGGATCAATAACCCTAAAGTAGTAACGCAGAATGTCATAGAGACTTACAACGGTCTCATCGTATGTTACGTGTACTGTTTCTGCATGATCTGTAGCTTTGACTTCCTGATAATTGGTATCTAAAGTTTTTCCGTTTGCATAGCCAACAGTAGTTGCACTAACACCCTTAATTCTGGAGAAGTACTCTTCAAGTCCCCAGAAGCATCCTCCAGCTAAATAAATCTCTGCCATAAAAGCCTCCTTAGGCTAAATTGCTGTTATAAAAGTTTGAAGTGACTTCTCTTTACTTCAAAAACACCCTCTTTGCTTAAAGAAGATATTACAGCGCTTAAAGCACTTCTATCTACACCAAGATAATCTGCAAGCTGCTGTCGGTTGTAGGGGATATCAAACTCCGCAGATCCTTCTGCTTGTGAGCGTGTATTCAAATACGCCATCAGCTTGCCGCGAATACTTTTTGGAGCAGCATCTTGAATACGACGGCTTAGCATAATGTTTTTCTGCGCAATAGATGCCATAAGATTTCTGGTGATAATATCCACGCCGCCGCAGATATCACACGTTCTGGTAGTAATCTGTCGCAGGTCAAGCAGCAGAATTGCAGACGTCTCCGTGGCAACTACCGAGGTCAAGAGCGGCACGTTTCCAAGGGCCGCATACGCCTCTCCAAAGGTGTCTCCGGTATGGAAAGCTCCCATCACAGAGACATTGCCCTGAGCATCAGATCCCTCAACGTGGATAGCGCCAGAGACAACAATGCCAAATTGATGCGCCTTGTCGCCAGCACACAAAATGATCTCTCCAGGCTCATAGGTGCGAACAACAGCACGTAAATGCTTTAAAAGTGCCTCTAGTAGCTCTGGTTTTACTCCTTTAAACACAATTGTGTTAAGCAAAAATGAGGGCTTGATGTCTTTGACGTTCATATAGTCTCCAAAAAATTCCTGGATAGAAATCGTTTTGTTGTAATTACAACATACCTTATTCCACATTCCTGTAATCATAAAACTCAGAAGAGCAAATCTCTTCTCGCTATATAGTTTTATGGAGAGGAAAAATAGTGGATAACAAGATGTTCTGTTTCCAGTGTGAGCAGACAGCTGCTTGTACTGCATGTACTGGCGCTGCTGGCGTTTGTGGCAAGCCTTTTGACGTCGCATTTGCTCAGGACGAGCTCACCGGCGCTCTGGTTGGCCTTTCTCGCACCGAGCTTGCTGCTGGCAAGCGCTCTAACCGCGCTGATCAGCTGATTGTTGATGGTCTGTTTACCTGCATCACCAACGTCAACTTTGACAAGGGTGCTGTTGACGCAATTACTGCTCAGGTTCATGACGAGAAGAACCGTCTAGCTGCAGAGGCTGGCGTAGAGCCTGTTGAGGATCTTCCTCTTGGCGGCGTTTGGTCCGACAACGAGGACATTAGGTCCCTCAAGTCCCTCATTCTGTTTGGCATCCGTGGTATGGCTGCTTATGCTTACCACGCTCGCGTTCTTGGCAAGACTGACGACGCAGTTGATGCTTTCTTTGTAAAGGCTCTTGCTGCTCTTGCTACCGAGTCCTCCGTTGACGTTTTGCTTCCTCTTACTCTTGAGGTAGGCGAGGTCAACCTCAAGTGCATGGCTCTTCTCGACAGCGCAAATACCGGCGCTTATGGCACTCCAGTTCCAACTGAGGTTCCTCTGACTATTGAACCTGGTCCATTCATTGTTGTTTCTGGTCATGATCTTCTTGACCTCAAGATGATTCTTGAGCAGACCGAGGGCACTGGCGTCAACGTTTACACTCACGGCGAGATGCTCCCAGCTCACGGTTATCCAGAGCTCAAGAAGTATCCACAGCTCAAGGGCAACTTTGGTACCGCATGGCAGAACCAGCAGAAGGAGTTCAAGGACATTCCAGCTCCTGTTGTCTTCACCACTAACTGCCTCATGCCACCTCGTCCTAGCTACAAGGATCGCGTCTACACTACTGAGCTTGTTGCTTTCCCAGAGCTCGTCCACATTGACGAGGACGCAAACGGCAAGAAGGACTTCAGCGCTGTTATCAAGCAGGCTCAGGAGCTTGGCGGATACGCTGAGGCTCAGGAGCTCACCGGTATCAACGGTGGCCACAAGGTAACCACCGGCTTTAGCCACGGTGCAGTTCTTGGCATTGCCGATAAGATCATCGATGCTGTTAAGCAGGGCGCTATCAAGCACTTCTTTGTTGTTGGCGGCTGCGACGGCGCTCGTCCTGGTCGTAACTACTACACCGAGCTTGTTGAGCAGACTCCTGCAGACTCTGTTGTCCTCACCGTTGCATGCGGTAAGTTCCGCTTCAACGACCTTGACCTGGGCACCATTGGTGGCATTCCTCGCATTCTTGACGTCGGCCAGTGCAACGACGCTTACGGCGCTGTTCAGATTGCAACCGCCCTTGCAAATGCATTCGACTGCGGCGTTAACGACCTGCCACTGAGCTTTGTTCTGTCTTGGTACGAGCAGAAGGCAGTATGTGTTCTTCTCACCCTGCTGCACCTTGGTATCAAGAACATCAAGCTTGGACCAACTCTTCCTGCATTTGTCAGCCCTAACGTCCTTAACATCCTTGTTGAGAACTACGGTATTGGCCCAATCGGCGATGCTTCCGAGGACCTTGCTCAGATGCTTGCCTAATTGGCGAGAAACCCCTCTCATCCTTTCCTTGAAACGCCTCCTAGCTATGTGCTGGGAGGCGTTTTTTGATGTGAAAAATACTTGAAAAACAAATTGGTATGGCTATTTATGAAGGGTAATAGCACAATATTTTTATGTTGATTGGGGGAGTATGAATAACTCAAATATTGATTACGATATCTCTGATGAGCAATCTATTATTGAATATGCCTCTAAGCTTGTTGGACACTCTCTTCGTGAAGTTACCGACGTTAACTCTCTTGCAGATCATAAAAAGCGTCGTGGTGCTTTTGGCAACGCAGTCGAAGAACTGTACTTTAAGTATCCAATCAACAGTGATTCAAATCCTGATTTTGCTGAAGTGGGACTTGAATTAAAAACAACCCCCATGAAAGAGAATAAAAAAGGTGATTTAGTTGCCAAGGAACGTCTTGTTATCACCATGATTGACTACAACAAAGTAGTTAATGAAACGTTTGAAGATAGCCATTTCTTAGGGAAGTCATCAAATATTTTGTTGATGGCCTACAAATATGAAAAAGGCGCTAACCCTATTGATTACAAGGTTATTTTGGCCAACAAATGGAATATTCCTGTTGAGGATTATGCTCAAATTAAACGAGACTGGGAAACAGTTGTTACCAAGATTCAGTCTGGTCATGCGGAGGATATTTCTGGCTCGGATACTCTATATCTAGAAGCGTGTACAAAAGCTGCTAACAGCTCAGTTAGAACAACGCAGCCGTATTCAGAAGTTCCAGCTAAGCCACGTGCTTGGGCATTTAAAGCATCTTATATGACTACTATAGAAAAAAAGATGCTAGGTAAAAGTGCGTCTCAGATTAAAAGGAATGAATCTGAGAAAAAACTCTCTCTTATTGATCTTTTGTATAAAAGATTTAAACCATATTTTGGAAAGACTGAAGACCAGCTTGCAGCCGAATTTAATATAAGTAAATCAAAAGATAAATGTGCACGTATTACTAAGCATATTCTAGGTATTGCTGAAGATCAGAAAATTGAAGAGTTTGAAAAGGCTGGTATTAAGCCTAAAACGATGAGACTTAAATCAAATGGGGTACCAAAGGAATCCGTAAGCTTTAAAGTCTTTGATTACTTTAAGGTTGCTGAAGAATCTTTTGAAGACTCTGATTTATATCACGACCTATTATGTAAATATTTATTTGTAATTTATAGAGAAAACTCTTCAGGTGATTTTGTCCTCTCAAATATCTTGCTCTGGCAAATGCCTGACTCTGATTTAATGTTTGCAGAACAATGCTACCTTCAGATGCAAAAGAATATTAAAGCTGGACGAGCTGACATAAGTGTCAAGGCGTCTGAAAATAAATGTTGTCATGTAAGGCCTCATGCCAGAAACAAGCTAGATACAAAACCTCAACCATATGGAAAGCCTGAGGTTAAAAAGTGTTTTTGGTTGAATAGCTCTTATCTTGCAAAAGAAATATCTGAAGGGCTGTCCCTTAAAGATTAAGTTGATCTTCTTGGTTATCTGAATTAGATTGACTTTTTGTCCGGTTGATCGGTTAGTATAGTAAACACAAAATTGGTCCACAGCAGCGATAGGAGAAACGTGGCCAAAGAAATTACTGTTGCCGAACTCTTTGCGGGAGTCGGTGGATTTAGACTTGGCTTAGAGGGTTATAAAGATCCTTCTAATAAAGCTAATAACCTGCTAAAAGCGGGAACGTTTAAAACTATATGGGCAAATCAGTGGGAACCGCCTGGATCTCCAACAAGGCAGTTTGCCGCAAATTGTTATAAAACTCATTTTGGTAATGATTCAGTTGTAAATGAGGACATTAATAAAGTTCTTAATGAGTATGACCAGGGTCTACGCGACATTCCTTCGGTCGATATGGTCGTAGGTGGATTTCCTTGCCAGGATTACTCAGTAGCTAAGCCTTTATCTCAATCGGGAGGTATTGAAGGAAAAAAGGGTGTTCTGTGGTGGGACATTTATAAATTCTTAAAAATTCAATTAGATAAGTCTCCTGAAAATGCAGAATGGTGCCTTTTAGAGAACGTTGATCGTCTTCTTAAAAGTCCCGCATCTCAGCGTGGAAGAGATTTTGCAATTATTCTAAGTTGTCTTGCTAGCCTTGGATATTGCGTTGAATGGCGTGTGGTAAACAGTGCGGCATACGGCTTTTCCCAAAGAAGAAAACGTGTATATATTCTCGCACGTAGAAATGCTAACTGGGAGCTTTCAGAACGCTTAACTTCAGGAATTATGTCCCGAGCATTTCCTTTTAATCCTGTGGGCAATATCTCTTATGTTGATATTCCAAAAGATCCGTTTGTTGCTACAAAGGACTTTAATTCTGAGGGGTCCAAAACATCTCCGTTTTTAGATGCTGGTGTGATGGTAGATAACCGTGTTATTACCTGTAAGGTTGAAGAGGTTTATAAGGGTCAATTTAAAACACTGGGAGATGTTCTTTCTCCAGAGGATGAAATTCCTGAGAACTACTTTATTGACAATTCACAGCTTTCTCGCTGGGAATACCTTAAAGGGTCAAAACGAGAAGAACGTGTCAATAAGTACACAGGTCAAACCTATTTTTACTCTGAAGGCTCTATGGCATTCCCAGATCTTCTCACTAACCCATCAAGAACAATTCTTACAGGAGAGGGAGGAGCAAGCCCTTCTCGCTTTAAACACATCATTAAAGTAGGTGAGAGGTATCGCAGACTTGTTCCAGATGAGCTTGATCAGCTACAGGGTTTTCCTAAAGGATGGACTAATACGGGAATGAGCGACAATAATCGTGCATTCTGTATGGGAAATGCTCTTGTTGTAGGTGTGGTAAATCGCATCGGAAAAGAAATATACAAAGAATTGTAAGGTCAAGGCGTCTATCAACTCCTGATAGACGCCTTTTTTATAACCAAATTGCTTCACGAACTCCAAATATTCGATTTATTAAAGAACGTTCAAGAATGACGCTCTTCTCGTTAAGAGAATATGGCATAATGCCACTGTCAAAGTAACAATTAATGTTAGTCATTAGTAGCATTTAACAGAGGGGTTTCTATGGCTAAAGTTGCAGTTATCGGTTGTACCCATGCAGGCGTTTTTGCCACTTCTTCAATCCTGGGCGCACACCCAGATTGGGAGGTTCACGTCTTTGAGCGCAATGACACGGTTTCCTTCCTGTCTTGCGGTATTGCTCTTTGGGTAGGTGACCACGTAAGCGATCCTAACAAGATGTTCTACAGCTCTCCAGAAGCCCTTGCCGAGGCTGGCGCTCACGTTCATATGACCACCAATGTCACTTCTGCAGACGTTAAGACCAAGCACGTTGCATGGGAGGACCTCAAGACTGGCGAGACTTTTGAGGATGACTTTGACTACCTCGTAGTCACCACGGGTTCTAAGCCAATTGTTCCTCCACTGCCTGGTATCGACGGACCTCGCGTTCTTCAGTGCAAGAACTGGGCTGACGGACGCCGCATTCACGACACCATGGCAACTTCCAAGTCCGCAATTGTCATCGGTGCTGGCTACATTGGTGCCGAGCTTGCAGAGCAGCTCTCTGAGCGTCAGAAGGCTGTTACCCTCATTGACATGCTTCCACGCGTTCTTGCAAAGAACTTTGATAAGGCAATCACTGATCAGGTTGAGACTGCTTACAAAGAGCATGGCGTCACCCTTGCCCTTGGCGAGAAGGTCATGAGCTTTGAGGACAATGGTAATTCTGTCACCGTTGTTACTGACAAGGGATCCTACACCGCAGATTACGCAATTCTGGGCATTGGCTTCCTGCCTCGCACTGACCTCTTTGACGGCCAGCTTGAGATGCTTCCAAACGGCGCCATTAAGGCTGACGAGTACATGCGCACCAGCGAACCTGGCGTCTTCGCAGCTGGTGACTCCGCATCCATCATCTTCAACGTCACCGGTAAAGAAGACTATATTCCACTGGCAACAAATGCTGTTCGTCAGGGTCTACACGTTGGTCCTAACATGCTTGAGCCCACTGCTGCTTATGCAGGTACTCAGGCTTCCAGCGCAGTTCAGCTCTACAACTACTCCATGGCTGCAGCAGGCCTCACTGTTGAGGGTGGTAAGGTTCGTGGCTACGAGTACGATTCTGTTTCCATCACCGAGAACTATCGTCCTGAGTTTATGCTGACCACTGAGCCAGTTACCGCAACACTTGTTTGGGATCCAGAGACTCGCCTTATCAAGGGTGCACAGTTCTTCTCGACACATGATGATGTTGCTCAGGCAGCAAATGTTGTTTCTGTTGCCATTGCCGCTGGTATGACCATCGACAACCTTGCAGCTGTTGACCTTCTGTTCCAGCCAAACTTTACCAACCCAGTCAACTACATTGGCTCCGTTGCTATGGCTGCCTGCGCAAAGGCCAAGTAAGCTCCAGATATAACACGCAATAAAAGAGAGGGAAGCTGGTAGAGATGCCAGCTTCCTTCTTTGCTATCGAGCCCGAGTCTGGCTCGATTGATGTCTGTTTTTTGTTTGCTCCGTTCTGAGCCTGCGTCGCCTTGATACGGTGCCTATCTTAGCTTTCTACTCACTACGGCAATGTAATTGAGATCGTTAGCGTGATCGTTAAAGAACGTAAACATGCTGGTGAACATCTTGGTGTTTTCGGGCCTGAGGCCATTTCTGATAACCCTTAAAGCACCATCTGCGCCCTCGTCAGCGATGAGTCCTGCTGGATTCATAAGCGTCATCTTGCCATTTTTAGTTTCTGGTAAGAAACCCGCTGACTCAAAGAGGTTCTTCCAACCTGCAAGGGTAAGTGGCTTCACGTTAACGTTAATGGTTCGCGAGAGCTCGTGGACCAGTTCATCATCTTCTTTGAGCAGGAGGACGTCGTGGGTAAGGAGCACACCG
The DNA here is from genome assembly GCA_916715765.1 of uncultured Atopobium sp. Classification (GTDB taxonomy): domain Bacteria; phylum Actinomycetota; class Coriobacteriia; order Coriobacteriales; family Atopobiaceae; genus Lancefieldella. Next base: position 8,014 of record CAKAPG010000006.1, read on the forward strand.
CCTGGCTTGAGTACTCGTGCGTATTCTTTAACCGCAGACGCTTTCTGCTGGTCAGAGAGCATGGTGAGCATAGCCTCGTTAATAACGACATCAAAGCTGTTATCAGGGTAGGAGAGGTCTGTAGCGTCTCCTTGTTCCACCGTTACATACTGCTCCACGTTGTTTCTCGCGATATTTTCTTTTGTCTTAGGAAGCACATCTGCATTGAGGTCAATTGCGGTTACGTGACAGTGGAAACGTTTTACTAGCTCAACCGTAGTGGTTCCAATATTGCAAGCCACCTCAAGAATTTGAGTTTCTGGCGTAATCTCTACAGAGTCAAGCAGCCAATTGGTTGCCTCAATGCCTCCAGGGCGCAGTCTTGTCTTACCCATACGTAGTAAAAACTCGTGACCAGCTTCCATACTAAGACCCCCTTCATACTATGAAAGAATAAAGTTAGCTTTAACTAACTAATACAAGTTAACCACATCATTACCTGCGAAAAAAGCCAAATTAATTGCTATTTTTGGAACAATTTCAAAGGCATGAAGTTATAAATATTGTTCCGAGAGTATCGCGGTATACTTTGGAAACTCATACAAAAATCTTCAGGAGTAAAAACATGAGCAAGGCTACAACAAAGATGGCCATCGCGTTTGCATTTAAAGAACTGCTGCTAGAGAAGCCGTTGAATAAGATTACGGTTAATGACATTGCCGAGAAGTGCGAGATGAACCGTCAGACGTTCTACTACCATTTTCACGATATTTTGGAGCTCACCGAATGGATTTGTGAAGAAGATGCAGAGCGAGCCCTCAAAGAAAACAAGACGTATGACACCTGGCAAGAGGGGTTTCTCGCCATCTTTAACATGATCAAAGAAGATAGAGCCTTTATCGTCAATATCTATTACAACGTACCGCAGGACTATTTATACAAATATTTGTATAAGGTCACGTATCAACTTCTCTATGACGTACTTGAAGAAAAAGCTGAGGGAATGGTTGTTAGGGAAGAAGATAAGGCTTTTATCGCAAATTTTTACAAGTATAGTTTTGTGGGATTAGTGCTTGAGTGGATTGATGGGGGAATGACAGAAGATCCTAAAATCATTGTCGATAGGCTAAATTCTCTTATTCACGGGTCATTTAATCACGCACTGACCAATGCTAAAAGAAACAAATAGCAATACGACAAAATATCCGTTCTGTCGTGAAATGCAACAATCTGAGTGGACTGTCACTTTATAGGACAGTCCACTCTTTTTGTGCATTTTCTTTAGCAGTTTATAAGTTTATAGTGAACGCAAGGTAAGGGTAGCTTACTAATTTTCGCAGGTATTGATGCGGAAAGCTAAGGAGGAAGTTATGTACTACTCTGCTGGAACGTATGAATCGTTCGCTAAACCAGAAAAGCCCAAAGATGCCGATAGAAAATCAGCATATATCATCGGAACAGGTCTTGCAGGTCTAGCAGCTGCGTTTTATCTTGTACGCGATGGCCAGGTTAAAGGTTCAAGAATTCACCTACTAGAAAAACTTGAACTTGCAGGCGGAAGTTGTGATGGCCGCAAAGACGTAAGCAAGGGTTTCTATATGCGTGGTGGTCGCGAGATGGACAACCACTTTGAGTGCATGTGGGATATGTTCAGAGACGTTCCATCCATTGAAACACCTGGCGTCTCGGTACTTGATGAGTATTATTGGCTCAACAAGCACGACCCCAATTATTCACTGTGCAGAGCTTCTGAGAAGTGCGGTAAAGATGCTCACACAGACAAAAAGTTCAAGCTTGATAGAGAGTCATCACTTGCGCTCGCTAAGCTCTTTATGACTCCCGAGAAAGACCTTGAGGATAAAAAGATTAGCGACGTACTTCCTGATTCTTTCTGGAATACTAACTTCTGGCTTTATTGGCAGACCATGTTTGCGTTCCAAAGGTGGTCTTCTGCTCTTGAGATGAAGCGCTATCTTTGCAGATTCTGTCACCATATTGACGGTCTGCCTGACTTTACTGCGCTGCGTTTTACCAAGTACAACCAGTACGAGAGCATGATTTTGCCACTGGTTAGGTATCTTGAGAATCACGGTGTAAGCGTTGACTACGGTATGGACGTCAAGAACGTTATCATCAACGATACCAATGGTAAAAAGGTTGCCACTCAGATTGTTTACGAGAAGAACGGCTCACAGCAAACCATTGACCTTACTGAAGACGATTTGGTCTTTATCACCAATGGCTGCTGCACCGATACCTCTTGCTATGGTGATCAGAACACGGCTCCTGACATTAGCAACGTTAGAAATGGCGTGGGAGAGTCCTGGGATCTGTGGAAGAACATTGCAGCTCAGGCCAAGCACGGCGAGTATGGCAATCCCGATAATTTCTGCAGCGACTTTGAGGCAACCAACTGGATGAGCGCTACTATCCAGACAAAAGACGAAGAGATTATCAAGAAGATTATTGGCGTCTGCAAGAGAGATCCAAGAGAAGGTAAGGTCACTACTGGCGGTATTGTAACCGTCAAGGATAGTACCGATAACTGGTATCTCTCGTGGACCATCAACCGTCAGCCACAGTTCAGAGCACAGGACAAGGACACCGTACTTATCTGGGTCTATGCACTGAGCACCAACAAGCCTGGTAACTTTGTAAAGAAGGCTATGCGTAACTGCACCGGCGAAGAAGTGTGCCAGGAGTGGCTCTATCACATTGGCGTTCCAACCAAGAAGATTGAGGACTGGGCAAAGAATCGCTGCAACACCACTACATGCTTCATGCCTTATATCAACGCATTCTTCCAGCCAAGAAAGGCTGAGGACAGGCCTCTGGTTGTCCCTGAGGGTTCTGTTAACTTTGCCTTTATTGGACAGTTTGCCGAGACTCCTCGTGACACTATCTTTACTACGGAGTACTCAATCCGCACTGGTATGGAGTCTGTCTACACGTTGATGGATGTTGATAGAGGCGTACCAGAGGTTTGGGGTTCTCAGTACGACATCAGAGAGCTTCTAAGGGCAACCTACTATGCTCTGGACAAGAAAACGCTTGATAAGGCGCCACTTTCCTTCAAAGAGAAGATGCTTTTGAAGGTAGCTCTCAAGGCCGTCAAGGGCACTGATATTGAGCTACTGCTCAGGAACACCGGACTGATCAAGTAGGGGCGCGGAGAAACCCGCAGAGTCAAAATCTGAATCGTAAAAAAGTGGCTGCATTTGACGTGTCATCTGCAGCCACTTTTAGTTAAAAATGCATGTGGCACAAACAGCGAGAAAACAAATTATAATTTGTAGCGACAAGAAAAATGTAATGGTTCTACATGCGACTTAAATCAAAATACAACACTATTTTGAGGAGATTATAAGATGAATGACTACTTAAAATTAAATCAAGATAGATGGAATAAGGTAAACAATGACTATACCGAACCACTAACGCATGAAGAATTAGAAGAAGCTAGAAACAGTCCAATTTCTGTTGCATTAACGGTCGGGAAAAAAGTTCCAACAGAATGGTTTGAAAAGGCCAACGGAAAAAAGATATTAGGCTTAGCTTGCGGTGGCGGACAACAGGGTCCCGTTTTTGCTGCTAAAGGCTATGACGTAACCATAATGGATTTTTCTTCATCACAATTACAAAAAGACGAGATGGTTGCTAAAAGAGAAGGCTTAATGATCAATACCGTTCAAGCCGATATGACAAAGCCTTTTCCATTCAAAGACGAAACTTTCGATATTATTTTTAATCCAGTTTCGAATGTATACATTGAAGACTTAGAAAACATGTATAAAGAAGCTGCTCGCGTATTAAAAAAGGGCGGCCTGTTAATGGTCGGCTTCATGAACCCTTGGACGTACATGTATGACGCTGACGTTGTATGGGACCAGCCCGATGAGGAATTACTTTTAAAGTATTCAATTCCTTTTAATTCAAGAGAGCTTGAAGAGCAGGGCAAAATAACCATAGATCCAGCGTATGGATATGAATTTAGTCATACCTTAGAAACTCAGATTAGAGGCCAACTCAAAAATGGTCTTGCGATGATTGACTTTTATGAGTCGTGTGACAAAAGAAATCGATTATCACAGTATGGAAATGACTATATTGCCACGCTCTGCATCAAGCTCTAATTTTATAGAGTTCTCTTCAGGACAGCCTGGACAACCTCAGAATCAAAGTCTCCCTGAGCCTCTGTAAGCGCCTCTAAGAGCTGAGCTACGCCTTCCTCATACACGCTAGGCAGCAGATACTTCGAGACAGCCTTAGCCTCGTCAGTGCCGTTTACCATGCAGCATGAGTGATGAGCAATCTTAAGAAGATCCAGATCGTTTTCGGAATCGCCGCACACAATAACTTCTTCTGGCTTAAGACCTATAGTCTCAATGAGCTTCTCAAATCCCTGCGCTTTATTCCAGCCACGATAATTGATGTCAAACCAACCAATATAGGGAGAAACCAACTCAACCTCTGGAACTGCTCTGGTAACAGCCTCATAGATTTCTTGCGCGCGCTTTTCATCTTGGGGTAAGAGAAGACCTCCCGCATACATAGGGATATCTTTTGGAACGGACTGCGGACCAAGCCCTGGCACAAAAGTGTTAAACGAGGCTGCAAGATGATCTACTACCTCTTGAGTGGTATCAACTATTTTCCAACAAGAGGTAAATGACGTATCTAAAGGCTGCTCAAGCGGACCTTCTTGATAATACGTAAGCAAACAATCATCCATTGGAGAAATAACCTCGTAGATCTTCTCCATCATCTCGTAGGTAAATTGTTTGGTGAAAATGAGCTTGCCATTAAAGTAGAGAATCTTTCCACTAGAAAACACGCCAGTGTCTGTCAGGGAAACGTCAGACTTTAGATAAGAAAGTGCATCATATACAGGTCTTCCGGTAGAAAGTCCAAACGCAATACCTGCGGCTTTAAGATTATTAATTGCCTGATGAGTTCTTTCTGAAATAGCTGGAGTGTCAGCGGGTTTTAACGTTTGGTCCATATCGGAAAGAACAAGCTTAATCATCAGGGCTCCCAAGATGCGTGTGCTAAATGAGTGTTTTGTTAATTCTACCAGCAAGAGTAGAGAAACGCGTAAAAATTGCCGTTATTATTACGTTGTTAACTTAAAACTATGAGATTAGTAGAGGTCCATGAATATTTACGACCACTTTGCTCACGAGGATGAATATCCAGAGCTCAACATAGAGGCAATGTCTGAGAGACTTGCAAAGGCGCTGTCTTTTAAGACGGTATATACCGATGCGGAGACAACCGATTGGTCTCAGTTTGACGCTCTTCAACAGCACATTGTTGATAGCTTCCCGTATGTTATGACCGCAGCCTCTAACGTTGAAGTGATTGGTCACTCGCTCCTCATTGAGATTCCAGGATCTAACCCTAAGCTTCCTGCATTGATGCTTATTGCTCACCAAGATGTTGTTCCTGTTGTTCCTGGTACAGAAGACGCATGGACGCACGATCCCTTTGGTGGAGATGTCGATGACACGTACATTTGGGGACGTGGCGCGCTTGATATCAAAGACATGCTCATGGGCGAGCTTGAGGCACTTGAGTATCTGCTTTCACAGGGTTTCTCGCCAAGGCGCTCTATCTACCTGGCATTTGGCGAGGACGAAGAGGTCTTGAGCCACGGCGCCACTAGGCTTGCAGAGGTCATGGGCTCGCGAGAAATGCGTGCAGCTTGCCTCCTGGACGAGGGCACCACTACGTTTTTTGATGGCAGCGCCTACGGTGCGCCCGAGGCTACCGTGGCCGACATCTGCATCTCGCAAAAGGGCTTCTTGAACGTTAAGCTTACTGCGGCTGGTCACGGCGGACATTCATCTAATCCGTTTGGTGGAACTTCGCTTGAGCATTTGAGCTGCGCACTTGCCGCTCTTTCTGAGGCTAAACCTCAACCTGAGCTTAATGACATTGTTAAAGAAACCTTCAAGGTTCTTGCACCAGAAATCACCGAGGAGCCTTTTGCTTCGTTGGTACATGACGTAGATACCAATGCAGAAAAGATTGCTCTTGCTGCAGCTCAGATCAAAGAGCTTTATCCGTTTGTAACCACCACGTACGCTTTCAACATGCTTGAGGGTTCAAGTAGTGCGGCTAACGTTATGCCTGGTAATGTCAGCGCAACCATCAACATAAGACTGCTTCCTGGTGTGAGTGTTGAAAAAACCGTTGAACACATTACACAGGTGGTAGCTCAGGTTGACCCTTGCATTGAGGTTGAAGCTTTGCATTCCACTCCTGCGGGAAGAATTGATTCTCCAGCTGGTGCTGGCTATCAAGAGCTCAAGGCCATTATGGAACACTATCATCCAGGCGTTACCTTTGTCCCGTCATTTGTGTGCGGCGGAACCGATTCTGTCCGATACGAAGGAATTTGCGATTCCATTCTGCGTATTTGTCCGTTTAGGCCAACACCAGAAGATGAGGCAAATGGTGTCCATGGCATTGATGAGCGTATCGAGAAACGCGTCTATGCTCAGGGCGTTCGTGTTCTTATTTCCTTTGTTAAACAAATGTGCCAATAATTTGCTATTGCGCAACTTACGTTAAAATAGACACATGTTCTGTACTACAAAAAGGGGAGTGAAACGTTGCAAACTAGGCAGCAGCTAGCTAATCAAGTAGCATCCCAAATTAAAGAAGCAGCAGACGCCGATGCAGCAAAAGCGCAGGCAGAGGGAACTATTACTGATCCAGTTGGTAGTTCCAACAATCCTTCTAACGCTATTTTTACTGTTGCAAACGTCATTACCTTTTGCAGATTAATCCTTACGATTATCTTTCTTGTGCTCTTCTCAACGGGTGGAAATCGTTGGGTTGCACTTGGCTGTTATGTAACCGCAGCTGTTACCGACTTTCTTGACGGTCAGGTTGCTCGTAGAACGCAAACTGTCAGTTGGCTTGGCAAAATCATGGATCCTATCATGGACCGAGTACTTCTTATCACAGGCGTTCTTGGCCTCTTGATTATTGGTGAGCTTCCACTCTGGATTCCGCTGTTTGTTATCGGCCGTGACGTTTACCTTACTTTTGGTGCACTTGCTGTACGCAAATTCCGCAGGCGTCCTATTGATGTTGTCTTTGTAGGTAAAGCTGCAACTGCCTTTTTGATGACTGGTTTTAGCCTGCTTCTTCTGGGCATTCCAGTTGTATCCGGTCTGGGCCTAGTAAACGTCAATTGGCTTCCAGGTCTTAACTCTGAGAGCAGCGCACTGGGTATCTTCTTTGTGTATATAGGAATTGTTTTCTCGGCAATTACTGCAGTTGTTTATACTGGTGAAGCGGCTAAAATAGTTAAAGATAGTAAAAACACTCAAGCATAAGTTAGGTTGTTTATGACTTTCCTTAAGCACAACCATGTTTCTTTGCGCCAGCTCTCTGATAAGACGCTGGCTTTTCTTGTTAGCTTGCTGCTTGTTTTTGTTTTAGCTGCTCCTTTTGCTCCTGCAACTACGGTTTTGGCTGAAAATACCTCTTCTCACAAGTCTTCTGTAACAGATGAGCCAAAACTTACTGAGGCAACTACCGCCATTGTTACTGATGCTCAAGGAAACGTTCTCTGGAGCAAAAATCCAGATCAAGAGCTTCCTATGGCATCCATTACCAAGGTTATGACGGCAATTGTTGCGCTTGATTCAGGTGTTAATCTTGATGAGCCCTGCAAGATCTCCGTTCCAGATCTTGAAGAAGGCTCTCAGGTTGCAGGTTTGACCTCGGACGATACTCCAACACTTAGACAGCTCATTATGATGATGCTGGTGTATTCAGCAAACGATGCGGCTTATAACATTGCCATCAACGTATCTGGCTCTCAGCAGGCCTTTGTTGATCAGATGAATAAGAAAGCCTCTGAAATTGGCATGACTCACACGCAATTTCAGAATCCACATGGCCTCGATGCTGATGGTCACTATTCAACGGCTCGAGACCTTGCTCTGATGGGTCGCTATGCGCGCGAGCACTATCCACTCATCGCAAGCGCAGTGCACACCAGGTCATACACCACAACGGTGGGAGGGGAGCAGCGTACGTTCCACTCAACCGATGACCTTATGGACACCTACCGCGGTCTTCTCGGCATTAAAACAGGTGCAGAGGACTCTGGTACCGCCTTCTTAGGAGCTTCCATGCGCGGAAACATTACGCTGTATACCTGCGTACTTGGCTGCGAGACTACACAAGGTCGTTTTGACGATACAGCCATTCTGATGAACTGGGCTTATCGAAATTACAATCGCGTGAGTATTCAACGTGCTGATCAAATTGTTCAGATTCGCACGAGCGAGGACAACTTTTTGCTTTCTGCAGTAGTTAAACCATCAACTTCCACCACGTATATGGCTTGGCCTGGATCTAAAGACTTTACCTACCAGACGTCCATGCTTTCTCCTAACTATCCTGTAGCCAATAACCAGCTGATTTCTTCAACTGACTGGTCTCAAGATTCCGCGCAGGTAGGTACCACTATTACCCAGGCACATCTTACGCTGTGGACTATTCCGTCCTACAACCTCTTTGACCTGTATTCGGTTGCTCCGTATCTCTTTGGGAGAAACTAATGTCTGAGCAGAAACGCTCTATCCTTCATACCGAGCTTGAGTATCTTGGCGCACAATTTTCAACCTCAACTGAAGGCTTCAACTTAGCCCAATCTTTCTATGGCGAGAAACCCCTTGAGGAAGCTTTGAAAGATTGCGCTCTTATTGACCTGAGTGGTATCGGCTACACGCTGGTGAGTGGTACATCAGCTCAAAATTTTGTGGAAGCTGTCTTTGCAGGTAAACAACTTGAGGTAGGAGAGACTTCATTTGAGTGTGCACTTACGGGAGACGGATCTCTGTCTTCCATCGGTCTTCTCGCGCGCTCTGGTCAAAACGAGTACGTGGTACTTGATGCTTCTGAGCGCTCACTTGTCCTCGAAGAATGGCTTTCTATCATTGCTTCTGTCGAGCAAAATGGCGTAGCTCCTTATGCTGAGGTGTCGTTAGAAGATGCAACACCACTACTCACGCCACTTCTTCTTGCTGGTAAAAAGGCAAAAAAGGTGCTCATGGATTATCTGGGTGAACAACAACTCCCAGAAGACTCAAAACTATGTAACCTTATGCTTGACCAAACAATCCCTGCACTTATAGCCAATGTTTCAACCAAAAAAGTTCCTGCATACCTGGCTATGGTTCCACCAGTACATACAGTAATTCTTTTTAGGAGTCTGCTCTCTTTTGAGATGGTTCATCCTCTTGGACATAAGCAGCTCATTGAAGGACTTACAACATATCTTCCATGGTTTTCAGAACTTGCAAGTAACACTAAAGTAGTATTAGCTAAAGATAAACTTGAAGGTTGGGGTTTGCTAAGAGCCTCTGCTGATTTCATTGGTGCAAGGGGAGATCTTCTATGAAATACGCAATCAATGCAGTAGGTGTTCCAGCTCCTATGGGACCATACTCGCAGGGTACTACCGCGGGAAGATTGGTCTTTGTAACTGGTCAAATTGCAGTTTCTGCAGAAGACCCAAAGAAACTTATTGACGGTGGAATTGAAGAGCAAACCACCCGTGTCATTCATCTTGCTCAGTCAATTCTGGCTGAAGCTGGCTGCACGCTTTCTGATGTAGCTCAGACAACTATCTACCTTGCTGATATCAACGATTTGCCAAAGGTAAATGAGATATATAGGCAGTACTTTGTTCTTCCTGCACCTGGTCGAGCAGTTGTTGAAGTTTCTGCGTTGCCACTTGGTGCGCTCATCGAAATGGACTGCATTGCGTGTCGTTAAGCGTTATTATTATGATGTAACCAAATTAAGGAGAAACCATGTCAACTGACGACATCAAACAGCAGTCACCAGACTCAACAGAGATTTTCCGCATGCCATCAGCTGACGCTACTGTTCCAGATCTTATGGCTCAACAAAAGCCAGCTCATCCTGTCCTTACTATTGTTAAGGGACCACAGACTGGTCAAACTTTTGAGCTCAATCTCCCACAGATTTCTCTTGGTAGAGACCCAAAAAGCAGCGTTTTCTTGAATGACATGACAGTTTCCAGAAATCACGCCACCATTGACCTTTCAAATCTTGCGCTTGGTTACGCAACTATTGAGGACCTTGATTCTCTCAATGGTACCTGGGTTGATGGCGCCATTATTAACAAAGCTACCCTGCGCGATGGCTCAACTATTCAGATTGGCACCTTCCGCATGGTCTTCCATACCAGCAGAGTTTCAGCTTAAGGTTAAAGGATAGCTTTATGGCTGATTCAGGCTTTCTTACCATTGGTAAAGTAGTCAAGAAATTACAGACTCTCTATCCTGACTTGAGTGTTTCTAAAGTCAGATATCTGCAGGATGAAGGTTTGCTTACTCCTACCAGAACTGCTGGTGGCTATCGCCTGTATTCCCAAAAAGATGTTAAGCGACTTGAGACTATTCTGTATCTGCAGAAAAGCCGTTTTATGCCGCTCTCAGTTATTAGAGAAGAGCTTGATAGGCAAGATAAAAACCCTGAAGCTGAACAACAGGTCAAAGATCAGTCTACTGAGGCAACTGGAGCTGAGGCTCAGGCTGCACCTGAAGCTCAAAGTTCTTCTCGCCAGGCTCAACCTCAGCTTGATGGAAAGCAAGTGTCTCAGGCAATTCTTGGTGCCACACATGCTGATGCTATTGTGGTACCTGTAGATGACCCTGAGGTTGTTCAGAAATATCATGCTATTGATCGCATTCCAGAAATTGTGGGATGCTCGGTAGGCTTTGTTCGTCAGCTTTCCGAAGCAGGCGTCATTACCTTAAAGCGCTCTCCTCATGGCAGAGACCTTGTAGATGGCAAGGACTTAACGCTGGTTCGCCTTTGTAGTGAGCTTCGTCACTTTGGTTTTGAGCCCAAGAACCTGCGTCAATACGTTATGGCTGCAAACCGAGAATCTAGTATGTTTGCCAAGTCGCTTGTCGTATACGCTAAAAAAGGCGGGGGAGTTGAAGTTGACCATACTGACGAGACTCGTCAGAAGTTTATGGCTGCTCTGACCCGCATGTTGGGCCTTACCAATGCGGTTAGAAATGAACTTATCACTAAATTAGTTCGTGAATCTTTTAAGGATATGCATCTAGACGAGTAATCTAGGTATATATAACTATTCATTGATTTTGATTTTGAATGTGAGGACATTGTGTCTACGTATGATTATGAGAGTCATATCATTAGCATTCCTGATTATCCAGAGCCAGGCGTTATCTTTAAAGATGTAACTCCACTTTTTAAAGATCCTGAGTGCTTCCACGCAGTTGTTGATGACATTGCAGAGCACTTTGCTGATGCAGGAATCACCAAGGTTATTGGTGCTGAGGCTCGTGGTTTTCTTGTTGGAACCCCTGTAGCCTACAAACTGGGTGCAGGCTTTGTTCCTGCTCGTAAGCCAGGCAAACTGCCTCGTGAGGTCTACGCACAGGCTTATGACCTTGAGTACGGTACCAGCGAGCTTCAGATTCATACCGATGCTCTTACCCCAGACGACGTTGTTCTTATTGCTGATGACCTGGTTGCTACTGGCGGCACCTGCGTTGCTTGTGCTCAGCTTGCCGAGAAAGCCGGTGCAAAAGTAGCTGGCTTTGCATTTGCGCTTGAGCTTTGCTACCTGCACCCAAGGGAGATTATTGGTAAGTGCTTTGACCAAGAGGTCTACACCCTTATTAAGGTTCAATAAGCTTCATCGCTTACATCAGAACTACTTTGAGCTGATAATTTTGGCTGACAAGACTACGTGCTTGTCGGCCATTTGTCTTATTTACCTAAGCTATTTGTTAATCAACGTAAACTTGTTTGTAATACATAGAATTTCTCCATAATTGCAGGTCAAAGATAAATTTATGCAATGATATTTACCTATTCCGCATCAAATAGCTGCATAAATGTTTTTTGAAATTTGTATGAGATGACATTTTCGGGGTAAACTATTCAAATACTCGATAGGGTAGCTTCCTGTTTACACGGGTTTCTCGCCAAGAAATCGGCGAGTTGACTTTGATTTTTTATCAAATGAGCTATCCTAGATGGCAAAGCAAAGCAACACGTTGCCCAATTGATTTCGTGCTTTGCGGAAGGAGCTTATATGTCACAGCGCCGATCTTTCACAAGACGAGACGCTCTCTTATTTGCAGGTCTTGGTGTAGCTGCTACGCTGCTTACCCCAGCCAAGCTATTCGCAGACCCCCAAAGCGATCTTGAGGCCGCATCTGCCCAGCTAGACTCTCTTGGTGCAGCTCTTGCAGAGGCCATGGATAACCTTAACGAGAAAACCTATGCACTTGACGCCACCAACAACAAAATTGGTGAGGTTCAGGAGCAGATTGCAGAGACTACAGACCAGCTCAATAAGCAGCGTCTTGTCCTTTCTGCAGCAATGAAGAGTGCTTATAAGGCAGGCCCACAGGAGACTTTGGACTTCCTCCTTGGAGCATCGAGCCCAGAGGACTTTGTCAGCCGCGTCTACTATATGGACCGCACCAGCAAGCAGGAGGCTGACTCCATCAATACCGTCAAGGCTCTTGGTGACCAGCTTCAGGCTCAACAGCAAGAACTTGAAGCAGAGCAAGAAAATCTCCAATCTCAGATTTCTGAAATGAAGACTACTGCTGATGACCTCCAAAATCAGGTCGCTGAGGCAAAGAGTTACTATGACTCTCTTGACGCTGAGGTAAAAGCTCAGCTTGCTGCTCAGGAGGCTGCAGCAGCTAATAACAACGTTGCTTACGCAATTGAGACAGTTACTCGCGAGACTCCTTCTAACAGCTCAGAGTCTAACGACAGCTCTTCCAATGATTCTAGCTCTAGCTCTTCAAGTTCCAGCTCTTCAAGTTCCAGCTCTTCTAGCTCCAGCAGCTCCAGCAGCTCCAACAGCAGTTCTAATTCTGGTGGTGGGTCATCATACTCCGGCGGTGGCGGTGGCTACCCAGCTGCAGGCGGCGGTGTTGCTACGGCTTATGCTTGCATTGGCTATCCATACGTTTGGGGCGGAGCTTCTCCTGCTTCTGGCTTTGACTGTGGTGGCCTGGTCTACTACTGCTTCCTCGGCTACCGTGCAGGTACCGCTGGAACCATTGGCCGTGCTATTCGCGCTGCTGGTAACTGGCATGATTCCCTAGACGAGCTCAACTATGGCGATATTGTCTTTACCCGTGCAGGCTATGAGCACGTTGGAATCTACATTGGCGGTGGCCGCATGATTCACGCAGCTAACGAGTCTGTTGGTGTTATCGAGGGTCCTGTTTATGCTTGCTATGGTGGAGGACCATTCTCCGGCTAATCAATAGTCAGGGACACCAGGTGCACTCCTCTACGTACAATTTTCTGTACAAAGTTTTAACTCACGCACGTAAAGTCGTACAATATCCAAGTACGCTTTACGTGCTTTTTTATTAACCATAGACTGCTAGGGGAGATTGTGGCGTTTCATCTCAAACATAAGACAAACGTTATTGAGCGTCATTTTTCTCGTAGGTTTCAGGTTGCTCTCATTGGAGAAGGCCTGCTTGTTGGCCTTATGGGTGGTGGCGTTGTCACGCTGTATCGCCTTTGTCTTTCTTTTGCAGAAGCTCAAATGCGCTCCATTACTCAATCAATCGCAGGTAATTGGCCTTATATGGCTCTCTGGTTTGGTGTTCTGATTATTCTTATGGCGGCCGTTTGCCTACTCATGAAGTTTGAGCCCTACACCGCTGGCTCTGGAATCCCTCAGACCAATGCTGAGGTCATGGGATCTGCTGATATGCCTTGGTATCGAGTTCTTCCCGTTAAGTTTATCCAGGGCGTTCTGGTTGCTTTTGGTGGCCTCTCTATGGGTCGAGAAGGACCAGCGGTACAGCTAGGCGCTGTTTCTGGCAAAGCAGTATCTAAGTTTCTTAAACGCAAAAGGGGAGAAGAACGTCTTTTAGTCACTTGTGGCGCAGCTGCGGGTATGTCAGCCGCTTTTCATGCCCCTCTCACCGGCACACTTTTTGCTATCGAAGAGATCCAGAAAGAGTTTCATGCTCCACTGATTATCTCGGCAATGACCGCTTCAGTAGGCGCTGACTTCCTGGTTTCTAACGTCCTTGGTATGAAGCCTGTCCTTCAGCTTCCTTACGTAGCACCATTACCTCATGTCGACTTTGCATTTGTTCTTATCGTCGGTTTTATCTGTGGTTTATTAGGAGCGCTCCACAACAAAGGAATGTTCTTTGCACAGAGACTCTACAAAAAGATAACTAAGTTTGCGCCTTTCTCAAGGCTCATTATTCCCTTTATGCTTGCGGGATTTATGGCTTTTACCTGGCCAGATCTTCTTTGCGGCGGTGACGCCATTATCGAGAAAATCAAAGAGCCAGCAACACTTACTGAGCTCATGGTTATAGCGCTTTTGCTGGGCAAATATTTCTTTACCACAACATGTTTTGCTGCTGGAACGCCTGGCGGAACACTATTCCCAATGGTTGTCATGGGAACACTTGTTGGAACTCTATTTGCCCTGGTAGCAACCCATGTTTTTGGCATTCCCATGGCATATGCACCTAATTTTATTGCTATGGGCGTTGCAGGCATTTTTGCCGGAGCAGTGAGAGCGCCCGTCACCGGAGTAGTGCTTATATTTGAGCTCACAGGTTCTCTCGAGGCTCTTATGGCTATGTCTGCAGTTGCAATTGTGTCCTACGTAACCGCAAATATCCTGCGTGTTGACCCATTCTACGAGCATCTACTCGCACAATTCTTAGCTTCTCAGCAAGGGGAGTCTAAACCAACACTTGATTCTGGCGAGAAAATCCTTCATGAGTTCACCATTGGTCAGGGCAGCCCTGTTGAGGGCAAATTGCTGCAAGACATCCCATGGCCCGACAAAGTAAGGGTTGTAACTATTGATCGCGCTGGCTTAGAAATTATTCCAACGGGTCAAACAGAACTAATGGCACTCGATAAAATTCTTGTCATTTACGATGAGCTGTATGAGAACGATGCTATTCTCAAATTAAACGTCATGACGGACTCGTCGGTATAACACTAATCACTGCCACACGTGTTACCGCAAAGGAGAGGGGTTTAAAATCCTTTTCCTATTTCTTCAATTCATTAGTTTACATAATATCGATTATCAGACTTTTACATACTATTATATAAATAGTATCGACTGCAATAGTATACAGAGCTTCAATCACATTATTATTACCCAGAAAATGAGCCTCTGAGAGCCTTTCTAAGCTACGATATTAATTACTTATGAGTAATTACACCTACAGCTCTATAAACTATATTTAATGACATGATAAATTTGATAATTATTCAATTTGATAAGTTGGCGACAATACTGAATCTTTTATTTATAAAATAGCTTTCTTGGTACCTCTCTAAAACTAATTTTTAGGGCTGAACGTATTTTTATAGTTATACATATTGATAAATCATCTTGAAATAACTTAATCACAGAGCTTTATATATTCAATGTATTGATGGCTACAAAATTACACTGTCTTATGCTTCATCGTATGATTTTAACCTTTTACTCCCCCTTTATAAAAAATAAGCAATCTACCTGCATAAATACAATAAATATGCAGGTAGATTAGGTAAAAATCCTTCTATACAGTCAAACGATATATAATAATTGTACATCCGAAAATCACGGTCTTAAGGAAACATACTATGGAAAAACAAGCACTTCTCGCCCAATGGCTTCATGAACAAGAAATTGCTCATATCAAGGGATGGGATTTCTCCCATATTAGGAACAGATATAAAGAAGAGGATGATCTTCCATGGGACTTTGGAAGTATCATCAAATCCTATCTACACGATACTGATTATCTATTAGATATGGAAACGGGTGGTGGAGAATTTCTTTTGTCTTTTCTCACCAATCCTAAACAGACTGCAGCAATTGAAGGTTATGCTCCAAACATCAAACTGTGTGAAGAGAGACTCCTTCCTTTAGGGATAGACTTTAAGGCAGCTGACGGAGGAGATGAGCTTCCGTTTGAAGATGATTACTTTGATCTTGTTACCAACAGGCACGGTAAATACAACATACAAGAACTAAGAAGAATTCTTAAAAGTGGAGGTATGTTTCTTACGCAACAGGTTGGCGCTGAGAATGACAGGGACCTTGTAAAGCTTCTGCTAGGCGATGGCGAGCTTCCCTTTCCTAAAGCTTATTTAAGTATTGCCAGACAAGAATTCATAGATAATGGATTTGACATTATTGAGGAAGCTGAAGCCTATAGGCCCATAGAGTTTTATGATGTAGGTGCTCTTGTTTGGTTTGCAAGAATCATTGACTGGGAGTTCCCATACTTTGAAGTCGAAAAATACCAAGAGAACCTCTTTAAAGCTCAGAAAATTATTGAACAAGATGGCGTAATCAAAGGAAAAATTCATCGATACTACTTTGTGGCGAGGAAAAAGTAATATATAAAGACAAATTTAGGAGACTATCAAAGAAAGAAAAGAAAACTATGAAAGTAGAAAAAGAACTGTCAGAAATGTCTCTGAACGAATTATGAGAACTTTTCCCAATATTTCTTGACGAGCGCAATGACAAATGGGATGCATTTTATAGTGAAATGGAAGCCAAGCTACAATATATTTTACCTAAACACTCTATAAAGAGGATTAGTCATATTGGTAGTACCGCAGTTCCTGGAATATGGGCAAAAGATATAGTCGACGTTCTTGTTGAAATTTCAACAGATTCTAATATCGAATGTATTGCGCAACTTATCGAACGCAGTGGACTTCTGCAAATGTCAACGGAAGATCGCAGAATATCTTTGAACTCTGGTTATACTAAAAATGGGTTTGCCGATAAGGTCTTTCACATTCATCTCCGATATGTCGGAGATAACGATGAACTGTATTTTCGAGATTACCTGAAAGACCATCCACAGATTGCAAAAGAATACGAAACGTTGAAATTGGGTTTATGGAAACAATTTGAACACAATAGAGATGCTTATACAGAAGCTAAAACAAAATTCATCAGAAAATGGACTGCTGTAGCAAAGAGTGATTACGCTGGGCGTTATTGACTAGAAGAACAAAATGCAGTCATAGATTTTCGGAGACAGCCATGAGAATTGAACATATCGCACTGTATGTAAACGATTTAGAGAGTGCTCGACGGTTTTTTGTAAAGCACTTTGGAGCAACATCCAACGATGGCTATCATAATCCTCAAACGGATTTTCGCTCGTACTTCCTTTCCTTCGATAAAGGTGCACGACTTGAAATCATGAACAAACCTAAAATGTCAGATTTACCAAAAGAGATCAACCGCACGGGATACGCTCATATTGCATTTAGTATCGGAAGCAAAGAAACGGTAGATACCCTCACTGCAGAGTTGAAAGCAGACGGCTATGAAGTCATCAGCGGACCAAGAACAACCGGAGATGGCTATTATGAAAGTTGCATTATTGCCCTTGAAGACAATCAAATTGAAATTACGATTTAACTAAAAAATTTAATTATCTCAAGGAGTTACATGAAGATCGCTCTTATAAAACCAACTGAAGAAAATAAAGCACAGCTCATAGAGATGCTTGATGAGTGGAAACATGATATCGAGACAAATCATACAAATCCATCTCCAAGACGCATTTTCAGATTTGATCATCATGACTTTACAAACTATCTAGAACAACTAGACGTAAAGGAACCCGTTCCAGCTGGTCGAGTGCCTACAACAACCCTCTTTTGCTATGACTATGATAAAAATATTTTTGTTGGAGCAGTAAATATTCGCCATTCTCTTACTGAAGAGCTTTTACATAGTGGTGGACACATCGGTGATGGAATTCGACCAAGTGAGAGAAGAAAAGGATATGCAACAGCAATGATTGCGCTTGCGCTCAAAGAATGTAAGAAACTTGGTATTGAGCGTGTTCTCATGTGCTGTCGTAAAGATAATATCGGCTCGGCAAAGTCTATTATCAATAACGGCGGAATACTCGAAAACGAAGTTCTTGACGAGGACAATGTGCTTACGCAAAGATATTGGATTGACCTTTAATAGTTCTTCTCATTTGTCTACGAGGCTTGATATACGTTGAAAAAGGATATATATTCATATTTCCACATGAGACGAAGGAGAGCCTAATGATTCAAGACGAGCTCTTTGCACTTCAAGATACAGAATATGCCGCTTTTCAAAGTAAACTCACACCCAATATCTCAAGAGAATCCATCATTGGTGTACGCGTTCCTCAACTCAGAAAGCTTGCTAAAAGGCTTGGAAAAAGCAAAGATGCTAACGAGTTTCTTCTCTCCCTTCCACATGCCTACTATGACGAAAACATGCTGCATAGCCTGCTTGTTTCAGAGATTAAAGATTTTGACGACTGTATCTCAGCGATTGATGCATTTCTTCCTTATGTCGATAACTGGGCCGTGTGTGACATCTTGTCGCCGCAGGTTTTCAAAAAGAATTGCGCGCGTCTTATAACTGAAATTCAGAGGTGGGCATCTTCGAGCCATGTATATACCTGTCGCTTTGGTATAGAGATGCTTATGACCCATTTTCTAGATGATAATTTTGACTCCAAATACCTTGAAATTTCTGCGCAAATTCACTCAGACGAATACTACGTTAACATGATGATTGCCTGGTTCTTTGCAACGGCTCTAGCCAAACAATGGGACTCTACACTACCCTATCTTGAAACCAAAAAGCTGGACACATGGGTGCACAATAAAACGATTCAAAAAGCATGTGAAAGCTATCGAATCACCAAAGAACAAAAAACTTATCTTAAAAGTTTGAAATAGTACTTTGAAAATAGCTGATATGGTTTTTAGTAGTCAATCTAAATATTTAGGGGATCGAATAGCTCGATCCCCTATCAAATATCTATCAAATATGAAATAAAAAATTAACCCTCGACAGGCTGTCCAAGATAAGATGCAACAGAAGTTGCAGCGATGGCACCGTCTGCTGCTGCAGTAATAATCTGACGCAGTGGCTTCTTATTGAGGTCTCCTGCGGTAAAGAGACCAGGTGTCTTAGTAGCCATACGTTCGTCAGCAAGGACATATCCCTGCTCATCAAGGTCTACAAGGTCTGTTAAAAGCTCAGTTGAAGGAACACGACCTACTAAGACAAAGACGCCAAAGCTGCCCTCATCAAAGGTCTCTGTGTGCTCTTCTCCCGTCTGGTTATTGCGGAAGGTGATGGAAGTAAGCAAATCGTTACCATCAACTGCAGTGATGCTGGTAAGATAACGAATCTCTGTCTTAGGATTCTCCTCAAACTGCTTAATTGCAGTAGCGTTAGCTCTTAGGTGATCCTTGCGGACGATAAGAGTTACTTTGTCAGCAAAACGAGCAAGGAACTGAGACTCCTCTACAGCGGTGTTGCCGCCGCCGATTACAAATACCTGCTTGCCGCGATAGAACATTCCATCGCAGGTGGCGCAGTAAGAAACACCCTTGCCGGTGAACTTCTCTTCGTTGGTGAAGCCGGCGTGGCGAGGATTAGCGCCACCAGAAACAATGACGGCCTTTGCGTGATAGGTTCCCTCAGAAGTCTCCAACACAAAGAGGTTAGTCTCTGGATCCTTAACAATAGAAAGGACATTGGCCATGACAATCTCTGCGCCGAGGTCTGTAGCTTGCTTCTGAAGAGTATCGGTAATAGTGAAGCCATCAGTGTTTGGCATACCAGGGTAATTCTCAACCTCAGTAGTGGTGATGACCTGGCCACCTACTGCCTGTTTCTCTAAAACAACAGTATCGAGAAGAGCGCGCTTTGCATAAATTGCTGCTGAAAGTCCTGCAGGACCACCACCAACAATTACAAGGTCTTTAGTAATAACGTCTGCCATGATTGGCTCCAATCGTATAAATCGTAACTGGCTTTGTTATACCCTACTGATGACAATCATTATCAGTTATCTCTAAAAAATAGATTGCACACAATCTATTCACATATGAAAAAAGGCGCGCCAAGACCCCCATCTTGAACGCGCCTCCCCTAGTAATTTAAAAACTAGTTAGCGATGATGAAGTAAGCAACAAATGCAAGCGTTGCAACCCACATCAGAGGCTTAACCTTCTTAACGTTACCTGTTACAAGAGCAACAACAACATAGAAGATGAAGCCAAAGCCAATGCCGTCAGAGATTGAGTAAGTCATTGGAATACCAGCGATAACCATGAATGCTGGGAAGCCCTCGAGTAGATCATTCCAATCAATCTCGGTAACCTCAGACATCATCAGGAAGCCAACAAGGACCAGTGCACCACAAGTTGCTGCAGAGCTGACGATAGAAATGAGAGGTGCAATGAATGCTGCTGCAATAAAGAGCAGACCGGTGAAAATAGAAGAAAGACCAGTACGACCGCCGTCAGCAGCGCCGGATGCGGACTCGATGAATGTGGTAATGGAAGAAGCACCAAAGAAACCACCTGCAGCTGCAGCAGCAGAGTCAACAATGAGGATCTGCTTGATGTCCTTAACGTTGCCGTCCTCAGTGAGGAAGTCTCCCTGCTTAGCAATAGCCATAGCAGAACCCATAGTGTCAAAGAAGTCGGACATCATCAAAGAGAATGCAAAGACGAGAAGAACTGGCGTTGTCAGAGCCTTAACAATACCCATAACACCAGCACTATCGGTCAAGAATGGTGCACCAAAGGTGGAGAAATCAAGACCAGAAACAATGCCTGTAGGGCTTGCGGTAACACCAAGTGGAATACCAGCAAGTACGGCAAGGATGATGCCGATAAGCAGGGAGCCCTTAACACGAGCAGAGTAAAGAACAACTGTTGCAACAATGGAAATTACACCAACGATAAAGGTTGGAGAGAAAATATCGCCAAGAGCAACAAGGGTGGATTCATTAGCAACGATAATTCCGCTGTTCTTGAGACCAATCATGGCAATAAAAAGACCTAGGCCAACAGAGATTGCGTGGCGTAGGTTTACAGGAATTGCATCCATAATTGCTTCACGAAGGCCGCAGAGAACTAAAAGAAGAATAGCAATTCCTTCAATGAAGATAACTGCCATTGATGCGTGCCAATCTCCACCAGTAATTGGAGTAAGAGAGAAGGCTACAACAGCGTTTACACCCATACCAGATGCGCAAGCAAGTGGACGGTTAGAGAAAAGACCCATCAAAATGGTCATAATGCCGCCACCAAGACAGGTAGCAGTAATAGCTGCCGAAACTGGAACTCCTGCAGCAGCAAGAAGAGCTGGGTTTACTGCAATAATGTATGCCATTGCGAGAAATGTAGTAATTCCAGCCCTAAACTCTTGAGCGGGATTACTGCCACGCTCAGCTACCTTAAAGAACTTCTCCATTAAGCTCTTCCTTCCTAAAGAGGCTTTTCCTTTATGCAAGCGCTAAAGCGCTTATCACCAAAATAAAAAAAATTATTGAACGCCGCTTGAACCAAAACCGCCTGTACCGCGATCAGTCTGATCAAGCTCATCAACTTCAATAAGCTCTACAACAGGGACCTGTTGAATCACAAGCTGCGCGATACGCTCACCACGCTCAATGTGAATAGTTTCTTTGCTATCAAGGTTAATAGCACAAACCTTAAGCTCACCGCGATAATGAGCATCAATGAGGCCTGGAGTATTTGCCATAGAAAGGCCCTTTTTAAGTGCGAGACCGCTTCTAGGCTGAACAAATCCTGCATATCCATCAGGAATTGCGATAGCTAAACCGGTGGAAATAAGTTTGCGCTCAAAAGGAGCAAGATCAACATCTTCAGCACTTCTAAGATCTAATCCAGCGTCTCCTGTATAGGCGTACGAAGGTAGTTCAACAGTAGGATCAAGACGTTTAATAGGTAGCTGGATGTCAAAATTGCTCATTAATTCAGGCTCCTTAATTCTGCGCTAAATTCATCAACATCTTTGAAGTCTCTATAGACAGAAGCAAACCTAATGTATGCAACTTTATCGAGCATAACTAGGTTTTTAAGCACAATGCTTCCAAGGTCTTCAGATTTAATCTCGTATTGGCCCTTATCTCTAATCTGAGACTCAATACCATCAATAAAATGATCAAGGGAAGCAACAGAGATATCTCTCTTTACTGTTGCAGCAACAAGACCTCTCATAAGCTTCTGTCTATCAAAAGGCTCCTTGTGACCGTCTTTCTTAACAACGGTGATAGGAATCTCTTCTAAGCGCTCATAGGTTGTAAAACGAAACTTACAGGACATGCACTCGCGACGCCTTCTAATGGCATCGTTATTCTCAGATGAGCGAGAATCAATAACCTTTGACTCTTCGTGACCGCATTTTGGACAACGCATGGAATCCCCTTTTTTCGTATAAAAGGAAGATACCATTTTACGCAGGTATTGACTGCTATCAACACAGAATTCTGAGAGAAATTTACATAAATATTTACTATTTAGATACAGAAGGAATCTCTAGGGTTTGTCCAGCCCTTAAAAGAGAAGAATCGAGATTATTTCTTTCTCTAATCCAACTTACTTGCTGCTCTGTAGAGACGCCCTCAATTGGATTGCTTTCTGCAATTGACCACAGCGTATCATTACTCTGAACAGTAATTGTTTGTGAAGCGCTATCCATTACAGATGTAGCAAATGAATTAAGAGCAGATGTACGAAGGAAAGAAACCGCAAACATCAGAATAAATGATGCGGTAACAATAAGACCTGCAATAAAAGCCTCTTTGTTGGTCAGCGTCTTTACGTAAGAGACTTCCTCACGCTGAGGTGCAACGGAACCCTTCTTTGCGCCGCCTTCAATTACCTTAAATGCAGGCTTATAAGAAGCAAGTGCTGAAGTGCCATTAACCTGATACATCTTTGACTGATACATACGCCTCATATCATTTCCTTCCGTAATAGTTTTTACGGAACTAGTTATATCTAATACACCGGACAAAAAGTCATGTCCGAACGTTTGTACTAATAATATGTAGTACATTTGTTCGTGTCAAGAAAAAATAGAACATTCGTTTGATTAATTTTTAGAACACGTGTATTATTACTAAAAAGAAAAAGGAGGCTCATATGCCAAAGGGCAAACTCAGCAAGCGTCAGGCAGCAATTTATGAATATATCTGTTCATACACAGATCAACACGGCTATCCCCCTTCAGTAAGAGAGATTGGTGCTGCTGTTAATCTCGCGTCTCCTTCAACTGTCCATATGCATCTAAAAGTCCTGGAGCAGTTTGGCCTAATTGATAGAGACCCAAAGAAGCCTCGTACTATGAAGATTGTTCCCCAGGCTTCAAACATTTCTGACGCAGCAAAGCTTGCTCCCGTTACTCAAGACGTAGCTAATAATGTCATTAGTCTTCCTCTTGTTGGACGTGTTGCTGCAGGCACACCTATTCTTGCTGAGCAAAACGTTGAGGAGTCTCTATCTCTTCCAACAAGCATTGTTGGAGATTCAAGCTCTTTCATTCTTCGCGTACGTGGAGAATCAATGATTAACGCTGGTATTTTTGATGGCGATTATATTGTGGTAAAAGAGCAGCAAGATGCCCATGACGGAGAAATCGTTGTTGCTCTCATTGATGACTCTGCAACTGTTAAGACATTCTATAGAGAAAACAATCGCATTCGTCTTCAGCCAGAAAACGATTTTATGGAGCCAATCTACGTACAGAATCCTGTTATTTTAGGTAGGGTTACTGCACTTATTAGATCAATTTCATAGTCACAATATGGGTGTGGAATTAGAACAATCCAAAGGTAGAGTAACTTTCTTTGATACTATTCGAGGAATCTCAGTAGTATCAATGATACTGTTTCACTTTACCTATGATTTGTTCTTTATCTCTCACATCAAGCTTACGTGGTTTACTCCTTTAGTTATGCGAATTTGGGTGCCTTCAATTTCGTATCCCTTTATTTTTATTGCTGGCTGCATGTGCGCTTTTTCAAAAAATTCTTTTAAGCGAGCAGGAGTTTACGGTCTTGTTGCTCTTGCAATATTCGCAGCTACTACCTTTGCTAATATTGATACTCCTATTAACTTTGGAATTTTCTTCTGCATGGCTTCATGCACCTTGGTAGAAGCTCTTATTTCACGTTTCGCTAATCCGCCCAAAGGGTATGCAGCAGCAATTCTTTTTCTGTTGTTATTTGTTATCTGCATTCCAATGTCTGCAGGTCACATTGGTATAGGTAACATGGTTTTCTCGTTACCTAAAGAGTTGTATCAAACGCCGTATTTAGCCTGGGCGGGATTTCCTTCTCCAACTTTTTCATCTGGAGATTACTATCCATTGCTCCCCTATTTGTTCTTGTATGTAAGTGGAGCTGCGTTTAACAGACAGCTCAAAGCAGAAGGCTATCCTAACTGGATGAAAACATTTTCCCTCCCCCTTATAACAAAGATGGGAAAACATTCGCTTATCGTTTATATTTTGCACCAACCAATATTGCTGCTCATTGCCTTATTCGTCAGTCAGAATATCGTCCTCTGACACCACATAAGGCTCTAAAAGTGCCTGCATATAGGTGTCGGCTTTAACTGACAGCAAAAGACCTTCAGCAACGTATTGCTCGTGTAGAAGCTGACATCTCTCGTGAACGGACTTAACAAGAGCGCCTTTGTTGAACGGGATAAGTGCACTAATTACCTTGTCGCCAGCGCTGGCTATTTCTTGAATCTTGTGGAGAAGACCGTTAATACCCGTACCTTCTTGAGCAGAAATAAATACAGCGTCTGGGTAGAGCGCTTTAAGCATTTGAAGTTCTTGCTCAGAAAGTAAATCAACCTTGTTAAGAACAAGAATTTGATTGCTTTTATCGGCCTCAATATCTTTCAAAATACTACGAACAACTGCAATTTCTTTAGAAAGATTCTTGTCAGTTGCATCAGCGACCAGCAGCAGAAGATCAGCTTCTTGAGCTTCAACCAGTGTAGATTTAAAGGACTCAATCAGATTTGTAGGAAGCTTTTGAATAAATCCAACAGTATCGGTCAGAACAATTTTTCTTCCTTCATCAAGAGAAAGTGCTCTGGTAGTTGGATCAAGAGTTGCAAAGAGCTCGTCTTTTGCGTATACATCTGCTCCAGTTAACTGATTCAGAAGCGTTGATTTACCGGCGTTGGTATAGCCAACCAGAGAGACGCTAAACGTTCCAGAATTCCATCTGGACTTAGACTGAACTTCTCGCCGTTGACCTAGCTGCTTAAGCTCATTTTTAAGGGTTGAAATACGCTTTCTAATAAGGCGACGGTCAACCTCAAGCTGGCTCTCTCCCTGGCCAAAACGGCTACCAATGCCACCGCGAGTTTGCTCGCCAACCAGGTGACTCCACATGCCGCGAAGCCTTGGAAGTACGTACTGGAGCTGCGCGAGCTGTACCTGAAGGCGACCCTCTTTAGTACGTGCATGAATACCAAAAATATCAAG
This sequence comes from uncultured Atopobium sp., assembly GCA_916715765.1. Taxonomy (GTDB): domain Bacteria; phylum Actinomycetota; class Coriobacteriia; order Coriobacteriales; family Atopobiaceae; genus Lancefieldella. The sequence continues at coordinate 33,398 of CAKAPG010000006.1, forward strand.
AATCAGCGCTGTTCGGTCAATGACTTTAACAGGCTCTCCAAGCAATTTTTCTAGGTTAGATTGCTGAGAAGGCGTGAGCTCATCATCAAAGATGACCACGTCAGTGTTAGTGTTTCTAACCAGAGAAACAAGTTCTTCCGTCTTACCTTTGCCGATAAACGTTTTTGGAATGGGTGAGTCAAGTTTCTGTGTTAAACGCATAAAGACTTCAGCGCCATCGGTTTGTGCGAGGCGCTCAAGCTCGTCCATTGATTCTTCAAGCGACCAATCGCTTTTACCACAATCAACGCCTACAAGAATTGCTCGTTCAACTTTAGGAGCGGTATCAAATGGAACAAAACGACCCATAAACTCCCCATCTAAGACTAGGTAAATACGTTAGTTTTGATGCGTCCTACTGGCATTGTACGTCAGAATGCTGTGCAAGAATCAGCTTGAGGGCTTCCTCAGGCGAAAGCTGATCCATATCAAGCCATCTGACACGACCATCTCGTTTAAGCCAAGAAATCTGTCGCTTAGCATACTGCCTAGTGTGCTGCTTAATAAGCTCACGTGTTTGCTCAAGCGACTGCTCGCCAGCAAAATACGCAAAGAACTCTTTGTAGCCGATAGCTTGACCAGCTGTGCAATTCTTGGAGAGACCGGTCTTAATAAGCTCCTGAACCTCTTCAACAAGCCCCTGCTCAAACATAAGATCTACTCGCTGGTTAATTCGCTCATACAGACGCTGGCGATCCATTGTAAGACCCCATATCTGGGCATCAAAGTACGGTGTATGAGCCTTTAAGCCCTCATGATGAGTTGCATACGACTTGCCCTCTTCCAAGAGCTCTAAAGCCCTTACAACGCGTCGTACGTTATTTGGATGAATAAGTTCTGCACTTGCTGCATCTTTTGTGGCGAGAACCTCGTGTAAGGCCTCAGGTCCTAGCTCTTTTGCAAGCTTTTCATAACGATTTCGTACAGGAGACTCAACTGACCCAGAGGGAAACTCCATCTGATCAATAATCGAATCAAGATAGAGTCCAGTACCACCACAAAAGACAGGCGTTTTACCAGCATCAATGAGCTTATGAGCTTCTGTGCGTGCCGCAGTCTGGAACATCTGGACAGAATATTCTTCTGAAATGTTGGCACAATCTACCATCAATAGAGGAACTTCTCGCTCCTCAACAGGAGTTTTAGCAGTGCCAATATCCATGCCACGATAGACCTGCATTGCGTCAACAGAAATGACAGAGGTCTCAAGCTTCTTGGCAACAAGCTCAGATAATGAGCTTTTGCCTGAAGCCGTGGGACCTACAATACAGATTACCGAGCCATGAGAGCTCATCGCGGATCAGACTCCATAGTTCCACGCAGGTACCAGGTACGAGCCTCATCAATATGAACATCAACAATTTTGCCGATAAGATCTTCTGGCGTGTAATCTTCTGGCAGATTGAAGTGAACTGTTTGGTTCTTCTCGCTATGTCCCACCATGACAGAATTGTCACGCTTGGAAGTTCCCTCAACAAGAACTGCCTGCGTAGTATTGAGATCTACCTGGTTAGCGTCGTGTGCCTGCTGAGCCACAAGCTCTGCAAGCCTATCAAAGCGCTCCTGGATGACCTCGTGAGGCGTGTTGTCTTCGTATTTTGCCGCAGGAGTGCCTGGGCGCTTAGAGTAAATGAAGGTATATGCGGAAGAATAGCCAGCTTCTTTAACCAAAGAAAGCGTATCCTCAAAGTCTTCCTCAGTCTCTCCGGGGAAGCCAACGATAATGTCTGTTGAAAGCGCCAGTCCTGGAATAGCTGCACGCAGGCGAGAAACCACGTCTAAGTACTCTTCTCGTGTATAGCTGCGGTTCATCTTTTTGAGAACACGCGTAGAGCCACTTTGAACCGCAAGATGAAGATGAGGCATGACAGCTGGTGTTTCCTTCATAGCTGCAATAGTCTCATCAGTAAGATCTTTTGGATTTGACGAGGTAAAACGAATGCGCTCTACGCCTGTCTGACCAACCGCGCGCAAAAGCTCCGCAAAACGAGGCTTGCCGTAAAGATCGCGGCCATACGAGTTAACGTTTTGACCAAGAAGAGTAATCTCACGAACGCCATCTGCGACAAGACGCTCGCACTCACCAATAACAGCCTCAAAAGTACGACTGCGCTCACGACCACGAACGTAAGGAACAATGCAATACGTGCAGAAGTTGTTGCAACCGGTCATGATAGGTACCCAAGCGTGATACTGCTGAGCACGGTTACTTGGCAGGTCTGTGGAGAAGCCCTTGCCTTCCTCAGAAGTGTCTACAGCTACACGGTCATTCTCGCCCCTAAATGCGCTGGTGAGAAGTGTTGGCAGGCTTGCGAGTGCGCTGGTACCAAACACAACATCAACGGCCGGAACCTTTTCACGGAGCTTCTCGCCATCACGCTGTGCAATACAGCCACCAATAGCAACAATACGCTTGCCTGATGGAGGCGTTGGGGCGCTCACCATCGCAGAAGCATGACCATAAAGACGCTGATCGGCATTCTCGCGAACGCTACAGGTCATGAAGATGACAATATCCGCGTCATCAGTATCTGAAACCTCATTGCAGCCACAAGCCTCAAGCAGACCAGAGACACGCTCTGTGTCGTGCAAGTTCATTTGGCAGCCAAAAGTTTTGATGTGATACGTTTTTCCTACGAGCTCGGAATTTTCAATCATGCTTAAAGTACCTCGTCATACTCAGTGGGACTAACAGCTGGCGTCTGCGCATCAGGAGCAGACAGTGTGTGGACATAAATGGCAATTTTTATTGCAGTTCTACTCTCCCCTGCAATTTCAATATCAGAAAACGTTGGAGCACAGGTAATGTCCAGACCACACGGAATCAAGAATCCGCGGGCAATGGCAACAGCCTTGATGCCCTGATTGACTGCGCCTGCTCCAATGCATTGAAGCATAACAGGCTCGTTATCTTTAACCAGTCCCGCAATAGCTCCTGCTACAGAAGCTGGTGAAGACTTACTTGAAACTTTAAGCAAACCCATGAGTGCTCCAATTATTGTGCGTTTGTTCTACTCTTGCGACTCAATATCAAAAGTCACAACAATTTTGTTTTTACTTACACGAACACGAGGCTCAGACGTCAAAGAAACGTAGTATTTCTCGGACAACTCAGCAAAACTCTGCTCCATTTTTCGAGAAAAGCTGCTGATATCAGCCTTACTCATCTTGAGGCCTCGATGGTCTTTCATCAGATCAATTTCGCGAGAAACCCCTTCAGGTTCAACAGTGTGGCTGACCTGTGCATACACACTACGCAAAGGCTTAATCTGCTCAGCAATAATTCTATGAGCAGTTCTATCTGACATTGAAAGACCAAGAGACTTACAAACCTCAGAAAGCTCTGTTGCATCCGCTGCGGCCCTGAAGCGCTCAAGTACAGGAACGTTCTCAAAGCCTTCAACAAATAGCAGGTCAGCGATATCAAGCGTCTGTGCAATTCTGCGACGAGCAGTAGCTGCAACCTCTGCAGCAGAGCCCAGCATTACCTCACACGAGCCTTTGACCTCAAGCGCAAAGTCACAGCAGGTACGAATAATGTTATGAGGACCTTTAACGGTTGTTTTGAGTCCGTCCTCATTCAAACCACAGGTTGGCCAAGTAGACTGATCTACTCGCTCGGGAATTTTAGTAGTGTCTACCACAATCTGAATAACAGAGCCAAGTCCTGGAGCAGAAGCCACAACCTGAGCTGATTCACAGTTTTCTTTGATGGAATAGAGAGCCATGCCTCGGCCATGGATTCCCCAACGGTCCATGTGCATGCTCTCAAGCTTTGAAGTTACACGAGCTTCAAAGATTTTCTCCTGCATGTCTTTTGGAATACCCTGACCATCATCAAGTATGGTGATAGTTCTGAGCACACCCTCTTTAGACGTTGCAACATAAATGTGACGAGCACCAGCATCGCGAGAATTACGTAAGAGCTCGATAACAATATCTTCTACCGAACGGATATCGTGCTTTGCCTGTCTACGCTCTGCTTCTGCTACGCGTAAACGAACGTACCCCGCGCCGAGGGATTCCTCGACACGGAGTGCGCGCTCACCTCCCATAGAGGCGACAAAACCTGTTAAGTCAGTAGACGTGGCTGCCATAAATTACTTAGCAACGTCCACAGCACGAGACTCGCGAATAACAACAACGCGAACCTGTCCTGGATATTCCATCTCATCCTCAATTTGCTTAGCAATATCGTGAGCAAGAACAGTTGCCTCGGAATCGCTAATCATCTGAGGCTCAACCATCACGTGAAGCTCACGGCCAGCCTGCATTGCGTACGTACGCTCAACACCCTCGTGTGCATTAGAGATAGCCTCAAGCTTCTCAAGACGCTTGATGTAGTTCTCAGCAGACTCACGACGAGCACCAGGACGTGCAGCAGAAATAGCGTCTGCAGCCATAACAAGCATGTCAAGAACGGTGTTTGGCTCAATGTCTGCATGGTGGGCCTCAATGGCGTGAACAATCTCTGGGCGCTCACCATGACGACGAGCAAGATCAGCACCAATTACAGCGTGTGGACCCTCAACCTCGTGGTCAATTGCCTTACCAAGGTCATGAAGCAGACCGGCACGCTTAGCTGGAGCAGGCTCAAGACCCAGCTCTTCAGCCATGATGCCGCAAAGTACTGCAACCTGAACAGAGTGAGCAAGAACATTCTGGCCGTAAGAAGTACGGTAGCGAAGCTTACCAAGAGTCTTTACGATTTCTGGATGAAGATCGTGAATACCACAATCAAATGCAGCCTGTTCGCCAGCCTCAAGAACACGCTCGTTAACAAGAGCCTCAGCCTTCTTGTAGAGCTCCTCAATACGTGCTGGATGAATACGACCGTCTGCAATGAGGTTCTCAAGTGCAACACGAGCGGTCTCACGGCGGACTGGATCAAAACTTGAAAGAACTACAGTCTCTGGAGTGTCATCAATAACAAGAGAAACACCAGATACCTGCTCGAAGGTACGAATGTTTCTACCCTCACGTCCAATAATCCTACCCTTTAGATCATCAGATGGGATATGGACGGAAGTTACTGTAATCTCAGAAGCCTGATCTGCAGCGACACGCTGAATAGCGGTAGAAATAATCTCACGTGCAGTTTTATCTGCTTGTGCACGAACGCGCTGCTCAGACTCACGAAGAATCATAGCCTCATCGCGAACACTTTCAGAACGAACACGAGATAAAAGCTCATCATGAGCCTCATCTTTTGTAAGAGCTGCAATGCGCTCAAGCTCTTGAGACTGCTGAGAAACAAGAGAATCCAAATCGTTCTTACGACGATCAAGCTGACCCTGAAGGCTGGAGAGCTGATGCTCACGCTTCTCTAGTGCATCAGTACGGTGATCAAGGGACTCTTCACGCTGAAGAATACGGTTCTCCATGCTACGAAGCTCACTCTTACGCTTTTTCTCATCTGCCTCTGCTGCCTGCTTAAGCTGAAGAACTTCTTCTTTAGCCTCAAGAACAGCTTCTTTCTTTACTGTTTCTGCCTGACGGGCTGCCTCGGAAGCAATGCGCTCTGCATTGATCTGTGCATCTTTAAGCTGCTGCTCAGCTGTCTTAATCTTTGAATTACTAATGTTAGAGAGCACGCCGTATGCAAGGCCTACTCCCACAAGAAGGCAAATAATGCCTACTGCTGCTAATTCCATACCTACTCCTCAAATGGCGATTACAAAAGTGTTCAGGAGACTTTAGACACAACAGTGTCTAAAGAACCCGCCATGAGCAGGGTTCATTGGCTGGTCATGCCACATGCAGAGATAGATCAAGTGTATGAGATACCTACTGTATACGTGACGCTGGTTGCCCAGCGGAAATGAGCCTATTCACGGCATATTTATCGTATAGAGCATTGTAACTTTTGTCAATAAATAGCAGGTAGGAAAAGTAAAACACACCAATACAACAGACTTATAAGCTAAGCAAATGTATTCACTCAGATGGAGCATTCTCGTCTAAAATCTTTTTAGCAACTGATGAGGCTATAGAAAATGAGTATCCCTTAGTTGCCAGAAACCTCACCAGTTTCTCATAATCATTTTTTCCCGACAGGTGTTTTCTCTGGGCCAAAGAATACGCAACTTCAAATTCATCCACGTCAGAAAAATAAGCGTCAGGCCATCCAGGGAGCGTCTCAACTTCAATCCCTTTTTTAGAAATTTCAGTTTTAATTTTAAGAGGACCCCAGCCTTGCGAAATTTTAGAACGTATATAGACGTCCGCAAAACGACTGTCATTAATCAAACCAACTTCAACAGCCCTCTGCACTGCAGGGTCTCTTACATTCTTCTGATAGCCATCAAGCATGAGCTTTTTTTGAAGCTCAGCTGTAGAGTAGTCCCTTTTTACAATCAAAGCCTCAATACGAGCTTTAATGCACTGCATTGAAATCTCTTTTAGCTCATATAAAAACTCATTACGAGAAGAAGGTGTAAAAACACCATCTTTCTCTTTGTTCTGAAGAGCACGAGCTACTGTTGGAGGGACAAAGAATTCCTCCGTCCCTCCAACTTCAGTTTCTAAAAATATCTTTGCCTTAGGCTTTGCCTGACCTAGAACTGCTTGTTTCTTTTGTGGAAGCTCAATCGTCCAAGAAATTTCTGACATTATTCAGCAGAATCTTCCGATGCAACTGGAGTGCCAACTTCAGAATCTTCATCAAATACAAGACCACAAGCAACTCGTACCTTGTGATCAATCTCTTCCATAAGGTCTGGATTGGCAGTAAGGAAAGATTTAGCTGCTTCTCTACCCTGGCCAAGACGCTCACCCTCATAGGTGAACCAAGCTCCAGACTTGTTGACAATCTCAAAATCAACAGCCATATCAAGAATGGAGCCCTCTTTGGAGATGCCTTGACCGTACATAATGTCAAACTCAGCAACCTTAAAAGGTGGAGCAACCTTGTTCTTTACAACCTTGACGCGAACACGGTTACCAACGTTTTCTCCGTTAACCTTAATGCTGTCAACACGGCGAATATCCATACGGACAGTGGAGAAGAACTTAAGAGCCCTACCACCAGAAGTGGTCTCTGGGCTTCCAAACATAACGCCAATCTTCTCTCTAAGTTGGTTAATAAAAATACAAAGCGTATTAGACTTTGAAAGAGAGCCAGCTAACTTACGGAGAGCTTGACTCATGAGACGAGCCTGAAGACCAACGCTAGAATCGCCGATTTCTCCCTCAATCTCTGCACGAGGAACAAGAGCAGCAACGGAGTCTACAACTACAACATCAATGGCGCCTGAGCGAACAAGCATGTCGCAAATCTCTAAAGCCTGCTCACCAGTATCTGGCTGAGAAATTAAAACATCATCAATATCAACGCCAATACGAGCTGCATAGCCTGGGTCTAGTGCGTGCTCTGCGTCAATAAAGGCAACAACACCACCGAGAGCCTGAGCTTCTGCAAGAATTTCTAGAGAAAGAGTTGTCTTACCAGAGGACTCTGGGCCATAAATCTCTACGATACGGCCGCGAGGAACACCGCCAATACCCAATGCTGCATCAAGAGCAAGTGAGCCAGTTGGAATAGCCTGAATATCAAAGGCAGGACCACCCTCACCTAAACGCATAATTGCGCCTGCGCCAAATTTTTTCTCGATTTCTGCTGTAGTTGAAGAGATGACCTCATCCCTCTCATCACCAGTAGTACGAGCCTTGATCTCTTTTGAAACGGACTTTTTAGCCATGGGAACTCCTTGCTCTTTTTGTTACTAGAATATTATAAGAACAGACGTTCTATGTCAACGTCAAACATACACTCTATAGAGGTAATTTGTCAGAATTCTTACCTCTCTGTTTCCGCTCTTGAGCAGCAAATTTCTACTGAAGTACAAATTTGTCTGTATAAATCCTGCAAAGCTGCATAAAAAAGAAGTTCAAAACTGATTTGTTTTGGACTTCCTTATTAAAATCAGATTTTAAGCCTTCACAATTGCTTCATGAATTAGTTGCAAAGCTTGTAAAACTGCAGCTTCTCGCACCTGTTCTCTATTGCCAGAAAAATGTTTACAGACCGTATGGGTAAAGTTATTACTGGTAATACCAAACCAAACCGTTCCAACTGGTTTACCGGGCTCTTCTCCTGTTGGACCAGCTATTCCAGTAACGGAAACTGCAATGTCTGAACCAATAACTTTTCTAACACCCGAAGCCATCTGAGCAGCACAGGGTTCAGAAACAGCACCAAGGGACGGCTCTTCAAAGATATCCTTTGAGACACCCAATACCTTCTGCTTAATCTCAATGGTGTAGCTCACAACAGAGCCTTTAAGCACGCTTGATGAACCAGAGATGGCGGTAAGAGCACCTGCGACAAGTCCTCCCGTACAAGACTCGGCAGAAGCAACGGTAAGGCCAGCTTTAAGAGCCTCTGAAACAACTTGTTGAGCTTCTAAAAGCACTTCAGATGAAAACATATGAATCACAACTTTTCGGTCCGCATGCAAACGTTTGGTATGAAACATACCTATCGTATATACGTATGGCGCCTCAGAGAGACGCCATCTTGTTAAACTTCAGCAATGTATTGCCAAGACTTTACAAAGTAGTCAATTCCTGACCAGGCAGTAAGAACTACTGCAACCCACATAGATACGTTAAAGATAAAGAGCAAAACGTCCTGAATCATTCCTCCGGGGATGCTCGGCAAGAAAAGCAAGCCGCAAATAGCAACCATAGTTGTTGCAGTCTTCCATTTGCCCAAGTCAGATGCAGCAATAACAACACCCTTTGATGCAACAACCATTCTCAGGCCCGATACCAAAAACTCTCGTGCAACAATCACTAAGAGCACCCAAGGAGAAACCATGTGCCACTCAAGAAGTACAAAAAGAGCCACAACAACAGCGAGTTTATCGGCAATTGGATCTAAGAACTTACCAAAGGTAGTAACTTCATTTCTACTGCGCGCTAGATAGCCATCAAGCTTATCGGTCAAAGAAATAACAACATAGCCCATAAAAACAATAAAAGCACCGAGGTTAAAGCCAGGTGTTGCTAGAGAATCGGCCAGAGATACGCCTAAAAGTTGTGCAAGGAGAAGCCAAAAGGGTACCAGCACCACTCGAGCGCAGGTAACAATATTTGCAGGTGTCCAAATTGTCTTTGATGACATGACCTATCCCCAACTAAACGGTTTTCTCGCCAGACTGTGTGTCTGTAGTGTCTACAATCTCGCCAATCATTTCATAGCAGAAAGAATCTACCAAGTCACAAAGGACAATATCTCCAACCGCGGCCTCTCCCTCTGCAATGTGAACAGCGCCATCGCAGTCAGGAGCCTGGAACCACGTATGGCCGATAAGCTCAGTGCCCTCGTCGGATTCTTCGATTCCGTCAATAATGACCTCACAGCGCTCACCAACGTGACGGGCAGTTGCGGCAAAGCCAAGTTGCTCTACAAGGTCAAGCAGACGCTGCGTGCGCTCAATCTTTACCTCGTCAGGAACCTGATCAGACATCTTTGCGCCTAGAGTTCCCTCTTCTGGCGAATAGGTAAAGACAGACGTGTAGTCAAACTCCTGCTCCTGAATAAAGTCATAGAGCTCGTCTGATTCTTCATCGGTCTCGCCTGGGAAGCCGCACATTCCGGTGGTACGAAGAACCATGCCAGGAATCTCTGTTCTGAGGCGATCAAAAAGCTCACGAAGCTCCTGCGTAGAGCCAGAGCGACCCATGCGCTTAAGAATACGCTCATTGCAGTGCTGAATTGGAATATCAATGTAAGGTAGAACCTCAGGCGTATCACGAATGGTGCTGATAAGCTCATCGGTCATACCTTCTGGCTGCAGATACAAAACGCGAATCCAGCCCTTATAGGGACGGACTACCTCAGCAACCTGCTGCATAAGCTTAGCAAGCGTTGGCGTCTGGCCATCCTCTGTGTCAGGCATATCAGAGCCCCAAATGCCGGTGTCCTGGCCAATCAAAATGACCTCACGAACACCGCCCTCCATCAGCTCATGAACCTCTTGAAGAATCTCTTCAGCAGGTCTTGAGTGATAGTGACCACGAATATACGGAATAGCGCAGAAAGCGCAGAATCTGTCACAGCCCTCAGAAATCTTTACAAACGCACTAGCGCCATCAATGGTGCGCAACATGCCGTGAGCGGCAACAATAGACTGCGTTGGCTCAGGGATATTCAGAACGTCTGCGACAATGCTCACAATGCCATCTTCTTGATCTGCGGGAACAAAAGCAGCAACCTCAGGAAGCTGCTCATTAAGTTCTGCACCGTAACGAGAAGGAACGCAGCCACACATAATAATGGGCAGCTTACGCACTCCCTCAGAAGCGCCTTCAGCAATCTCAAGGGTAGCCTCAATGGACTCCTCTGTTGCAGAAGCCAAGAACGAGCAGGTGTTGATAATTGCAACGTCTGCTGACTCTGGATCTGCAACTTCACCAAAACCAGAGGCCAGAAGACGCGCACGCATGCGGTCTGTATCAACCTCGTTTTTAGCGCATCCTAACGTGATGTATAGGACGTTATAGCCCCTATCGATAGTTGTTGAACTGGAGGGGCTGGCCATAGTCTTTCTCCTTAAGGCTTGCAATCACAGACTGAAGAACATCGCGAGAAGCGCTAGAAACACGCAGCTTATCGCCCTCAACGGTTGCCTTAGCCTTAACTTTCATATCACGAATATCTTTAGCAATCTTCTTGGCAGTCTCCTGGTCAATACCAGAAACAATAGAGCCAATCTGACGCACGGTAGAACCTGCTGCAGGAATAGAGTCTCCCCAACGAATAGCAGTAAGATCGATTCCGCGCTTTACCAGCTTGGAGCCAAGAACATCCCTAACCTGAGATGCAACAAAATCTGCAGGAGCTTCAATAGTGAACTTGCCCTCTTTCTTAGAGAGCTCAAGTGTTGCACCAGAATCTTTTAGATCGTAGCGCTGGGTAAGCTCACGAGCTGCCTGCTGAAATGCATTATCAACTTCCATCATGTCTACTTCAGACACAACGTCAAAGCTTGATTCTTTAGCCATTTCCCCTCCGTATTAACTGGACGAGAAGAACTTCTCGCCCTATGGCGTTTAGTTATTTGAATTGCTGTTGGAATTCTGGTTGTTAGTTGTACCAGAGGTTCCGCTTGTTGTATTTGTTGACGTGCTGTTTGTTTGAGTTCCTGAAGCGTTTGCTCCGTTAGCGTCAGCAGGTTTAGTACCCTGAATAGTCAAGGTGCCAATACCAGAAGCATTTGCGTCAAATGGCTTAGCAGTACCATTAACGGTTACCGCAACAGCACCAGGAGTACCTGCAAGAACGGTCATGGAGTCAGTGACGGTGTATGTCTGAGACCATGGGCCGGTAATAGCATCAGCCTCAACACTCTTGCCGTCAACGGTAATCTCAACCCAGCTTGTCTGACCATCTGCAACAGTAACCACTACGGTAGTCTGCTTAGGAGTCTCTTCCTTCTTTGGCTCAGTTGTAGTGGTGCTCTTAGAAGTATCAGTAGAATCCTTCTTAGAGGTGTCCGTGTTGCTATTTGTAGTAGTGGAATTCTTAGAAGAATCGGATGTTGAGTTGTTAACGCTTACCGTTTTAGTTGTAGTAGGCGTAGTGCGAGCTGTCATGCAGGAACGAACGCTAAACAGCAAAACGGCAGTAATGATCACAACAACAAGAGCAAATACGGTGGCAATGGTGCGGCCCGTATCAGAGAAATAATTCTGAAGCGCACCCATAACGCCTGGTCTTTGAGGAGCACGGCGCTGTTGAGCGGCGGCGCTAGATGGCTGGCGACGACGAACATTAGGCCTATCTACCTGTGCAATATTTCTAGAGCCACGGCGACCGGAAATAGTAGATGCTCGCTCATAAGGATCAGTTACATTGTCATAGCGAAGGTCATCGGTGTAATCGCTTGGAGCAACAGTTCTTCTGGTTACATCGTCTTTATAAGCTGGCATGCTAACGCCCGCAATACCTACACGTCTGCGCTGAACGCCACCACGTGTACGACTTGCCATGGTCTTCTGGCGAGAAGCCTCTTCAATACCAGCGTTATACGCATGACCTGTGGCGTAGCGAGAATATGAGTAGCCGCCAGCGTCTTCTTCAGATGCCTGAGCACCCAGAGGCACACCGGTTTGCCTGGAGCGAACACCAGAGGTAGTTGCAAATGCGCCCATATCGCCAGCAGGGCCTCCCGATGTGGGGAGAAGACCGTGGTACTGTACGTATGCCTTTGGCCTGCTACCGGACTCGTTTACGACATCATAACCAGCAATACCACGGCCAGACTGGGTATCGCGCGTACGACGACGCAGCTCATGAGAATAGGTGCCGTTTTCAAACTCGTAGCTCTCTTCCTGGAAGAGGTCTACGATCTCACGCGGATTGAGTCCCAGGTAGCGAGCATACGAAGAAAGCATGCCCTGAGCATAACCACTCTGCGGCATGTTCTCAAAATCGCCTTCCTCAAAAGCAATAAGTGCCTGCTCCTTGAGGCGAAGAATCTTTGATGCTTGAGTGATAGAAAGCCCGAGCTGACGTCTACGTTCTACGAGCATCTCACTAAAACGAGGGCGTGGCATGCTTACTCTACCTCCCTATAGGCAGCGTCTTGAACTTTGAGCTCTTCAAGAGCATCTTTATCGATAAGAACTTCTCGAGGCTTTGATCCGTTAGCTGGGCCAACAACACCTTTTGCCTCAAGCATATCCATAATTCTACCAGCACGAGCATACCCAACAGAGAGCGCTCTTTGCAAACTAGATGTAGAACCTAGCTGAGAATCCACAATTATGCGCGCAGCTTCCCAAATAAGCGGATCGTCTGCCTGCGCCATACCACCAACTCCCCCAACGCCATCGGCCTGTGTTGGAGTTGCAACAGTCAAAATGTTGTCGTGATATTCTGCGGTACGCTGAGTACGAATGTACTTAACGGTTTCCTCGATTTCCTCGTCAGAGACCCAGCAACCCTGGGCGCGATTTGGCTTCTTACCACGAAGCTTAACCAGCATATCGCCTTTACCCAGCAGCTGCTCTGCACCCTTTTGGTCCAGAATAATACGGGAGTTCAAAGAGTTATCAACAGAGAGTGCAACGCGGTTATCGATGTTTGCGCGGATCAGACCAGTTACAACGTCAGCAGAAGGACGCTGTGTTGCAACAATCAGGTGAATACCTGCAGCACGACCAAGCTGAGCAATACGGACAATGGAAGACTCAACGTCTTTGCCCGCAACCATCATAAGGTCAGCAAGCTCGTCGATGACAATAACAAAGTATGGCATGTGCTTTGGAGGGTTCTCCATATCAGCGTATTTATCGCCATCAACGTTTCTGTTGTACGTCTTAATGTCACGAACCTTGTAGTGCTCAAATACCTTCAGGCGGCGCTCCATCTCGGTGACGCCCCACTGAAGCGCACTTGCTGCCTGCCTTGGCTCGGTAACAACTGGAACATACAGGTGAGGAAGACCAGCGTAACCCGTAAACTCAACGCGCTTTGGGTCAACCATAATAAGGCGAACCTGCTCAGGAGTTGCGCGCATGAGCATAGACATGACAATAGCGTTGAGCAGGACAGACTTACCAGAACCGGTAGTACCTGCTACCAGCAAGTGAGGAAGGCTGGCAAGGTCAACAACAATTGGCTTACCCTCAGAATCGCGACCAAAGGCACACTCAAGAGGACCACCCTTTGCAAAAGGTAGAACGTCAGCCAAATTGACTGCCTGGGCTTTCTCGTTAGGAATCTCAATACCAACCAAAGAAGTACCAGGAATTGGCGCAAAAATACGAACAGACTTTGCAGCAAGAGAAAGCGCAATATCGTCCTCAAGATTAGTGATCTTGTTGACGCGCTCGCCCTCGCCCATCGAAATCTTAAACGTAGTAACAGAAGGACCGGCGGTCCAGCCTACTACCTGGCTGGAGAGGCCAAACTCCTCAAGCGTAGCCTGGAGTCTCTGTGCGGTAGCTTCAAGCTCATCATCGCTTACGGCAGAAGTGGCCGAGTTCTTGTTTGACTTCAGGATGCTAAATGGTGGTAACTCATACGACTCATCGTTGTCGCCTGGCCTCTTGAGCTGGTCAGGTGTGGCGAGAAAATCGGGCGTCGTTTTAGCCTTACTCTTAGGTTTAGCCTGTTTTGTGGTAGGAGCAACATCAGCTACAGCAACATCGTTTTTCTCGACAACTGCATCTTCTGGCTGGTCCTTCTTCTTAGAGCGCAGCTTATTCTTAGCCTTATCAATGAGCGTAGTAGGAGCGTCACCTGCATCCTCTTGCGCCTCTTCTTCCTCGTAAAGACGGGCATCACGCTTAATGACAGAAGTCTTGCGATTGCCCAGATAAGTTGTCTCCCCTTCACCGGTCTCGTCAAAGAGAGAAGACTGGTTGTTTGCGCCACGTCTACCCTGCTTCTTTGCAGGCTGTGGAGCATTTGCAGCGTAGAGCTCCTCTTCTTTTGCAAGAGCACGCTCTTCTTTACGGTAGCGATGATTCTCACGCGCTTCATCCAGGCGGAAGCTTACGCGCTCAACCATGTCAGAGATGGAGAAACCGCAGATAACAACACCGGCAATAATAAAGCCAACCAAAAGGACATTACCCACTACGCGGCCAACAAAGCGCAGCAAAACCCAAGCAATACCTCCGCCCACATAACCACCAGCAGCCTCTAGGACTTTTGTGCCCAAAATCATATCTGGAGCAGCCTCGGCGCCTGGGAAGTTAAGTGAAATAAGAGCAAGGGCAGCAAGAACGTCCAGCGTTAGACCAATAGCAATACGTGTAGAGATTCCCTGATCATCACGCATAAAGAAGGTCATAGCAAAGACAAATACTGCAATGGGAAAAAGTAGCGCTCCTGTACCAAAACAGAGCTTGAGCCCATGACCCATTGCGCTGGTAATAACAGCATTAGAAGGGACAATAATGGACAAAAGCATAGCAATTGCAACCACTGCAAGAACAACACCAATGATATCGTTCTGCAGTGGACTCAAGCCTACTGCCTGGGCAGAAGCGGCGTTTCTAGAATTTCTTTTTGCTGCGTTTGAGGTGCGTTTAGAGGGCATTGGGCTTATACCTCCATAATGACCGGAATAACCATTGGTCGAGTACGAGTTTTGCTCCAAAGGAAGTTAGAAAGGGCGTTACGAACGCTCTTTCTCATTGCTTCAATGTTTGCGCCTTCGGACTTAGAGGCCTTCTCAATTGAATTTCTCACAAGATTCTGCGCGTCATTCATAAGCTCGTCATCGTCGGCAAATGAAACACCACGGCCAGAAATCTCAACAACACCTGGCTTAAGGTTGCGACCAACAAGGGTTACCACAGCGGTAACAATGCCGTCCTGAGAAAGGCGTTGACGGTCACGAAGAACAACAGGGTTAGCGTCGGTGACAGAGAGGCCGTCAACGTACACTACGCCAGACTCAACCGTCTTACCACGAGTAACCTTGCCGTTTCTCATCTCAAGCGTGTCGCCGTTATCAAGAATGAAAATGCGATTAGCAGGAACGCCCATTTGCTGAGCAAGTTCTGCGTGAGCGCGCAGGTGAACAGCCTCACCGTGGACTGGCATAAAGTTCTTTGGACGAGCCATACCCAGCATAAGCTTGAGCTCTTCCTGACTACCATGGCCGGAAACGTGGACAAGTGCCTTTGACTTGTCGTAAATCTCACAACCAATCTTAGAGAGAGCGTTGATGATGGACTGAACGCTCTTCTCGTTACCTGGAACAGGAGTTGCAGAGATGATTACAGTGTCCTGAGGACGAATGGAAAGCGACTTGTGCTCTCCATTTGCCATACGTGCCAAAGCACTCAGAGGCTCTCCCTGAGAACCAGTGCAGAGAACAACAATGCGATCATCTGCAAGTTTATCAACGTCGTAAGCATCAATGATGTCTTTATCGGCAATATTGAGGTAGCCAAGCTCTCGCGCAACCTTAGTGTTGGTAATCATAGAGCGGCCCGTAACAACAACCTTACGCTTTACCGCAACAGAGGCATCACATACCTGCTGAAGACGGTGAATGTGGCTTGAGAACGACGCCACAAAGACGCGACCAGTTGCATTTTTGATGATGTGACGAAGCGCTGCACCAACGGAAGCCTCGGATGGAGTCATACCGGGGCGGTTGGCGTTTGTGGAGTCAGACAGCAGCAGGTCAAGACCCTCAGAGCCAAACCTGGTAATAGCAGCGTAGTTTGGACGCACGCCATCAATAGGAGTCTGATCAAGCTTAAAGTCACCGGAGTGAATAAGCGTTCCTGCAGGAGTCTTCATATGAATACCAAAAGCCGCAGGAATAGAGTGGGTCATCGAGAAGAACGTGATGTCAAAGGCGCCAAGCTGGACCTTTGAGCCATCGGTAACCTCGCGAAGCTTAGTGCCCACAATCTTGTGCTCAGCAAGCTTGCCTTCAATAAAACCAAGCGAGAGCTTACTGGAATAGATTGGAACCTTACGAGTAAGGTCCATGAGCAGGTACGGAAGAGCACCAATGTGATCCTCGTGACCGTGGGTAATCAAAATACCGCGAAGCTTATCTTCATTTTCTAGTACGTAGGTATAGTCTGGCAAAACGAGGTCAATACCAGGCTGTTCGTCATCTGGGAACATCAAACCAGCATCGACAAGCACCATATCATTACCGTACTCAAAAACGGTCATGTTCTTGCCAATGCCATCAAGTCCGCCCATAGGAATGACTTTAAGAGCTGGGTCTTTCTTAGGCATTAAAAAACTTTCCTTTCAAAACAACTTTCTATAACAGACGCAACCCAAAGGGCCGTCTACAAGACTTTTTGCAAAATCTACATGTTGTTTAATTATATAAAAAATCAGCACGTATTACGCTATATATTCCCAAAGAATCAAAATCTCAACAGAATAACAAGAGAGCTCCGACATACATCGAAGCTCTCTTTACTATCTCATGTGTATAAGGTCTCGCATGGCGAGAAACCTTTTGAGTTTGAGCGTAGCTTATGCGTCGTGGTGACGGCGTGGCTGTCTGCGCTCAGAGTTGCCGTTGTCGTTCTGACGACGTGGGCGACGCTCCTCGCGCTCCTTCTTTGGAGCGACCTGTGGTGCCTCTGGCTTATCAAGACGGTCAAGAGAAATCTTGCCCTTCTCGTCTACCTCAAGGACCTGAACCTTAACCTCGTCGCCAACAGCCAGGACATCCTCGATCTTCTCGACACGTCCCTGTGCAACGCGGGAAATGTGAAGCAGGCCGTCTTTGCCAGGAAGGAGCTCAACAAAAGCGCCGAATGGCTGGAGACCAACAACGCGACCAGTGTACTCCTCGCCTACCTCTGGAACCTTAACAATAGCCTTGATGCGCTCTGCAGCAGCCTCGGCAGCACCGTTAGTACCAGCGATAAAGACGGTGCCATCCTCCTGGATGTCAACGGTTGCACCCGTATCCTCCTGGATACCGCGGATAACCTTGCCACCAGAGCCAATGACGTCGCGAATCTTATCGGTTGGGATAGAAAGCGAGATGATCTGTGGAGCGGTCTCTTTGGTCTCAGTACGAGGTGCAGGAATCTGCTCAAGCATCTTGTTCAGAATGAACATACGGCCCTCTTGAGCCTGGAGAAGTGCGCTGCGCAGAATCTCTGGAGTAAGACCAGTTGCCTTGTTGTCCATCTGCATTGCGGTAATACCCTTGGTGGTACCGCAGACCTTGAAGTCCATGTCGCCGAGGAAGTCCTCAAGACCCTGGATATCAGTAAGAACAACAGTCTTGCCGTTCTCCTGGATAAGACCCATTGCAACACCAGAAACAGGACGCTTTAGAGGAACGCCTGCATCCATAAGGGAAAGCGTAGAACCGCAGGTAGATGCCATGGAAGAAGAACCATTGGACTCCATTACCTCAGAGACAACGCGGATGGTGTAAGGGAACTCTTCCTCAGAAGGAATGACAGGCAGAAGTGCGCGCTCTGCAAGAGCTCCGTGACCAATCTCACGGCGCTTTGGACTGCCCATACGGCCAGTCTCACCGGTGCAGAATGGTGGGAAGTTGTAGTGGTGAATGTAGCGCTTGCCATCCATTGGCTCAATGGTGTCAAGACGCTGCCACTCGTTGAGCATGCCAAGCGTACAAATGGAGAGAACCTGAGTCTGACCACGCTGGAAAAGACCAGAGCCGTGAACAAGTGGCAGGTAATCAGGCTTGACCATGATTGGACGGATCTCGTCTGCAACACGACCGTCAACGCGCTCGCCGGTCTCAACAACCATGACGCGCATAGCGTGCTTCTCAAGACCCTTGAGCTCAACGGCAATAGCGCGGCTCCAAAGCTCCTGCTCCTCCTCGGTGAACTGAGCCTTAATCTCGTCCATCAGGTCAGCAACCTTCTGCATACGGGACTGCTTGTCAGCATCCTTAAGAGCAGCGCTCATCTGATCATAATAAGCAAAGATACGGTCATGAACCTCAGCAATTGGCTCATCAAGGATGTACTCACGCTTGACGATAGGGCCGTTAATCTCTTCCCACTTAGCAATAAACTTCTTCTGCTCCTCGCAAAATGCTGCAATTGCTTCCTGACCAAATGCCATAGCGGAGAGCATATCCTCTTCGGAAATCTCATCTGCACCAGCCTCAAGCATGGAAATAAAGGTGGAAGAACCGCCAAGCTCAAGGTCAAGGTCAGAGTGATCGCGCTCTTCATAGGTTGGGTTAACTAGGAACTCGCCGGTATCAGCGTTGCGGCCAATACGAACGCACGCAAGTGGTCCCTCAAAAGGAACGCCACCAACGGCCAGAGCAGCAGAAGCGCCCATGACAGAGATGGTATCAACAGCGTTTACCTGATCAGCAACAAGAGAAGTTGCAACAATCTGAACCTCATTGCGGAAGCCATCTGGGAAGGATGGGCGCAGAGGACGGTCAATCATACGAGCAGTAAGGGTTGCCTTCTCGGATGGACGAGCCTCACGCTTGAGATATCCACCAGGAACACGACCAACTGCGTACATTTTCTCAATAAAATCAACAGTCAGTGGGAAGAAGTCGTAATCCTTACGCTCCTTGGAAACCACTGCAGTGAGAAGTACGGTAGAATCGCCGCACTTAACGATACAGGCACCTGTTGCCTGCTTTGCGAGCTCACCAGCCTCAAGGGTGTAGTGCTTACCATAGAGGTCAAATTCGTGAGTTACTTTAGTCATTTCTTTCCTCTTCTATCTCCGTTTGCCCCATTGCAAACGGGCCTCAAACATAAAGGGCGCCAGACGGCGCCCTAAAAAGCCAACTTACTGGATGTTGTCGCGGATACCCAGGGAAGCAATAAGAGTACGGTACTCTTCAATGTCGTTCGACTTGATGTAAGAAAGAAGACGACGACGCTTACCAACGAGCATCAGAAGACCACGACGAGTGTGGAAGTCCTTCTGGTGGGACTTCATGTGGTCGGTGAGCTGACGAATACGCTCAGTAAGAAGAGCAACCTGAACCTGTGCGGAACCGGAGTCCTTCTCGTCCTTGCCGTACTGCTTGATGAGCTCAGCCTTACGATCCTTAGTTACTGCCATAATAAACCGCCTTTCGCGTTGAATACTCCTTGTACTGAGAAGGTAGCCGGCAGTGACTAGCCCCTAAGAACAAGGAAATAACCTACAAGAGGATACCAGTTACTGGTGAACTTTGCTAGTAAAAATCCACTTCAACTAGATACTCAGCAGAAATTCAAATGCCTTGAGACGCGCCTCAAGGTGTGTGGCTGCCCAAATATGCGCGCTTGTGAGCAAAAAGAGCGCAGTTTCTGGAGCAATCTCGGCAACAATAAGCTGGTCAAAGGTAAGTTTCAGAAGCGACGATAACCACGAGAGCTCAAGTGGAGTTACCTCAATGGCTCCCTCAATCTCATGCGCACAACTTCCACACAATGCACCGCCAGCAGCTGGCGAGAAGTACGTTAGAGCTTCATCTCCACAGGCAATGCACGATTCCAACTCAGGGCGCCAGCCTTCATGTGCCAAAACCTTAAACACGTATGCGGCAACGACAAGATCTAAGTGTTTCTCGTCATCTACTTCTTCACAGGCTCTGAGAGCGCGAGAAAGCAGCGGATAGAGAAACGCGTCCTCAATGCCATCAATGCACGAAAGGCGTGCAACCTCGCAGATTGCCGACGCAGCTGCTACCTTAGAGAGATCTCCGCGCAGCGATGCGTGCGGCTCAAGCAAGATTGCCTCGGACAAGATGTCAAGCGAACGACCTTCTGCCAGCAGTACGTCTAGCTCACAAAACAGTTCAACGCGAGCAGCAAAGCGGCCGCCTGGCTTTCTAGCACCCTTGGCGACAGCGCGACGCTCTTCTCCTGAATCGGAAAGCATAGTTAAGATGAGATCTTGCTCAGCAAGTTTTGTTCTATCAAGCACAATTGCTTTAAGACGAGAGGTCTTTCTACCAGGCACAACTAGTCCTCAGTTGAGTAACCTAGGCGCTTAATCTCATTGGCATCACGTCTCCAGAGAGGCTGAACGCGCACCTGCAGGTCAAGATAAACCTTGCGACCAAACAGTTTCTCTAGATCTTTTCTAGCCTCAACGCCAACACGCTTAATCATAGAGCCACCCTGGCCGACAACGATGCCCTTTTGTCCTTCTCGCTCAACCAAAATGGTGGCAGAAATGGATAAGTGACCGTCAGTTGCTACCTCATAGGAATCACAAACAACGGCAACGGAATGGGGAACTTCCTGACGAAGGTTCAGCAAAAGCTTCTCGCGAACAAACTCTGCTACCAGGTCTTCTGGCAATGCGTCAGTCTCCATGTCCTCTGGGAACCACATGGGACCCTCAGGAAGATGTTCTGAAACAAGCGCAATAAATGCCTGGATATTGAAGTCTTCTGGAGCAGAAACAACAAGCACGTCATCGAAGCGCGCAAGAGCCTGTGCGGCCTCAAGTTGCTCTGTTACTTGCTCTGGAGTTGCAATGTCAGCCTTGGTAATAACCAGCAGCTTAAAGGCAGCATGCGCCTGCTCAACATGATTGGCAACCCATTCATCTCCACGACCAACAGGCTTGGTAGCATCAATCAAAAAAGCAATGACATCAGCGTCATTAAGCTCTCCGAGCGCTGCCTTGTTGAGCTCTTTTCCAAGAGCGTCTTTGGGCTTGTGGAGGCCTGGAGTATCTACAATGACCAGCTGGGAGTTCTCACCGTTCACCACTGCCCTGAAGCGACGTCGTGTTGTCTGGGCAACAGGGCTTGCAATAGCTACTTTCTGGCCCATGCAAGCATTTAACAGTGTGGACTTACCAACACTTGGACGACCAACTAAAGCAACAAAACCGCTCCTAAATGGAGTGGTCTCAGATGTAGTGTTTTCAGAAACTGAATTGGCGGTCATATGTCCTCCAACTTACCAATGAAAAATTGCACGCGAGAAAATCAAAAGTCCTATAAGGGCTGCAGTAATACTAATGCAGCATGAGGCAGCTGCCGCAATATCTTTAGCTTTACCAGCCATAGGATGAAACTCTGGAGAAACCAGATCTACCACGGTTTCTATTGCTGTATTGAGAAGTTCTGTGGTTAAAACCGCACCAATACAAGCAAGAACAAGAGCCCAGCTCACAGCGTCTAAACCAACAAACAATCCCACCACCACGGTTACTGCAGCAGCAACTGCCATACGACGCAAGTTTGCTTCCTGAGCAAATGCTTGGCGAGCGCCCTGTAGTGCAAAGAGAAGGCCCCGCTTAAAGCTTGGATGTCTGCCCTTAGATCCCGGAATCATTACTCGTCAATCCCCTCACGGTGGCGAGTCAATACAACTGGCTCAATAGTCCTATCCGTTGAAAGCAGAGCAACAAGAGCGTCTTCACGAGCTTCCATAATCTCTGCCTCATCATCTTCAATATGGTCATATCCAAGCAGGTGAAGCATGGCATGAACAAGCATGAGCCTAAACTCATCTGCCTCCGTAGTGCCATATTCTTTTGCCTGACGTGCAATAAAGTTAGGAGCCAGAATAATATCTCCCAGCTCACACATCTCACCAGGAGCTAAATCTGGATCATCAGGGCGTTCTACCTCAAGTGAAATAACGTCAGTGGGTGCATTTTTTTCTCGCCACTCAAGGTTTACCTGCTGAATCTCTGCATCACTGACTACAGAAATGGAGACGGTACAGGGGCGCTCTACACCCTCTTCAGAGAGTACGAGGTTGCAATCGGCTTCAATCTCTTCCACAGAAATTGGGCACTCGACGCCTTCTTCGATTACAATGTCATACTCGTTAACCACGTTACTCCCCTAGCTGTTTTTTCTCATACGCAGTGTATGCATCAACTATCTTACCAACCAACGTGTGGCGAACAATATCATTTCTATCTAAATCAACAAAAGCAACGTCTTCCAGGTTACCCAACACCTGTCGAGCAACGTCCAAACCGCTTCTTCCTACAAGATCTCGCTGTGTTGCATCACCAGTTATCACAAACTTTGACGAGAAACCCAATCGAGTAAGAAACATCTTCATCTGCTCAGGGGTGGTGTTTTGAGCCTCATCCAAAATGACAAACGCATCGTTCATGGTACGACCACGCATAAATGCAAGCGGAGCAATCTCAACAATTCCCTGTTCAATAAGGTTATTTGCATACTCCATGGAGGTCATATCAAAGAGGGCGTCATAGAGCGGTCTAATGTAGGGATCAAGCTTCTCTTGAAGTGTTCCCGGGAGAAAACCAAGAGACTCTCCCGCTTCTACAACAGGTCTTACCAGCACAATTCTGCTAATTTGCTGAGATGTTAAAGCGGCAAGCGCCATAGCAACTGCCAGATACGTTTTACCAGTTCCCGCAGGACCGATGCCAAAGGTAATGGAGTTGTTTGCTATTGCCTTTGTATACTCAATTTGACCTTGTGTTTTAGGCTGAATAGCTTTTCCCTTATGGGTTACAAACAGTGTTCGTGTGCCTGTTTGCTCTAAGCTGGCGTTTCTTTTTGTGCTATCAAGCAGAAGCTTTACATCTTCCAGCGTTGGCCTAGATCCTGATTCAACCATTTGAATCAGGTGAGAAAAAATGAGCGTTAATTGCTCAATTTCTTGAGAAGTTCCCGACAAAAAGATGGCTTTACCTCTGACTGAAATAAGAGCCGCACATGACGATTCGATTTCTCTGAGCAAACTATCAGCAGGACCTGTCAGATACAGAGGGTCCACTGAATCAGGAATAGTTAAGCGAATCTGTGTTGGCTCCATGTTCCCCCAATTTATAAACGAGTAGCTTTTAGTGTTCCATTAGGTAAAACTTCATCAAAGCGCATAGCGATAAGTTCATCAAGTTCAATAGTAGGATCAACCTGGACATCAAAAAGACCGCCAGAAATTCCCCTACCAGGATACTGTACCACCACATTATCGCAGGTACCAACAAGCTTCTTAGCAGCATCAAAGCGCATAGCATTACCCAGATCACGCATTTTCTTTGCGCGCTCAGCCATCACCTTTGGATCTACCTGATTTGGAGCGGTAGCCGCAGGAGTTCCAGGTCGCTTGGAGTACCTAAATACGTGCATCTTTGAAAAGCCTATCTGACGACAAAACTCAAACGACTCTTCAAATTCTTTATCAGTTTCTCCAGGGAAACCAACAATAAGGTCTGTTCCCAACGCAATAGTTGGCAGTACCGAACGAGCTTCCTCAACAGCCTTGCGATAAAGCTCTGTCCTATACACCCTGCCCATACGAGCAAGCGTAGCGTCACATCCGGACTGAAGGCAGATGTGCAAGAAAGGTGCAATTCTTCCGTTGGAAGCAGCAATAACCTCTACTAAACGAGCATTTACATCAGGTGGCTCAAGAGAAGAAAGCCTGAGGCGGCCTACCTCTGTTTTTTCAAGCACATACTCGAGAAGGTCTGGGAGCCTGAGGGTCTTCTTGCCCTCATCCTCAAGTTGAGCTTTATAGCTGCCAAGATTAATTCCCGTAAGGACAACCTCTTGAGCTCCCCTGCTCATAGCATCTTTTACCTGCGAAACAACCTCACGAGGATCAAGGGATTTTCCCGCACCGCGCGCCTTCCAGACAATGCAGAAGGTGCAGCGATTGTCGCAACCATCTTGAATCTTGATACCAGGGCGCGTGCGGCCTGTTGGAGTTGGCTTGGAGATAACAAGTCCGTCGTCGCTTACAGATTCTGGAGCAAAGCCTAGCTCTTCAAGAACTCTATCTGCAACTTTGTCCTTCTCGGGCTCTACCACAACGTTAGGAGCAAGCGAGGCAAGCTCGTCAGCAAAAAGACTTGCAACACAACCCGTTGCAACTACAAGAGGAGCTCCTGGCATAAGCGCTGCTTTACGTACAGCTTTTCTCGTCTTAGCCTCAGCTTCTGCAGTGACGGCACACGTGTTGATGACAATGGCTTGAGCTTCATCTTCTTCAACAATGCGACATCCCATGCGGAGCAGAGAATCCGCCATTAAATCAAGCTCAACGCGATTTACCCTACATCCAAGATTTATGAGTGCAATACCATGAGCCATTAGCGCCTCTTCTTGGAAGTCTTTTTGGCGTTCTTATGTTTGTGATCTGAAGAATCTCTGCCTTCAGATTGAGCGGCGTGTGACTCATCTTGAGTTTCTTGAGCGCCACTTTGTTTGCGCTCATCAATAAGGGAGGTGATCGTCTCTAACTGTTCTTTAGTCAGTCCAGTTGAAGTCTCAATGTGAACCAAAACGTAAAGGTTGCCACGTGCCTTAGTGTGCAAGCGAGGCATACCTTTACCAGCTACACTCAGTTGCTGACCATACTTACATCCGGCTGGAATAGCAATCTCAATAGTTTCATCTTTGATAATACCGTCAATGGTCACGGTAGTACCAACAATTGCCTCAAGGGAATCAACGCTCACTGAGGTAAAGAGGTCGTCTCCCCTGCGCTCAAAATCTTTATGCTGGGAAACCTCAATGGTTACGATAAGGTCACCAGAGGTATCACCTCTAACGCCCGCCTCACCTTTACCGGCAATGGAAATTGACTGGCCAGAATGAACGCCTGCTGGAATTTCAACGGAAACACGCTCGTGATCAGGAGTTCTTCCCTGACCTCCACAGGTCTCACACGCGTGCTCAACCTTCTTGCCTGTTCCTTGACACTCTGGACAAACTGTCTGAGACTGCATTTGGCCAAAGACAGTATTTTGAACCTGAACTACCGTGCCCGTTCCGTGACAGCG
Organism: uncultured Atopobium sp.; assembly: GCA_916715765.1. Taxonomy (GTDB): domain Bacteria; phylum Actinomycetota; class Coriobacteriia; order Coriobacteriales; family Atopobiaceae; genus Lancefieldella. Next base: position 58,638 of record CAKAPG010000006.1, read on the forward strand.
TGGACAGTCTTCGATTTTTCCGCCCTCACCAAGACCAGTGCCGTTGCAGTCATCGCAGGTAGAAAGTCTGTTGTACGAGATAGTTTTTGTAACTCCGGCTGCGGCTTCTTCCAGCGTAATAGACAGTCTGATACCCATATCACTACCACGAGTGCGCTGAGCAGCGCCTCGGCCACCATGGCTGCCACCAAAGAAGGAATCAAAGATATCTCCAAAGCCACCAAAACCGCCGCCAAAGATATCTGACATATCCACATAGCCGCCGCCAAAACCAGATGGACCATTAGGATCGCCATAACGGTCATAGTTGGCTCGCTTTTGCTCATCTGAAAGTACAGAATAAGCTTCGTTTACCTCTTTGAACTTTTCTTCTGCATGAGGGTCATCAGAAACATCAGGGTGCAGCTTTCTTGCAAGCTTTAGAAAAGCTCGCTTGATAGTTTTTTGATCTGCATCACGAGCAACATCTAAGAGCTCGTAGAAGTCTTTCTTCTCTGCCACGCTTACTAACTCTCCCCTTGTAAAACCTAAAACTTAAATTCCCATATAGCCAACATGGCCCAAACCGGCCGTGCAAGCGTACAAAGTCATAATAATAATTGAGTAGAAAGCACCATTGATGATTCCCGAAACAAATGCATTTGCAAAGCTTCTCCACCAGCCAGCGTTCATCTTGACGCCATCTGCAAGAACATTTCTAATGCCAAATATCAAAAGTGGAATCAAAACAATGGCAAATAATGGTGACCTCAAATTAAGCGCCACAAATACTAAAAGCATTGCAGTAATGCCAGTAATACGAGCTCCCGCGCGTTGACGGAACGTCAACTGCTCTGAAGGAACCTTGATATTTACGATAAAGTCGCCGGTTGCAGAACCATTTGTTCCTGCATTTCCCATTCCAGGCACTCTGATCTGATCACCATCATGCGAGTTAGCTGGCACATCAACCATAATTTCACTTGCAGATAAAACACGTCCTGAACCACCACAAACATCACAGGGGTCCTGCACAACGTGTCCAGCACCATCACACTCTGGACAATCAACTCTAAACTTTCCTACTCCAAAAATGGAAGAGAGATCAATATCAATGTGTCCCGTTCCATGACAGGTAGGACAGGTAGTTGCCTCAGTTTTATGCTGAGATCCCTTACCATTGCAAGCATCACAGGTAACAAAGCGTTGATACGTTATGCCTTTCTTAACACCATTTTTAGCGTCAGCGTCACTCAAAGTTAAGTCGTAGACAATATCTGCACCTGTCTGAGGCTTATATGCGCGAGAGCGCTTTTGAGATCCAGTAGTCCAGTTATTAAAGTTAATATCACCAAATGGGAATCCTCCCTCAAAAGGAGATCCTCCATATGTAGATCCGCCTGGATAACCAGAGGGGCCATAACCGCCACCGTAGAAAGAACCGCTTCTCATTGCGTCATAACGACGGCGTTTCTCGGCATCTGATAAAACAGCATATGCCTCAGAAACCTCTTTAAAACGCTCTTCAGCATCAGGCTCTTTGTTGACGTCTGGATGAAGCTTGCGAGCTTTAGTTTGAAAAGCTTTTCTAATTTCTTCAGCTGTCGCGGACTCAGAAACACCAAGGATGGCGTAGTAGTCCTTTTCGTTCATAGCAGCCATGAAATCTCTCCGATTCAACTCATAACTAAATCTGCATCATGAGAACGTTTGAAAGTGTACCCACTTGTTTTGAAGTTAATGCAGCACAAACACGCTACAAACGTAAATCCCAAAGACGCCCATAGAGCTCGTTTCCAAGCAGCCAGCCCTTCTCGGTAGGCCTATAGGTTTTTGTGTCATTTGAAACATCTGCATAAACGCAGTCCAACAAACCGTCTTGAACGCACGTATCAAGCACGTCTTGTAGACGCGACGCGCCAAATACCAGCTCAGACTCAGCCAAAAGTGCAGGAGAAATTGGTTCCATAAGGCGAGCGTGCAGCATCAAATCTTCTGCCACAGCTTCTCTATGAGTCAAAAATTCAACATCAAACTCTGTCGAGAAGAGCGATGTACCTTCACCAATTTTTCTTGGAGAATCAAGGACCACCAGTCGTGCGCGAGCAGCGTCTTGTGGACGCGCAGGTAAAGAGGTGTTCTGCTCTGCAAGCATATCGTACTCAGGTGCGGTGAGCATGCTTGCAGCGCTGGTACCAAGGCCAAGGTACGATTCTCCCGTCCAGTACATCTTATTGTGCTTGCAGCTCTTTTGGTTACGAGCGTAACTTGCTACCTCGTAGCATTCAAATCCCGCTGCTTGAAGCGTCTTTGACGCAGCTTGCATTCGATCTGCCTGCACGTCGTAGGCGTTCCAAGGAGTGTCTTTATCTTGGGTTTGTTTAGCCAACGCCGTACCGTCTTCAATAGTAAGCGGATAAACGCTCACATGATCCACTCCAAGCGAGACAAACCTTGAAAGCGAATACTCCCAGGAGCTCTCTGTTTGTTCAGGAATAGCGCACATAAGATCAACCGACACGTCGTAGTCATGCTCTTTTGCAGCAAGTACTCTGTCGTAAGCCAGTTCGGCCGAGTGAATTCTGCCCAGCTTCTTAAGCTCATTATCGTTAAAACTTTGAACTCCCAAAGAAATTCGTGTTACCCCGCCCGTAGCAAGACTGGCGAGAAGATCATCAGATAGTGAGTCTGGATTTGCTTCCATGCTAAACTCACTAGGCTGCGTAAGGGACAAAACGTGCTGCGCCAAATCTACCGCATCTTGACCGAGCAGGCTGGGAGTTCCGCCTCCCATATAGACCGTTTTAGTAGCCGCTAACAACCCAAGCTGAGCTGCTTCATCTAGCTGCTGTTTTAGAGCTTTTACATAATTTTTCATGCGATTATCATCTTGTCTTGTAGACCAAGAAGAAAAATCGCAATAGAAGCATTTTTGAGAGCAAAACGGAATATGCAGATAAAGTGCAGAGGTAGCCGTTTGATTGTATTTAGACTGACAAGAATCCACAACAGACCACTAGCTCATAGATGGATTGTGCTCAGAAAATTCCTGCTCACCCTCAAGTTGCGTGACGGTTTCTTTAATCTCTAGCGCCAGATCAATGAAATCTTGAGCTGTAACACACCTTACTGACTTACCGCGCCAATAGGCAGCGTTTGGAATACCCCTAAAATACCAGGTAGAGAGACTTCTTGCGCGAGCAATATGAATGTGGGCAGCGTCAAGTAAACGTACGTGCATCATAAAAGATGCAAGCATCTGATCAAGTGTTGGAACAAGTGGAGCTTGACCTTCAACTAAAGCTTGAGTGTTCTTGAAAATCCATGGATTACCATAGGTTCCACGAGCAATCATTACAGCTGTCACACCTGTCTCTGTAAGGGCATGAGCTGCCGCTTCAGCAGAGAGCATGTCACCGGAGCCTATAACCGGAATTGAAACAGCATCACAAACTCTATTAACGGTCTCCCACTCTGCCTGACCTCGATACATCTGGGTTGCAAAGCGGCCATGAATAGCAACAGCAGAAGCCCCAGCAGCTTCCATGGCGCGAGCAAACTCAGGAGCTACTTCCTCATCCTGGCGTCTACCTCGTCTAATCTTCACGGTAACAGGCACCGCGACCTCAGAAAGACAAGCTTTGACCAGATCTGCAGCAAGCTCTGGGGTATCGAGAAGGGCTGAGCCCTCCCCTTTTTTGACAACCTTAGGAACAGGACAAGCCATATTGATATCGATAAGAGCAAGTTTATTTCCTAGGCGCTCACTAATCTGAGCTGACGCTTCTTTAAACTGCTCTGGCTTTGAACCAAAAAGTTGAACAGCAATATCTGGCTCAGTTGAAAGGGGCTCCACAAGCTCCCAGGTTTTCTCGCCACCATAATGAATTCCTGCGACAGAAACCATTTCTGAGTATGCAAGACCTGCTCCGCCCGCTCGAGCCATAGTGCGATACACACCATCACTGACGCCAGCCATGGGTGCCATAAGCACAGGATTTGCGGACAGGCGATCCTTGAGTGAAGTTCCTGACGCAAAAGGGACAATATGTGAAGAAAGGCCTGCTTGAGGTGAGCAGGTTGAAATGATTGTTTGAAGCGACTCCACAAATACCTTCTACTCGTCATCAACCTTGAGAACAGCCAAGAACGCCTCTTGAGGTACTTCGACTGAGCCAATCTGCTTCATGCGCTTCTTACCCTCTTTTTGCTTTTCAAGCAGCTTGCGCTTTCTTGAAATGTCGCCGCCGTAGCACTTAGCTAAGACGTCCTTTCTACGTGCGCGAACGGTAGAGCGAGAAATGATTTTATTGCCAATAGCACCCTGAATAGGAACCTCAAAAAGCTGCTGCGGAATGATGCCTTTGAGCCTGTCGCAAAGGCCGCGAGCAAGGTCATATGCTTTGTCTTTGTGAACAATAAACGAGAGCGCATCAACAACGTCTCCAGCAAGCAAGATATCAAGCTTAACCAGGTCAGAAGTGCGATACGAATCAAACTCATAGTCAAGTGAGGCATAACCTTTGGTTCTACTCTTAAGCTGGTCAAAGAAGTCCAGGATAAGCTCGGCCAAAGGAATGCTAAAAATCATCTCGACGGACCTATCAGACAGATACACCATGTCTTCAGATACGCCACGATGATCAACAACAAGCTGCATAACCGTACCAACAAACTCAGGAGGCACAATAATCTTTGCCTTGAGGTACGGCTCATCAATGCGGTCAATCTTGGTAACCTCTGGAAGATCTTGAGGACTGGTGATTTCCACCATGGTGCCATCAGTCTTGTACACGTGATAGTCAACAGAGGGACTGGTAGCAATCAAATCCAGGTCAAACTCACGCTCAAGACGCTCTTTAACAACTTCCATGTGGAGAAGACCCAAAAATCCAACTCTGAAGCCAAAACCTAAAGCCACAGAAGTTTCAGGTGACCACGTAAGTGACGGATCGTTAACGTGCAGCTTATCAAGTGCATCACGGAGGTTCTCGTACTGCTTGTTATCTACGGGGAAAAGACCGGTAAATACCATCGGTTTTGCTTCACGGTAACCCGGCAGTGGCTCTGCGCATGGATTTTGCTTATAGGTAAGCGTATCTCCAACACGAACAGCTTCAGGGTCTTTGAGGCCAGTTACTACATAGCCAACCTCACCAACAGAAAGCTGGTCAACAGCCATCTCAAGAGGCCTCTTAGCGCCAACTTCCTCAACAAGAAAAGGCGTAGAGCTCTGCATCATAAGCAGCTGATCGCCCGCTTTGATTGAGCCGTCAAAAACACGTACTGTAGCTACAACACCTCTGAACTGGTCAAAGTACGAGTCAAGAATAAGCGCCTTAAGAGGTGCCGCGGGGTCACCCTTTGGAGGAGAAACCAAATACACCAAAGCCTCAAGAAGCTCATGGATACCCTCACCAGTCTTGCCAGAGACGCATACGGCATCATCAGCTGGGATTGCAAGAACATCCTCAATTTCTGCACGAACCTCTTCAGGACGAGCAGACGGAAGATCAATCTTGTTGATTGCAGGAACAATATCCAGGTTGGCGTTCATGGCAAGCATAGCGTTTGAGACTGTTTGAGCCTCCACGCCTTGCGTTGCATCAACAACCAGAACCGCTCCTTCGCAGGCAGCCAAAGACCTTGAGACCTCATAGGTAAAGTCAACGTGGCCCGGAGTGTCAATCAGGTTGAACTGATAGCGCTCTCCATCATCTGCGTCATACATAACGCGGACGGCATTTGATTTGATGGTAATTCCACGCTCACGTTCAATGTCCATAGTGTCCAAGAGCTGTGACTCCATATCACGTTCTTCAACGGTATGAGTAAGCTCCAAAATACGGTCACTGATGGTAGATTTACCGTGATCGATGTGCGCAACAATAGAGAAGTTGCGAATATGTGAAGTATCCTGTGTATTCATAAGGAAAATAATAGCGTAAAGTACCCCCTTCGTGCTATACTTCTAAAGCTGCCTCAAACGTGTCTCAGCGAAGAGGCCTCACATAGTAAACACCGAAAGGAACCGCACGTGGCTAACATCAAGTCTCAGAAGAAGCGTATTCTCACCGCTGAGAAGGCACGCCAGCGCAACAAGGCTGTTCGTTCCGAGCTTAAGACTGCTATTAAGGCAGTTCGCACTGCTGTTGAGGCAGGCCAGCTTGAGGACGCACAGGTTGCAGCTAACAAGGCATCCCGTCTTCTTGACAAGGCTGCTTCTAAGGGTATCGTACACAAGAATCAGGCTGCTCAGCGTAAGAGCGGCGTTCAGAAGCTTGTTAACACCCTTAAGTAGTTCTTATCTACTTTTAAACTTTTTAAAACGGACTCCTTGGAGTCCGTTTTTTCTTACCTTAATTCTTTGAATCTACACATTTGAGACGCCACATAGAGCAAAGATAAGCTTGGTCATTGTGGTTGTTTTATCTTCTCCACTCTTAAGACCACGTTCTGCATCTGCACAGAGACTCAAAATATGCTCAAGCTCGCCATCTGCAAATTGGCGCGCCCACCGTGCATAATTTCTTACTTGCCAGTCCTGCTTACCTAAAACTGAGGCAATTTCCCGTTCTGTACCGCGCTTAACCATAGACCTAGCACAAATGAGTTCTCTTACACGTCCAGTTATAAGCGACAGATTGCCAATAGCTCCCGACTCATCCATCTGACTGTAAAGCTCCAAAGACTTTTGAGCATTTCTCGATGACAAACTGTCGAGAAAATCCCATGGCTTGACTTCCACTACTCGTGCAACATGAGTTTCTACAAACTGAACGTCAATTGCACCAGGACGACCCAGCAGAGCTGCTAAAGATTTAACTTGAGAATCAAGCATGGTGGTATTATCACCAACACGACTTATAAGCTCATTGGCCACATTAATTGGGATTTGTAGTCCGTACTTTCTTCCAAGATCCCCAATGTATTTAGGCAAATCTTTTCTAGAAATTGCACCACAATTAATAACTGCAAGCTTACCTAACGCATCTACTGCTTTATAAAGCCTTGTAGTTTTTGCTAGCGTCTGTGCAGAAAGCATCAGTGTAGTAGTTGGATTAGGATTTTTTAGATACTCCACAAGAGCTTCTGATACAGACTTAGGCAATTTACCAGCATCATCAATAACAACAATTCGCCTAAAATCACCCATAGGAAGTGTTTGAGCAGAAGACAAAACAGATTCTGGAGTCAGCTCAGCACTTACAGAAATCTCATCAAGGTTAAAGGTAATAAAGCTCTGGTTAAGACGGCTTTTAAGCTTATCAATAGCCCTTGCACGCTTCATCTCATCAGGGCCAACAGCCAAATATGCAGCTAGTAACTTAGCCTGCTCCGCCATCTTTTTCCTCCTCTAATTCTGTATCTACTTTAGCATGTTGCACGCTCACCCTAGGTCCATGTTCCCCAGGAAATACCGTGATGTCTCCATAATCTTTTGTGCAATAAAACCTTGCACCAACACCCTCTAAGATATCCACCGCTTCTTGTTTAGGATGTCCATATCGATTATTCTTTCCAGCACTTGCAACCGCTACCTCGGGTTTTAACACACGAGCAGTTTCTGGATAGAGTGACTTTGCCGCTCCATGATGTCCAACTTTCAAAAAATCAATATCGCCGACATCACCCGAGGTTACCGTCTCTTTTGTTTGATCTCTTTCAGCGTCTCCTGTTAAAAGCGTAGTCAGGGTATTTTGCCCGTCGTTATACGTCACATAGAGCTCAACCGACGCATTATTAGCTTCTTTAGCTTTATATCCTCTATGTGGCCACACAACCTTGATATGAAAGCGACCAACATCAAACTCATCGCCATATAAAACTTCATAGGAACCACTACCAGAAATCCTCTGAATGGCTTTTTGTAACTCAGGCTTTTCTTGTTTAGTTATTCCTTCTCCAACTAATACCCGGCCTGTCTTTACCGAGCCAACCATATACCTCACGCCACCAGCGTGGTCCTCATCAAGGTGTGTAAGCAAAATTGCATCAAGATATGAAATGTGTTGTCGCTCCAAGGCATCGTTAACTACATCTCCCACGCTTGTATCTACAAGCAGGGAGTGCGCGCCATCACTCAGCAATATGGCATCTCCCTGGCCAATATCCATCACACAAATCCTTGTGGGCGAGAAAAACCTCCAGTAGATGCTTAAACCCAAGATAAGCATAACTGCCATTGAACATATGCCAACTAAAACCGCTCTTTTTCCCTTAGGCCAAAACAGGTAGAGCGCCACCATTGCTGCAAAAACAGCCAAAGACACTATCCAACTAATGTCAGTTAGCGACACACTTGCAAAAGATCTTTCAGATAAAAAAGAAGCGAGGGTCTCTGTAAACTGACCAAGAGAATCCACTAGAAAAAGAGCAATTTCTTGAACTGGCTTGAAGCCACTAAAAACTATTGCCCCAATTCCAAATAGGCTCAGAAGAGAAAACAAGCTTGTAATTAAGGCGCTTGAGAGAGGCGCAAGTAACGAAAAGTGGCCAAAATACACACATGAAATTGGAAGGCATGAGAGCTGAGCGACTGTTGTTGCACACATGGTGTTTCGTACATGAGAAAACGGTTTTCTCAGAGCCTTCTGTACTTTTCCATAGCCAGATACGTGAAAAGCAATTTTTGCATAGTACTGAGCAAGACCGCCGTATATATTCATTCCAAAAATACAAGCTAAAGACAAGGTAAAAGCAATGTTTACGCTCAGCTGTGGATCAACACAGAGCATAAGTAAAGCCAGAGTTGAAACAGCTGATAGCGTGTGTTGTTTCCTGCCAACACATTGCATAACGTATTTTTGTTCAACAAGAAGTATTGCCCTTATTGCAGACGCAGGTAATCCACAAAAAAGCGCGTAACTACTGAGTAGAAATAAATTTAATACTCCTCTCAAAAGTGGTTTTAACGTCAACTTTTTAAGCAAAGCATCAATAAAGGTAGAGAGAATTACCATGTGACAACTAGATATTGCTATAAGGTGCATAAGACCACAGCGCATAAATATCCGAGGAATGTTGAAGCTATACAAGCTAGGCCTATAGGCACAAAGGCCGCATGCTGCTAATGCTCGACCAAAGCTCACCTCTGGCTGAAGTTGAGAAATGCAGCTTTCTCTAAATTGAGCAACTTCTCCAATAATTCCCTCATCATGAGTTGTGGAATTTATCTTGGTTATTTGAATTGAACCAAGTACTCCTCTCTTAAATTGTTCGTCTGAAAACTCTTTATCTTTATACCGAGCAAACCTACCTTCGCAGCACAGATGTGTTTCTCGTAAGAATGGTTCTTTAGCATGTATGCCAACAGATCCAATACAGCCACCTTGGTAAAAGACAGACGCCTGACCAGTCCATGCATGATTTTTATAGACTAAATCTCTTGATACAACGAGTTCAAAATCATGTACGGAAGTTGACTCTAAAAGATTCACTGACGCCATTTGACTGTCGTATATAAAGAAAGACCTGATAAGGATAATTACAAGTAAAAGTAAAGCTACCCCAACAGTCATAATGCTGGTATGCGCATGCTGCACATACCAAAATCCCAAAGCAGCCAGCGCACAGATTCCTAGAATATGAATCAGAACTGTATCGAGCGTTGCGCTTCTTGCAATAAATACATGAAGCCATAAACAAACAAAAAGCAGGACGCATAGACTATACGGAATAAAAGGACGAGAGGGCTGCTCCATCGTCTTAGACACGAATATTATCCTTAAGCTGATCAAACTTTTTCTGACCAATACCAGAAACGCGCATCAAATCTTCAGTAGTCTTAAAGGGTCCGTTCTTTTGTCTATCTGCAACAATTCGCTTAGCCAATCCTTCTCCAACACCATGAAGCTTGGTAAATTCTTCTACAGTTGCTCGATTAATATCTACAACTGTTTTTTTGTCACTCTTCTTATCCGTTTGCTTATTGCTTGTGGCTTTATTTTGATCTGGCTGCAAGATATCTGGCGGCGCTTCTTCTCCCTTTCGAGGGATATAAATTTTTTGACCATCTTCTACAGGAGACGCAAGATTAATGCCTTGACTGTTGGCATCTTCAGTCAAGCCACCTGCTATTTGAATTGCGTCGTTTACACGTGGATTTACCATCTGAAGTGCATACAAACCAGGCGATTTAACAGCCCCATCAACATGAACCATCATCTGAGGAGATGCTTCTTTAATCTTATGGTCATCTCCTGGCTGCTCTGTAGACTTATCCTCTTGCGAGTGCTGTGGATTTTCCGCAACAATCGCGCTCTGTGTAGAGTTTGCCTGATTATGCGATCTGTCAAAAGACTCTGATGTTCCAGCGTTAATCATCCCAATAAATACAACTACTGAAACAATACCTAGGATAACCACAGCAATAACCGCTAAAAGTTGCTGCTTAGAGAGGTTAAACCTTCTCATCAATTTATTAATTATTTGAGTGCGGTTATTTGAAATCTGAGCCATACAATCACCTCAGATTTATATTCAACTATTAGGTTAACGAGAAACACAACTTTTAAATATTTATCTAGTGATCTTTTCATAAAACTGCTGGTAATCTGACACAGTTATAAACAATTTGCAGATAAGTGAAGCAAACTGAAATCAACAAAATTGTCCTAAATAAGATTATCAATCCACTCAAATAAAAAATCCGCCCCTTCACGGGACGGATTCTTAAAATGCATCTAAGCAAAGCCATCAAAGCCTTTGATCTGCAGGAATATCCTAGTCAGTAATAAACTCTGCAGGAGCCAGTTCTCTATGGCGAGCAGCAAGCGCTTTAGGCGGCTTATATGAAGGGCACTGGCTAAAGTCAATGTACTCAATATGCTGCATAAGGTCATCAATCATGGCTTCATGGTCAAAAGAATTCCATGCCTCAAGAACTTCTCGTATTCTTGCATGAGTCTCAGGACGCCGAGGCATAAACAATGTGCAGCAATCAGGAGCCGTCTGCGTTGAGATATCAAACGTATTGATATCTTGGGCGCGACGAATAATCTCTTGCTTGTCAGAGCCAATCAGAGGCCTCAAAACAGGTATGGTGACTGCCTCGTTGACAGCAGCAATGTTATCAAGTGTCTGAGAAGCAACTTGGCCAAGTGACTCACCAGTTACCAGCGCTTTAGCGCCCTCAAGCTCTGCAATCTTTTGTGCAATGATGTACATCACGCGACGATACATAATGACACGAAGAGCCTGTGGAACAGCAAGAGAAATCTCACGCTGATGCTCGCCAAAAGGCACAACATACATTCTGCCAATAAGACCAGCGGGCTCAAGTGCCTCAATAATATCCTGACACAGATATTCACTGGTATCGGAAGTCATAGGTCGGCCAGAGAAGTGAACTGGAATTACTGTAGCACCTCTGCGACCAACCATCCATGTTGCAACAGGAGAATCAATACCGCTTGAAAGAAGCGATACTACTTTGCCAGCGGTGCCAACAGGAAGACCACCAACGCCGTGAATAGATGCAGCGTAAACGTATGCGTTACCCTGAACAACGTGTACATAAACCGTCATATCCGGATTATGCATCTGAACTTTTTTATCAGGGAAATTCTCGCAAAGGGCTGCGCCTACAAGCTGGTTAATCTCAATGGAATGCTTTGGATAGACCGTTGAGGAACGGCGAGCATGCACTTTGAACGTAGTAAAGTCACCGGACTCCCCCAGCGCCTTCACGGCAGCGTTACAAAACTCCTGCTCATCTAAGCCACAGCGATATGCCAGAGAAGCGCGAGCAACGCCGGGAACTTGGGCCACAGCATGTTGCAGCTCTTCAGTTGCTTGTTTATCAGTAGTTTCTACAAGAAGGTAGCCAGAAATGCGAGAAACCCCCGCCACTGGAAAGTGTCGGAGGGCTCGTCGCAAATTTGTTACCAACTGATTTTCAAAAGTGGATCGGTTCTTACCCTTTAAACCAATTTCGTGGTAGTGAACCAGACATACTCTTTCAGTCATAACTCTTAATAAACGATGGTGTTCTCGCCCTTAATTGCCTCGTCAAAAGACTCTTTAACAAAGCCAAGGGTACCGTCGTTAATCTCTTTCATAGCAATAGAGACAGAATCTTTACCACTTGCAACAGTAGTAATGTCATCAAAATCCTGAACAGCGGTTACACGCAGGTGCTGACCGTGAAGCATGTTGTTAATATCGCAAGCGCGCTTAGAAGCAAGAGAGCAAAGCAAGAATGGATTCTGCTCAGTCTTCTGAAGCAGGCTGTCAATCTCAGGCTTAATAACAGACATTAAAGCTGACCTCCGTCTGATTCATAGTCATCAAAAACTTCCTCAAGCTTGCTGAGAGCAGTCTCAAGGTTGTCGTTCACAATGCAAACAGTATAGTCGTTTGCATACTCCATTTCACGTGACGCATTAGAAAGTCTTGTAGAAATGGTCTTCTCGTCTTCTGTGCCACGACCTCTAAGGCGCTGTTCAAGCTCTTCAAATGAAGGTGGCTTAATAAAGACGAGAATGGCGTTGGGATATTGTTTGTGGACCATAAGTCCACCCTGAACGTCAATCTCTAGAACAACAGACTGACCTGCAGAAATCAGGCGATCAACCTCGGATTTGAGCGTGCCATAGCAATGGCCATGAACATGAGCCCACTCAAGGAATTCACCAGCATCAACGCGCTTTTTAAATTCTTCATCGGAGAGAAAATGATACGCAACTCCATCGACTTCTCCTGGTCGTGGAGAGCGTGTAGTAGCCGAAACCGTCAGGCCTAGGTTTGGGCGCTTGTCCCTCAACAGAGAGACAAGCGTTCCTTTTCCTACACCTGACGGTCCAGATACTACAAAAAGTTTGGCTGAACGAGCCACTACTTGGTCAGTGCCTCGAGGAGCTGCTCACGCTGACGAGCGCCAAGGCCCTTAACGCGGCGAGTTGCGGAAATTCCGAGCTCGTCCATAATCTTTGCTGCCTTTGCCTTGCCATAGCCAGGAAGGGACTCGATAAGAGCGGAAACCTTCATACGCTCAGCAATAGGATCGGTAGAATCAAGGACCTCTTTAAGGGAGACCTTACCAGTCTTAACCTTCTCGCGAAGCTCTGCGCGAGCGTGACGAGCCTGAGCTGCCTTCTCAAGTGCTGCCTTGCGCTGCTCATCGGTAAGTGTAGGTAGAGCCATTGTTCCTCCAAACATCGTTTTCGTACGTCATATACGAAACTCAATTTAATGTGCCTTTTGCACTTCAGCAAAATAGTTTGCCACATAACACGTTATTTACAAGGGGTTTTTTAATATTTACGCATCAAAAACCACCTGTTCACCATAATTCCAAAAACTTTTGCTAATTTTTAAGCTCAGAAATGATGGCTTCAAATGCTTCAACTGGATCGTTTGCGCAGGTAATTGGCCTACCAACTACCAATTTGCTTGCTCCGGCCTTAATTGCTGCAGAAGGTGTGGAGATTCTGACTTGATCGCCCTTCTCGGCACCTTCTGGACGAACTCCTGGGGTCACGATGAGAGCATTTGGTCCCAAAAGCTCTCTCATTTCCTGTGCTTCCTGGGGCGAGCAGACAATTCCGTCAGCGCCCGCGTTATAAGAAAGAGAAGCCAAACGAGCAACCTCGTCCTTAATGGAACCATCAACACCAATGGAATGGAGTGCATCCTCGTCCATGCTGGTGAGGACAGAAATAGCTACTAGCTTGGTGCGGCCAGACTCATCAACGCCACGCTCTACGGCAGCCTCTTCTGCACCCTCACGACCAGCAGCAATCATCTGAGCAGTTCCCAGACCGTGAATAGAAAGAATGTCTGCGCCAGAAAGCGATGCAGAGTGGACAGCGCCTTTAACCTGGAATGGAATGTCATGCACCTTGAGGTCAAGGAACACCTTGAAGCCACGTGCGTGCATCTCGTCTACCATCGAGGGTCCGTAGCGGTAAAAGAGCGTCATACCAACCTTAACCCAGCGTGCATGTCCGGCGAGAAGATCGGTAAGCTCCAGAGCTCTTTCTCTTGTGCAATCAAGCGCAACAATAACGGCGTCGCGTGCCTGCTCGTCTGTTAGCATTCAACAGCTCCAATCAGCTCGTGGATGTCAGATACTCCCTGAGACTTTGCCCAGTCAGTAAGCTCGTTCAGAATACGTGGAGCACACATTGGGTCGTAAAGGTTTGCAGAACCAACCGAGACAGCCGTAGCGCCCGCAAGGATAAACTCTGCAGCATCCTCGCCCGTTTCTACGCCGCCAACGCCGCAGATAGGAATAGAAACCGCACTTGCACACTCCCAAACCATGCGAACAGCAGCGTTATGACAAAGAGGACCACTGAGGCCGCCAGTTGGCTTAGAGAGCCTACTCTTTCTGGTGTGGACGTTAATTGACATGCCTGGAATAGAGTTGATGAGCGTAAGACCATCAGCGCCTGCGGCCTCAAAAGCTTTACCAATCTCGGCAACATTGACGGGAGCCATCTTGACCAAGATAGGCAGCTTTGTCAGAGGACGAACTGCCTTCATAATCTCTGTGGCCTGCTCAGGAGTGCCGCCCAGGGGCTTGCCGCCCTTCTCGAGATTTGGACAGCTTACGTTAAGCTCAATAGCTGAAATATGTGGATTAAGCTCTTCAAGGCGCTCGACAACGTCAATCATCTCTTGGACGGAATGTGCTGCCATCTGCATGATAACGCGCGTACCACGGCCCTCAAGGTCCTTCATGTAGTCATCGGTATGGGCGATAAAATCGTCCACTCCAGGATTAGCAAGACCAACGCTATTCATCATGCCGCCGTTGAGCTCGCACATGCGAGGAGCAGGGTTTCCTTCCCAGGGAACACGGGCGACGCCCTTCATGGTAATTGCGCCAAGCAGAGAAACGTCGTAGAAGCCCTCAAACTGCCAGCCGTAACCAAAGGTACCCGCGGCGGTGTTGATAGGGTTTTTCATCTGGATGCCACCCAGATTAACGGCCATTTTTACCTGATCTACCATGCGATCTCCTTTGCCTCAAAGACAGGTCCAACCATGCAAGCAGACGCATAGCCGCCCTTAGCAAGTGGGACATTGCAGGTGTTACATGCACCAAAGGCGCAGCTCATCATACGCTCCATAGAAACCTGGCAGGCAACGTTATGGGCAATGGCAAGTTTGGCCACACTTCTCATCATAGGCTCAGGACCGCAGGTATAGACGGCATCCCAAACGCCCTGACTCAAAGGCTCTTCCAAAGCTGCTGTTACAAAACCCTTGATACCCTTGGAACCATCATCTGTTGTGACATACACGTTCTGTGCGCCTAGCGCGAGAAGATCTTCTTCTCCAAAGAGTTTCTCGGCAGTCTGCGCACCAATAACCGCGTCGAACTCAACGCCAAGCTCAGTAAGCTTACGAGCCGCTGCGATAATTGGTGTGATGCCCACACCACCTGCTACCAACACACTTCTCTTGCTAGAGGCGTTAAGACGCCAGGGACGACCGCACGGAGCTGTCATGTCGCTGGTGTCCCCTGGCTTCATCTGAGAGAGCCTACGGGTGCCCTCGCCCACTGTTGCGTAAATAAGCTCCAGCGTATCGGTTGCTTTATCAGCAAGCGAGAAGGACAGTGGGATGCGAAGAATATGGCGCTTATCGCCTGGGACGTTGACGTTTACAAACTGGCCAGGTTCCAAGGACTTACAAAGGCCTGGTACTTTAAGCTGAGCTCTATACAGATTCTGGGCAACCTGGGTATTGCTCAGAACTGTAAAGTCAAATACCTGTACATTTCCACGTAGTGGCATTACTTTTCCCCTCCAGGAACAACTACCTCATTGGCAAGAACACGCTTGCCGTCAACAAACACATCAGTTGCAACGCCATAAAGCTCTGCGCCAATAAAGGCCGAGTTCTTAGACTTGCTCTCAAAATACTCTGGCGTAATCTGAACCTTCTTTTCTGGGTCAAAAAGGGTCAGATCAGCCTTATAGCCAGCAGCAATCTTAACAGGCTCAAGGCGCAGAATACGACGAGGATTAACGGCCATAGCGCGGACAAGGCCCGTAAAGGACAGCTTGTTGGTGCGCACCATATTGGTGATCATCAGAGGCAGCGAGGTCTCAAGGCCAATGCAGCCAAAGTAAGAGATTTCCCACTCACAGTCCTTCTCGTGAGCTGCATGAGGTGCATGGTCGGTAACAATGCAATCAACCGTACCATCTGCAACAGCGGCCTGAAGCGCAAGGGCATCCTCAGCGGTTCTGAGTGGTGGATTCATCTTAAGGTTGGTGTTATAGGTATCAGTGATGTCGTCCTCAGACAAGAAGAGATGGTGAGGGCAAACCTCTGCGGTAACCGGCAGACCTTCCTTCTTAGCTGCGCGTACCAGCTCTGCTCCCCTGCCCGTTGAAATGTGGCAGATGTGCAGAGGGCAACCGGTAAGGCGGCAGAGATCAATGTCTCTGGAAATCTCCAGCTCCTCGCCAAGTGCTGGCCAGCCAAACATACCAAGTCGCGTGCTTGCGCGGCCCTCGTTAACAACGCCGCCAGCACTGATAGACTCAATCTCGCAGTGAGCGGCAACAACGCGATCAAACTGGGAAACGTACTCCATAACGGTACGCATCATACCAGCGCTTTGGACGCCGTGGCCGTCATCAGAGAATGCGGATGCTCCCTCGTCAACCATGTTGCCAATTTCAGCAAGCTCTTGTCCCTTAGAGCCCTTGGTAAGGGCACCCATCGGACGAACATGAATAAGGCCAACCTCATTGCCGCGGTCAATCTGGAAACGAACAGCTGGTCCATTATCGGTAACAGGATTGGTGTTTGGCATGGTAGCGACATCAGTAAAGCCACCGTGAACCGCAGCTCTAGAGCCCGTCTCAATAGTCTCTTTGTACTCAAAACCAGGGTCTCTAAAGTGGACGTGCATATCAACAAGACCAGGAGCTAATACCTTACCTTTTGCATCAATAACGGTATCGCCCTCTTGAGGTGCAACAGTTGCTGCAACTTCAGCAATAGTTTCTCCCTCAATACGAACGTCCATTACGGCATCAAGGTTAAGCTGTGGGTCTACAACACGTGCGCCCTTAAGCAGAAATGCCATCAGAGTCTCCTCCCAAAAGCAGGTACATTGCGGCCATGCGCGTCAAAACGCCTGCATTGACCTGGTCAAGAATACGAGAGCGAGCGCAATCGGCCACTTCGCTGTTAATCTCCATACCGCGATTCATAGGTCCTGGGTGGCAGATGATTGCCTCAGGCTTCATCAGCTTGCTGCGGCGCTCGTCAAGGCCCCAAAGTCTGTTGTACTCACGGCGAGAAGGAATAGGAGCTCCTTCCATACGCTCCAGCTGCACGCGAAGCATGTACACGACATCCACATCGCCAATGACTTCATCAAAGTGTGAGGTCTGAGAGCAACCAAACCAACTTGGATCGTCTACGTGGAATGTTGGGGGACCAACCAGAACAACCTCTGCGCCCATAGTCTTAAGCGCTGGCACCAAAGAACCAACAACGCGGCTGTGAGATAGGTCACCAACAATGGCAACTTTAAGGCCGTCAAGGTGTCCAAAGTTCTTGCGAATGGTATAGAGGTCAAGCATTGCCTGCGTTGGATGCTGATGCTTACCGTCACCAGCGTTAATGACAACCGCATCAGTGTGCTCAGTAATCTTTTGTGGCGTACCTGCAAGTCTTGCACGGCAGATAAACATATCAACGTTCATTGCATCGATAGTCTGAATGGTGTCTGCCAGCGACTCTCCCTTAACAACAGACGAGGTTGAACCTCCCATGTTCAGAGCGTCAGCAGAGAGGCGTTTCTCGGCAAGCTCAAATGAAGAGCGAGTCCTGGTAGAAGGCTCCAAAAACAGATTGACAATGGTGCGGCCGCGAAGTGCTGGGACCTTTTTAATATCTCTGTTATTTACCGCTTCAAACGACTGAGCAGTATCAAGAATCTGCTGGATGTCGTCACGAGTCAAACTGTTTGTATCAATCAAATGTTTAACCGAAAGCATTAGTTTCCTCCCTCAATAAAGGGGTCAGAAAAGTCAGCTTCATACAGCAAGACGCAGTCCTGACCATCAATTTCTTTAACATTTAAGCTGACTACCTGGCTCTTTGATGAAGGAACGTTCTTTCCCACATAGTCAGGTCTAATAGGAAGCTCGCGGTGACCGCGATCAACTACTACAGCTAGCTGAACACGCTCAGGGCGGCCATAATCAATGAGAGCGTCAAGGGCTGCTCTGATAGTTCTTCCGGTCTGAAGAACGTCATCTACCAGCACAACACTTGTGCCCGTAATATCAAAATCGATATTAGTTGCATGAAGTACCGGTGCAGTATTTCTTCTAAAATCATCGCGATAAAAGCTGATATCAAGCGAGCCAACTTTTGGCTTACATCCGGTGAAGCTCAAAATCTTTTCCGCAAGACGAGAAGCCAAAACTTCTCCACGGCGAATAATGCCTACGAGAGCAACGTTTTCAATTGAATCGTTATTCTCGACAATTTCGTGAGCAATTCGTGTAAGCATGCGGTCAAGGGACTGCTCGTCCACAATGAGAGAGTGCGAACTTTCTTGAGCCATAGCGCCTCCAATAAAAAAGATACCTCACCTGGCCAGGCACAAGGTATCCAAAAGGCAAAACTATGACTATGAGCCTTACGGGTATCTCGTACCACATTTAAAGACACACATATTGTACTCGTACAGAACCTAACTTTTGGTTAGGAATTTTAATTATCTCTTGAGGTGCTCGTAAGCTTCACAAACTTCGTCTACAGGACCAAGCATGCGCTGCTTACCCTTCTCAATCCAAATAGCGCGGTCACAAATGCGCTGAACCAGGTCAATAGAGTGAGAAACCAGAAGGACCGTAACATTATTAGAAGCAACAAGCTCCTTGATGCGGTTCTCGCACTTTTGCTGGAAGAGGAAGTCTCCTACCGAGAGCGTCTCGTCAACAATAAGCAGGTCAGGCTCTGTGACCGTAGCAATTGCAAAGGCAATACGTGCCACCATACCAGAGGAGTAATTTTTGAGCGGCATATCCATAAAGCCCTCAAGCTCAGCAAACTCCACAATCTGATCAAAGTGCGAATCAATAAACTCCTTCTTGTAACCAAGAAGAGCACCGTTAAGATAAATATTCTCTTTAGCGGTCAGCTCCATATCAAAGCCAGCACCCAGCTCAATAAGAGGCGCAATAGTACCTTTGACCTCGCAAGTTCCCTTAGATGGCTCAAGTACGCCAGCAATGATTTTAAGCATGGTGGACTTGCCGGAGCCGTTTGTGCCCACCAGACCAAAAGCCTCGCCGCGCTTGACCTCAAACGAGATGTCATCAAGGGCCTTGAACTCTTTGAAAGCAACCTCGCCGCGTGCAAAGGCAATAAAGTACTCTTTCAGCGAGTTAAACTGCTCAGAAGCAATATTAAAGATCTCTGAAACGCCGTTTACCGCAACAACCGTCTCTGCATCCTCAGAAGGAAGTGGTGGACGCATAAAATCGTCTTCACCAGCAACAACTACCCAAGCAGTAACGGTTTGAGGATTGTTGTTCGTGTCAAATGCATCAATGTAGAGATGATAACGACCAGGCTCTGGGAAGGTGTACGTCCACGAAGTATTAGGAATTGAGTCGCCAAACTGGTGCTCTGTGGTATCCCAAAAACCTTCATCCCAGCGGTCATTCAAGCTCCATACGTAGTGAAATTTGAAGCCCTCAGGATCTGCACCAATAATCTTAGGAGTAGCAGTTACAGTCTCTCCAGCACGAATCTCGTGCGTATCCAAGGAAACCTGAACTGACCAGCCTAACTCTTTATTTGGTGACTCAGACATACAACTCCTCTAATCAACTATTGCCTGAACAGTATAGCTGATTATGGCGAGAAACCCGACTTTTTAAGAGACTTCTCTACTTCTGTGGTACTGCTGTGGTGGTACGAACAATAAGTTTAGGAGCAATTCTAATTGCCTCAGGCTCATATCCTGGCTCAGATGCACGAATTGCATGCTCAAGAGCTACACGGCCACGCTCTAGCAAGTTAAAGCGAACGGTTGTCAACGAGAAGTTTGGCAGATAGTCTTCAAGAGAGTCGTCGACACCAACAATACTGACATCATCTGGCACACTGAGCCCTACCTCTTCAAATGCAGCAATGACACCAAGCGCCATCTGGTCATTTGCCGCATACACCGCAGTAAAATCACGGTTTTCTCGCAGTTTTTTACCAATTTCATAGCCGCTGTTAGCAGTCCAGTCACCAGCAAGTGGCTCAACAATTTCCAGACCATACTCAGACATGGCATCTCGCCAGCCCTTCTCGCGAAATTGCGAGTCAATAGAGTATGAAGGACCTGCTACAAAGCGAATTTTGCGGTGACCAAGCTCATAGAGGTGGTCAATAACAAGCTTTGAACAACCATACTGATCTGAGTCAACGGTTGTGCAATAAGGATGCTCGTGCATAGTAAGAAGGACTGTTCCAAGGCCTGGCTGCGGCACAAATGATTCAAAATCTGATGCCATAAGGCTCATGCTGATAATCATGCCGTCAACGGGAAGATTGGACATACGATGAGAAATATCCTGCAGGCACAAGCCGTCGTCGGAGCCTTTCTCAATCATCGTAATTGCATATTCATGCTCACGAGCTGCAGAAACAATGCCATCAAGCGTGGCTAAGTTACCAAACTCGCGAATATCGTACAAGCAAAGTCCCACCGATTGATACGAGCCAGACCTCAATGATCTACCTGCAAAGCTTGGCCTAAAGCCCATAGACTCCATTGCGGCCTGGACTTTTTCTCGCGTGGCCTTGCTGACGTTCTGGGCGCCATTAGCAACACGAGATACGGTCTGCTGAGAAACACCAGCAACTTGCGCAACATCAGCCATTGAAACAGAGCGCTTATTTAAGCTAGAACTATGCGAGCGAGTCACGAATTCCTCCGATTATCTGCTTGTTTACGTACTCATACTAACAGGCAGATTGACATAACGCGATAAAATTGCATATTTATCAGCAAATTAAACGCTCACGGTAAAAAAAGAACCGTTCGGCGAGAAGGACTTTTGACCTGCGCTCTAACCGTTTGCCCCCGCAAAAATACCACTGACTGAAAATTTAATAATTTCCTGTTAGTTCGTTATGAGTACGTTAACATAGTAAGGGTAATGCACTATGAGTGGTATCTCGGAGGTATCCGATGATTGATGTTCGACCTTTTGATAGTTTTGTTAACTCCCCTGCTGCGCTTACCTATACTATTCGCGGCGCTCATTCAGCAGTTAAATTGAGTAATTTTGGTGCTACCATTCTTGGCATTTCTGTACCAGATATCTATGGAACGCAAGCAGATGTCGTTCTTGGCTACGGCTTGTTTGACTTGTATTTAGATAACCCCGCCTGCTTTGGCGCATCCATTGGACCTTCTGCTAATCGAGCAGATAAAGCAGAAATTCCGCTTAATGGAGTTGTCTATCACCTTCCTAAAAATAACGGTCCAGACAATCAAAATAACCTGCACACTGATCTTGTTGCTGGTATCCATAAGCGCATTTGGCAGGCAGAAATCGATAAAGCGCGTAATACGGTAACCTTTAGCATTGACCTGGTAGATGGAGAATATGGACTGCCAGGAAACCGTCATATTACTGCAACCTATACGCTTGTTGAAGAAGCCTCACAGTCAACGCTAAATCTTACGTATACCTGCACAACTGATGCTGCAACTTTTGTAAACATGACCAACCATGTCTACTTTAACCTCAACGGTCATGATTCTGGTGATGTTCTTGGTCACCAACTTACTATCCAGGCAGACTCATACCTGCCTCTACGAGATGACTCGGTTTCTGTAGGAACCATAGATTCTGTCACAGGAACTCCCTTTGATTTCCGCACACCTAAAACCATTGGCAAAGATCTTGACGCAGATAATGAGCAGCTCAAAATTGCTCGTGGCTATGATCACTGCTTTGCTATTAATAACTATGAAAACGGGCAGCTACGCCCCGCTCTTCTCGCCACATCAGAAAGCGGACGCTCACTAGAAATTCAAATTACCGCTCCTGGCGCCCATCTGTATACCGGCAACTGGCTTGATGAGGCGCGCGCAAAAGACGGCGCCATCTATAAGCCTCAGGCTGGTTTTGCATTTGAGAGCGAGTTTTATCCAGATTGTGCTCACCATACAGAATGGCCTCAGCCTACCTGCACACCTGAGCAGCCTTACAGCTCGCAAATTGTTTATCGATTCTTTTAAGGTACCTGTAGCTTCACAGCACTAAAGGGAAAGGAACACCATGGCTCACACGTTTGACGAGAAAACCACAGCTCAACTCAATCGCGCAAAAGAGCACTTTGAGCAAATGTTTGGAAAAGCTGACCGCTATCTTGCGGTACATGCGCCTGGTCGCTCCGAGATTGCAGGAAACCACACAGACCACGAGGGCGGTCATGTCATTGCTGGTGCCCTGGATGTTGCTATTGATGCCATTTGCGCCCCTAACAACCTGGGCGTTATTCGTGTAGCCAGCGTGGGATATGATCCTTTTGAGGTTGACTACACAAATCTTGAGCCTTCCGAAGCTGAGTATCTAAGCACTAAGGCCATTGTTCGCGGTATGGCAGCAAACCTGGTCAAACTTGGTTTTGAGCCATCCGGTTTTGACATGGCGGTAGTAAGCAATGTTCCTGGTGGCGGCGGACTTTCTTCCTCTGCTGCGTTTGAGGCTGCAGCCGGCCGTGCAATGGAAGCTCTCTGGGAAGGTGGCAGCGAGATTTCTGCTGTTAAACTTGCCCAAATGAGCCAGAACACAGAAAACGTTTACTTTGGTAAGCCGTGCGGTCTTATGGACCAGCTGGCTGTTTGCCTTGGCGGTCTTGCCTTCATGAACTTTGAAGATCCCGCTGAGCCCAAGGCAGAAAAGCTGGACCTCAACTTTGAGGATTACGGCTATGCTCTCTGCCTTGTTGATGTTGGTTGCGATCACGTTGCATTCACTGATGAGTATGCCGCTGTACCTGTTGAGATGCAGAAAGTTGCTGCAGCCTTTGGCAAGACTCGCCTCTCTGAGGTTCCCGTTGAAGACTTCCAAGCTCGCGTCAATGAACTGCGAGAAGATCTTGGAGACCGCGCTCTTCTCCGTGCTATTCACTATTGGTACGAGAATGACCTGGTAGACAAGAGATGGGCAGATCTTCAGAACTCTGATATTGAGTCCTTTATTGCACTCACCAACGCTTCTGGCGCAAGTTCTGGTATGTACCTGCAGAACGTTTCTACTTCTGGCTCGTATCAGCCGGCTATGCTTGCCCTTGGCTTGGCCGAGAGCATCTTAAAAGGTTCTGGCGCCGTTCGCATTCACGGCGGCGGTTTTGGCGGCTCTATCCAGTGCTTTGTTCCTCTCACCCTTGTCGAGACCTTTATCGCACAAATGAACCAGTGGTTTGGCGAAGGCGCTTGCCGCCACTACGCTATCTCTGACCAGGGAGCTTGTGCACAATGGCTGTAGCAGATAACGAGAGCGCACTGTGCATTCAGCAGCTTGTTGCGTATGCATGCGAGCGCGGACTTATTCAAACTGAGGATCTGAACTGGTGTTATAACGCTCTGCTGGATATGCTCTCGTACGAAGGTCCAGCTCCCGTTAAGTCTTGGGAGAAGATTGACCTGACGGCGTTTAATCTTGATCAGACGCTGGCCGAGCTTGCTCGTCTAGCTGTTTCTCATGGACTTGTCGAGAACACCCAGAGTGGCGAGGACTCTTTTGCCATGCGTGTTATGGGCCTTCTGCTGCCAAAGCCTTCCGAGGTCGCACGCCATTTCAACGAGTTATACGCTTCTGAGGGACCTCGCGCTGCAACTGACTGGTTCTACGCGCTCTGCTGCGATGCTGGCTATGTCAGAAGAAGCGCCATTGCCAGAAACATCACCTGGACTACACCAACTACCTGGGGAGACCTTGAGATTACCATCAACCTCTCCAAACCAGAAAAAGATCCTCGTGAGATTGCAGCAGCTAAAACAGCTCAAAACACTTCTGGCGAGAAGTACCCTGCATGCCAGCTCTGTCTGGATAACGAGGGCTACTCCGGACGCGGCGCTTCGTCTGGCGCGGGCGCTCATCCTGCCAGGCAGAACCTTCGCATCATCCCCATTGAACTCAATCAGCATCGTTGGGGATTCCAGTACAGTCCATACGCGTACTTCAACGAGCATTGCATTGCTATGAACTCGGATCACATTCCTATGCACATTGATCACGAGGCGCTCGTCAATCTCTTTGACTTTGTGGACAGATTCCCCCACTACTTTATTGGCTCCAATGCCGACCTGCCTATTGTGGGTGGATCGATCCTCTCGCACGATCACTATCAGGGCGGACGTTACGAGTTCCCTATGATGCGCGCGGAAGTTGCGGAAGAGTTTGAACTCAAGCAGTTCCACGAGGTAGCGGGCGCAATTCTTAAGTGGCCGCTCTCTGTTCTCCGCCTCTCCTCCACCAGTCGAGAAGAAGCACTCAAGGCTGCGGAGTTTATCATCACTGCATGGCGCGGCTATACCGACGAATCCGTCTCTGTTTACGCGCAAACTGATGACGAGCTCCACAACACGGTTACTCCTGTTGTTCGCAAGCTGGAAGATGACATCTACGAGGTCTTTCTTGCATTGCGCTGCAACATTACCAGCGAAAAGCATCCGCTTGGCATCTTCCATCCTCATGCCGAGTATCACCACATCAAGAAAGAGAATATCGGCCTCATCGAGGTCATGGGCCTTGCTGTACTTCCTCCTCGCCTTGTGCCAGAGCTCAACAAAGTTCAGTCGGTTATGGAGCAGTGCCTGGCAAATGACAAGAAAGCCAATGCCGTCTACGGTCAGCTGACCACGGATTCTACCACCATCTCCCACGCCGACTGGGCACGCCAGATTTACGCTAAGTTGCTTGAACAGGGTGACGGATCCAGCAAGGGCAACGCTTCCCTCTCGTCCGAGCAGCTCAAGAAGTACATCTACGACGAGGTTGGTATTGTCTTCTCGCACGTCCTTGAAGACGCCGGCGTATTCAAGTGGGACGAAGAAGGACGAGTCGCGCAACATCGCTTCCTCGAGTCTCTGTAGTCGCTGCTATCCGCAGCGGGTTGCTGCACAGTGCAGCTGCAGCGAGCCACGAACTTCAGCGTACCGCGAGCTACAGCGTATCTCGCAATCGCATAAATCACCCAGCAAGAGGGCCGAGAAGATCGGTCCTCTTGTTTTTTACCGCCAAACCAGCAGCCTGCGACAGTTAAAAAACGTATAAGCACCGAAGAGACGGAAATTCTGTTGGATGTGGAATCTGGTTAACTCTTCTAGCACACCTATGTCGGATAATCTGTCGGAAATAGCTCCGTTCAATGCTCTGACCACACCTATAACTGATAATCTGCATGTATCGAGAAACCCGAGCACACCAAAGTCAAATAATCTGTCGATAGTTAACATATTTTCTGTCATAGGTGTGTTATTTCTCTCTAAATCTGCAGAATATCAGCCTTAGGTGTGCTTTTCTCGCCAATTTTTGCAGATTATCTGTCATAGGTGTGGTGCGAAAATCGTAAAAAGACATATGTCCGAAGAGGTACCTTAGTTTACCAGCTACTTTGTAATTTTCTCGTAAAGGCACTTTTCCTTAACGTGCAGGCAACGTTTTTGCCGAAAAAAAGAGGCGTCTACGTAAGTAGACGCCTCGAAACTTGCACGTAGTAGTGTGCTACTTCTTCTGGACGTACTTCAAGCAGTCAAGGGTGACAGCGGTCAGAATAATGACGCCCGAGAAGACAAACTGCAGGTTGGTGTCGATACCAAGAATGGTCAGAGCGTAAGTCAGTGCGGTGAAGATAAGAACACCAACGGTAACGCCGGAGATCTTACCAATACCACCGGTAAACGAAACGCCACCAACAACGCAGGCTGCGATTGCATCCATGTCCCAACCCTGTCCGTAAGCTGCAGAGCCGGAGCCGACCATACGCATGCACTCGAGCCATGAACCAAATCCATAGAGGATACCAGCCATGACAAAAGCGCCAACCATAACCCTAAAGACTGAAATACCAGAAACAGCTGCTGCCTCAGGATTTCCACCTACAGCGTAGAGGTTCTTACCAAAGGTTGTCTTGTTCCAGATGAACCAAACAATAGCGATAGCTGCGATTGCCCACAAAATGATGGATGGGAATTTACCAATTCGTGGAATAACCATGTCTGGAATGGATGGCTCAATAGCGCCGAATGAAACACCCTTTGTTGCATAGGTAACAATACCAAAGATGATCAGCATGTTAGCCATGGTCGAAATGAATGGGTGCATCTTAAACTTGGCGGTAAAGAAGCCAGCGATACTGGTAAAGCAGGTGCACAGGACAATACAGGTAACCAGAGCCATGATGATTCTGACAGGAATTGGAACACCAGTAAAATCAAACGTGATACCAAAGACCTGGCCAGTATTAATGCCCTGGTGCATGATGATGGTTGAAGCGGTCATGCCCATACCAACCATACGACCAATAGACAGGTCAGTACCAGTAAGCAGAATCAATCCAGCTACACCAAGAGCCAGGAACATTCGAGGTGATGCCTGCTGAAGAATGTTGATGACATTGGAGTATGTCAGAAGCTGAGTGCCCTTAACTGCTGGGGTAATGATACAAAGGGCAATAAATACCAGGAGAATAACAATGTACAGACCGTTCTGAAGCAAGAATGAACGGGTGTTAAAGGTGTACTTGTAGTTCTCCCACTTCTGAGCCTGAGACTCCAGTGGAGTGAACTTAGACATCCTGAGAAGGTCAATGAGGTGATACTCATGACTAAACGCATTATGAGCGCGATCTTTGATGCGCTGAAGATCCTTCTGATAGTTGACCTTAGCGTCAAACTGACGGTTCTTATAGACGTACTTCTCGTCCTTGATTTCCTGAGCATCAGAAGTCTTGCTGACAGCCTCTTCGTGCTCCTTCTTGAGGCGCTCAAGAGCAGCAGCGTAATTCTGCTTAGCCTGCTCCTTCTCAAGAGCACAGCTAGCCTTTACAGGCTCAAGATACTCGTTCTTGTAGTGCTCCTTGAGATAAGCCTCGGCCTCTGCAATAAGCTTGGAGACCTGAGCGCTGTTCTCGGACTCAACCTTCTTTGCAAGCTCCAGCTCAGCCTTGTAGCCCTCAATAAGCGTGTTGCGCTCTTCGGCAGAGATAGACTTATCGCGCTTTGTTGATTCAATAGCGCTCAGTGTTGAAATTACTTTGTTGGTACCATTTGCGCGAAGCTCATCAATCTGAGCCTGAATGGAACCAATCTTCTGATCAATAGGCTTTAGCAGCTCTTTTTCCTGCTCGGCCGTCAGAACAGATCCACCTGTTTTTGGCATTTGTATCATCCTCTCCTACAGGTACTTTGCGCTGAGGCGCAGGAGTTCTTCTTGATTTGTCTCGTTGGTATTTACGATGCCTGAGAGTCTACCGTTGGACATAACGCCAATACGGTTGGTAATTCCCAAAATCTCTGGCATCTCCGAAGAGACTACGATAATAGTGGTACCGCTCTTAGCCATATCAATAATGAGCTGGTAGATCTCATATTTAGCACCAACATCAATACCACGAGTAGGCTCATCCATCAGGAAAACCTGCGGATAGCGCTCGAGCCATTTACCAAAAATGACCTTCTGCTGGTTGCCGCCAGAAAGACTTGAAATCAAGTCTGATGGACCCTGAGCCTTGGTGTTCATAACCTTGAGCTCATTGACGGTAGCCTTAGTCATCTTAGGATCAGAAAGAATAGGACCAGCCTTGTACTGGTTCAAGTTTGCAATGGTTGTGTTAAACGTCAGGTCACCCTTAAGGAACAGGCCGTTTGCCTTGCGCTCCTCGGTAATCATGGCAAAACCGTGATCCATTGCCTCTGCAGCTGTCGAGAAGTTCATAAGGTGCTCGTTGACGTAGACACGACCGGCAGCTCTGGTTCTTACACCAAAGATTGTTTCCAGAAGCTCTGTTCTACCAGCGCCGACAAGACCATACAGACCAAAGATCTCACCCTTCTTTACATCAAAGGTGACGTCTTGAAGGTATGGCTCATATTTAGTTGAAAGGTGCTGAATAGAGAGATACGTCTTACCAGGTGTGTTAGTAACATCTGGGAAGCGATTCTCAAGTGAGCGGCCGACCATTGCCGAGATAAGCTCATTCATGTTGGTCTCGTTTGAGCGCTTGGTCATAACAAGCTTACCGTCACGAAGAACTGAAATGTCGTCGCAAATCTCAAAGATCTCATCCATCTTGTGAGAGATGTAGACCAAAGAAATTCCCTGCTCTTTGAGCATGTGAATCATCTCAAAGAGTTTCTCGACCTCTTGAGTCATAAGTGAAGAAGTAGGCTCATCAAGAACAATAATCTTAGCGTTGTAAGAAATTGCCTTTGCAATCTCGCACATTTGACGCTGAGATACTGACATGTTCTTCATAGGCTGTGTCAGGTCTACGGTCATACCAAGACGCCTGAAGAGCTCGTTAGCCTCTTTTTTCATGCGTCCCTCGTCGACAACACCCATTGCATTAACGGGATAGCGACCAAGGAACAAGTTATCTACAACATTTCTATCAAGGCACTGGTTAAGCTCCTGGTGAACCATTGCGACGCCATTCTCAAGTGCGTCTTTTGGTCCAGAGAAATTAACCTCTTTGCCGTCAAGAAATATCTTGCCTTCATCTTTTTGATACGTACCAAACAGGCACTTCATCATGGTAGATTTGCCTGCGCCGTTCTCTCCCATAAGACCCATAACGGTTCCACGGCGTACGTTCATTGAAATGTGATCCAGAACGCGGTTACGTCCAAAGGACTTGCTCATTCCATCAATTGTTAGAACGATATCGTTTTCTGTATCTGCCATGTAATCACCCCTTATCTCGCTAAGTTATTGCGCTTATTCGCGAGAACACCGGAGGAGAGCAGGTGTCTCCCCTCCGGTATTGTTTCGTGCTATCGACTACTTAATTACTTAAGCAGCTGGGTATAGGAAGAACCGTTGTCGGTCTTAACCATGTTGAATGCAAATGCATCGTACTCGTCAGGGTTGCCAAGACGGTTGGTAATGTTGGACTCAGTCTGGCCATCGCCTGCGATGAACTCAACGTTGAGGTTGAGCAGTGGAGCATACTTCTTGAGCAGTGGTACATAGGTTGAACCAAGGAAGTTGTCGCCAGAGTTGTAGGTGTTGAGCCAAACCTTCTTCTCTGGGTGCTTGTCTGCGCTCAGCTGCTTAGAAGCCTCTGGATAGGTAGTGGTTGCGTCAAGGTTGTCCTTGTAGTTCTCAGCGGTAACTGCAAGGTTGAGAGCGTAGTAAGAACGCTGCTCTGCAACATACTTGTAGTCCTTGGAGTCAATCTTGTTGCCAGCATCGTCTGCGGACTCAATGCCGGTGTTGATATCAGCTCCGTCAAGAGCGTTGCGGAGCAGACGGAGAGTCAGGTAAGCCTGAACATCTGGGTGCTGGGAAATGGTGCCTGCATAGCCGTCAGCAATAGCTGCAACAGCGTCAGAGTTAGCGTCGTAACCAAAGGTTGGGACCTTCTGAGCCTTTGACCATGCGTTGAAGATGGACATGCCCATACCATCGTTGTTGGAAACAACAACATCAATCTGATCGCCGAAGGAAGAAGACCAAGCAGCAATTGCGTTACCAGCGGTTGCAGCATCCCATGTTGCACCAGCGGTGTTCTTCATCTCCTGAGAAGCAAGCTCACGGATGGTGTAGGACTTGCCGCCGACCTCAAGCTTGCCGTCCTGAACAACAGAAGCGGAGCCGTCAGTGTTGGTGCCTACTGGATCAGAAATAATCTTGCCGTCCTTCTCGATGCCAGTACCAAGTGCCTTACGGACACCACGAGTACGAGCGATAGAGTCGTTGTGACCAATGTCACCAATTGCAAGAACGTAACCAATGATGCCATCCTTGTTACGATCAAGCTCAGCTGCGTGAGCCTTGATGTAATCAAGAACCATCTGACCCTGGAGCTCTGCACCCTGAACTGCATCAAAGCCAACGTAATAGGTGTCTTTGTTGAAGTTAAGAGTGTTTGTATCAAGCTCACCGGTTGAGCTGTTAGAAGGCTGACGGTTGAAGAAGACAACAGGCTTATCCTTGTTCTCTACCTTTGCATCTTTAGCGCCTTCCTCTTTTTTCTCGCTAGGTGCGCAAGCTGCAAGAACGCTAGATCCACCAACGCTAAGAACGCCTAGACCACAGAACTTTAGAAAACTGCGACGAGACACATCCATAGTAGTGACCTTTCTCATTTGTTATGCCTTTTGCATAACACTGACCTTAATGAGTACGTTAACAAATCTCATCACAGCTCTCTGTGAGATGTCGCTCAACGGTTGTAGAAATACCGTAAGCGTTATGTTTTGTACCTTTTACGGTATCAATTTTGAAGTTTTTGAGGATAAATAAAGAAAAAGCGGTCAAATGGCCAAATTATCGAGAAAATCGTCATCTTCAAATCTGTGAATAAAAATCTGCTGCTAATACGAGAAAAGCAGGACAACTCTTCATACAAAAAAGACCAGGCATTGCCTGGTCTTGAAAATTCTGGCTCCCCGAGCAGGATTTGAACCTGCGACACGCTGATTAACAGTCAGCTGCGCTACCGCTGCGCCATCGGGGAATATGTGTGCTTCTCAGCGGTGTTTAAGTATAGAGAGACATTCCAAACCATGCAAGCATTTTTTAGAAAAAATTTAGTCAAATTCTTCTTGCACAATCTCCCACACAACTAAACCAAGAAGCTACTCCTCCATATAGTCCTTAAGACGGCCGGACCTAGAAGGATGACGAAGCTTTGCCAAGGTCTTGGACTCAATCTGGCGAATACGCTCACGCGTAACTCCAAACTCCTTGCCCACCTCTTCAAGCGTGCGAGGGTGGCCATCCTCAAGACCAAAGCGGAACTTAATAACCTTACGCTCACGATCAGCAAGGCCGTCAAGAACCTGCTCAAGCTGCTCACGAAGCATTGAATCAGAAGCTGCATCTGGTGGAGCAACAGCTGAAGAGTCCTCAATAAAGTCTCCAAGCTGTGAATCTTCTTCTTCACCAATAGGCGTCTCAAGAGAGACAGGCTCCTGGCTAATCTTCTGAATCTCGCGAACGCGATCAGGAGACATGCCCATTTCTGCGCCAATCTCTTCTGGGGTAGGATCTCTACCAAGATCTTGCAGAAGCTGACGCTGAACACGGATGAGCTTGTTGATAGTCTCCACCATATGGACAGGAATACGAATGGTACGTGCCTGGTCTGCAATAGCGCGAGTAATTGCCTGACGAATCCACCAGGTAGCATACGTTGAGAACTTAAAGCCCTTGGTGTAATCGAACTTCTCGACAGCGCGAATAAGGCCTAGGTTACCTTCCTGGATAAGGTCAAGGAACAGCATACCGCGGCCAACATAGCGCTTTGCAATTGAGACAACAAGACGAAGGTTTGCAGAAATAAGCTGCTGCTTAGCGTCTAGTCCTACAGATTCAATACGCATAAGGCGGCGCTGCTCTGCGCGGTTAAGCTCGATGAGACCATCCTCAAAATCCTCCAGCTTCTGGGAAGCTGCAGTACCTGCCTCAATCTTCATAGCAAGGTGAACCTCTTCTGATGCAGTAAGCAGGTCAACCTTACCAATCTCTTTAAGATACATGCGGACAGGATCGCCGGTAAGCATAACCGTAGTGGTATCTGAACGGCGAGCACGAGCGCGAGAAGAACGTTTTGGCTTGGAGACTTTTGCCTTAGAAACAGAGCGGAGAGCCTCTTTGACCTCGCGCGCCTCATTTACGGCATCAAAATCTTCATCATCTTCATCTTCAAAATCAGAAGAGTCATCCAAGTCATCATCGGATGAAAAATCGTCCTCTACGGCGTCATCTTCAATGGCGAAAGAAACGGTTGCTTCAGATGCGGTAGTAATCTCAACACCTTTAACGCGCAGCGAATCATACAGGTCAGAAAGCTCATCATCGTTAACGTCAACGTCACGAATGGCAACCTGAATATCGTCTTCGCTGATACTACCGTTAGACTTTGAAGAACTTACCAGATCATCAACAATTTTAGTAAGCTCATCTGAGAGTTTGACCTCGTCATTTGCCTTTTTTGCAGCCACAAATATCCTTTCGATAGATTAGCGCAAATCTTTATACCCAAAAGTTTCTCTACCTAATCAAACTACTCATTTTAATTTATAAAAAATTAGATGAGTAGCATCCTTATAAAATGAGTATTTTTATTGCCCTGAAGTAAGCCTCTTACCTAACTCCAGCGCTCGTGTCTGAAGCTCCTGTGCAGCAGCAAGTTGCTCTTCAGCAAGTGTTCCGCTTGAAGACTCCCCTGCATAAGAACTGGAGCGCAAATTGGATCGAATTTCTCGCAATTTACGCTGTACCGAGTAGTAGTCAACAGTGTCCACAATAAACTCAAGCGAGCGACGTGTATCGGAGTTGCCCTCAGATATCACGCGACCAGAAGAAAGAATAGCTGCCGCATTTGGCTCAACAGCCGCAGCCGCGGCAACAACCTGCGCTGGCGTAGCGCCCTCTGGAGTAGCAAGCATTGCCCATGCCATGGTTTGATGGCGAGCATCAGCCCACACAAAATCTGCGATACGATCTTGATACTCTCGCACCAAGGACAGATTTGTTGCCATAGCGCTTAAAAGCTCAAGTTCTGAGTTGACCTGTCTGCGGTCTTCTGCGGAAAGCCCCTGCGAACCGTGCGAAACATAAGCATCAGCAGGAGCACCATACGAAGATGGATCGTCATATGGCGGAACCTCGTCATATGGAGGGACATCATCGTATGAAGGACCGTCAGTATACGTTGGAGCCTTGGAAGCTGAGTTATGCGAGGAGTTGAATGCACTCTTCTGAGGCGCCTTGCGTGCCGCCTTTGAGCTACGAACATCCGAAGCGTCGTCTTGAATAGGCGCGGCCTTAATTGCACGCTTTGCTTCCTCAACATCAATATGAAGCAGGTCTGACACACGAAGTGCATACTCGCTCAGAAGTACCGATGTCTTGAGTGGAGCCAATAAGGATGCTAGAGCCTCAAGCGCCTTGACTCGACCACCAGGCACGGATAAGTCAAACTGCGCGGTTGTGGCATCAAAGACAAAGTCCATGAGTGGACGAGCAGAGTCTAAGATAGGACGCAGTTTTTCTGCACCAGATTCGGCGAGAAACTCCATGGGGTCCTGATTATTGGGCAAAACAACGCAAAGAAACGCAGCGGTTGTTTTATCGATAAATTTAATAGCACGTGCGGCAGCGTGTTGACCTGCGGCATCGCCATCAAACATGCAAATAATTTTGCGCGTCCGCTGGCGATCAATGAGTTTGACGTGCTCAGACGTAAATGCGGTACCAAGAGCTGCCACAGTATTAGTAAAGCCAGCCTCGTGCATGGCAATAACATCTGTGTAGCCCTCACAAATTATGGCCTCAGACTGAGCTGCAATAGTCTCTTTTGCCACGTCATAGGCAAAGAGGTGCTTGCCTTTATTAAAGACGGAAGTGTCCCTGGTATTTAGATACTTGGGAGCATTTTCTACCTTTTTAGTAATTCGGCCACCAAAAGCAATAGTTCTTCCCTGTTCATCATGAATGGGGAACATCACGCGGTCATAGAACCAATCGCTGATGCGACCATTACGCTCAACGGCAAGGTTGGCAGCAATCATCTCTTGCGTGGTAAAGCCACATTTGCGCAAGTGCGCCACAAGTGCACCTCTACCAGGCGCATATCCCAGCTTCCAGCGCTTACAGACGGCTGCTCCAAATCCACGACCAGAGAGATAACTACGAGCTGCTTCAGGACCTTCTCCCCTTCCACGCATAAGCATGGAGTGGAAGTAATTCTCGGCTTCTGTAAGGCACTCAATCAAACGATTCTTGCGAGGTCCTTTAGAAACATGAGCCTCTTCCGAAAGCGTAATGCCTGCTTTATCAGCAAGATATCTAATAGCGTTGGGAAAATCCAGGTTTTCTCGCTTCATGACATAGCTAAAGACGTCTCCACCTTCGGAGCAAGCACCAAAGCAGTGCCAGAGACCCGTAGAAGGATTTATCTTGAATGAAGGGCTTTTTTCTTGGTGGAAAGGACAGCATCCCCAATAGTCCTGACCTCGGGGTTTTAGCTCAACTGTCTCGGAAACAAGCGTGACAAAATCTGTGGCTTGTCTTACGCGCTCTTTATCTTCGTCAGTTATCATCTTCCACCTCCCCGCTTCCTAAGTTATATGAAGTCGTACCCAGATTCTGGGCTACCCAATCTATATTTCCACGAACGGCACACTTGAGCTCTTCAAGCGAATCAAATTTTTTAGATTCCCTCAGTCTCTTCACAAATACCGTTTGAACCTGCGAATCATATAAGTTGCCGCTAAAACCTAGGAGGTTAGCTTCAAGTAAAGGTTCTGTTTGAGACTCAAATGACGGAGCTTTTCCCACATTAACCGCAGCGGGCCATGCTGTTGCGCCGTGAACCACATAGCACGCATACACGCCATCTTGAGGAATGCAATCACGCAGGTCAAGCGAAACATTTGCAGTTGGAAAACCAAAACCAGTACCCTGGCCTCGACCGTGTTTGACTACGCCACTCACAAAGTGCCAGCGGCCCAACAGGCTTGCTGCTTCCTCAACTTTACCCTGCTCAAGCAAGTCCCTAATGCGAGTTGCAGAAATTTTCTGTCCACCTGAGCAAAAGAGCTCATGGGCGTGAACTTCAAAGCCATGCTTATACCCAAGCGAGGTGAGCAAAGCGCTTCCCTCAGCACCTTGTGCGCCCAGGCCAAAGTCAGAACCCACATGAACGGACACAGCCGAGACACTTGGAAGCAGCTTGTCCTCGACGTATTGCGTAGCGCTCAATGCCGCAAACTCGAGGGTAAAGTGGTGTACCAAAATGCCGTCCACTCCCCATGCGGCAAGCGCGCGAAGTCTATCTTCTCCCGAGAGCAACCGCCGAGGTGATCCATCAAACAGCACCTCAACAGGGTCTGGTAAAAACGTCACAGCAACAAGTGGTACATTGCGAGCTTCGGCGTCCTTTTTTGCGCTGGCGAGAAGCCCTTGGTGGCCCTCATGAAGTCCGTCAAAGACACCAAGCACGCACACGCAAGGCTGCCTGTAGCAGTCAGAACGCAGTGTATAGAAGTCAGCATCACCAAGCTCACGTGGAGCCGGCAACTCACTTCCATACAAGACGGATTGTACTATGCGTTCTACCTTGTTCAACGTGCATCCTTACTTACACAAAATACCTTGAGAGAAGTTTGTCTGGCAGACAAGGCAGGAGCCCTGCCTTGTCCAAATTCCTACAAGAGCATCATTCCACACAAGGCTGACCAGTGAGTTATGAGCAATCTCAGAGAGATCTTCTGGAATACCAAAACGCTTTCCAACCTCAACACACTTGTATTCTGCTGCAGTCAACCTGTGCACAGGGTATCCCAGAACCTCAGTTGGATTGAGGCGTTTATCTTCAAGCATCTGAGCTGGGCTTTGTTCAAGCTCTTCTAATAAAGCGCAGCTCCCAAGTGTGATTGGACCAGAGAAGGTCCTTCTCAGGCCACTAATATGAGCCTCTGTTCCAAGAGACTGACCAAGGTCTCGAGCAATACTTCTAATGTAGGTGCCTTTTGAAACGTCAAACGCAACCGTCCATACCAGTGATTCATCCGTAGTAGAAGGTTTGTGCACTGCCAAAAGCGTAGCGTCGTAAATAGAGACTCTACGAGCCGCAAGCTCTGGCGTCTTACCTTCACGAACAAGCTGATAGGCACGTTTGCCGTCAACTGAGATTGCAGAAACTGCAGGTGGAAGCTGGTCTACCGTACCCACCAGCTTTGCGCATGCAGCACGAGCAAACTCTTCATCGCACAGATTTTCTGGGACAGCAGCAGTGGCTACAACCTGACCGTCTGCATCATCGGTTGAGGTACGAGCCCCAAACGAAATGTCGGCTACATATCCCTTGCGGTCAAGCGTCAGAAGGCCCAAAAGCTTTGTAGCAAGTCCAATGCCCACTACCAGCACGCCACTTGCATTAGGATCCAAAGTGCCTGCATGTCCCACGCGTTTCTCGCCAAATGCACGGCGAACGCGAGAAACCACGTCATGGCTGGTCAACCCAAGCGGCTTGTCAACAGCAATAAGTGCGTTAATTCCACTAGCTCCTCGCTTCACCTATGACTCCTTGTCAAGGGCGAGAAGATCGATGAGCAGCGGGACTATCTGGGTAAACACATCGTCAATGGTGCCTTCAGCGGTAAAACCTGCAGCAGCAGTGTGTCCACCACCACCCATTTGACGAGCTACGCCAGAAATATCTAGCTGAGATTTGGAACGCAAATTGCCACGAACTTTTCCGCCGTCAACCTCTTTGAGGAAGAGAGCAATTTCAGTTCCCTCAACACAGCGCACAATATCTACCAGGCCATCCATCTCTGCTAAAGGAACACCTGATGCAGAAAGATCTGCAGTAGTAACGTAGCTGTAGGCAACGCGACCCTCACCAAAGGTGAGAATACGACCCATAACCTTTGCGGCAAGATGAAGATAGGCCAAGCGATCACTCTGGTAGACATGAAGCGCAATCTGAGATGGAGAAGCACCTGCTTCTACCAGCAAACTTGCTACCTCAAAAGCCTCGCCGTCAGCGTTTTGGTACTGGAAACGACCAGTATCAGTTACCAGCGCACACATAAGACATTGTGCCTCAGATGGAATAAGTTCTGCGCCTAAATGACAGGCAAACTCGGTGATAATGACGCCAGTTGCCGCCGCATCAGGACGCACAAGTCCTGCATTCCAATACACATTGTTATAAGGGTGATGGTCAAGAACTGCTACCGTCTTAGAGCGCTCCATCAGCGTTTCTGCATCAGCCAAACGACCTGCAGTAGAAAGATCTACGCAGATAAAAAGATCTGGAGTTCCCTCGTACTTATTTGCAGGTACAAAGCTCTCGGTACCATCAAGAAACTTGTAAATGCGTGGTACTTCTCCATCAGCATCTGCCAAAAGATTGGTGACAGTTTTGCTAGGCCATCTTCTCTGAATAATGGAAGAAAGTGCTAATCCAGAGCCAATCGCGTCTCCATCAGGAGAAGTATGCGCGCAAACAACGATTGACGAGGCCTGCTCAATCAGAGCTATAACCTCGTCAAATTCTGGACGACTGACTTTTGTATTCAGTGACGTCACTTACTTACGCCTCCTCGTCAGATTTCTCTTCATCAGAAGCTAGAGGGTATCCAAACTCGTCTTTCGCAACACCAAGCGTTGGTGGAACAACCTCAAGTGCCTGAGCAATACGCTCAGCCTCATCGGTAGTGGTATCAATTTTGAAATCAAGCTCAGGGGTTACACGCCAGTTCAGCGCGTGGCCCAAAAGCGAGCGAATCCTACCCTTAGCACGCTTAAGAGCCGCAAGAACCTTATCGTAACGATCAGGCTCACAACTTACATAGGCGCGCATAAAGGACTTATCAACCGAGACCTCACAGCTTGTGACAGTCACAAGCTGGAGATCAGGGTCGGAAATTTCAAACAAAAGGATCCAGCTGAGCTTTTCTCGAGCAATCTCATTAGTACGACGAGAAAACTGATTCTGTTTCATGCTGTCCCTTCTTACTCGGTACGAGCCACCTGCTCAATGCGATAGCCCTCAAGCTGGTCGCCAGGTTTGATGTCCTGGAAGTTCTCGAGGCCAATACCGCATTCATAGCCGGATTTAACGCTCTTAACGTCGTCTTTGAAGCGCCTGAGCGATGCAATCTTTCCGTCGTAGACAACAAAGCCGTCACGAATGAGGCGGATGTTATCGTCGCGAGAAATCTCGCCCTCAGAAATCATGCAGCCAGCAGCAATACCAACCTTAGGAACCTTGAAGGTATCACGGACCTCAGCAACGCCTGTCTGGACTTCCTGCTCAGTTGGCTTGAGCATACCAATACGAGCAGCGTCAATCTCTTCGATTGCCTTGTAGATGACGCTATAGGTTCTAATCTCAACGCCTACGCGCTCTGCAGCAAGCTTGGCCTTTGCATCTGGACGGACACCAAAGCCAATGATGATTGCATTGGATGCATCAGCGAGAACAACGTCGGTCTCGGTGATTCCACCAACAGCAGAGTGAATGGTGCTGATACGAACCTCGGACTGGTCCATCTTGTCCAGGGAGTCCTGGAGAGCCTCGATGGAGCCCTGAACATCAGCCTTGATGATGAGGTTGAGTTCCTTGACGTCACGGTCAGCCATAGTGTCAAAGAGGTTCTCGAGGGTAACGTGCTTAACTCGGTTCTGCTCTTCAATACGAGCCTTAAGAGCGCGCTGGTCAGCAAGCTCTCGAGCGTCGCGCTCCTCCTGGAAGACACGGAACTCATCGCCTGCGCCAGGAACGGTCTGCAGACCAAGAATCTCAACTGCGTCAGAAGGACCTGCGGTGGTAACTGCGTTACCCTTAGGATCAAGCATTGCACGGACGCGGCCAAAGGCCATACCAGCAACAAGAGCATCGCCGATGTGGAGCGTACCGCGTGTAACCAAAACAGTAGCAACAGAGCCACGACCACGATCAAGCTTAGCCTCAAGAACGTTACCAGAAGCAAAGGTGTCTGGGTTTGCCTTCAGCTCAAGGACATCTGCCTGCAAAAGAATGGTCTCGAGAAGATCGTCGATGCCCAAATTCTGCTTAGCGGAGATGTCAACAAACATGTTCTGTCCACCCCACTCCTCAGGAATAACACCATACTCGGTGAGCTCCTGACGAACGCGGGTAGGATCTGCGCCTGGCTTATCAATCTTGTTGACAGCAACAACAATTGGAACACCAGCAGCCTTTGCGTGGTTAATAGACTCAATGGTCTGAGGCATAACGCCGTCGTCTGCAGCAACAATCAGAATGACAATATCGGTAACCTTTGCACCACGAGCACGCATAGCGGTAAAGGTCTCGTGACCTGGGGTATCGATGAAGGTAATCTCGCGGCCGTTAATGGTGACCTGAGATGCACCGATTGCCTGTGTAATGCCGCCGGCCTCGCCAGCTGCAACGCCGGTGTGACGAATTGCGTCCAGAAGCGATGTCTTACCGTGGTCAACGTGACCCATGACGGTAACTACTGGAGGGCGTGGCTTCAAGTCCTTAGGATCATCGTAGAAGGTGAAGGAATTCTCCTCTTCCTTGGACATGATCTTAATCTGACGACCAAGGTCATCAGCAACAATCTCAATAAGCTCATCGGACATGGTCTCGGTAAGCGTCAGAGGGTTGCCAAGCAGGAACAGGCGCTTAATGATGTCATTTGCAGGAACGCCAAGAAGCTCAGCAAGTTCAGAGACAGTAGAGCCCTGAGGAACCTTTACAGTATCAAGCTGGGAAATATCCTGGTCATTTGCAAGTGCTTCCTCAATACGCTGCTCCATAGCAGCCTCTGCAGCCTGCTTCTGACGACGCTCTTTGCGCTTTTTACGGCGGCCAGTGGACTCACGGCTAGCCTCTTCAATAGCAACGCGAGCCTCATCCAAAACGCGGCTTCTGTTATAAGCCTCAGCCTCACGGGCCATACGGCTATAACGGTCTTCTCCGTCATCTCCACCGCGACGATTCTTCTTGCGCTTACCGTTTGGACGCTCATCAGACATGGAAGCGTCATCGCGCTCATTCTTGAAGTTATGACGAGAAGGAGCACCACTTGCCTCGCTTGCATTGGCGCGAGCGTGATTTCTTGGTCCCTTCTCGGCCTTCTTCTGAGCAGCAGACTCTGCAGCCTGCTGTTTCAAAACCTCTTCCTGCTGAGCAATCTGATCAAGCAGGTTGTTGAAGGAAGGAGCAGCCTTAGGAGCGGTGTCCTTTACGCGATTACGCTCAGCCTCTTCGGCCTCAAGACGCTTTTTCTCTTCCTCAGCGCGGCGGCGCTCCTCTTCTTTCTTACGAGCAGCCTCTTCTTTTGCGCGCTTCTTCTCTTCTTCAGCACGCTCAGCTTCACGCCTTGCCTCTGCAGCAAGACGCTCAGCCTCTGCTACCTCTGCAGCAGCCTTTGCCTCTTTGGCAGCAGCCTCTTCCTCGGCAGCCTTCTGAGCTGCGATTTCAGCGGCACGAGCCTCCATAATAGGCTGGAGTTTCTTACGAACAATAGAAATATATGCATCTTCAAGCGTAGAAGAAGCAGACTTTGCAGGAATCTTCATGTCCGCAAGGTGCTCGAGCAATTCTTTGCTCTGCATACCATATTCTTTGGCAAGGTCATGTACACGCATTTTTGCCATATATGAAAACCTTCCGGTTGACGGGATAGTTACAGGTAGTTGACTAGATCAGTGAGTCTGGATCGGAAGAAATCTCTGCATTCTCCATGTCATCATGAATGCCGCAGAAATCAGAACCAGGTCTTGCCATATTGCGGCAAGGAGTTCCGTTAGGGCTCACATACTTGCAACGATGAGCAATCTCTTCCTCATCAACAGTCTCTTCAACAACCTCAGGAAGGTTGTTCAAAATGCTTGCCGCAAGGGACTCGTTCTTGATGTCAATGTGAAGACCTGTCAGACGAGCGGCAAGACGAGCGTTCTGACCCTCTTTACCAATCGCCAAAGACAGCTGGTCATCAGGAACAATAACGGTTGCGTGACCCGTAGCGCCATCAACAATAACGCGAGAAACACGTGCAGGTGAAAGTGCGGATGCAACGCAACGGGCAGCATCGTCAAACCAAGGCACAACGTCAACGCGCTCTCCACGAAGCTCAGAAACTACGGTGCGAACACGGCTGCCCTTAGGACCAACGCAAGCACCAACTGGATCAAGGCGCTCATCAACGGAAGAAACAGCAATCTTAGAACGGACGCCGGCCTCACGAGCAATGGAGCGAATGCTTACGACACCGTCATAAACCTCTGGAACCTCAAGCTCAAAGAGGCGACGGATAAGATCTGGATGAGTACGAGAAACAACAATTGGTGGACGCTGACGCTCACCACGAACTGCTGGCTGAGTTGCATTAGGATCGCGGACGTCAACGATAATTGCCTTGATGCGCTGGTTGTGAAGGTAACGCTCGCCTGCTGGACGCTCATCGCGCTCATCAGGGAAACGGCGCTGGTCAAAGTGTGGAAGCTCTGCCTCAACACCCTCACGAATCTTAATGATAGTGAAATCAGGAGTGGACTGAAGAACAGTACCAGTGATGATGTCACCAATACGACCGCGGAACTCATCATAAATCTGTGCACGAGCAGCGTTGCGAACAAGCGTCTTAATCTCTGCCTTAGCATGCTGAGCAGCAATACGGCTGGTGTCTGGAGGAGTTACGTCTACCTCATCAAACTCTGTATACTCACCAGTCTCCTCGTCTGGCTCACCCTTTGGAACAAGCTCATAGACGTAGACACGGCCAGTTGCCCTATCAATGGTGACGCGAGCGCCAAAATCAAGATGGAGGACGTCAGCATAGCTTTTTGCCAGAGACTGCTCCAAACGATCCAGCAGATACAACTCATCGATGTGCTTCTCCTGGCAAAGCAACATCAAAGCTTCCATCATTTCAGATGCCATGAATAATCCTCTCTATCTACTTCTTGGCTGAGGCCGAGAAATCAAAAACTGGTTTAATAACGCACTTCTTTAACTCAGACAAATCAACAGTACAGACCTCATCTTCTGTCTGAATTGAGATAGTTGTACCCTCAATGCCCAAGAGTTTGCCCGTAAATTTACGGCGTCCCTCTGTGGCAGTAGTCTGAAGCTGAATCTCTTCTCCCGCAAAGCGCTCAAAGTCTTTTGCACGACGAAGTGGACGTGCCATGCCTGGAGAAGAAACCTCCAAGGTAAATGATGCTGGGAAAGGATCAAGCTCATCGATGGTATCTGAGATCCATGAAGTTTCTTGAGCAACCTCATCAAGAGAAATGGTCTCTGCCTTCTCATCATCATGGTCAATTCTTACTCTGACCACAGGATTCTTAGAAGAACCAACAATCTCAACATCAACAATATCAATGTGGTGATTGAGTGCAGCCTGCTCTAGTGCGGACAAGATTTTCTTTGTTGCACCTTCGTTTTGCATTTGACCTCCTCATCTACATACAGAAAGGAAGCGGGGTTAAAACTCAACCCCACTTCCAACTAATAACAACTACGTTTAGAGATATCTTACGAGATAAAGGGCTTCTCGTCAAGTATTTTTGCTGTTAGGCAACGATATTCACAAGTCGTCCCTTAACTACAATAACTTTTTTAATCTCTTTGCCCTCAAGCTGATCGGCAATAGCCTCAGTTGCGACCGCAGTGAGTTCTTCCTCAGAAGCATCGGCAGAAACCTCAATACGAGCGCGGACCTTACCCTTGAGCTGAACAGCAATCTCTACGGTATTGCTCTTTGCCTGTTCAGGATCAAACTCTGGCCATGGCTGATGATAGACAGGAATGTCTTTGCCCAGAGCCTCATGGCTGAGCTCCTCTGCCCAGTGAGGAATGATTGGAGCCAGCATAGCTACAACGTCATTTGCAACCTTGTAGCAAAGTGCTGCATCTCTGGACTCTGCAGGAACCTCGTTGATATAGGCGCTTGCTGCATTAACCAGCTCCATAACTGCAGAAATTGCAGTGTTGAACTGGCCCTTGTCAAACTCGGTGGTGCAGCGGATTCCCATAGCGTTGAGGACCCGGTTGAGCTCAAGCGACTTTGCGTCCAAAGCAGCGTGGTCGAGTACGGCAGAAGCATCAGCGGTGCGAGAGAGCTCCCAAACTACACGCCATGCACGCTTGATAAAGCGGTTTGCACCTGCAACGACCTTCTCGTCCCAGTCAAAATCCTTCTCTGGTGGAGCAACAAAGAGAATGGCAAGGC
This sequence comes from uncultured Atopobium sp., assembly GCA_916715765.1. Taxonomy (GTDB): domain Bacteria; phylum Actinomycetota; class Coriobacteriia; order Coriobacteriales; family Atopobiaceae; genus Lancefieldella. Next base: position 101,539 of record CAKAPG010000006.1, read on the forward strand.
GCATAGTATCTGCACCATAAGGCTCAATGACGGAACTTGGAGGTACCACGTTACCCTTTGACTTTGACATGGTGTCGCCGTGCTCATCCTTGACCATGCCCTGAGTCATCAGGTTCTTAAATGGCTCGTCAATGTCAATCATGCCCAGGTCACGGAGGACCTTAGTAAAGAAGCGAGAATACAGAAGGTGCAGAATTGCGTGTTCGATGCCGCCAATGTAGTTATCTACCGGCATCCATCGGTCCACAGACTCTTTGGAGAAAGGAAGCTCGGTGTTGTGTGGATCGCAGTAGCGCAGATAGTACCAGCTGGAACAAGTAAAGGTATCCATGGTATCAGTGATGCGCTTTGCAGGCTTTCCGCACTGAGGACAGGTGGTCTCTACAAACTCCTTGCACTCAGCAAGAGTATCTCCTGCTGCCAGGTCAAGATTGTCTGGAAGCGTAACAGGGAGCTGATCATAAGGAACTGGGACGTCACCGCAGCAATCGCAGTGAATCATAGGAATTGGATTGCCCCAATAGCGTTGCCTGGAAATGAGCCAGTCACGAAGACGGAACTGGACAGTTCTACGACCAACGTTGTGCTCAGTCAGATAAGCAACAACAGCCTCTTCTGCCTCAGAATGTTTACCACCACGGAGACCGGTAAAAGGACCAGACTGGACGAGAATACCCACGGTATCCATTGGTCCATCCCAGTCAACAGAGGTTACCTTGTACTCGGAAACTCCCTTGAGCTCCTCATAGATTTCAGTTCCCTCTTCACAGATGATAGGAACAATAGGCAGGTCATACTTCTTAGCAAAGTCAAAGTCGCGTTTATCGCCTGATGGAACACCCATAACAGCGCCAGTACCATAGTCGAGAAGGACGTAGTCGGCAACCCAAATTGGTACGGTCTGTCCGGTGACAGGGTTAATTGCGTAACGGCCGGTGAATACACCGTGTTTCTCGCGATCTGTGCCCTGGCGATCAATGGAAGAAACCTTTACAGCCTCCTCGTGAAGAGCGTCAAAGGCAGCCTTGTACTCTGAATCCCCTACCAGCTCAGCAGCAAGCTTGGACTCTGGTGGAAGCAGCATGAAGGTACAGCCGTAGATGGTGTCTGCACGAGTGGTAAAGACGGTCATCTTGGTATCGGTTGGTGTGACACCGTCAGTATCTGCCAGGGTGAAGTCAATCTCTGCACCCTCGGAGCGTCCAATCCAGTTTGCCTGCATGGCACGAACACGCTCTGGCCAGCCCTCAAGCTGGTCAAGGTCATCAAGGAGCTCCTGAGCATAATCAGTGATGCGCAGGTACCACTGAGAGAGCTCACGCTTCTCTGGAACTGCACCACAACGCCAGCATTTACCGTTAACTACCTGCTCGTTTGCAAGAACGGTCTTATCGTTAGGACACCAGTTAACGGGGCTTGTAGCACGATATACCAGGCCCTTCTCAAGCATCTTGAGGAAGATCCACTGGCCCCACTTGTAGTACTCAGGATCGCAGGTGTTAAACATGCGGTCTTTATCGTAGGCAAAACCCATGCGGAACATGGTTTTTACAGCCTGGTCAATATTCTTATGGGTCCACACAGAAGGCTGAGTATTGTGCTTAATAGCAGCATTTTCTGCAGGAAGACCAAAAGCATCAAAGCCCATTGGATGCAAGACATCAAAGCCGCGCATACGGGCCTGACGAGCCATAGCATCGCCAATGGTGTAGTTACGAGCATGACCCATGTGAAGATCGCCCGAAGGATAAGGGAACATCTCTAGAACGTATTTTTTAGGCCTTGAGCTGTCCTCTTCTGTCTTGTAAAGATTCTGCTCTTCCCAGACGCGCTGCCACTTAGTTTCAATGGCCTCAGCGTCGTAGGCAGGAAAATCACCTGTATCGGTTACGTTCTGTACTTCCTCGTTTTCCACGAGTTCCCCTTTCTTATAGCGATGCGTCACCAAGCAAAATACTTGGTGACGCTAGTAGTCCATAAATCCTGTGAGTTATGAACGGAAATTGTAACTGACCTGCTGGTTTGAGTCTTTCAGCAAGACGTCGTGTGCGCCGCCCTCAACAATTGAAGTTGAAGAGACAAGTGTAATCTTTGCCTTATCGCGAAGCTCAGGAATATCAAGAGCGCCGCAGTTGCACATGGTGGACTTAACCTTCAGAAGTGATGCCTCAACGCCATCCTTCAAAGGACCCGCATATGGAACGTAGGAATCAACGCCCTCAACAAAGGAAAGACCGCGCTTGTTGCCGCCAAGGTCATAGCGTTGCCAGTTGCGAGCACGTGCAGAACCCTCGCCCCAGTATTCCTTCATGTAAGAGCCGTTAACAATAACGCGGTCAGAAGGACTCTCATCAAAGCGAGCAAAGTAACGACCAAGCATCATGAAGTCAGAACCCATAGCGAGGGCCAAAGTCATGTGATAGTCGTAGACAATTCCACCGTCAGAGCAGATTGGAATATAGACGCCAGTCTCCTCAAAGTACTCATCACGAGCGCGAGCAACATCAATAACAGAAGTTGCCTGGCCACGACCGATGCCCTTCTGCTCACGAGTGATGCAGATAGAACCGCCGCCGATACCAATCTTGATAAAGTCAGCTCCAGCCTCTGCCAAGAAGCGGAAGCCCTCAGCATCTACAACGTTGCCAGCGCCAATCTTGACGGAATCACCGTAAGTTGCACGAACCCACTCAAGGGTGCGCTTCTGCCACTCAGAATAACCCTCAGAAGAGTCAATGCATAAAACATCAGCGCCTGCCTCAACAAGCAGAGGAACGCGGGTTTCATAGTCACGAGTATTAATACCAGCGCCAACCATATAGCGCTTAGAATCATCAAGCAGCTCATCTGGAGCAGACTTGTGGGAATCATAATCTTTACGGAATACAAAGCTGACCAGGTGGCCGTTCTTATCAACAATAGGAAGAGCATTAAGCTTGTTGTCCCAGATAATATCATTTGCAGCTTTGAGGGAAGTATCTTCAGGAGCGGTAATAAGCTTATCAGCTGGAGTCATAAACTCAGAAACAAGCTTAGAGCGATCATCGCGAGAAGGGCGATAGTCACGAGAGGTAACAATACCTACGAGCTTACCGCGAGAAGTGCCGTCATCAGTGACAGGCATGGTAGAGTGGCCAGTCTTCTCTTTAAGATCAAGTACCTCACCAAGGGTCATCTCTGGAGTGAGCGTGGAGTCAGAGACAACAAAACCAGCTTTGTAACTCTTAACCTCGCGAACCATCTGAGCTTCATCTTCAGCGGACTGAGAGCCATAAATAAAGGCAATGCCACCCTGCTGGGCCAAGGCAATTGCCAAACGAGGACCAGAAACTGACTGCATTACTGCAGATACCATAGGAATGTTGAGCTCAATAGCGCTTTTCTCGCCACGCTTAAACTTTACCAGAGGAGTCTTCAAAGAAACATTTGCAGGGATGTTCTCAGCTGATGAATAGCCAGGAACCAAAAGATACTCAGAAAATGTATGCGATTCGCCTTCGAAGAACTTTGCCATTGTTTTTGGCTCCCTCCTGACCTACCGGTCATGCTCAACGTGTTTTGGCATTGTACCACCAGTGGAGCTAATTATTTAATTTGAACTCCCACTTGAAGCAATAACATCCTCAAAGTTAACAGCAATGTCATGTTTAGTAGGAACCCACTCAACCTTTTTAAACAAAGCTGCAACGGTAATTGGGATATACGTCATCATAAAAATAGGGAACGTAAAGAGATTGGTGAAAATACGCCACTTCTTCTTTACGTGGAAATGCTTGTACTCCGAGATAGTGGTAATAAGCGCCAGAACAAAGAAAACCGCATACATCGAGAAAACCGTCATGGCCAAAGATCCCACGCTCATAGCAATCTCTGCGTCAGTAGCAACAAAGCCGTGGCTCAAATAGCCAACCAACAGGTAAGTACCATTAATAAAGGCTGAAAGCAGCGTCAGAATCATGCCTGGAGCAATAGTCATCAGCATGTCGTATGAGGCAAACTGACCCTTAAAAATACCCTTAATTAAATCAAAACCATACGAGAAGAACACCTGGTAGAAGCCTTTTGTCCAACGCATACGCTGTGTCCATGACGCCTTAAAAGTCAAAGGCTGCTCATCAAAGAACTCTGCAGGCGCATAACCGATTTGGATGTTATGAGCGCTGCAGAAGGTGGAGAACTGAATATCCTCGGTAAGGGTATGGAAATCCCATCCATGCATACCTTTAATAATGCGAGAAGAAACCATCCAGCCGGAACCAGAAACTGCACAGCTGGTACCCATCATCATACGGGCGTTATTCAAGAACTTTGCCTCACGCATAAACCAGGTAGCATAGGCAGAACTTACCCAGCTAGAATCAAAATTCTTTGAGTTTCTGTAACTGGTGCAGACAAGATATCCTGCGTCAAAAGCCTGGTTCATAATCTTTAAGTAGCTTGGAGAAACCAGGTTATCGGCGTCCATAATAATGAAAGCCTCGTATTTGTCACCGTACTCATTAAGAATACGATCAAAACCGTAATCCATAACCCAGCTCTTACCTTTACGAGCAAGGTCATTTCTCTCCCAAGTAATTGCTCCAGCTTTTCTTGCCTCTTCAGCTGTTTTATCAGTACAAGCATCTGCAACAACAAAAACATCCATCAGCTCTCGAGGGTAATCCTGAGAAAGAATAGACCTAACAAGATTGCCAATAACTGGCTCTTCGTTGTGGGCAGCAATAAAGAAGGCGTAGCGGTGCTGCTTTTTTGCCTCTGGGAGCTTTACCTCACCCTTAACTAAAACGCGAAGGATATACACAATTTGATAGAAGTATGCGAGTGTAAAGAAAAGCCAGATAATAAAGTTAAAAACAACGATTGGAGTGATACCAAGTCTGTTAAATTGCAATGGCATATATCCCTACGCTCCAAACTCAAGGCGAATATGTTTTATCAGCCAAAATCTCTCGATAAACAATTACCTTACAATTTTAGCGTAATGGAAGAGTCAAAGCGCCCATGCCTTTGAATCTATTTTTTCCACATCAACGCACATGCAATTGGCCATCTTGGATATCGAGAAGAACGTCTGCTT
>CAKAPG010000007.1 GCA_916715765.1 uncultured Atopobium sp.
AGCAGGTGAACGGTTACAGAATCCTTCTTTGTACCATTCCAAACCTTGGTTACTGAAACATCGCGAGTTACAGGAGCATCAGCCTTATTGGTCAGGGTAGTAACGTTACCGTTAACCTCAGGAGTCTGAGCAGTCCAACCGACTACGGTTCCTTCTGTAAAGCTCAAAGTTACGTTATCAGGAAGACCGTGGAATGTGTGCTCCCAGTTGTTTGCTGCAGAAAGCTCAACGGAGTCAACAACATATCCATCTGCCTTTAGATAAACAGTAAGCGTCTCTGGAATAACTGCATCTGGGTTTGCAGAAGTATCCCAAACCTTCTTAACGGTTACATCCTGAGTACCCTCTTCACCAGTAATAACGGTACCGTTGGAGCCAATACCACCACCACGCTGTGCAGTATTTCCAGAAATAATCAGTTGAGCCTTATTCTGTGCTGCGGTGATAGAGCTATAACGAAGATTAGACTCAAGAGCAAGCATATCGGTGTTGTTAACGATATTGCTTACTTCTTCAGTAGTATGACGTGCAGCAGCTGGATCAGCTTCACCAAGTATTGAAGGAGGGTTGATGGTAACCGCGCCATCCTTAGTCCAATGTGCAGAGGCACCACCAAGCATATAATCAGAAATAGTTGCACCGACAGATTCACCTGCACCGCGAACGGTTGCAATCTCATCACCAGCACCATTTGCGGTGTTGTTGAAGAATGCTACGCCATTTTTGGAGTGGAATTCAGCTACACCGGTTGGACAGAACCAAGCACCACCACCAATAACCGTCGCAGTGTTGTCCTTAATAAGTGCTTTATTAATGTGGACAACATAAGGAACAGAAGCAACGTAAACTGCGCCGCCCTGGTCATTTGCAGTGTTATTGATAATTTCACCAGCATTAAGGGTTACATTAGCAGATGCAACATAAATACCAGCACCAACACCCTTATCGCCAAGCTGGTTGGTGCCATTACTAGTGACCTTGTTTCCGTCAATAGAGCCACCATTCATGGTGAAGCCAGCGCGATAAATGTTTGGCCAGTTATTCCATGGAGCACCAACCCTGGAATAAGGAACCTTCTGACCACCAACAACGCCAACAAACTGGTCGTAGGTAGCAACGCCACCGCCAGCAATGCCAGCAGTGTTGTTCTTGATGATGCCGTTATTCATAACAGCGTTGCCGTTCCAGGTTACGTAGATACCGCCGCCGGACTCAGAAGCAACATTATTAGTAATAGAGCCACCGTTGAAGGTAAAGTCTGCCTTTGACTTAGAGTCACCATACTGAGGATTACCTGCGTAAACGTGGACGCCCGCACCGTCAACAGCCTTGTTGTTAGTGATATATCCACCACCCACAGTGGCTGTTGTTGTCTCACCGTTTGGATCCAAGGCATAGAGCATCAGACCACCAGAGGAATTAATGGTAGAAGAAGCATCGCCACCAGTGATGGTTCCGCCAGTCATAGTGAAATCTGCATTTCTTACCATAACGCTACCAGAGTACTGATTGGTAAGAGTAGTGTTCTGAATGGTACCGTCACGGAGCTCACCTGTTGCACCATTTGCAACAGTGACTGCGCCACCAAGAGCATTGGCAACCGTGCTGTCCTGAATGGTGCCGCCAGCCATAACAAACTTTGCACCAGTACCAGTGGTGAGAACTACGCCGTTATTTCCAGGATAAGGTTTGGCCTTGCCATTTTTAATAACGCCACGAAGCAAGGTAAAGCTACCACGGTTCTCAACGGCAAATGCAGTGTTGTTGCCATCAATGGTGGCACCATCAAGAGTAACTGCGCCGCCAGAAGCAATCTTGAACATATAGAAATGATTAGAGCCGGTCATGGCACTTGTGATAGTTCCACTGCCCATTAACCTAATGTTCTTATTAGCTGGAACCTGGACTGGAGCAGTAATGGTAAAGTCCGCATTTACCTGAACGATAGTCTGCGAACCATCTGCTGGAGCAGCAGCAATAGCAGCCAGCAGCTCAGCCTCTGAGGTAACAGGGATGGTGTCTGCGAATGCTTGCTTTGCAAGTCCTCCAACGAGCGAGAGTGCTAGCACAAATGTAGCGACAATCGCCATACTCCAACGTGTAAGCCTTTTCATGGCAAAACTCCTTGCGCTTTGGGAGCATGTAATAACAAACAATAGTGAAACAAGTAATAAAAAAGCATGAAAACGTAAAGATTTTATCTTACTTTACTCTTCTTTGTCTAGCTGTTCAGGCTCTTCCGGACGATGTTTTAGGCGATCGTATTCTTCTTCGGTCAAAACATCTTCAATTCGCAGGTTAACACCAGAAACTTCAAGGCCTGTCATACCGGTGATTTTCTCGACAATTGTATGCTTAACATCCTCAAAAATCTGAGGCGCATAAGAACCATATTTAATAAGAACAGACACGGTAACATTTAGCGAGCTATCAGGCAGCACCTCTACAGTGACACCTTTAGCCGTATCAGATGCACCAAGTACATCCTGAACTCTGTTAAGCCAGTTTCCACGAGCACCCACCACGTTGGGGACGTCACGTAAAGCTAGTGAGACGATCTTCTCGACAACTCCACCAGAGAAGGTAAGAGAGTCTGTATCCTCAAGATCTGCATCGGAAGGAACATCTGTTGTTTCTTCTGCAGGAACAATTTCTTCAGAGGTGGTCTCTTGTGAATTAGTAAGCTCTTCTGCCACAGCTCTCTCCTATCTAATTTCTATCCGTAAATAAGGAACGAATCTTTGCCAAAATTGTTGCCTTTCCGTCAAAGATCTGACCAATGGCAACTCCTACCAGTACAAACAATGCAACAACCAGCATTTTAAAAAGGCCAAACGTAAACAAAAAAATTGCAAACAAGAGGCCCAAAAATCCACCAATAATGGCACCTGGATGGCCAACGACATATTTTTTGCACTGTTCTTGCATCTTTTGGAAGAAGCTTTTATCCATTGTCTTTGACCTCCTTTGCGTCTGGCTCTGAAATGCTCAATCGAATGTCTTGACCAGTCTGCTGCGCAGAAGCCTGATTGGAAGGCTGTTCATACGTTTGCTCTTCTACAATCTCTGGTTCTGGCACAACCTCTTTTGACTGCGACGAAGACGCACCTTCTTCATCTTTTGGCGAGAAGGAACTTGGCTTGACAAAAGAAAGATTGATGCTAGAAACACAAGGTCCGCACACAATAGCAAGACCAGACTGAAGCGCGTTGTAGAACTCAGAGCCCTTTGCAGTAACATCAACAGGCTCTTTAGGGAGAATATCAATCTGTACAGCTACAGAATTATTCTTAGAAATCTGCACGTTAACACGGTGAGCTAGGCACGTTCCATCTTCTTCAATGATATGTGCTGCCTGAGAAGAAATAGCATCTTTTGTGACAGAGATTGTTCCGCCCTCAACAGTGGCTACCGTGAGCTTTACCGTTTTTCTAATAAAGAGAGCTCTAAACAAAACCACTACAAGACCAAAGATACTAATAGCCGCACAAGCGTTAAGCGCAATAAGGTATGGCTTGGTGAACAAGAGGTTAGTTGCCTGATGTGTCCAAGGACCAAACCACGTTAAGGCAAGAGCTAAAAATACAAATGCACTTGCAAGAACATAAAGTATGTAGCAAAAACGCTTGAAGCCGCTCATGGCACCTCCACTTTCTTTTATATAAACAGTTTAACCCCAATACCGGACAAAAAGAGAATATAAAAACTGCCTCCCGGCGGAAGGCAGTTTTTAGTCTGTATATACCGTTAGCAGAAAACGAACTTAAGCGTTCTTCATAACAACGGAGCGAACAACTCCCGCCGCGTCATCACAGGAATCAAGAACAGTCTCCATGCGGTCAAAAATACGAAGCCAAGCAACCGTGTGGCGACCAGGCATTTCATCACGGAACAAACGAGAGAGTGCGTTGTGGTAAATAAGGTCTCCCTCGTCCTCAACGTGACCAACGGCAATGGCCTTCTCCATAACGGTAGAATCTTTCTTGTAATCGCTCAAAACACTCAGCATCTCCTGGACCGTCTTGCATGCGCGAAGGGTAAGTTCAGCAAGCTGCATAGCCTCTTTACGAGTGTCGTCAACGTTAAAGAGATCAAGACGCTCTGCAACAGAATTCATTCCGTCAACAATGTCATCAAGACGAAGAGCCAAATCGGAGATGTCCTCGCGCTCAAATGGAGTGACAAAGGAAGCGTAAAGCTCCTTCATAATGTGCTGGACCTTCTCGTCACACTCGCGCTCGTAAACCTTCATCTGAGGAATACGCGCGGCAGTCTCAGGATAGCCTTCCATAATGACCGCATACTCTTCAGCGGTTTCTACAATTTTGTCGCCAAACTCGCGGAACATGGTGTAGAAGACGTCCTCTTTTGGCTTACCTAGCATGAATCCTCCAATAAAGTTGAGTGGTTCAATAGAACTCGTAAAAGACAGTTATACGTACTTAGAAAATCATCAGGAACAGTTTTGCAAAAAGAAAGCCAATAAGTCCGCAGCCAGGGAACGTAAATACCCATGCTGCAACCATTTCTTTTGCAACACCCCAGTTAACTGAACGAATATTTTTTGCAGCACCCGCACCCATCATGGCGGTCATTTTTGTATGAGTTGTTGAAACAGGAAGTCCGGTTAGCGTGGAAAGCAGCAAAGATGCAGATGCCGAGAAGGACGCGGCAAAGCCCTGATAACGCTCAAGCTTTACCATTTCCATTCCGACTTTTTTAATAATCTTTCTTCCGCCAATCGCAGTACCGATAGACATAAGAGCAGCACACAGTACCTGCAGCCAGAGCGGGAACACATCTGCACCAGCAGCTCCATGACCTGCGGAGAGTGCAATTGCAAGCATGGCAATGGACATGAACTTCTGACCGTCCTGTGCACCGTGCATAGCTGCAACAAAGGCCGAGCCAACAACCTGCAAGTGACCAAACATTTCATCAGCGCGCTGTCGATCAACATTTACGCAAAGCTTGTTGATTGCTTTAACAATGATCCAACCAGCAGCAAAGCCTAGCGTGGTTGAGAAGAGCAGACCAATTAAAACCTTGCTCCACTCGCCCCAGTTAACTGCGCCAAAATCACCATGAATTGCAAGTGCTGCACCGGTAAGGCCAGCAATGAGTGCATGCGACTCAGAAGTTGGAATACCTAAAGCCCAAGCTCCTACTGCCCAGGTAACAATACCCACACAGCCTGCAGCAAGAGCAACAAGAGCCTCATGGTTGTTGCTACCAAAGTCAACCATGCCCAAGATTGTGTCTGCAACTGCAGTTGAAATGAGGCACATAGCCACCAAACCAACAAAGTTGCATACAACGCTCATGATAATTGCATTGTTTACTTTGATTGAACGAGTTCCAACAGCCTCTGCAATAGCATTAGCCGCATCGGTTGCACCATTTACAAAGATGCATCCAAAAACAAGGACAATGACGAGGGCCAAAAACGGATTGGCAACCATCATCTCAAAAAAGTGTCCGAGTGTTATCATTCGGTACCTTTCAAACCACTTTCATAACGGGACAATGATAATCGAAATATCGTTCAATTATGTTTAAAAACATTCGAATGGCTAAATCAGCGCAAGTTGTTTCTTACGCCCTGCCTTCCCTCTTATGAAAAATGTAAACTGACCCGGGAGAGCTACCTGGTTGTCCCAGAAGATCCGCCCAGGTAACCCAGAAGAGTTGCCTTAAAGGGGCACCTCAGGTTGCTAGGCAAGCTTTTTGATAATAGCTGCAGTAATACGAGCAGAACGCTCAGAAGCCTCACGCTCAAACGTTAGATAATCAACACTTGAAGTAGTACCGGGCTTATCGGACATAAGCCTAATCACCACAAACGGTGTGCGGTTAAGCCAAGCAACCTGGGCAATTGAAGCGCCCTCCATCTCGCAACAATCAGCGCCAAATGTTGTGTAAATATGGTCCGCAAGCTCTGATGAGCTCACAAACTGATCTCCTGAAGCAACACGTCCAGAAATAACCTGCAGTTCAGGAGCTACTTCTTTAGCCGATGCAAGAGCATGCTCAACAAGATCCTTATCTGCTGTAAACGAGAAAACCGGAAGGCCTGGAATTTGACCAGCGGCAAAATTGAGAGGACCCACGTTCATATCGTGCTGAACTAAATCAGAAGAGATAACAATATCCCCTACCTGCAGCTCAGGGCTAAGAAGTCCTGCAATACCAGTATTAATCACATGCGTTACCGCAAATGTATCAATCAGAATCTGTGTGCATGATGCGGCATTGACCTTGCCAATTCCTGACTGAACAACAACTACAGGAACTTCTCCCAAACGGCCTTCAACAAACTGCATACGAGCCTGTTCATAGGTACGCTCAATGGTCATCTGCTCTTTTAACAGCGCAACCTCGGGCTCCATGGCACCAATAATTCCAATTTTCATGTTAGGCTCCTACTCCTGCAAGCCAACTGGAACCAGCCAGGGCTCGTACAATTTTGTCTCGCACACTCATCTCATTTGCATCGTCTTTAATGTGTGCGTGAATAATAACGGTAATGCCAGCATCAGCTATGCTTGCAGCTTCAACCTCAATAGGAAATGTTCTATCAAGCTGGGACGAAACGGTTTCTTGGATTGTCTCAATGATTTCTTGAGTTACTGCCTCTAAATCTGCTGATGGTTTAAGCACAATAGTTACAGGTACCTCGGTTACGTCCCACCTTGTACGATGTACCAGTGCGGTTTTGTTGAGAACAGAATTAGGGATGATGTCCACTTTACCGCCACGGTCACGCACAATGGTGGAACGCCAGTTCATGTCAATGACCTCGCCAGAAATGTTTCCAATGCTTACCTGATCTCCCGGCTTAACCACACCTACCAACATAAGGCCTAAGCCGCCTACCAGGTTAGAAATGGTATCCTGGAGACCAAAAGACAAGGCGATGGAGGTAACTCCCAAAGCGGTCACAAACGCCGTTGGCTGAATGCCAAAAACAGGCTGCAATACCGCGAGAATAGCAAACGCCCAGATGATTCCTCGGATTATGTTGACAAAGATAGATGCCGACGGCAGTTTAGATGAATCCAAAGCCTTTCTTGAGAGCTTCATTGCAAAATGCTCAATCAAAAACGCAATGAAGAATACAACTACAAAGGTAACTACCCTAAAAATAAAATCTTGTGGAGTGAGGCCCAAAATTAAGCCGTCATGCATCAACACCATGGCTATCCCTCAATTTTGACTATCGGAGCAAAGCCCTTCATGAGCTTCTTTGTCTTATTAGTGCGTGTAAACTTGACCTCAATAGTATCGCCCTGAACTGCTAAAACAACACCTGGACCAAAGGTCTTATGAGACACCTGATCTCCCACAGCAAAGCTTGCAGAAGCGCGGGCTGGGTCCTTTTGAATAGGAGCTGGACGTGGAGCTGGGGCGCCACCGCTAGAGCGCGTACGAGAACCAAAAACGTTTCCACCATAGACTTCTGAACCACGGCCAGAGCCAAAGGTGCCATGACGGTCTCCGCGCTTGGCCCAGCCAACACCGGAAAATCCTGCGGAGCCAACACCAATAGCTTTAACGTGCTCCTGAGGAATCTCCCCCACAAAACGCGATACGGGATTAGCCTGAACAGAGCCATAGGTTCTTCTGGTAGACGCATACGTCAAATACAAGCGTTTACGCGCACGCGTAATAGCAACATAGGCCAGCCTGCGCTCTTCTTCTAGCTGAGCTGCCTCTGCCTCGTAATTTGCATGAGGGAAGATACCCTCCTCCATGCCAGCAACAAATACTGCTGGGAACTCCAGACCCTTTGCAGCGTGAATGGTCATAAGTGTTACCGCAGAGGTAGAGCCATCCAAACTGTCAAGGTCAGAACGAAGTGCCAACCATTCCATAAATGCCGGGAGCTTCTCTGCAGCAACCTGTGGATGTAGAGCTTCTTCCTGAGGTGCAGAGTCTGGCTCAGCAGCAACACCAGCAAGCGTGCCGGTAGCAGCATCAAAACCAGCCTCACTCAGCGAAGCAGCATCTTGTGCGTCAAGCGCTCCTGCTTCCCTTAGTTGTTGCAAGCTCTCAAGTGTTTCTTCAACATCGTCGTGAGACTCGTCAAACTCTGCCGCAACGCCAAAGAACTCTCGAATGTTCTCGATACGTCCATCAGCCTCAATGGTTTGCTCAGCCTCAAGTGCACGAATAAGACCTGAGCGGTCAATAATTGCCTCAACTACCTCATCAAGCTCGCCGTCAATATGACGGCCGTGCTCAATAGCTGACGTAAACTCTACCAGCGCATTTCTTACCTTTGCGGTAAGAAGGCTCTCCTCCATCACACATGCTTCACATGCCGAGAAGAACGACAGGCCGTTATACAGTGCATACGTCTGAATCTTCTGAATGCTTGTTGCACCAATACCGCGACGAGGCGTGTTGATAACGCGCAGCGCGGCCATATCATCATCAGGGTTTACAACAACCTTAAGGTAGGCCATAACGTCTCTGATCTCTGCACGATCAAAGAATCGAGTGCCGCCCACAATCTTGTAAGGAACACCTGCTCTCAGCAGCATATCTTCAAGAATACGAGACTGCGCATTAGTACGATAAAACACGGCAATATTGTCGTATGACGTGCCCTTATCGTGCAGTTTTTCTATCTCAGAGCCAATCCATGCGCCCTCATCACGCTCATCGGATGCCTGATACACCTGGATCTTCTCACCATCTCCTTCATCGGTGAAGAGGCGCTTTGGCTTGCGGTGAGAGTTGTGCGCAACAACTGCGTTGGCAGCCGCCAAAATATGTCCTGTTGAGCGGTAGTTTTGCTCCAGCTTAACAACAACTGCTTCCTCATAGTCTTTCTCGAACGCCAAGATGTTTTTGATGTCTGCGCCACGCCATGAGTAAATGGACTGGTCATCATCACCAACGACCATAAGGTTGCGATACTTGGACGCCAAGAGCTTGGTAATTGCGTACTGGACGCCATTGGTATCCTGATACTCGTCAACGTTGATGTAGCGGAAACGCTCCTGGTATTTGGCAAGCACGTCAGGATACTTAGAGAGCAGCTCAAACGCCTTAACCAGAAGATCGTCAAAGTCCATGGCATTGGCTTTATCCAAACGAGTCTGGAGCGCGCGATACACGCGGGCTACCACGTGATCCATAGGACTTGCTGCCTGCGCCTCTACATCATCGGGATACAAAAGGGCATTTTTAGCAGCAGAAATCTTAGAACGAATGGAGTTGAGCGGGAACTGACGGACGTCAATATCCAAATCAGACAGAATAGTCTTTACCAGGCGTTTTGAATCGTCATCATCGTAGATAGCAAAATTGGGGCCATAGCCAAGACGCTCACCATCTTCTCTGAGCAGACGAACACACATAGCGTGGAACGTGCAAACCCACATACCACGAATATTGTTAGGCAGCAGCGCTTCAAGACGCTCACGCATCTCTGCTGCGGCCTTGTTTGTAAACGTAATGGCCAGAATCTGCCAAGGACGAACGCCTTCATCGGCAATCATGTGCGCAATTCTAAACGTCAGAACACGCGTCTTTCCCGAACCAGCTCCCGCAAGAACCAGCAAAGGTCCTTGTGTTGTCATAACTGCCTGGTGCTGGGCAGGGTTTAAACCTTCAAGATCAATCTGCATTGCGCCATCCTTGTGTCAATCATTCTTAGAATAAAAGTGTACCCCGATAACCGGACATTAATTGCGCTCGTTTCTGTTGCCTCCACAATAAAAAACCGGCCCCCAAAAGAGAGCCGGTTTATCTGCATAAACGCTGCTATTGAACTTCTACACATGTATGGTGAGAAGATCTTCTAGACCAAACGCCTGCCTTAGTTCATGGAGTTTGTCTGACGGCTCTTTGCGCGAGCAACAACTGCCAGAGCAATTACACCTCCTGCAACACATGCCATAACGATGGCACTGAGTGTGTGGTTCTCATCACCGGTGTATGGAAGTGCAGGGCCGCCATAGTATGGGATAGCTGCAGGATTTGGAACGCCTGGGAAACTTGGTGCAAGAGGATTCCTTGGTGTACCAGGAGTGCTTGGGGTTCCTGGATTTTCTGGAGTTCCTGGATTTTCTGGAGTTCCTGGATTTTCTGGAGTAGCAGGGTTTTCTGGAGTTACAGGAGCAACTGGCTCTGGCTCCCACTCTGCAACAAGAACAACCTTAGGAGTGGTGGTGGTAAGGGTTACCTGGTCTCCTGCCTGATAAGTGGTGCCGTCAAGCTTCCAACCCTTGAAGACGTAGCCATCGCGAGTTGGAACGGTAGCAGAGACAGTCTCGTTCTTAGGATCGGTGAGAGAGTCTGCAGTGTTGCTATCAATACCAAAGTAACCGCTCTGTGCTGCAGGAGCTCCAGTACCGCCGTTTGCGTCGTAGCTGAGCTCATACTCCTGGTTCCAAACAGCAGTCAGGGTATAAGGGCTTCTCATGTTAAAGACCGTAGTCTCAGAAACATAGCGCTTATCGCCAGCTGGGTTGTTGTTTGCATCTGCAGGAACAGCAGAAGCACCAACATAGCGGAAGTGGTTATCAACGTAAGAACGCTTCCAGAACTCAAACTTATAACCATCGCGAACTGGCACATCCTCAATGATGTTGTACTCAGCAAAGCCGTAAGTGCGAGGGTTATTTGGAGTCTTGGACTCTGTATAAGTTGCGTTGCCGTAGATGGTGCCGCCATTTGCATCATAAATGAGCTGGTTTACTGCAGATGGCGTTGGAGTAGGTGTGGGAGTTGGAGTTGTCTCTGCAGGAATAACGTGGATGTGATAGCCAACCCACATGAGGTGAGTGGTGTTGCCACCAACGTTAGCAGGGTCCGTTGAATCTCCCTGCATAGTAACAAGGAAGAAAACGGTAGCAGGCTGGTTAGCAGGAGTTACTTGACGGCCAGTGAACTGAAAATAGAACTGACCACCATTATTGGTAACAGTATTGCTGTTTCCATAGAATGCATATGTAAAGTCATTATCAGTAGCTGGAAGCTCTGGATAAGGAGCGGCGGTGACCAGCGTAGTGGTTACACCAAAAGGAGCAAAACCAGGACGAGTAGTGGTGTAGTGAGAATACGCACCGGTGTCTCTAATGGTCTGACCAACGCGAACGACAATCTCGCCATACTGACCAGGAACAGGGGTCTGGTGACCTGTGCGCTGTGGATTGTCAGTGAGGAACCTAGACGTATCAGCATTGCCATCAGCAGAGAAAATTGAAACCTTTACACCTGGTGTAGAAGTATCAATAGGGTCTGCAAATGCGAGTTTTGGAGTAGCAACAGCAAAAACTGCAACCAGTGCAAGCGCAGCTGCACACGCAATCCTCTGAAGTGTCTTAAAGTGACGCATGAAACCTCCTGGAACTATTACAAGTAATTACGTACTCTTACGGCCAAAATTCAGCTGCAAGAGCATATAGGACAAGGCAACTCTTAGTAAATGAACCCAGAGCGATTACATATATCTTTCATAGGTTTTCCACGTATTTTCCATATGTTTTGGCATAAAAAAGCGCGGCGAGAAACTCACCGCGCTTGAATGCATATGTTGTAACGCTTATCAGTTAAAAACTTACTTAACAAGCAGGAAGTATGCGATAACTGCAATACCCAGAATAATGCGATACACGCCAAAAGGCTTGAAATCATGCTTGCGGACATAGCCCATAAGCGCACGAACCATAACAAGCGAAACAATAAAGGCTACCAAGCAACCAACACCCAAAATAATTGCCTCGGAAGCAGTGAAGGTGTTGCCCTTCATAAAGTAGCGCACAAGCCTCAAAGCAGAAGCGCCGGCCATAGTAGGAATTGCCAGGAAGAACGTAAACTCAGCAGCTACAGCCCTTGAACAACCAAGTGCCAAGCCGCCAAGAATGGTTGCACCTGATCTTGAAGTGCCTGGAACAATTGCAAGTACCTGGAAAACGCCAATGCCAAGTGCGGCCTTCCAGTCAAGATTGTCAATGTCTTGCACGCGGGCCAGGTTGTCGGCTGAAGGGGCCTTCAGGGATGCGGCGGCGTCTGGACGCATGTGTTTACCGCGAGGTGCTTCAACCTTTACAGTTGCAGCGACCTTCTCGCGATGTAGCTCAAGCACAATGAAGATGATGCCGTAGAAAATAAGGGTTGCAGCAATAACAAAAGGGCTTCCAAGATGCTCTTCGATGAAGTCGTTGAGCGGCAGACCAATTGCTGCTGCAGGAACGCAGCTAACCACCACTTTTGCCCAGAGTTTCCAGGTAGAGCGCTTCTCGTCCTTAGATTTCTTTGGCGAGAAGGGATTAAGCTTGTGGAAAAATCCCACACATACTGCAAGAATTGCGCCAAGCTGAATAACAACTAGGAACATATTCCAGAAGTCTTCAGAAACATTGAGTGGTAAGAACTGATTGAGTAGCAGCATATGGCCTGTTGATGAGATGGGTAGCCACTCGGTAATACCCTCAACCACGCCAAATAACGCTGATTTAAGCGCTTCAATCCACAAAATTGCCGACTCCACTAAAACCTCCTTGGGGACTGATTACGAACCTATTGTACGCAATCCGTTCGCCCTTTCTTTTTCTACCGTTCACGGCTTTATCTAACGACTTTACTACTTTAAAAGTGCCTTGTTTTCTGCAAAGTTGGCATTTGGAGCCAAAAACAAGTAGAATTGACACCCTCGCACGAGCGGAGAGAAGCGATTATGCGTATTTTGGAGGTCAAGTGTTATCTGACCTCGCGCTTGAAGCCAGTAATGAGTGGATAGCACAACATGCGTACTAATCGGAAGCCCCAATCGCGGAGGTCGATTTGAACAAATATATGCGTCATAGACGCTTACCTTCATGCTCTACCCTTATGACAGCACTTCTTGTAGCAGTGCTTGTTGCTAATACCTTTTTGTTTGGCGTCTCAAGAGCTCAGGCAGAGACTCTTGAAGAGCTCCAGGCCAAGGTAGAGCAGACCAATTCTGATTATGATGCCGCTAACCAACGCGTAGCTGAGCTGCAAAAGCAGATTGCAGACAATGAGGCACGTATTGCAGAGATTGAACAGCAGCTCCCAGAGCAGCGCTTAAAAGCTGCAGAGTCTATTAGAGCTATGTATCGTATGCAGCAGGGCTCCATGGGAATTATTGATCTGCTTTTATCGGCAGATAACTTTAATGATTTGATTGCTGTTGTTCAGTATCTTGAGATTATCCAGAACAAAAATTCAGATGCTATCAACCACCTTGTTGACCTTAGCAAAGAGCTTTCTGAGACTCAGTCATCTTTAAATGCACAGATGGCAGAGGCAGAAGAGCAGAAGAAGGCTGCTGAGGATGCTATGAATGCAGCAATTGCAACAAGAGAGCAGTTGCAAGCAGAGCAGGCTGCGCAGGCAGCAGCAGAGGCAGCAGCTGCAGAAGAGGCGCTGAAAGAAGCTTCTACTGAGACTACCTTTACCAACGCTTCTGGTAACACCACTGAGGTCACTACCCCATCAACTCCTTCGGCTCAAAATGTTGACTGGTCAAGCGATAAGACCAACTTTGTAAGCAGCTGGGGTGCTCGAATTGATGCGTATCTTGCTGGTTCCCCTCTTGCTGGCTACGGCTCAACCTTTGCTGAGGCTGCATGGGCCTACGGCGTTGATCCGCGTCTCTCACCTGCTATTTCAGCAGTTGAGAGTACAAAGGGTAGGTATAACTTCCTCCCCTACAACGCATGGGGTTGGGGTTCTGCTAGCTGGGGTAGCTGGGAAGAGGCTATCTGGGATCACACAGCTGGTCTTGCTGCTGGCTACGGCGGAAGGCTTTCTGTTTCTGGCGCTGCAAAGTACAACCCAGCAAATCCAAACGGCTGGTACTCGGCAGTTCTTACGCAGATGGAGCTCATCTAAGCTTCTGGCCACATAACCTTTAGAGAACGTTAAAACCCCGCAGTTTACCTGCGGGGTTTTTTGTTGTCGAGTGCGGCTACGCGGTGAACACGACCATGGCGAGGATGAGGGCAAAGCCGATGAGGTCGGCAACGCTAAAGGTGATTCCTAGCACCAGTACGGTGGTGATGGTTGCCATAACGGGCTCGATAGTACCCAGAAGAACAGCCCTGAGTGAGCCTGCGTCCTTAACGCCCTGCAGGTAAAGGCCGTACGCCAAGAATGTTCCCACCAGCACGCCAATGACTACCAGCAAAACACCAAAGGCGTCCAGCTGAGGCATGTGATTCCAAGGTTGATAAAACACGGCAATGAGCGTGCCAGAGAACAAAAACGCAAGTCCGTTTACGGTAAAGCTTCCCCACTTTTCCATCAAAGGCTTGGGCAAAATGGAGAGGGCCGCCTGAGCAAATGCACACATAACGCACCAGAAAACACCTGATGTTGGCAGGTTAAGCGTGCCGGGATTTCCTCCTGTTACCAAGAGATATGTGCCAATAAGCGCCAAAACAATGCCAAGAATCTCGCGGCGGCGAGGCCAGCGCCTACCAACCGCGCACACAAAGGCCAAAACGCCCAACATACCTAACGACTGCATGATGGTTGCAGTTCCAGAATTAGTAGCATTAACTGCGTAAATGTAAGCAACTTGCGAGAATAGAATGGCAAACAAACTGACTACAAAAATCTTTACCAACTCTTTTGGCTGCTTAATGACGGTTGTGAGATTTTTTCTATCAAACGCAAAAGCAGTTCCCAAGAATAACCAGCAGGCACAAAGCTCGCGAATATCAATCAGCCACATGGGATCAACATGATAGGTATCGAGCAGGTATTTTGCGGCGGTTCCAAATGCGCCCCAGGAAGCTCCGCCAATCAAGACAAACAGCATTCCTCGATAGATTTTCTTCTTATTATCAGGGGTTATTTCAGCGTCGTCGCTACCAAGTGCTTCCTCTTCTACTGGAGTATCTATAACGTCTGCAGTCTTAGAAGACTCCACATCACTCTTATTAGAAATGAAATCATTCATCTGGGTATAAATCTTTCATTACAAAATACGGATACAAGTGTCACTTTTTCTTTGACGCGGTAGTATCACAATAACAAAAATCCACCTTTCCCTGCTCCGTGCAGAGCCTTAGGTCTCTAAACGGCTCAGTTAGGGCAAGATGGTCCCAAAAACGGCAATGATGCTCACGTAAGTTTTCGTATAGATTGGCAGCTTATGACGTCTAAGTATTCGCAGATGGACAGCGCGTTTTCTGTTGGCACGCTTCACGCAGAAGACAAAAGCTTTGAGGTAATCTCGGCTGAGTGGGTTAACGAGATTTCTGGTTACGCGTACATCTTCAAGCACATTCCCACAGGTGCCCGCCTTATGTGGTTTTCCTGCGACGATGACAACCGCTCGTTTGCCATTGCTTTTAAGACACCTCCTGTAGATCACACCGGCGTCTTCCACATCCTGGAGCACTCAGTTCTCTGTGGCTCCGATGTCTATCCTGTTAAGGAGCCGTTTGTTAACCTGCTCAAGACCTCTATGCAGACGTTCTTGAATGCAATGACCTACCCTGACAAAACGGTGTACCCTGTGGCCAGCACTAACGTAGCTGACTTGGAAAACCTCATGAGCGTATACCTGGACGCTGTCTTACATCCTGCAATCTATAAGCGCAAGCGCATCTTTGAGCAGGAAGGCTGGCACCTAGAAGCTGACGAGCAGGGCAATCTTAGCTACAACGGTGTTGTCTTCAACGAGATGAAGGGCGCCCTCTCTGATCCAGATCGCGTACTCTACGATTCTGTCAGCGAGGCCCTCTTCCCTGATACCGCCTACGGCAAAGAGTCTGGCGGCAAGCCTCGCGCAATCCCCGAGCTCACCTACGAGAACTTCCTGGATACCCACGCTCGCCACTACGACCTCTCTAACAGCTACACCTTCCTCTACGGCGACCTTGACTGTGAGCGTGAGCTCTCCTTCATTGCCCAGAGGTTTGCGGCTGCCGAGAAACGCGATGCAGGTGCCCCTAATCCGCTTAACCTGCAGGCACCCGTGTTGCCCGAGCCTTGCCAGGTCCGCATGAACACCACAGCCGACAACTCCAGCGTTGGCCTGGGTTACGTGCTTGGAACGCCTGATCAGCGCATCAAGATGATGGCAGCAGATATCTTGTTTGACACCCTCATAGGCTCCAATGAGTCCCCGCTCAAGCGTGCAATTCTTGACGCAGAGTTGGGTGATGACTTTAGCTACTATCTCTCCGATGACCTTGCACAGCCAATGCTCTTCTTGCAGCTCAAGGGTCTCAGAGAAGGAGCAGCTCAGAAGTTCCGCAACTTGGTAGAGACCACCTGCCAGAAGATTGCTACCGAAGGTATTGATCCAAAGAAACTCAACGCGTCCATTGCACTTGCAGAATTTAACCTGCGCGAGAATGACCAGCCGTACTCAAACGGTATTGAGTACACGCTGCGTTCGCTCTCAAGCTGGCTTTACGACGACGCTCGCCCTCTGGACTACATCCGCTACGAGGACGCCATTGCCTACGTCAAAGAACTTGCAGATCAGAAGGGCTTTGAGAAGCTGCTTCTGGAGCTCATTTGCAACAGCAAACACGCAGCTCAAGTTGAGCTTGTCCCCACAGATGAGGGAGACGCTCAAGAAGAGGCTGCTGAGCTAGAGCAACTTCGCTCTACGCTCACCGATGAGGATGTCGAGAAGATCCGAGCAGAAGTTGAGGCACTCCGTTTGGAGCAAGAAACACCTGACGCTCCAGAAGACTTAGCCAAGCTGCCGTCCCTCTCGCTCAGTGATATCGGTGCAGGTAGAGAGCGTCCTGCTGGCTTTGAGGTTGAGGCTCCTCTGCCATGCATTGCGCATGAGCTGGACACTCACGGCATTGACTACGTCTACCATTACTTTGATCTGACCCGCGCGGTTACCTTTGAGGAGCTGCCGCTTGTGGGTATTCTTGCTGAAGCGCTCGGCAAGCTTGATACGGCTGCACACACCGCGTCTGAACTGGACATTCTTATTGAGAGCAACCTTGGTCATCTCTCGTTCTTCACTGATATCTACGACCAAGACACGCTTGATCAGGCACACCCTGCCTTCATTGTTGCCGCAAGTGCTCTTGCCGAGAAAACCCAAGGACTTGCAAGCATTCCTTCCGAGGTTTGGTCCAGCACGCGCTTTGACGATTTGAGCCGCTTAAAGAACATTTTGATTCAGCGTCGCATTGCGCAGGAGCAGTACTTTGTTGGTGCTGGTCATACTGCAGCGCAGAATAAGGCTTTGACCGCCTATTCTGCAGCTAATCGCGTAAACGATGCACTAGCAGGCGTTGGCTTTTATGAGTACCTAAAGAACCTGCTTGCCAACTGGGATGAGCGCGGCCCTCAACTTGCAAAAGACCTGGATGCACTCACCCGCAAGATGTTCCGTGCAGACAACGTTACTGTTAGCTTTACTGGCTCCACACAGAGCCGCGAGGCATTCTGGCAAGCAGCGGGAGATCTTGGTCTTACCAATGGCAACAAGTCGCAGGCAGATAACGCAGTACCAACTCTTGTTGTCCCTGAGGGTAAGCTGCAACACGTGGCGTATATCATTCCGTCAAACGTCTCCTACGTTGGTCTCTCCTATCCAAACGTTGCCCATGCAACCAATGAACAGCAGGGTAACTGGCTTATTGCCACCAGAGTTCTGGGTCTTGACTATCTCTGGAACGAGGTCCGCGTCAAGGGTGGCGCCTATGGCGTTATGTTCAGAAACTCCATCGCTGGCCTGCAGAGCTTTGTCTCCTACCGAGACCCTGCGCTTGATGCAACCCTTGACCGCTATGTTGGCGCAGGTAGCTGGCTTTCTGAGTGGACTCCAGACGCTGACGAGTTTGAGGGCTACGTAGTTGCCTCTGTAGCAGGTGTTGACGCTCCTGTTCCCGCTCGAATGCTTGCTCGCAGGCAAGACATTGAGTACTTCAACCACCGTGATCCAGAGCGCCTTCTTAAGCTTCGCGAGAAAATCCTTCACGCCCAGGTTGAAGACATCAAAGAACTAGGGAGCACCATGCCTCAAAGCTATGATGACCTCTCGGTTGTTGTCTTTGGCGCCAAGGAGGCCATTGAAGCCTCCGAGCTTGATCTTGAAGTTGTCGACCTCTTTGGTGGCCAGGAGAACTAGGCCTGGTAGCTGCAACAAAACGCAAAAAGCCCTGTCATGTATATACATGACAGGGCTTTTCTTGTAAGGCAATGCACGAAGCTAGACGTTCTTCTCGCCAGACAGCGCGACCAGCCAGCGCCTTACTCGCTTCTCAGCGCCTGAACTGGATCGGACTTAGCCGCTCTACCTGCAGGGATAAGACCTGCAAGAAGCGTCAGAACAACGCTAATCAGAATCAAAATAAGTGCTCCGTTTATCGGCAAGATCACCAAATTATCCACGTTAAACATGGCTTTGACCACAGCATTTGCGGGCAAAATAAGCAGTTGTGTAATGCCAATGCCCATAACACCAGAGATAAGGCCTTCAATAAACGTCTCTGCATTGAATACGTTGGCAATATCTCGCCTAGAAGCACCAATAGAGCGCAGAATACCAATCTCCTTTTTACGTTCAAGAACCGAGATGAACGTAATGATGCCAATCATAATGCTGGAAACAACAAGCGAAATAGATACAAACGCAATCAGCATCGCCGAGATCATATCAACAATCAGCGTGACAGAACTCATCAGCGCACCAACAATGTCGGTATACGTAACCACCTTAGACTCTTCACCTGCAGCCTTTGCATCAGCATTGTACGTATTAAGAATTTCAACAATCTTCTCTTTGCTTGCAAAGTCTTTAGGATAAATATTGATTGACGTGGGCTTATTAAGGTCCGCATATCCCATCTTAGAAAGATTTGACTCATACGTTGCCGGCGTTGCCCTTAGCATTGACGCGGCAATAGCTGCGAGCTGCGATGGGTCCGCATTAAGCTTAAATGCACTTGCAAGCGTTGCCTTATCTATCTGCATAGCATTGGACATATTTGCCGCAACGCCCTGCATAGCTGTATTGAGAGCGCCTGCAATCTGATTTTGCATCCTCGAAGCAACCTGCGTCATCACGCTGGTTAGCGCAGACTGCACATAAGCACTCATAGCACGCGTAATAGCTGCAGAAAGTGCACTTGCAATCTGTGATTGATAAGCACTCATAAGCCTCTGAGAAACCTCAGCCTGGACACTTGGAAGGTCTGGATTGGTTCCCAGTTTATTTGCCAGAGCACTAACCAGCTGTTGCTGCAGGTCATCGGTATCAACCGCAGAAGAAACGGTAGTCACAATCTGCGTGCGCACCTGATCTGTTGCAAGGTAGTCTGCCATAGTCTTGCCGGGATTAGCAGCACTCCAAGAGTTCCATCCCAGAGCAATGTTGCCCATAAGCGAAGAAATAGCAGCTTGTCCTCCTGGTTTAAAGTTGACGGTAATGCCAGAAAGAATCTGCTGAATGTCTGCTGCAGAAAGCTCTGGGAAAGCCGCCGCCAGAGCAGCTGGATCAAGCGAAGACGTAACAGAAGACAGTACATTGCTGTCAGACAAATTAAGCTGTGAGGGGTCAAAGGCAGGTAACTGCACGTCAGAAAGGTCAAGCGAGGACATATCCAGCCCAGACAGATTAATTGACGAGAAGTTCAATGCCTGTGGATTAAAGTTGAACGCTGAAGACAGCGCGTTAGAATCAACGGAAATGAGAGAGCCGATAGAAAGTCCCTCAGAAGTTTGACCGTTCTTCTCGTCCTCAAAGGTTTTACCAGTGAACACATCAACGTCCGAACGATTCATTTGGTCCTGAACAATAGGAGATGCCTCTGCATCAGAAATCATCTTCTGAGTCAGTTGTGGCGTGTAGTAAATGCCCTCAGAAAGCGCTCCTGTGGTAGTTGGGTCTTTTGCCTGAACAACACCAACAATATGCAGGTCGGGTGCGTTAGCAATGAGGTCATTCATGTACGTCTGATCATCGGATTTGTCTGTCCAGACACCAAGATTTCCGTCCCATACATAGCGCTGATAAGGCATAACCAGCTTAAAGGTTGGAGACATCAGCTGGTCGTAAGTATATGTACTGTGAGACTCTTCGATAGTGCCAGATTCTCCACTTGCAATTTTATCAACGGTAGAGCGCAGGCCAGCGTAGTCACGCAGGCCAAGCGTGTACTCCAAAAAGTCATCCATGGTGCCGTTTGGACGCAGTACCAGAACAGCCTCATTCCAAGCAGTGGGCCATCTACCGGCACGAACCGTATAGCGGTCCTCGTAAATGGAAGGATTTCCTGGAAGCTCATTAAACAGCGTGGTACTTGCAAATGAAGCAAGCGGACTATATGACGGAATCTTAGGCGACACCTTAGAGAAGGTAACATCTGGCTGCACCTGAACAGGGTCAGAAGAGCCAGAGTCCGCGCCTGCTGGCAGGTAGATGAAGGGGCTTACGGAATAGCCATACGTAATAGCGCTGGCATACGTGTTAATGCCGCCACCATTATTGTCGAGAAACGCCTTCAAGCTGGTCAGATCATTGGACCCGATGCTTTCTGCCTGCATTCCCAGCCTATTATTGGTAGGAATAGCGCCCTCAGCGGGCTGGTTTTCTAGCTTTGCAGCTTCTGCGTTTTTCTGGTTTTGCGTCATCTCGCTTTGCGCATCTTGTGTTTGAGAATCAGCCGAGTCAGAACTACTTCCACTTCCAGAAATAAAGGAAGAAATATTAACGGACTGCTCAGAGATGGTGAGTGGATACATTGAAAGCGTATCCTCCTCAACCTTCTTGATGTACTCGTTTGCGCCATTTGCCAGCGCCAGAATTGCCGCAATACCAATAATGCCAATAGAGCCTGCAAACGCCGTCATAAGCGTGCGGCCCTTTTTGGTCATGAGGTTGTTAAACGAGAGACCCAGTGCAGTCAGAAGCGACATAGAGGTCTTGCGAGAAGGCTTGGCTTCTCGGCGGGCAACACTTGCAACGTCAAATGGATCTGAATCCGCAGTTACCCGACCATCCGCCAGCTCAACAATACGCGTTGCATACTGGTGAGCAAGCTCTGGGTTGTGAGTAACCATAATAACCAGACGGTCCTGCGCCACTTCTTTGAGCAGGTCCATAACTTGTACAGAGGTTGAAGAGTCAAGAGCTCCTGTTGGCTCATCTGCCAGCAAAATCTCTGGATCGTTTACCAGGGCACGAGCAATAGCCACGCGCTGCATCTGTCCACCAGAAAGCTGATTTGGTCGCTTGTTTGCGTGCGCTTTAAGGCCAACCTTATCAAGCGCTTCAAGTGCACGTTCATGACGCTCTGCCTTAGGAACACCAGAAAGTGTCAATGCAAGCTCAACATTGCTGACTACACTTTGATGCGGAATAAGGTTATAGCTCTGAAATACAAAACCAATGCGATTATTTCTGTACGTATCCCAATCGCGCTCTTTGAACTTCTTAGTAGAAATGCCATCTACCAGCAAATCTCCTGAGTCAAAGCGATCAAGACCACCAATAACGTTGAGCATAGTAGTCTTACCCGAGCCCGAAGGACCAAGAATTGCCACAAACTCGTTATCTCTAAACGCAACGGAAATATGGTCCATTGCGGTTTGTTCAAATCCACCAGTGTTGTAACGCTTTGAAATACCTTTGAGCTCAAGCACAGGTTACTTCTTTCTTGTTGGGCTATCTGGAACGTGGAGTTGTACCGTTAGTTGATTGCATCTCCGTCAGCTGCATTTGCATCAGCTGCATTTGCGTCAGCTGCATCTGTAACAGCGGCATCGGTCTTCTCGACAGCAGCTTTCTGAGCAGCTGCATCCTCTGCAAATGGGTCAGCGGTAACGTCTTCAATAACCTTCTGCTGAGCCCAGCTCAAGCCGTAGAGCAGGCCAAAGAGTGCCCAGAACCATGGTGCATAGAGCATGACAACCATAAGGATGGCAAAAAGTCCTCGGAGAAGAACCCAAGGAAGCACCACAATCAGGAAGAAAAAGAATGGCAGCACAAAAAGGATTGCAGC
The DNA here is from genome assembly GCA_916715765.1 of uncultured Atopobium sp. Classification (GTDB taxonomy): domain Bacteria; phylum Actinomycetota; class Coriobacteriia; order Coriobacteriales; family Atopobiaceae; genus Lancefieldella. Next base: position 21,972 of record CAKAPG010000007.1, read on the forward strand.
AAGGGTGCGTAGCACAACTGCTACTGTCTTAGTTACCGAGAAGCCGGTATTGCGTGCAATAAGCAGGCCCACCAGGCCAGCAATGCCAAAATACAACATAATTGGCGCAACAATGTAGGAATAGAACAGTGGGGTGGAAGAGTCTTGAGGCAGCGTTTGCCTCAGAACCATCAAAACAATTCCCAATACCGTCAAAACGCCAAGAAATGATGCGTTTCCAATAAAAGTCTTTTTCGTCATAGTTAACTCCTTTGATAAGGGGTATTAAGTATAGTGTAACTAGTACCTTGTTCCCGACCTTGTCTATTTCATACGCGGGATGTGGCTAAAACCGCTGCTCTCCATATGTTTCAAGGTCAAACGTTTGAATTAGAGGAGTTTTTCATGACTGATGCAGAACTCAAAGCAAGCGCCGAGGCGTTTGTTAACGAGCACTGGGAAGAGATTATTGAGGATATTCGCTACCTTGTGCAGGTAGAGTCCGTTGAAAATCTGTCTCTAGCAGAGCCTGGCAAGCCTTGGGGTCCAAAGTCTTATGAGGCACTTCGCCGCGGACTTGAGATTGCAGAGCGCCTGGGCCTTAAGATTACAGACGTAGACGGCTACCTGGGCTTTGGTGACCTTCCTGGTGAGTCCGAAAAGTACCTTGCTACCATCGCTCACTCCGACATTGTTCCTCTGGGTAAGGGTTGGACGGTAGACCCACTTGACGTTACCCGCCGCGAGGGCTTTATTCTGGGTCGCGGCGTTCTGGACGACAAGGGTCCTCTGGCACTCTCCCTCTGGGCAGCTCACTACTTTGTAGAGCAGGTAAAAAAGACTGGCAAGAAGCTTCCTTACACCTTGCGCGCCATTGTTGGTAACAACGAAGAAACCGGCATGGGAGACGTTCCTTACTACCTCTCCAAATATCCAGAGCCAGCATTCTGCTTCACGCCAGATGCTGAGTTCCCCCTTATCTGCGGCGAGAAGGGCGTTTACCACGCACAGTTCACTTCTCCAAAGATTGCTGGCGCACACAGCGAGAAGATCGTTGAGCTTGATGGTGGTACCGTACCTAACGCTATTCCAGGTCTTGCAAGCGCACTTGTTCGCGCTGACGCATCTACCTTGGCTGACACCGATTCCATCAAGGTTGAGGACGCAGGCGTTGAAGATGATGGCACCAAGCTTGCTCGCATTAACGCAACAGGTAAGGGTGGACATGCTTCCATGCCTGAAGGAACCGTCAATGCAATTGGCCTGCTTGTAACCTACCTGCTTGATAACAACCTCTGTGGAGAAGAAGAGCGCGGCTTCTTGACCTTCTCGAAGCAGCTTTGCTCAACTACTGATGGTACTGGTACGGGCATCCAGAGTGCTGACGACAAGTTTGGTCCTCTGACCTGCATTTCTGGTACCATCCGCACCAAGGGCGATGTCTACGTACAGACCGTTGACTCTCGCTATCCTACTTCCACCACTGGCGAGGCTATCACTAAGCGCATGACTGAACTTGGCGAGGATCACGGTTGTACCTTTGAGGTTCTCTCCGATGCTGTACCTTTCTACATTGACCCAAGCTCCCCTGAGATTACTACCCTGCTTGATACCTTCCATGAGTACACCGGCAGCGATGAGCAGGCATTTGTTATTGGTGGTGGCACCTATGCACGTCACTTTAAGCGCGCCGTTGCCTTTGGTCCTTATGACAGCAAGGCCGCAAAAGACCTGCCAGAGTGGGTTGGTATGGAACACGGTCCTGACGAGGGAATCTCTGAGGAGTGGCTCAAGCGCGCCCTCAAGATTTACATTGTCAGTATTGCTCGCCTTATGCAGCTTGACCTGTAAATTAATTGAACAGCAGAAACGCTAAAACAAAGCCTCTGTATTCCATTTGATTTGACTGCCTCCCATTTCTTGGACATAAGAAATGGGAGGTAGTTCATATGCAGGTGATTATGATTCTGTAGCGTGTTAACGTCGGCTTTTAGGCCTGGCGCACAAAATAGCGCAGCTTTGGTAGGTTCTGCCGAAGAATCGACATGTTCCTAATCAAGATATCAGGCAGCTAGGCGGTCGTACTACCTGATATGCATCTCTATGCATAAACTTCATCTAATATGCTTAAACATGAATAGACTTATATAAGAAATTTAACTATAGGCAAATTCCGCTTCTAAGGAACACACCTATGTCAGATAATCTGCACAATTGCGGCCATATTACACATCAAATGAAGATAATCTGCACGTTTGAGGTATTTTCAGCGTCATGTATACGTTTTTTTGACAGATTATCTGTCATAGGTGTGTTTTGAACTGCCTCCCATTTCTCGTGTCCAATAAATGGGAGGCAGTTCAGATACAGAGGCTTTTTGCAAGCAATTATTCACTACGCTGCGCCTAGGAAGTAAATTTCTTCCACAAGCGCAAACCATAGCTATTGGGAAGCCCTGCCTCAATACGAATAGCCAAGTACAATCCGGAGGCGTTGTAAACAAGCTCAAAGATATCTTGGCTTGTTACGGCAGGAATACCCTGCGTTAGTGCCGTAAAGATAATTCTTGCTACGTCAAACAGAACGATAACAATAACAGCAAGAATATACGGTCTAATAAATCGGGCATCGTTTGAGCCCTTGAGAGCTAAAAGACCTGCAATAAGAGAAAATGCCGCACCTAGTGTCACCAAGAAAATGGTAAGGATTCCCTGTTGTACAAGGAATTGATTAACGGTTGCCAGGGCAGGCAGATTCACAACCCTAGAAAGATCATGCAATCCAAGCAAAATTAGTACCAGAAAAAGAGCGATGCCACTAAACGCAATGGATACCAGCGCAAACAAGTGAAGAACTCGCTGGTGACGAGAGCGCCAATAGGTAGTTCCCACAACGCCTTGGTCATGCTCTTTCTTAACCTTGTCCGCAAGATTAGAGCAAATTACCACGTATACAATGGTGTTGAGCTGGATGAACGGATCCAGGATAATCAAGTCTCCTCTACCCCAAGCCCACAAAATTCCTACCAGAATAATCAAGCCAATCAGATAGCAAAGAAATCTGTATGGTTCAACTTTTGATGAGTCTTTGGCTGCACGTAATCCAAGTACCGAGGTTACAACCTGCAACACACCAATAAGCAATACAAACACATAGCCTAGAAGCACGTTATTGCTGAACGTAAAATACACACCGCTGAACTCAAGCTGTTCCAAAGGAACAGCAGGCTGTAAGCCCATAACAGTTGCAAAAAGAGATGCCGACGTAGTCAGAACATCTGCTGCTCCCAAGATAATCAAAACAATTGAAACAATGCGCAAGATATGTTGAGCAGGAGTTCTAGGAACAGTGGCCTTAACTCGGTCAGATGCAGGACGGTTCAGAGGCTGATCCTCATCAACTACAAGGATTTTCTCGGCACGCTCTGCTACTTCAGAAACGTTTTCTGCCAGCTCAGACGATGCCTCAGTCACCTTTTTAGAGAGCTCCCCTACTCTTGAGTTTTCAGCCAGCTTGGTTAGCTCAACGCCGATATCTTTCTTCTGTTCCATTGGCACAAAAAATCCTCACACTTGTCCAAAATGTTCAAATAAATCATAGCATTAGCTACTTTGCTGTGTTAGTATGTGCAACTGTCCGTGTACCTGCAAGTATGTAAGGAGGCTTGTTCGATGCTTTTTTAATCTTCTCGTGAGCGTGTCACATGTCCACACCACGAGTCTGTCTGACATGTTCCACCACTAATCGAGGAGAATTATGGAATCGAATAAGCTTTTTGCGGAAACACCACCATTTAAATTATTTATACGAGCAGCCCTTCCAGGCGCTATTGCTATGCTTGCGTCGATGCTCTACGACACCGCAGATGGAATCCTTGTTGGACGCTATCTGGGTCAGGAGTCTTTTGGCGCAGTGACCATTGCCATTCCACTGGTCATTCTTTGCTTTGCTGTTGCCGACCTTATTGGCGTTGGCGCTTCTGCGGTTATTGCAGTTGAACATGGCAAGAAGAACCACCAGACTGCTAATAACATCTTTACCATTGCTTTTATCATGCTTATTACCACAGGTGTTATCAGCGGCATTTTCTTCTTCTTTTGTGCGCCAAACGTTCTGGCGCTGATGGGTGCTCAGGGTAAGATTGCCGAGCAAGGAACTATCTACCTGCGCGTATGGACGCTTTTCTTGCCAGTTATGTGCATCTCGTACGCCGTTGATAACTTCCTTAAGATCTGCGGAAAAATTAGGCGTTCTACCAGCATTGCCTTTATCTCTGCAATTTTGGGAACCGTACTTGAATACTACTTCCTGGGAGTTTTGGGATTATCCGTTGAGTATGCGGCGCTGGGTTACTGCATCTCTATTACCTTCTCGTCCCTTTACGGTGTTTGGCCCTTTATTGGTAACAGACAAATTCTTAAGTTTGTTAAGCCACACTTTAATTGGACGCACATAAGAGAGATTTTTGTAAACGGCTTCCCTATCTTTATGCAGAACATCTCAAGCAGGATTTATTCGCTCCTGATGAACGCTGCCCTACTGAGCCTTGGCGGAGATATTGCCATTGCTTCTTACGGCGTACTTCTCTATTCTGGCGGACTCATTCAGCCGCTCATTTATGGACAAGCTGATGCCATGCAGCCAGCCATTGGCTACAACTGGGGCGCAAAGAAAAAAGATCGAGTGCTTGCTATCGAGAAGTACATCTTCTCCACAGGCATTATTATTGGCATCTTTGCGTTCTGTGTCTCGTTCTTCTTCTCGGAGTTCTTAGTTAAGCTCTACCTGCCTGAAGGAACGCAAGACCTGCTTAACATGGCCATCCCAGCTATGCGCATTCACGCTTTTATCTTCATTTTTAGCTGGATTACCATGTGCACCGAGAGTCTTGCCATTGCCCTTAAGCAGACAAAAATTTCCAATCTCTTGAGCATCTTTATGGCACTTATCTTCCCTATCAGCTCGCTTATGGTGCTGAGGCCCTTTGGTCTGGACGCGCTCTGGTACGTCTCAGTTGTATCCAACATACTCTCGGCGTTGCTCTCTGTTGGCTGCCTCATCCACATCTATCGCAAACACTTTAGGGGTGTAGACGCTGATGACGCAGACGATGCACCTGATGACGCAGACGAAGCACCTGAGCTCCAGGATGAGGATACCCAGCTCACCGAGGCAGAGCTTGCAGAGGCAGAGCTCGCAGCTTCCGAACTCTCTAGCCCAGAAGATCACCTGGACGGCGAGTCCATCTCCCGAGCTCAATAGCCCGCGCACTCGCAACAACCGCAGTCCCGGCGCGCGCAGCTCCGCACAACAACGTACTCCTCACAAAAAACATGGCGAGAAGACCTTCTGATTCCAAGATCTTCTCGCCATAAACATAAGCGGTTATAGAACGTCTACCTACAGTGCAGCAAGTGCCTGCTCGACGTCGTTGATAAGGTCCTCGGTGCCCTCAATACCGCAGCTCAAGCGTACGGTACCTGGGGTGATGCCTGCTGCTACAAGCTCCTCATCGGTAAGCTGACGGTGCGTTGAAGAAGCTGGATGCAAACAGCAAGAACGAGCGTCTGCAACGTGTGTTGCAATGGAGAAGACCTTGAGGTTGCCCAAGAACTTCTCGGCAGCCTCGCGACCACCAGCAACGTCAACAGTGATAACACCGCAGGAGCCGTTTGGCAGGTACTTCTGAGCCAGCTCGTAGTACTTATCGCCTGGAAGACCAGGGTAGCTTACGTGCGCAACCTTAGGGTTGTTAACAAGCGCCTCGGCAACTGCCTGGCCATTCTTGCAATGCTGAGCCATACGAACATGCAGGGACTCAAGGCCAAGGTTGAGATAGAAAGCGCTCTGTGGCGACTGAATAGAACCAAAGTCACGCATAAGCTGGACGGTTGCCTTAGTAATAAAAGCGCCGCCCTTACCAAAGGTATCTGCATACACAAGGTTGTGATACGAAGGATCTGGCTGGGTCAGACCTGGGAACTTATCTGCGTGAGCAGCCCAGTCAAAGTTACCACCATCAACAATAGCGCCGCCAACAGCAGAGCCATGACCGTCCATGTACTTAGTAGTGGAATGGGTCACAATATCTGCTCCCCACTCAAGAGGACGGCAGTTCACAGGCGTGGCAAACGTATTGTCAACAATCAGTGGCACGCCATGGTCATGAGCAGCCTTTGCCCAGCGCTCAATATCAAGAACAACCAGCGCAGGGTTTGCAACAGTCTCACCAAAGACGCACTTGGTATTTGGCCTGAATGCTGCGTTAATCTCCTCGTCAGTTGCATCTGGCGAGATAAACGTGCACTCCACACCCATCTTTTTAAGGGTGATAGCAAACAGGTTAAAGGTTCCGCCATAAATGGTGGAAAGCGCAATAAAGTGATCTCCAGCCTCAGCAATGTTGAAGACGGCAAAGAAGTTTGCTGCCTGACCAGAAGAAGTCAGCATTGCAGCGGCACCGCCCTCAAGAGCACAAATCTTTGAAGCTACATTATCCAGCGTTGGATTCTGAACGCGAGAATAGAAATAGCCAGCAGCTTTGAGGTCGAACAACTCTCCAAGCTGCATCGACTCGTCATATTTGAACGTGGTTGATTGAATGATAGGCACTTGCCTAGGCTCACCGCAACCAGGCTGATAACCGCCCTGTACGCAGCGAGTCTCGATGCTCTCAGACATAGCATCCTCCCTCATAATCATCATCCACGCCGCACAAACGTCTCTGCACTCCAAACGTGGACTATGTGATTACCTTAGGATACTAGTCTCTCTACCCTCAATAACACGCTCAATCAAAACTTTTTCATGTTCTGAAACAATTGCGAGGTCTGAGGTAACATCTCTAAAGTCCATAGAATCTTTCCACTCTTTGACCAGAGAAATGTTGCGCTGAGCTGTGCAAACGGCACTGAGCTCAGAGTCAATGTCCTGCATAATCTGGGTGTAATTTGCGCGCTTCTCACCCAACATGTCACTGAGGTGGAGCAAAATGTGCTCAACCTCACGAACTTCTCGCCTTGCATGGTGTACCTCAGAGAAGCTAGTCATATCCAGGCCAAAGAGGCGCGCATCGATAGTCTCCAGCATGTAATCAAAGCGGCTGCTAATGTCTTCAAACGAGAGGCCATCTTTTAGTACCGCGTCTGACCATGCAGGCTCAAAGAGCTCATCCAGCGCACAGCGCAGACTACGACGGACAGCCTTCTTGCGCAGACCCTCGCAAATGCGATCGCGCTCAGACTCGCGAGCTGCTTCTACAGCGCTGACCAGCTTGGAGCCATGAGAAAGCTCTCCGGACTCCATCAAATCTGCAACGGTATCAGAAAAGCCATCAATCTCACGAAGGCGCGTAGTTGCACCAAGCATCAACCTATAAACAGGCTCAGCAATCTCAACTGCCTCCTCATTAAGAAGTGGCGAGAAGAACTTGGTAAGCAGCTGGGTTCCTCTAAGAGCAAACCTAAATGCTGCGATTACTGCAGGGTCTTCTGGATGAGCACGGAACTCTGTGTATGCATCTTCCAGATTGGTTGCTGCATGAGCGCATGCCTCATCAAGAGCGTCAAGCGTTTCCCAAGGCTGAGTGGAAGGACCACTGACCAGCCAAAGAAGCTTTCCATGAGGCTCTCGAACGTCTCCAAGCTGCTTCCAGACGCACTTGTGTTGATTACAAAGCGAACCACGTACGTCAATAGCGCACACAGCGCCCTTTGTCAGCGGAAGTTCAAATCCCAGCAGAGTCTCTGCAACATAACCCAAAAATGGGGCGTGACCAACAAGAATAAGCGTTTCTGCATCAGCGTGCTCAAGCTCTGCCTGAAGTGCAGGAAGATCTTGATCGTAAAGGGAGTCATGAATCTCTAGACCTTCTGCATCCAGAGCCTCTGCCACAATCTCTGCAGTCTCAAGCGCGCGAAGAGCAGGACTTGTCCAAATCTCAGCCTCTTCCCCCTCTGGTCCCAACAGTCCAAAAATATGAGGATAATTGGCAGATAAAGCCCTCTGACCAGCACGTGTGAGCTCTCGACTCATGTCTTCAGAGCCACGTTCAGATACACCATGTCTAACAAGAACCAAAGTCTTTACCATGTTTACCTCCGCTGGTCATCTGCAGAAAACTGCTCCTTATAGCGTAATAGGACGCCCGCGCAATTTTGCACGAACGTCCTATTTTTACTGCCAACGGGCAAATATATCGGTATATGGCGAGAAAAACTTTTTATCTCGCATCTCTGCTATGCAGTTTTTGCATAACGGCTATGCATAATCTGCACGCAAAAATCCAACTTGAAAGACTTGGCAACTGTGGCGGTTAAGTTAGCGCTCTATCCACGCGTCCCTACACCGCCTGTGACCGGCAATCTTAAAAGTCAGCGTTACCAACGGTACGAGGGTGAGGAATAACGTCGCGAATGTTATCCACACCGGTGAGGTACATAACAAGGCGCTCAAAGCCAAGACCAAAGCCAGAGTGTGTGCAAGAGCCGTAACGGCGAAGATCCAAATAATACTTGTAATCGTCGGGGTTCATGCCAAGCTCAACAATGCGCTTCTCAAGAAGTTCAAGACGGTCTTCTCGCTGTGAACCACCAATAATCTCGCCGATGCCTGGAACAAGGCAGTCAGCTGCAGCAACAGTCTTGCCGTCATCATTAAGGCGCATGTAGAAAGCCTTAATTTCTGCTGGGTAATCAGTAACAAAGATTGGCTTTCCAAAGTGCTGCTCAGTGAGGTAGCGCTCATGCTCGGTCTGAAGGTCAATACCCCACTCAACAGGATATTCAAACTTCTGACCAGCCTTTACTGCCTCTTGCAGAATCTCAATTGCCTCAGTGTAAGAAACACAAGAGAACTGGGAAGTTGCAACGTGGTTCAGGCGCTCAAGCAGACCTTTATCCACAAACTTGTTAAGCATCTCCAGCTCATCTGGGCAATGCTCAAGTACGTATGCAATAACGTAGCGCAGCATCTCTTCTGCAACATCCATATCCTGTGCAAGATCACAGAAAGCCATCTCTGGCTCAATCATCCAGAACTCTGCAGCGTGGCGGCGTGTGTTGGAGTTCTCTGCGCGGAACGTTGGACCAAAGGTGTACACGTCACCAAAGGCCATAGCAAAGTTCTCTGCCTGAAGCTGGCCAGAAACAGTGAGGTGAGAAGACTGACCAAAGAAGTCCTTTGAGTAGTCAACATCGCCCTTCTCGGTACGTGGAACGTTGTTCAAATCAAGTGTGGTAACACGGAACATCTCGCCTGCACCCTCAGCATCAGATGCGGTAATGATTGGGGTGTTCACGTAGACAAAGCCGCGATCCTGGAAGAACTGGTGGATAGCAAAAGCAGCCACAGAACGGATGCGGAAAACTGCGCGGAACATATTGGTGCGAGGACGAAGGTGCTGCTGCGTACGAAGGTACTCAAGAGACTGACGCTTCTTCTGCATTGGATAGTCAGGGCTGGATGGTCCCTCAATCACAATGGTCTCTGCCTGCAGCTCAATAGGCTGTGGACGATCAGGGGTAAGCTCAAGGACGCCCTCAATAATCAGAGCAGCGCCAACGCCACAAGAAGCAACCTCCTCGTAATTGCCAAGGTTCTCACGATTCATAACAACCTGTAGGTCTTTGAAGCAGCTACCATCATTAAGTGTGACGAAGCCAAAATTCTTCATATCCCTTACTGAACGTACCCAGCCGGCCACGGTAACTTTTTGGCCACCAAGTTGCTCTGCATCTGCGTACAATGCAGAAATCGTGATGCGCTCCACGGGCATACCCTCCTTGTAACTCACTCTGCAGGCCTATCCTGCGCTCTGCAAGCCTATCCTGCGAGACGATCAAATATTTATTTAGAATACCGCATAACCACATGGCAGGCGCTCACTTTTATATATCTGGCGGTAATTACGCTAATCTCACACAGCCAAGCCGGCACGCCATAAAACACCTATCCGTAATTCGGCTAAACTAGTGCAGTGGAACGTACCTAAAAATTGCCGCCGCGTCAAAAGGCCTGCTAAAGGAGAAACCATGGAAGACTACAAGCGCGAATTTATTGAGTTTATGGTTCAGAGCAACGTACTTAAATTTGGTGATTTTACGCTTAAGAGTGGTCGCAAATCTCCTTTCTTCATGAACGCCGGCGCCTATGTCACTGGCGAGCAGCTCCACAAGCTGGGACTTTATTATGCTCGCGCCATTCACGACAACTTTGGCCTGGATTTTGACGTAGTCTTTGGTCCTGCTTACAAGGGCATCCCTCTTTCGGTAATCACCGCAATGGGCATCAATGAGCTCTATGGTAAGCAGGTTCAGTACTGCTCCAACAGAAAAGAAGCAAAAGATCACGGTGCTGATGCGGGCATGCTTTTAGGAGCAGAGCTCAAAGACGGCCAGAGAGTAGTCATGGTTGAAGACGTCACCACTTCTGGCAAGTCTATTGAAGAGACCTATCCTCTGATTACCTCTATTGCAAACATCGAGGTAGTTGGCCTGATTGTCTCACTCAACCGCATGGAAGTTGGCAAGGGCGGAAAAGTCGCAGCACTCCAGGAAGTCTCCGAGCGCTGGAGCATGCCAACCGCAGCCATTGTCTCCATGGATGAGGTTACCGAGGCCCTCTACAACAAAGAGGTTGACGGCAAAGTTATTATCGACGACACCTTGAAGAGCGCCATTGATGCCTACTACCAGCAGTATGGCGTTAAATAAGGCGAGAAAAACCTCTGCGTAGAAACCTGACTTATGACTCTGACTCAACTTAAATACGTTCTTGCAATTGCTAAGGCAGGCACTATTAACGCCGCAGCTAAACAGCTCTTTATCTCGCAACCTACCTTAAGTAGCGCAGTCAAAGAGCTTGAAGCCGAGCTGGGAATCTCCCTTTTTAACAGGACCAGCAAGGGTGTTGAACCTACCGCAGATGGCGAGGAGTTTTTGAGTTATGCCAGGCAAGTTGTCATGCAGACTGACCTCATTGAAGAGCGCTATCTGGGCACTGCCCCCGCTAAGCAGCGCTTTTGCGTTTCTTGCCAGCATTATTCCTTTGCAGTTGAGGCCTTTGTCAACCTGATTAAAGAGCACGGCGGCTCAAAGTACGATTTCCGTATCAGAGAAACGCAAACGTACGAGATTATTGAAGATGTCTCAAAGCTAAGAAGTGAGGTAGGCGTTCTCTACCTCAACTCATTCAATGAGCGCGTCATTAGAAAAACATTGCAGGACCAGGGCTTGGTTTTCTCTCCATTGTTTAAATGCAAGCCAAGCGTCTTTGTGGGAAAAGATAACCCGCTGGCAAAGCGCTCCTCGGTAACGCTCAACGATCTTGCCCCCTACCCTCGCCTTTCTTACGAGCAGGGTGAGCACAATGCGTTCTATTTCTCCGAGGAGCTTTTGGCAACGCTTGATCGCGATAAGGACATCATGGTCCGAGACCGCGCTACCATCTTTAATCTGATTATTGGCTTGAACGGTTACACCATCAGCACCGGCCTTATTAACGAGGAGCTCAACGGCCCAAACATTGTTGCAATTCCTCTAGCTGTTGATGATTACATGGAAGTTGGCTACGTCACCCACGACGAGAAGAGCCTCTCGCCCTTTGGTGAGCTCTACATTGATGCGCTTAAGCGCTGTTGCCAGGCGGTTACGTGGGTGTAAAGAGTCTATAAAGAAGTAAGTTGTTTTAAGCGTTCTTTATGCTTTATTAACTAAATTGAATGCTATCCAGCTGTGGCGATTCTTTTTAAAAAATAATGGTCATTGAATATGTTATTTATTAACCGATAAAAAGATACCGTTCACAGTAAAAGACGTAACAATGATGCCTATAGGAATAGAATTAAGGTAAGAGAGTCGGCAACTACTCCTCTACAGCAATAGGATAAAGACCGAAGAAAAACATAGCAAAGAGTACACGGACTCTCGACTCATGTAATGGATTTTTTCGAGGTCATCTGGGGCTTATTATGTTTTCTCACGATTCTAGAAACTTAAACTTAAAAACAAATAGACTTCCCCAAAAGGCTCGTTCCTTGGCAGTATTGATTGCTTGTATCATCATTGCTGGGCTGCTCTATTTTTATAGTCTTGCCCAAAAACAGGCACAAGAAGAATTTTTTGCACAACAAGTTGCACAAAGGCAAAAAGAGGCCTCGGAAAATTATAAAATTGGCGATACTGTACAACTAACTGGACTTGATCAAGAAGGAGGTAATCCAGCTGAGACTCCTTTTGGGGCTTATCTACCATGGATTGGTACAATAGAGGTAACGGTAACAGACGTAACCCTTTATCATTCTATAGACGAAGCAGGGTTTACCTCTGAAGCACTTAACAATTCATTAACACCAGAAAATGCAGATAGCTTGTATCTAGTCTATACGCTTCATTTTAAAAACATAGACGCCGTTCAAAAACACACCCCAAATGGTCCGAACTATATATTACTTACTAGTTACTCAATTAATGCTGAGGGGCATAATATTTTCATGTCCCAAATTACACCTGAAAATGCCCGAATTGACAATTCGGATACTGATAAAACTAAAGGGTATTTTTGGATTAATGCAGGGGATGAATGTGACGTCAAACTTGCTTTTGCGCTATCTCCAGAAGAACTGAGGGATGTTACTTCTATTCATCTGGCAGATATGGGAGGAATTTATTCAAACGCAAAGTTAGTTGATATACAGTCTGCATTAAAAAGTGATAAGTAGGTGTTTGCTATGAATTCATTGTTCAAGTCTGAATTTAAGCGACAACTTACCCATAACCCATTATTTTGGATATGTATTGCAATTGGCGCCTGTCTTGCACTACTTGCTGCTTGGATTGAAATTCAAATTGAATTTAATACCTTAGAAGCAACTCTTCAACAGGGAAATCATCTTTCCTATAACACTTTGCTTTCTGTCATTTCTGCTTATACTGCTTGGATTCCCACACGAATCGGAGATTTTTACAGTGGACTGTACTATCTCTTATGGCCGCTCTTAGCTACCATCCCAACTGCTTGGATACTAAGCAACGATTCAAAAGAAGGAGTGCTTGAACAGCAATGTCTTAGAATTAAAAAAGCTAGTGTTATCAGGATAAAACTATATGTAAGCTTTGTTTCTGGAGGTATTTGCTCTGCCTTACCTCTTGTCCTTAATTTTTTAGCTGTAATTTGTTTCTTACCGTTATCTACGCCAAAAATTTACGATGAGATATATACCGCAGTCCCAATGAACTCTTTATTCTCAGGACTCTTTTATAACTCTCCTCTTGCTTATGTCATTACTCTATCCGTATTAGCCTTCATAATTGGAGGGCTGTTTTCCTGTGTTGTTTCTCTTTTCGCAAGTTTATCTAAAACCAAATTCCAAGCAATTTTTGTTTCTTATTTTCTGCTGCATCTATTAGCGTTCCTAGGCTCACAATTTTCTGCAATCCTCTTCTCTGCTCAATTAAGAGAAGTGGGACAAAATTCTTTTATTAAGTTGAATTTCTTTCAGTTGATAAGTTCTGAATATGCTTCAACAAAACTTGGATTCTATTGCTTCTGTTTTGTTTTGCTATTACTGGTTATCTTCATTTCTTACAAAAAGACTTGTAGAAGTGATCTGCTATGAAACATCAAATTTCAAGGAACTTCACTCAGCTTTTTGATGTGCATAAAAATCTTCTAGTAGCGCTTTTTGCGATGTTGCTATCTTGTACTGCGTTTATTTCTTCTTTTGCACAATTCAGCTTAATTACACAAGGAGGATATTCATTTTCTTTAGGTGATTTGATTATCGCAACATTTTTCGGATCTGCCCACACGTTCTCTATAGAGTGGACCGCACTCTGCATCTCTTTTCTTCTTATAGTCATTATTTCAAGCTCAGACAAGAATGAACATTTTTCTATTCAACGCATAATGAGATTTGAGAAGAAAACTAGATTTTGGATTTATAGCTATATAAATATAAGCGTATCTTGTCTCGTTTTGATTGCCGTCTATATAATGACATACGTTGTTTTACTTATTTGTACAGGCAACAGCCTTACTATTGCTACACTAAATGTAAATATCTTCATTAACCATACCGTTCAAGTTGCTACAAATTTTTCGCTCACAGCCTCAGAAGTATTAGTCCTTCTCGGCATTTATTATCTTGGCCTCTTGTTCTTTTACTCTTTTTACAAAGTAATGGAACTCTATGCTCACAATTCACTAGCTATATTACTAAGCGTATCGCTGCTAGTTTTAGGAGAGTTCTTTCCTGAACTTCCATTCCCCTCTACATTAATGACTTTTTCGAGACTTCTTCCTTTTAATCCAGAAGGATATAGCCCTGTATATACAACTTTATATTTTCTTGTTGGAATCATTTGCTTAAACATTTTTGGCCTCATTGGAACTAAAAATACAGAGTTTGGTGGTCATTATGAGAAACTCTAAAGTAATTCCATTTGGTCCTTTTATCTATTCATTACGTGGTCCATTTTGTATCTGTACCATCTTAATGGCACTTATCGTTGCTACATCTCTTGTAGTGTTCAATCGCTCGGCAACAAGTAATCCAACATTTGCAGATAACGTATCAAGTCTATTTGCTGGAATGCCACAGATATCGCAAAGCATTCCTTCAAATGCTGCTATGCCAAAAATTAAAATTCCTTTTGCCTGGTTAATACTTGTTTTACTTCCCCATCTAATGTGTTTCCTGGCAGTCTCTAGGTCACTAAGAAAAGATATGTATCTTGTTATGTCTTCCTCAAAGAGCTTCTATCCAATTCTTTTAACAGTAAGTTGTGTAACAGCAACTGTGCTTTATTGGATAATAGCGGGAGTTGTAATCCTCTTATTTACGCTGCTACACGGTGGAGAAATTTTATCATCAACAACAATAAGCTTAGAAATTCTCGAAGGTTTTGACGCTTCGACATTACCCGCAAATACGGTAAGTATTGTCCCATTGATGGGATCTCTATTCATTTCTTCACTATCTCTTATAACACTTCAATGTTCAGCGGGATTATTTATTAAAGAGTGGCCTCCTCTCTTTTTAATAATTTCCTGGATAGTCTCCTCGATTTTCAAATTACATCCGCTCCTTATTGGCAACTACATGATGTTTTCTCGAAGTTCTCTCTATATTGATTCGACTAGCAGGGAGATCGTTGAAGGTAACCTCTGTGCAGGAGTCAATCCGCTCTGCACGTTAGCTTTTTGTATTGGCTCACTAGGTATTTTTCTTTATCTGTCTCTTTCACGCTTTAAGAACATTGATCAGTTTGGCGGTGAGTAAACATGTCGTACATTTCAGTTGAGCATCTAACAAAAGAAATCGGAAACGATACTGTTCTCAAGGATGTCATATTATCCCTGGAAAAGAGAGAGATAATTGGTCTCGAAGGCCAAAACGGCTCTGGTAAAACAATGCTTATGCGAGCGGTCTGTGGTCTCATTAAGCCTACCCAAGGATATGTTTCTATTGAAAACAAAAAGCTCTGGGATGATATAGATTTCCCACCAAGTGTTGGTCTACTCCTAGAAAAACCAGCACTTCTCAGCTCATATAGCGGTCGTAAGAACCTAGAGATTCTCTCGTCAATAAAACAAATTGCGTCTGAGCAAGATATTGATGCTGCAATTGAAAAAGTAGGACTTGATCCTAAAGACAAAAGACCTGTTAGAAAATACTCCCTTGGCATGAAGCAACGCTTAGGAATTGCCATGGCGTTTTTTGAGCAGCCGGATTTAATTATTCTTGACGAGCCAACAAACGCTCTTGATGAAGACGGTGTCCATATGCTCACAGAACTCATTGTTGAACAAAGAGATAGAGGCGCAACACTTCTCATCTCAAGTCATGATGCTGAGTTCTTAGAGGTTGTCTGCGATGTAATTTACAAAATGAAGCTCGGTAAAATTGTCGAGAAAACCGACGTGCAAAGACGTGCATCATGAAACTAAAAAGCAAGCTACCATTATTCGCAATTGCCATAAGCTTTGCACTGGTTTGTGCTCTTGGCTACAGAGTTTGGTGGGTAAATACCCATGCACTAACTATCCCTGAAGAGATTTATCAAATGGGAGAATGGGTCCCCCTCGACGGAAATTTTCATTATTCGTCTTCCGAGAATACAAAGGGATATTCAATACGAATAACTGAAATTGCCCTAACCACGTATGACGGCTACCTGGAAAAACATGGTATTACACCACAACAACCCAATGCTCATGGCAATCAAACAAGTGTGATAGATGTCACTATAGAAGTTAAAAATGATAGAGAAGAGACTGAGCCTGTAGGAGGAATAGATTTTCTCGGCACGATTTTAATTCCACAAGCCAACAACACCTATTACATTTGCGATTTAGGAAATGAAAATTCCCTTTGGCCGCTTGTCCAGCCAAATATAACCACTTCGCGAATTGCCATCAAACCGCACACCTCGTATGTTTTTCATGTGCCTTATGTAGTAAATCTCACAGGGGAAGAAATCTATAGAAATCCGATTACTGATACGACGTTTGATTTGCTTGTTTCTCGCCTACCTGTAGAAAAACGAATTCGAGTGTCTTTGTAGCAATTCTTACCACTCCAGCTACAGATTTCACCACCCCCCCCACTACAGATCGCGCCGACCTTCCCACTACGGATGAATGGATTGTTAGCTGCCTCCCAGTTTGCGCTAAAATAATACCTTACGTTTTTGAAGCGCAATGGGAGGCATCATGGGTCTTAAGTATGAAACCGCACAATATGAGGCATCATACGGGGCAATTTCACAACTTCCTTCTCCAGAGACCCCAGAGGTGGCTTTTGTGGGCCGCTCAAACGTGGGAAAGTCTTCCCTCTTAAATAAACTTATTGGACGAAAACAGCTCGCACGAGTTTCAAGTGTCCCAGGTAAAACTGCAAATATCAATTTCTTTGATGTTGATGGCGTCAAATTTGTAGACTTACCTGGATACGGATTTGCGCGAGTTTCTCGCCAAGAAAAACAGCGCTGGGCAGACCTCATCGGTGGTTACTTTGAGCAAGAACGCAGCTTTAACCTGGTCATTAGCCTTGTTGACATCAGGCACGAGGCTCAAAAGCTTGACCTGCAGATGATCAACTTTCTTCAAGAGGCTGAGCTGCCCTTTGTAGTTGCGTTTACCAAGGCAGATAAGATTGCACGCGGCAAGCAAAATCAAGCCGCGGCCGCCCTGCGCAAGGCATTCCACATTACCCCTGAACAGACCATTATTACCTCGTCGGAGACCGGTCTGGGCATTGACGAGTTGCGTCGCCGCATCGAAGACGCAACCATCTAGGAGCATCATGGATCCAATCCACCAGCAAGAGCAAGAGCACCTCTCCCACGTATATCAAAAACTTGTTGAGATTCGTGAGGATTTGGACACAACGCTCAACACCACGCAAAAAGATGCAGCTAGAGATCTACGTCAGATGAGTGAAGAAATCCGCCCAGACTTTGGCGGCGCGGACGAAACCATCGAGACCCTTGCAGCCATTGAGACGCTCAACAGCGTTATTGATACGTACAACCAATACCACGATTTTACTGTCGAGAAACTCGGTCGCGTCGAAATTCTCTTGAGGCAGCCTTACTTTGCCAAGGTCACGCTCAAGATGCGACCTGGACGTCCTTCTCGCGATGTGTACATTGGCGCGGCAGGCATCACCGACAAAGACCGCACGCCGCTCATTGTTGACTGGCGCAGCCCCGTTGCCGAGACGTATTACAACCAAGAGATGGGTACTACGTCGTACCAGGTAGACGGCAAGAAAAGAACGGTTGAACTGGAGCTTCGGCGACAGTTTGACATCACGCGCGACAAGCTGAACCTCTACTTTGACACAACGGTTGCCATCGAAGACTCTCTGCTGCTTGCCGCTCTGAAGCGTCAGCACACCGAGAAGCTGCAGGCCATCACCGCGACTATCCAGCGCGAACAAAATGTTGTGGTCAGGCACGAGGACGTGCCGGTTCTGCTGGTCAACGGCATTGCGGGCTCGGGTAAGACGTCCGTTTTGCTGCAGCGCATCGCGTACCTTCTGTACCAGCAGCGCACTACGCTCACCGCAGATCAGGTATACCTGTTCACTCCTAACGAGATGTTTGGTCGCTACATCAACACCGTTTTGCCCAGCATGGGCGAGCACAATCCGCAGGTATTCACCTGGGATTCTTTCCTTAAGGCATTGGGTCTGGCTGACCACGCGTCGGGCGCCCACAACAACCCCGAGTCTCTGAAGAAACTTGAAGAGCAACTTGCCACACTTGAGCTCTACGAGGACGACTTCAAGGCCATTTCTGTTGAGGGCACTACGCTCATTAAGCCAGCTCAGGTGGCTAGTTCTGTGGCGAAGTTCTCGCAATTTCCTGTGGGACCGCGCCTCATTGCACTTGCCAAAGACGAGCTCCACACCCGCCTGGAGCGCAGACTTGGCCAGATGGCCCACAACGATGAAATCCAGGAAGAGATGCTCTCCCTTGACGTTGAGCAGCAGCTTGAGGTCTTTGGTCGCACCATCAGCCCTTCCGACGAGGAAGAAGTTCTGGCGCGCACCCGCGAGTTCCTCAACTGGCGTTTTGCCTCTGCGCACGAGGTCATCGAGTCCGCTTCCTGGCTGCGCATTGACCGCATTGGCATGCGCATGCTCAACGCCTCCGCGCTAAGCGGCGCCGAATGTGTTTACCTGCGACTTCTTATCACAGGCGCTGGCGAGAAAAACGTCAAGTTTGTCATGATTGACGAGGTCCAAGACTACACCGAAACGCAGCTTATGGTGCTTGGAAAGTACTTCTCGCGCGCTCACTTTCTGCTTTTGGGCGACTCTAATCAGGCAATTTGGGAAGATACCGCAACGTTTGGGCAGATTGAGAAGATCTTTAGCGCAACACACGGCGAGGGCGCTGTTTCTACCTGCAAGCTTCTGACCAGCTACCGCTCCTCTCCCGAGATTACCGCACTGTTTACCTCGCTTTTAAGTGAAGAGGAGCGCGGCCAGACAAGCTCCGTTCAACGCGGCGGTAAAAAGCCTGAGTTCTTTGAGGTGGTCGCTGACAATAAAGATATTGAGCGCGCCGAGTACCTGCAGACGATGAAGTCCCTTATTGAGCAGGCACAAGAGTTTGACGGGCTGACCGCCATTGTGTGTACCGAGAAGTCTCGTGTTCGCTGGCTGGCCAAACAGCTGGAAGGGGTTTTTGCAGAGGGCGGAAACGGCACCGCGGATAGCGCGACCGATGGCGTTGCGGGCAACGATACGGCGCAAGCCAAGCTGTGCACCGACGTCAAAGTGCTCACCAGCCATGATTCCCTCCCCGCGAAGGGTGTTGTTCTTCTCGACCTTGCACTAGCAAAGGGCCTTGAGTTTGATCAGGTCATTGTTGCCGACGCACAAGAGGAAGTGTATAAAGCAGACGGAATTTCTCGCCGTAGGCTCTACACCGCCCTGTCGCGTGCGATGCATCATGTGATGGTGGTCTCTCAGGGAAAGATGACTTCGCTGCTCAGCAAATTGCTTTAAAAAAAGCAATTTCTACCTGCGATTTTTTTGAAATTTACTGATTGAAAACAGATGATTCGGGTAAATGCTAGTCATCGATAACATTTACCGTTGGAGGTTAGTATGTCCGAAGAATTGATTCCTGGTGTCATGAAGAACATCGACGCAAAGACTGTAGTAACCCTTAAAGACCAGGTTGCATGCCTTCCTGGCCAGGTCATCAGCAAGACCCTTGCGCAAAACGATGCCGTCAGCGTTACCCTCTTTGGTTTTGGCGCAGGCGAAGAGATTGCAAGCCATCGCGCAGGTGGCGATGCATTTGTCACCATTCTTGAGGGACGCGCAAGCATTACCATCGATGACGACGTCTACACCCTTGAAGCTGGTCAGTCTATTGTGATGCCACTTGGTCACCCACATGCACTTCAGGCTCCAGAAGAGTTTAAGATGCTGCTGGTTGTTGTGTATCCGCAGAAATAATTTATATATTTACCTAATAATTCTGCAGGTATTTTCTATTTGGCCAGGTGGACAGTGCGTCTGCCTGGTCAAATACTATCTCTTTCGAGCCTAATACTATGTGTAATTACAATACACACCTCATAACAGAATGGGTATACTAGTTATGTCTGTGCAATCAGCAAAATGTTAAACCTAAAGAAAGGTGAGCTATGAGCCAGATTTTTGATGTTCACGCACGTGAGGTCCTCGATTCCCGTGGCAATCCAACCGTTGAGGTTGAGGTTGTTCTTGACGACGGCTCCTTTGGTCGTGCAATCGTTCCTTCCGGCGCTTCCACTGGTGAGTTCGAGGCTGTAGAGCTTCGCGACGGCGACAAGAGCCGTTACCTGGGCAAGGGCGTTCTGAAGGCAGTCGAGCACGTCAACACTGAGATCCGCGACCTCGTTATTGGTTGGGACGCAGAGGATCAGCGCGGCCTTGACCTCGCTATGATCAAGCTTGACGGCACTCCAAACAAGGGTCGCCTCGGTGCAAACGCTATTCTCGGCGTTTCTCTTGCTGTTGCTCACGCTGCAGCTGCTTCTGCTGAGCTTCCACTTTACGCTTACCTCGGTGGCGCAAATGCTCACACTCTTCCTGTTCCTATGATGAACGTCCTCAACGGTGGCGTCCACGCTGACAACAACGTTGACTTCCAGGAGTTCATGATTATGCCTGTTGGTGCTCCTGACTTCACCACTGCTCTTCGCTGGTGCGCACAGGTTTACCACACCCTCAAGGACACTCTGAAGTCCCAGGGCCTCAACACCGGTGTTGGTGACGAGGGCGGCTTTGCTCCAGACCTTAAGTCCAACGAGGAGCCACTTGAGCTTCTCTCCGAGGCTGTTCAGGCTGCTGGCTTTGAGCTTGGCAAGGACTTCCGCTTTGCTATGGACCCAGCTTCTTCTGAGTTCTACAACAAGGAGACCGGCAAGTATGACCTCAAGGGCGAGGGTCGCTCCCTTACCTCCGAGGAAATGGTTGCTTACTACGAGGAAATGGTCGAGAAGTTCCCAATCGTCTCCATCGAGGACGGCCTTGCAGAGGAGGACTGGGACGGTTGGAAGGTCCTTACCCAGCGTCTGGGCAAGAAGATCCAGCTCGTCGGCGACGACCTCTTTGTTACCAACACTCAGCGCCTGAAGAAGGGCATTGAGGTTCACGCTGGTAACTCCATCCTCATCAAGGTCAACCAGATTGGTACCCTGACCGAGTCCCTCGAGGCTATCGAGATGGCTAAGCGCGCAGGTTACACCGCAGTTGTCTCCCACCGTTCCGGTGAGACCGAGGACACCACCATTGCTGACCTTGTTGTTGCAACCAACGCTGGTCAGATCAAGACTGGTGCACCTGCTCGTACCGAGCGTGTTGCTAAGTACAACCAGCTTCTCCGCATCGAGGATGACCTCGCTGACGGCGCTGAGTACCTGGGCATGGACGCTTTCTACAACCTTCGCTAAACTCGCAGGTTGTGCGCTAGACGGTGAGTGGCCGGTCCAACCGAGCTGCAACGCCGTTTAGGCTGCTAGAAGCTACGAAGCCGCATCTCATTTGAGGTGCGGCTTTTTTGTGCGCGCGAGGTGAGCGACGAGCGCGACGCGACGGGTGCGAGCGTCGGGTGCGTGCGCGACATGGGTCTGAGAACGGCTGCGAGACCTGCGGGTTTCTCGCCGCGGGCGGTTTTTTAGCGGGCGCACGGGTTCCGTAGGTGCATCCGCGTCTAGCTTCGAAACGCTCGAACACACCTAAGTCAGATAATCTGCTGAAAATGCCTATACATTCCGCCTAAAACGCTCATCTCATGCAGAATATCTTCATTTGATGTGTTTTTCACCTTTGATTTTGCAGATTATCTGACTTAGGTGTGTTTGCTTAACCCTGAAATTTAGGGTAATTAAATCTTTGATATATCTTCATTCATAATTATGTATATAAGACAGCACTTATGCATAACTATGAATTGAGCAAACACAGATGAGTTCAAATCACATTGCCTAAGCCATTTCACAATGCATTCGAGCCAGCAAGCTTCACTTTATCTGCAGATTCTTGCCAATCCCTCGTCAGCCGATATTACAGCACCGCAGCTCTTGCGATTTATTGAGGAAAATCGCTTTTTCCTCACAGCGTCTCACTAACGCCGTAGCCTCCTGCCGCGGGTATACTTGATACGTCAACTCTCGAGAATCCGAGGTACCCATGAACACCACATCAGAGCACGCAATTCGCACAATCCTTGTCGGACAGTCGGGTGGACCAACCGCTGCCATCAACGCATCACTTGCAGGCGTTGTTCGCGCAGCTCATACCCAGGGTCTTCGCGTGCTCGGGATGCGCAACGGAATCCAGGGATTTCTTGAAGGCAAGGTTGTTGACCTGACGGAGGTGCTTGAACTCACCGCATCTGAACCAGAAGCGCCCAAGCAAGCTGCCACAAATCCTGGCGAGAAAAACCTCCAGCTCCTAAGAAAAACGCCTTCGAGCTGGCTGGGCAGCTGCCGTTTTAAGCTGCCAGAACTTGCTGCCAGCTCAGAACCCGCGGAAACCTCCCCTATTTACCAGCAGATTGATGCGCAGCTCAAGAAATACCAGGTAGACGCCGTTCTCTACATCGGCGGCAACGATTCCATGGACACCACAGACAAGCTGTC
Organism: uncultured Atopobium sp.; assembly: GCA_916715765.1. Taxonomy (GTDB): domain Bacteria; phylum Actinomycetota; class Coriobacteriia; order Coriobacteriales; family Atopobiaceae; genus Lancefieldella. The sequence continues at coordinate 44,604 of CAKAPG010000007.1, forward strand.
TCGCTACTTTGCCCAGGTAGAAAGCCCTGTTCGTGTTGTTGGCGTGCCAAAAACTATCGACAACGACCTCGAAGGCACTGATCACACCCCCGGTTTTGGTAGCGCGGCGCGATTCGTCGCATCCGTAACCGCCGAGCTCACCCGCGACGGAGGCGTTTACAACAGCAAAAATATAACGTTCATCGAGGCAATGGGCCGCGACGCCGGCTGGCTCACGGCCGCCGGTGCGCTCGCGCAAGATATTTGCGGAACTGCTCCGGATTTTGTGCTCCTGCCAGAGATTCCTCTTGATGAGCATGCACTACTTTCGGCCATTGAACAGCGACTTCGCGAGAAAAACAATGTGATTGTAGTCGTCAGCGAGGGTGTCCATCATGCAGATGGCAGTTTCCTTTTTGATGCAAAATCTGTCGCAATCGACACGTTTGGCCACCTTGCAGCGCAGTCTGGAACAGCGGCATACTTGTCGCAACTGGCTAAGAATCAGCTGGGCGTAAAGTCTCGGGGCATTGAGCTCAATACGCTGCAGCGCTGTGCCTCGCACGCTGCGAGTAAGGTTGACTTGGACGAAGCAGAGGCGCTCGGCGCCGCGGGAGTTGAGGCTGTTCTCCAAGGTAAAACGGGCGTTATGGTTGGCGTTCACCGAATTTCGGATGTCCCATACGTTACGGAGATTCGCACCACCCCTGTCGCCGAGGTTGCTAACAAGGTAAAGCTTGTACCTCGAGAAATGATTTCCGAGGACGGCTTCAACGTTACCGACGTTGCTCTGACATACCTTCGCCCTCTTGTCGCGGGCATGGAGAAGCCGATTGCCGCCGACGGACTCCCTCGTTTTCTTGCGGAGTTGTCATAACACAGCTGTAGCGTCACATCAGTGCCACAACGTGCGCAACGAGCACCGCATGCGAGTCATGCGTACTACGCATCAAAAATGTAATAACTTGCCACTTTAAATAGCAATTTTTTACCGCTCGCCCGCCTAAATTTTTTGTGAGCGGTATGGCTACGTACTCATAAAAGTCCAGTTAAAACGCCTGTGATTCCTTCTTTGTATAGTTTTTAACGTATGTCTTTTTGCGCAACTCGCAATCTTGAAGACGATTGCGACATACAAACGCAAACGTCCTCTGTCTTAACAACCAATGAATCACAGAGAGTTACATGCGTAAGATTAGAAAAATACTTATCGGTCAATCGGGCGGCCCAACAGTAGCAATCAATTCTTCACTTGCAGGAATCATCACGCGCGCGCACGAAGAAGGCGTCGAAATTTACGGCATGCAAAATGGAATTGAAGGCTTTCTTAATGGTCGCTATACCAACCTGACCAACTTGTTCTTTCCGCAGAAAATCCAGCAGGAACGCGCCGCAGACGAGAAGTGCGGCGCTGAACAGCACGTCGCAGACCAACACGGCGCTGACCAGCCAAAACACACCGTGGAACTTCTCGTCAAAACGCCTTTGAGCTTTCTGGGAAGCTGTAGATACAAACTTCCGGAAGTCACCGAAGAAACACCCATCTACCAGGACATTGAATGCCGCCTGACTTCCCTTGGAATCGACGGCGTTCTCTACATTGGCGGCAACGATTCCATGGACACCGTCAACAAGCTTGCGGCTTACTTTGCCCAGCACAACAACGACGTTTCCGTCATCGGCATCCCCAAAACCATCGACAACGACCTCGAAGGCACCGACCATGCCCCGGGTTTTGGCAGCTCAGCACGGTACATCGCCACCATCGTCCGCGAGCTGGCCCGCGACTCCGAGGTGTATGGCAAGCCAAACATCACTATTGTCGAGACCATGGGCCGCGATGCGGGCTGGCTGGGCGCGGCTTCAGCCCTTGCTCGCGAGAAAAACGAAGAAGCTCCGGACTTTATCCTGCTCCCCGAAGTCGCATACGACGAAGAACGACTCCTGCGCAAGACAGCAGAACTGTTTAAGCACAAGAACAGCGTGGTGATTGTCATCAGCGAAGGTGTGAGAAGGCCTGATGGTTTAACGCTTTTGGACAAGAGTCATATGAAAATGGACGCCTTCGGCCACCTGGCAGATCAGTCCGGCAACGCCCTCTATCTGGCGGAACTTTTCCAGAAGCACTTTGACGCCAAAATCAGAGGCATCAACCTCAACTCGCTGCAGCGCTGCGCCATGCACGCGTCCAGCAAAACGGACCTGGACGAGGCGTTTGAGCTGGGAAAGGCCGGAGTTGACGCTCTCCTTGCTCACAAAACGGGCTGCATGATTGGTCTGCAAAGACTCAGCGATGTGCCGTACCAGGCTGAGATTCGTTGCATTCCTATCTCGGAAATTGCCAACCGCGTGAAGTCTGTACCTGCGGAAATGATTTCTGACGACGGTCTTTGGGTTACCGAGAAGGCCCTTGCGTATCTGCGCCCTCTTGTCTCAAATGAGGAACTGGCTTTTGATGCAGCTAGCAGGAGATTTGTCAGCAGCAACATCTCGCCCGACAACAATGGTCTGCCGCCATTCATCCCTAAGCTGGGATAATAGAGTTGCGTGGCGCATCTTGAAGTAGCACATCAAAACCGCCTGTCTCGGAATGCGAGACAGGCGGTTTAAATTGTAATTTGTGTGCGAACGCGTGCGGCGCGCAGTGCTACTCTCCGAGGAACCTTACCTCGGGGTGGAGCTCAACATCAAACTGGCGCTTGACCTCTGCCTGAACATGCTCGATAACTGCATGAACCTCAGCAGCAGTAGCGTTGTCGTAGTTGACCACAAAGCCAGCATGCTTATCGGAAACACCAGCGCCACCAAAGCGATAGCCCTTAAGACCAGCGTCGGTAACAAGCTTGCCTACAAAATGACCCTCGGGACGCTTAAAGGTTGAACCGGCGGAAGGCAACTCAAGTGGCTGCTTCTCCTCGCGAGCGCGCGTAAACTCTTCCATCTTTTCGCGGATCTTCTCGCCATCCGCGCGGTGAAGATTGAACGTGGCAGAAAGCACAATCATGCCCTCATCAGCGATTCTGCTGTGACGATAACCCAGGTCAAGCTCGGAAGCGTCCAGCGTAGCAAAGGTGCCGTCGGCGAGAAGGACGCGAACGGATTTGAGCACGTCAGCGATGCAGCCGTCGTAAGCACCTGCGTTCATAAAGCATGCGCCGCCCACAGAACCTGGGATGCCACAGGCAAACTCAAGTCCAGAAAGGTCCAGCTCACAGGCCATCTCGGACGCCTCTTTAAGGCCAACGCCAGCCTGGCAGGTCATCTCGGTGTCGTCGATGCTTACGCCGGTCAGGCCGTCAGCGACGGCAATAATGACGCCGCGATATCCTGCATCAGAAACAAGCAGGTCAGAGCCGTAGCCGAGAATAAAATAAGGAGCTTCTGCGTCTTTAACCGCAAGGAGAATCTCTTTAACCTCATCGGGATCATCAGGGATGACATAGAGATCCGCAGGTCCACCCACTTTAAAGGTGGTGTGCTCGCTCATTGTCTCGTCTACCAGGACGTTCTCTTCTCCAACAATCGAGCAAAGCTTTCCGGCCAGGCTTTGTAAGTCATAGCCACTTTCAGACATGTAACACGCTCCTTAGTAAGTTACTTTTTATAGTTTATCGCAAGCGAGAAAAACGTGGCGTTGGGGCGAGAAAATCACGGCATCAGGACGAGAAAATCACGGTTTTGGTGCAAGAAAATCACGACACTAGGACCAAAAACGGTTTCTTTTGCAATTCTGTCAAAGAAATGTCCATCCCGTTTTACGTGTTATCAGCTGTTAACTCTGCTATAGTACTTATCGATATGTTTCAGAAATGGTTGCAATTACCTACTGGTGGTAAGGTGGCCGAGCTTCAGGGTTTGTAACAACCCAGCTCTATAAGCCATCAAGTCCGCGACCCGCAAAAAGGCGGTTAACCTGGTTAAAGTCCAGGACCAACGGTACAGTCCGGATGTCAGAAACGGAGACTTTTATGGCTTCATCCCACTCAACCCACGCAACAACCGCATCTTCTAACGGCTGGTCTACCAAGAGAATCGCTATTCTCGCCATGCTTTGTGCAGCTGCTGCAATCAGCACCATGGTGCTTCAGTTCCCCCTGATTCCAGGTGTGACGTTTTTGAAGTACGATCCATCGGGCGTCTTTGCCCTGCTCGCAGGCGTAGCTTTTGGCCCTGCTGCAGGCGCGATCGTCTCGGTGCTTCCCTACCTTCTGCACCTCACCACGGAGTCTGGAATTTACGGCACTATCATGGCAATTCTGGCAACGCTTACCTACGTTTTGCCTGTTTCGCTGATTGTGTATAACCGTTCCGAGAAGATCAAGCAGCTGGTACTTGCCCTGATAGTAGGCAGCGTTGTCAGTGTTGTTGCTTGCATTCTGGGCAATCTTGTGGTTACCCCAATCTACACCGGCATGAGCGTGGAGGCAGTAAGCGGACTGATTGTCCCTGCTCTTCTCCCCTTCAACGTGGTAAAGGTTGCCATTAACAGCATCATCTTTGTTGTAATCATGCGCTCGGCTACCTCACTTTTTGAGAGCATCAAAAACGGTGAGTAGTCTGCTGGACAACTCCCCAGATTCACACACGTCTGAAAGCGCTGCACAAACTCGGGACCTCCCTGTAGCCGCAACGCTTTTAGACGTGACCTTTGTGCACGCAAAAGGCGTAGTTGCCTTAGACCACGTCTCGTTCTCTATTCCGGCAGGTAAACGTACCTGTATTGTTGGCGCAAACGGATCGGGCAAGTCCACGGTGGCCTCAATTCTCTCTGGCCTTACCGCGCCTGACGAGGGCACCGTTACCTTTTTGGGAACCACCGTTGTCAACGATGGCCAGGTTGACTTTGAGACGTACAAAACCATTCGTCCGCAGCTTGGGCTGGTCTTTCAGAATCCTGAGGATCAGATTATCTGCAGCGTGGTCGCGGACGATATTGCCTTTGGTCTGGAGAACCTTCAGGTACCCAGTGATCAGATAACACCGCTGGTAGAACAGCAGATTGAACTTGGCACTCTCACCGAGTTTGCGTCAGAAAATCCACAGATGCTTTCGGGCGGGCAGCAGCAGCGCGTGGCCATCTCGGGCGCGCTGGTCATGAAACCGCAAATCCTGATTCTTGACGAACCTTCCGCAGCTCTTGACGTTGTGCATAGAAATAACGTTATGGGCCTTGTCGAGAAACTCCGTGCAGCTGGAAAGACTATTGTTCATGTAACGCATTTCATGGACGAAGTGGTTTCCGCTGACCACGTAATTGCCTTGGACGACGGTCGCGTTGCATTTGAAGGAACGCCTGAAGCGCTCTTTGAGCAGCATGAACTGGTTGAATGTCTGCATCTTGAGGAGCCGTTTGCCTATCAGGTTGCCCACGCGCTCAACAACCGAGGAGTTGTCGTGTGCAAATCACCTTCGGCTGAGCGTGTGCTTAACGAGCTGACGGGGCTTCTCGCCACGAGGTCGCGAGACGAGAAGGGCGGCGTGGTTGGAAACTGCGACACGATGGCTGCGGGTTGTGACAGCGTGGCTACAGCCGACAGCGTATCCGAGCCAGCGGCGGTTTCCGTGCGCGACGTGACGTTCTCGTACCAGAAGCCTGTGCTCAAAAACATCTCGGTTGACATACAAATAGGCTCGCATGTTGCCGTTATCGGATCCACTGGTTCTGGCAAGTCTACCCTGGCGCGCTTGATTTGCGCACTTGATACACCTGATAGCGGAAGCCTTCACGTAACTGGCTTGGATACTCGACAGAAACAAAATCAAAGAAAACTGCACGGCATTGTTGGCTACGTCATGCAGCGACCAGAGCGCCAACTTTTTGCGCAAACGGTTAAAGAAGATGTGGCATTTGGCCCTACTAACCTGGGTCTTTCTGACTGCGATGTCACAGACGCTGTGAATGCTGCTCTGGAGCTTGTGGGGCTTTCCCACAAAGCAGACGTGTCTCCTTTTGAGCTTTCTGGTGGCCAGCAGCGACTTTGCGCACTTGCAGGTGTTATTGCCATGCAACCAAAAGTGCTTGTGCTCGACGAGCCTACCAGCGGACTTGATCCCTACTATTGCTCTGAGCTCAGAAAGATCATCGACGCTGTTCTTGAGGACGGCTGCACCGTCATTGAGCTAACACACTCCATGGAAGATGCGGCGGAGGCCGACCAGATTATCATGCTTCATGAGGGTGACCTGGTTTTCTCTGGCTCGCCACATCAAACATTTACTCATTTCTCAGAGGCAGAATTCCAAGAGCTTGGACTGGGCATTCCTCATGCGCTTGCCTGGGCACATCGTCTATCCCACGCTACAGGAATTAACCTGGGAGAACCTTTGACTTTGCGTGAGCTGGTAGACACACTGGTTAACGCGTTGTCAACCAACCCTGGTGACCCGCAATCAGGCATTGCAGCGCAGCCCAACGACCTCACACAAGGAGGTCGCTATGGCGCTTAAGATTTCTGTGGGCCAGTACTATCACGGGAACTCGCTCATCCATAGGCTTAATCCCAACGTTAAATGCCTGGCTGCACTCCTTCTGATGCTTGCAACATTTTTTATCCGCAATGCACCACAGCTTGCACTGCTAGTAGTAGGCGTGCTCTGCCTGCTGGCACTTGCAAAAATCCCCGTCAAACAGGTGCTTGTGTCAATCATCCCACTTGCCTGGCTGCTCATCTTTCTCTCGCTCTTCAATCTGTTGCTTACGCGAGAAGGAACAGTACTTGTCTCCTGGTCAATTTTTACCATCACCGATGTGGGAGCATGGAGTGCTTTCCTCTACCCCGTACGCATTTTAGCTGCAATTTTAATGGGCGCACTACTCCTGCTTACCACAACTCAAACGGATCTAGGCAATGCCTTTGAAGCAGCATGCTCGCCACTTTCTAAGATTGGTCTGCCTGGCAAAGAAATTGCCATGATTTTTTCGCTTATGCTGCGATTTATTCCAACACTTGCGGGCGACGCCGTATCCATTTCCGAGGCTCAAACTGCTCGCGCAGGAGACGTTGCTTCAGGTTCGCTGCCCAAAAGACTCCGTGCGACCTTCTCCATTGTGGTAGCGCTTCTGGCCAGCTCACTCAGGCATGCCAACAACCTTTCTAAGGCACTTGACGCTCGACACTATGTAGCAGGGGCTTCTCGCACGCGTTGGCATCAACCAACCTTTGGCGCTCGCGAGGCAATTGCCTTGGGAGTAACCGCTTGTTTTATCGCCTTTATCTTTGTGTTGGTGTAAAACTTTTAACTAAATAATTTGTATTTTTAACGCTCTGTTACAACCCATTTTTCTTTTCTCGACAACCGCCAATTTGGCCACCTAAGTAACGTACAATAAAGCTAGTAAAAGCGTAAAAGGCTTGCATTGAAAGGTGGCCCCATGGTCCTGCGCGTCTACGTCCAAAGAAAATCTGGTTTCGAGGGCGAGGCAAAAGCCCTGCTCAAAGAAGTGAAAGACCTTCTTGGTATTACCGAGTTACAACGCATTGACCTCCTTAACCGCTATGATGTTGAGGGAATTTCAGAGGAACTCTTTGAGTCCTGCATCCCCACCGTTTTCTCCGAGCCACAGTCCGATCTTGCCAGCCGCACCATGCCAGAGTTTTCTTCTGAAGGTGCGGCTGTTCATACGTTTGCTGTTGAGTTTTTGCCTGGCCAGTTTGACCAGCGCGCAGACTCTGCAGCTGAGTGTGTGCAGCTCATCAGCCAGGGAGAGCGTCCACTTGTGCGCTCTGCTCGCCTTTACGTACTAACCGGAAACCTCACAGAGGCAGACGTTGCCGCCATCAAGAACTACCTGATTAACCCCGTTGAGGCTCGCGAGGCTTCCCTTGAGTTGCCCGAGACTCTCAAGATTTCCATTCCAGAGCCTGCTGATGTAGAGGTTCTTGAAGGCTTTAACGCCCTTGACCAGGACGGCCTCAAGGAGTTCATTGCTTCTCACGGCCTTGCTATGGACCTGGCTGACCTCACCTTCTGCCAGCAGTACTTCACCGATGAGCAGCGCGATCCTACCATCACCGAGATTCGCGTCATTGATACCTACTGGTCAGACCACTGCCGCCACACCACCTTTAACACCGGAATTACCGGCGTGCAGATTGATGATGACCTGGTAAAAGCCGCATTTGAGAAGTATCTCTCCATGCGCAAAGAACTTGGTCGAGAAGATCGTGCGGTTTCTCTTTGGGATATGGCAACTATTGGTGCAAAGTACCTTCGCGAGAAGGGCGTCCTCACCAATCTTGATGAGTCAGAAGAGATTAACGCCTGTACCGTAAAGGTCAAGGTAGACGTTGACGGTAAAGATGAAGACTGGCTCTTCCTCTTTAAGAACGAGACTCACAACCACCCCACCGAGATTGAGCCCTTTGGTGGCGCAGCTACCTGCATCGGTGGCGCCATTCGCGATCCTCTTTCTGGCCGTAGCTACGTCTACCAGGCAATGCGCGTCACTGGCGCTGCAGACCCAACCGTTCCTGTCTCCCAGACACTTCCGGGAAAGCTTCCTCAGCGCACCATCGTGCGCACAGCGGCCGCAGGTTATTCAAGCTACGGTAACCAGATTGGCCTTGCTACCGGCCAAGTTTCTGAGCTCTACCACCCAGGCTACGTGGCAAAGCGCATGGAGATTGGTGCCGTTGTAGGCGCAACTCCTCAAAGCCACGTCCGCCGCGAGCGTCCAGAAGTTGGCGATATCATCGTTCTTCTCGGCGGCCGCACTGGTCGTGATGGCATTGGTGGCGCAACCGGCTCTTCCAAGGCACACGATGCTGGCTCCATTGAGCGCGACGGTGCCGAGGTCCAGAAGGGCAACGCCCCTGTTGAGCGTAAACTTCAGCGCCTCTTCCGCCGTGAAGACGCTTGCAAGCTCATCAAGCGCTGCAACGACTTTGGTGCAGGCGGTGTCTCTGTTGCTATTGGCGAGCTCGCCGACGGTCTTGACGTCAACCTGGATGCTGTTCCTAAGAAGTATGACGGCCTTGACGGTACTGAGCTAGCAATCTCCGAGTCTCAGGAGCGCATGGCTGTTGCTCTCGAGGCAAAGGACGTCGAGCAGTTCTGCGCATACGCCCGCGAAGAAAACCTCGAGGCAACCATTGTGGCTACAGTCACCAAGGATCCTCGTCTGGTCATGCGCTGGCGCGGTCAGAAGATTGTCAACATCAGCCGTGCGTTTCTCGCCTCAAACGGTGCACCTAAATCAATCACCGTGCGCCTAGCCAAGCCTCTTGCCTACCAGCGCAACTGGGCAGGCTCAACCCTTGGCGAGAAACTCCATTCGCTGGTACGCGATCTAAACGTTGCCTCCAATAAGGGACTCTCCGAGCGTTTTGACTCTACTATTGGTGCAGGCACCGTCCTTATGCCTTTTGGCGGCGCTCGTCAGCTTACCCCTGCCCTTTCTATGGTGGCCAAGCTTCCTGTTATGGGCCAGACCAACACCGTCTCGGGCATGGCCTGGGGCTTTAACCCATACCTCATGGAGGCCGACCAGTTCCGTGGCGCCTACCTTTCCGTTGTCGAGTCCGTCTCCAAGCTGGTTGCTACCGGCTTTAAATATCAGGACCTCTACCTCACCTTCCAGGAGTACTTCGAGAAACTTGGTCAGAATCCAAATCGTTGGGGTAAGCCAGCAGCAGCCCTTCTCGGCGCACTGATGGCCCAGATCAACCTTGGTCTTGCGGCTGTCGGTGGCAAAGACTCCATGTCCGGAACATTCGAAGACTTGGACGTTCCACCAACACTGGTTTCGTTTGCCACTGGTCTTACCAAGGTAGACAAGATTGTCTCCAACGAGTTCAAAGGCGCAGGTCACAGGCTCATCTCTATTGTTCCATCCTACGACGAGAGCGGCCTTCTCCCCGATAACGACTCCTTGCTCACCGCATACAAGCTGGTCAGCACCCTTGTTCAGTCCAAGAGCGCACTTGCCATTACCACACCAGGTTACGGCGGCGTGGCCGAGGCGCTCTTCAAGAGCTGCTTGGGCAACAAGCTAGGCGTTGAGCTGGTCCCAGAGATTTCTGCCGACGCGCTCTTCTCGCCAACTTACGGTGCCTTCATCGTTGAGCTAGCAGACGGCGTATCCGTTGACGACGTCGACGGCGTGTGCGTGGCTCCTCTGGGCGTCACCACGTCCGAGTACGTCTTGAGCGCATGTGGCGAGAAGATCGACCTCTCCGAGCTCCAGGAAGCATGGGAGCGCCCACTTGAGGAGGTCTTCCCGTACCGCGGAGGCTCCGACGAGGCTGTGGAGAAAATCAGCTTCGACGGTGCATCCACACGACACTCCTATGCTGGTCCAACCCTTATCGCACCTGCTCGCCCACGCGTCATCATCCCCGTATTCCCTGGTAACAACTGCGAATACGACGTCGCGCGTGCCTTTGAACGTGCAGGCGCTGATCCAACCACGCTGGTCATTAACAACCTGACGCCTCAGGACATTGTTGAGTCCGCAAATGCGCTGGCAGAGTCCATCAAGAAGAGCCAGATTGTCATGATTCCAGGCGGCTTCTCTGGCGGAGACGAGCCAGACGGATCTGCTAAGTTTATCTGCGCGCTCTTCCGCGCTCCTCAGGTTACCGAGGCTGTTCGCGAGCTTCTGCAGCAGCGCGATGGCCTTATGCTGGGCATCTGCAACGGCTTCCAGGCACTCATCAAGCTGGGCCTTGTTCCTTACGGCGACATTCGCCCTATGGACGACACCTGCCCAACGCTAACGTTCAACACCATCGGTCGCCACCAGAGCCAGCTTGTTCGCACTAGCGTTGCCTCCACGATGTCCCCATGGCTCTCCAAGTGCGCACTTGGCGACATCCATACCATTGCCATCAGCCACGGAGAAGGCCGCTTTGTTGCCTCCGACGAGCTGCTTGAGACGCTCAAGGCAAACGGCCAGATTGCAACGCAGTACGTTGACGCAACGGGTGCTCCAAGCATGGACTTCTCCGTTAATCCTAACGGCTCCGTCCTGGCTATCGAGGGCATTACCAGCCCCGATGGTCGCGTCCTGGGCAAGATGGGCCACACGGAGCGCTCCGGTGCGGGCCTCTACAAGAACATCCCTGAGCTCACTGCTGGCGACCAGTTCCAGCCTCTCATCGAGGGCGGCGTCGAGTACTTCAAGTAAACTGATCTCAGATAATGCAAGAAAAAGGTTCCACATTTTGGACAATGTGGAACCTTTTTAGTAGTTTTCAGTTAAATCTTTTGGTTTGTGGTCTCGGATTTTTGATTTTCTCGTATAAGACAAATCAGTTGGTCAATATTTTTTACTTTCCAACAATCAGAAATATGTAGACTACAGTTGAATGATTCGTTTAACTCATTGACGAAGTAAATAAAATCAAATGAATCCTCAAATGAGGACTGTAGGTCATTTTCATTCAACAGCTTCTCTGGAAATAGCTCCTTATACAGATCTGATAATGAAGTTCTCGTGCAATCAGATTGGTAATTTGAACTTTTATTATCAGACAAGGTCATAATGAAGCTTGATTTATGTAATGCCTCAAGCATCTCGTTGAACTTTATTTTCATAGTTGGTGTTCGAGGAAAACGTTCAAGTGCATATACATGTACTATCTTTGTTTTTAAAATAGAGCAAATTGTTTTTGAGTTTGATTTTATGCTATTAATTTTTTTATTATCAAGTGCTCCTTCAACACATATACACAACGCTTGTTCATCTTCTGTAAATCCTTTTCCTAAATAAATTTTATTAAAAATCTTTAACTCTAAAAATAACTGTTTAAGTACTTCTTCTCTCTCTGCAAGGGAATAAAACTTTCCAAATATTTTTGTATCATTTGACCTGCCTAAAATGTATAAAAATCCTTCATCAAAAAAGCCAACATCATGTGTATTAAAGTTTCCAAGTATAAGTTCTCTTCTCTTTACAATTCCTTCCACGATTTCATATTGTGAAATTGATGGACTTTGAATATAAATTTCTCCCAATGAGCCTTCGTCAACTTCTTCATTCTCAAGATCCTTAATTGTAATTTCACCATCAAGAGATAAACCAGAACTAACAAGCTTTGCTTTATATGAATTATCATCTGTTGTGTTGTAGTCTATAGTCTTAAGTGTTGATCCATTTTGAACACTATAGGGAGAAAAAGCAACCGCACACGTTGCTTCACTTAAACCATAAACTGGCAAGATTGTATTTCTTTTTAATCGAAATGGACTCATTTTGTCGTAGAAAAGCTCAATCGTTTGTCTATGCAACTGATCCGAACCGCTTAGAATTAATCTGATGTCCGACAAATCAATATCACTATACTTAAAATCATACTGAGCCAAAAACTCAAGAGCAAAATCTGGAAGTGCTGTTATCGTCGCCTTAAACTTACTTAAATCACTCATAAATGAATCTGGGTACCTAAAGAGATAACCAGAATCAAGCAATAACTGATTAGTTAGTTTTGAAGAAGCTGACAAAAATAAACCCGAAAAGCCCATGCAATGAGTTAGTGGCATCCAATTTACAACCCTATCGTCTGGAGAAGACAAGATTGATTTATTGATTGCATTCAGATTAGATATTGCGTTTATTTCTGAAATACATGATCCATGCGGCTGCGCGGTGGTGCCGCTTGAATACTGAACATATAGAACATCTTCAGGGCTTTCTCCTGCATTGAAAGATACAACTTCTAACAAAGACGCCGTGTTTTCAGTACATCTACTCTCTTTTTTCCAGGAATTATATAGATCATCATCTATCAACAATAATTTTTCCTTGAATTGTTTCTTGAACAAATCAATTTTCGAACGTCGATTTGTGTCATTGCAAAAATCGATAAGTAAAGGAATTACACCTAAAAAAATACAAGTCCAAAATGAAATAACATACTTAATCTTATTAGAAGATAGAAGCAATACAAACTGTCTTTTATTTGTACTGCAATCTGAGATAAAGGCAGTATTCTTTAAATATCTAGCAAAGTCAACTGCCTCAAGACATAAGTCCCTGTAAGAAATAAAAAACAATTCATCATCGGGATGCTCCTTATAGTAGAGCCCCTTTGTAGTTTCTAGTTTCATAGAATTAAATATCGACAAAAATGAGTCAAGCATTTTTATTTATTCTCCATGGGTAAATTTTTTGAAAATCTGTAACGGACCATCACAATATAAAAGGATAAAAAGAGTACGGAAAGTACTACACAAACCGCAATCCCATCTCCAAACAATTCAATTCCCAATGCACGGAAACAACCCATCACCATATAGAAAAATCCAAGAGTAATTAATATTAAATTGATTGCTGTATAAAGCGTGGCTCTAAAATCATTTCTTAGATTAACCTTACCAGTTAAAAGGCGAAACATTTTAGTTCTAAGATTCTGTACCTTAGCTATTTGGCTAAAAATAAAGTATCCATCGGATAAATTAAACAAACTCAAATTTGAAAAAATGATATAGAACTGCGATAGAGCACAGCTGAAAACAAAAGGTTCTCCTGAGATTGAATATATTATCAAAAAGAGGTTCAACAGAAATAGGTTGCCAATCATTCCTGCAGACATAATTTGAATTCTTGATTTCCTATCAAGGGAGTATATATTGGGAATCTTTACATAAAACAATGGTATGACAAATAAATAGAGCCTGATATGAATCCCCTCAGGATATAAATTATTTGCTCTAGCCAAAAGGACGTGGCACAGTTCATGAAATAAAAAACTTGGTATGACAATTAGAAGAGAAAGAATAAAGCTTAAAATTGATGTTGTTGCAGAGACTCCCGAATACGTGTAGTTAAAAGAACCCACAGAAAACAAGAGGACATTTATCGACATTAGAATGAATGTAATCATCAAACCAATACATGCAATTTTTTTATATACATTGGTGTTTGGCCTTGGGTGAGACCGTAATTTAATTACAAATAATTCATGGGAAAGAGAATTTAACTCAGTCCGTTTATGTAAGTTGCTGTCCAGCAGTAAACCTTGTTTTTCAAATGAATCGATAATGGTTGAAACCTGCTGTTTACTCAAACCCCACAACGTTTCTAAATCATCCAATGAATTAGATCCATCTAAATTTTTTAGCAACTCCAGGAACTGAATTGCTTTCTTTCGAGTAGAAACAACATAATGATCATATTGACAACTGCCTAATAAAACGGCGTCATCCTTTTCGGTATATAGGTTGTAAAGTTTTATATCAGGAAGAGCTTTTGGGAAATTATTCATTCTTTAATTCCAAACAACTCGCCACAATTACATAATGATCTCTCAAACATTGCTCTTTGTGCATGACAAATAACATCTATTGGATCTGAGATAGAACCATTGACGTCATATGAATTCCCAATGCAATTGGCACAAAGTCCGTTCAGCCAACATTGCTGACATTTTTCTATATGACTGTATGTATTACTTTCAAGCCTACTACGGATGCTTTTATATCGAGAGGACTGACGTAAATCACTATCTTCTAGTATATTTCCCATCTTCATTTCATCATGACCGATAAACGCAAAACATGGATACACATCTCCATTAGACGTAATACTGATTTCCTTAATTCCAGCAGTGCATAGTAATGACTTACTCCTTTTTGAGGCGAGAAGAGAGCCAATATTAGAAATCTGCATAACCCTTAATGGATTTCCAGAAAAAAGTGATGAGATTGATTTCTCAGCTACTTCCTCAAAGTACTCTGAAACACCTCTGTATTCCTCTTCGCTCCATAAATATTCCTTCGAGGAAGATGAGGCATTAATCACAGGTACAATATGAAAAACGTCGGGTCTGAATTCCATCAAATGTTCAATATCAATAAGATGCTTAGTTTTTTTATACTGATCTATATTTGATTTTGAAATTGTCATTTCAATCATAAGATCGTATTTTCTATTATTTGTGATAATCTCCATTGATTTCTTTATCGCATCATAAGAGCTGCCACTTCCCACAGCAAATGGCCTGTTGTAATCATTAATCTCTTTGTTTCCATCAATGCTAACTGTCACATTTACTCTATGCTCATTGCAAAATCTATGAATATATTCAGAAAACAAAACACCATTAGTTACAAAATTAAAGAGGGGCATTTGTAATCCAAGAGAATCAAAATACTCTTCTATCCAGCAGACGCCTTCCTCAATTAATTTAAAGTTTAATAAGGGCTCTCCACCAAAGAACTGAATTTTCTCGATGCCCTTTGGATAAAGACTTAGAGTGCTCTTTACAGCAAGTTGTAACATAGATAAGTTCATTGGGACAGTATGACTTGCTCCGTATGTACCTTGATGTGCATAGCAATATCTACAAGCTAGATTACATGATTGCGTGATAACCAATACTAATCTAGAGGCAATCTGACTATCTTCGACTAGCTCACTTTTTTTGTTCACGCTCTTATTCTTTTGAAAAGCCTTAGTAAGCTCAATATCACCGATATCTAAAAAACGTTGCCCTTGCTCTTGATCAAGAGAATAGATAGAAAGAGTTTCGTTATCAAATAAAAAGAATGAGTCCTGTTTTTTTAGAGTGTGTAACATACTAACCCACCTATAGATTCCCTGTTAAAATATTGATATCAACTTTTTCCGATTTCTTAGATGACCAAACCCCAGCACAAATAGGAGAAGTCATTCCAATAGCAAAAGGAATAAGGATGGTATAGACATCGAATCTAATTGGCCAATGAAGCAGAAGAATAACAATAACTGATAAGAAACAGCCAAGTAGAATTCCTAAAACAGATCCCATCGTTCCAATAAAAACGCTCTGGTAGATAAAGATGTTTCTGATTTGTCTAATTGAAGCACCAACAATTTTATAAACTGCAATATCTTTAAATTGTTCTTGGATGGTGATAACAAAAATATTAAAAATATTTACAGTTGAAATTATTCCAAGAAGAACTGAGACGACATAGACAAACAGCAAGATGTAGCTGAACCAAGTATCAAGCATGTCTAATACGTTTTGTCTTGTTGCCACAAGTGGATGAAGCCCTGTATTTTCTAATGCTTCTGTAAGATTAGAGTCTGTATTAATCGCCTCGGTAATCTTTTTAGAGACTTCTGACAACTGATTCTGGTCTATAACTCGTGCGGAGATATAAATGTAATTTGAGGTCTCAAACAAAGAGTTGTTTGAATAAGTTGCAATTAGCTGATTGATTTCAGTAGGAAATGTCGAGAAAAGCTGTTCTTCTTGCTTTTCTAAAATTCCGACAATTTTAAATGTTTTTCTTTGTGAGCCAAAATCAATGTCAATACTATCTCCTATTTGGAGACCAGAAGCATCAGCAATCCTTGCTCCAATGATTATTTCATCATCCTTGTCAGGAAATGTGCCTGTGTAACCAATTTTATAATTGTCTAGAAAGCTCTTATTAATTCCTCTAAGTGAATTCGCGAGTATTCTCTTATTATTATCATAAGTAACCGCCGAAACATTTAGACCTTTCACCCCTGTAACATCAGTCACTCCGTCAATCTTATTGATGAGATCTATGTCATCATCGGTGTAAAGGTTTAAATACGTATAGTTTAAGGCGTTGTCACCGGCTCCAAAAGCAACTGTTACAACATCAGCGTCAGCCACTCTCATCTCTTCTATCATCTTATGATAGAACGATGTCGAAAAAGTCAAAATGGCAGTTAGGAGAAATACTGAAATTCCAACAGCAAGAATCGTTAAACTATTTCTCTTTTTGTTTGCTGAATAAGCTCTTTTAACTAATAAATACATTGAAGAATGCATTACAATCTCCAATCAGACAAACTGGGTTTGGTTAAAAGTATCTTTTACCTGATGAAAGTCTCCATTTTCAATAGTGACTATACAGTCGCAATTTGCGGCTACTTTTGAAGAATGGGTAACAATAATCAAAGTCATATCTAACTCATTGGTAATTCGGTCAAACAGTTTTAAAACGTTTTCCTCATTGTCGCTATCTAGATTACCTGTCGGCTCATCTGCTAATAGGATTCTAGGTTTATTAATAAGAGCTCGAGCAATTGCCACTCTCTGTTTTTCGCCTCCACTAATCGTAGAGACGTCATGTTTGAGTATGCTTGAAGGCAAATTCAAAACATCTAACAGATATGAGATATCAAACAAATCACTAGGACTTTCGAGGAAAAATGTCGGAAGCAAAATGTTTTCTTCTACTGTTAAGGACTTGATGAGATTGAATGATTGAAATACATAGCCTATTAGATGCTGACGAATGTTACGAATCTCTTCTTGGGAGGCAGTTGAAATATTAGTATCATTTATATAAATTGAGCCCTCATCTGCAGTCTCAATTGATGAGATTAGTTTGAGAACAGTTGATTTTCCCAAACCAGAACGTCCAACAATACAGTTTTTCTGCCCATCGTTAAAACTTGTAGACGCATGATTCAAAATTGTATGATATTGATCGCCATCTTTAAAAGATTTAGAAACATTCTCAAACTGTATCATGTTCGCTTACCTCCCTTTAGATACTTTGAATCCCTACTCTTGCTTCCTGTAAAGCTGCTTTTGTTGCACAATCCTCAAGTTCATAGACTTCGTCCAAAAAAGTTATAAGAATGCTTATCTTCTCCGACAACGAAAAATCTCTTAATGCATACAGCCTGTTAGATATGGCCGCCCAGTGCTTTTCCAATTCTTCAAATAGTCGTATGGAAGATTCAAAATTACATCCAATTTGTTGCGCTTGAATTAAAAAGTTCTTATATATACCTCTGTAAAATGAATGCGTTTCTTCAAGTTCTGATATCAATTGAATAAGAAAGCCTATTTGAACGCCAAGGAATTTCTCACAAATTACCGAGGGTAAGCTTCTAGTTATTGAATTAAATTGATTTTTGAATGAAAAAAGCGCACAGAGCCCACTGTTATCGTCTTGACGATACTTCTCCATATTTTTCTGCACAGATTCGTACAGGAGATTTTTATCGATCTCAAATGTTTTGTTACTTAAACTCTCTATGTAATACCCGTTAAATTCAGGTGAGAATGGTTGATAGGCTGAACTTCTTCCTAGAGCAACAGTTTCTTTTTCTATTTCTCTCTCTTGAGGGAGCAGAGAATCGAACAGAGAAAAGGTATCATCAGATTTTGAAGCAACCACAAAACAGTGAGCACCGCAATGAGACGCTCCAAATTTTTCTCTTAGTCTAGGGACATAATATCTATCCACTTGAACGCAAACTTTATGATTTTGATTTACTAATCGTTCTAGCTCTAGCGAGTTTTCATCGGATGATTTAAGGGGGTTACCAATTTTAACTTGGTTAAACCCGCACTTCCTAAATAAATTTTCTTCACAACTTCTTGTTCTGCCCATTATGACTACTATGGGCAACCGATTGCTTTTCTCAACCCAGAAAGAAAAGCCATAACCTTCTCCAATGCCAAAGCACATTTCAGGAGTAATGTTTAACCCTTTATCTTTTAGGAGATATGATGCAGCTCCTAAATTACAATCACCTAATCCCATAATACTCTCCAAAGAAGAGGAAGATGCAGACCTTTAATTAGTCAAAACACATAATTTAAGACAGGAAAAGCTCCTATCTCATAAAGAATTACCAGCAAATTCCTCCACAACCACAACCACATGTTGGAGCAATCATCTCTTCAAGCTCTTCAAGTTCGCTCGTGTCAATCTGATTATTCTGCAAAATATCTTTCAGTTCGTCTTCCAAATTAGACATAAGACTCCCCCTTTGCATCATGACAATAGACTGCATCTTCCTCTACCTCTAAATTGTAAAATTCATTTTTTAAAAACAATTGTTAAACAGCATGCATCAATAATTTTTATATCTAAATATTTACTTTTCATGGATAAAAATATACTTAACAATTAAATAAATTATTCCTTTTAATCATATTCATTATACGAAAAAAGAATAATTGAGCTCCATTAAATAATTTATGCGCTTAGGAGAGAGCATTAGAAAAGAAAGTGTCTCAATCAATTTTGTCGAGAAGGATCTATGAGGGACCGTGCGAGTCCGAATCGCAGATATTCCAGGATCGATCAATTCAAAGCCCGGTATCCATTTCGTGTGGATGCCAGGTTTCTCGTGCGAAAGCACTGCTAGTGGACGTGTTTCTCACCAAGCGGGTAGTACGAGGTAGAGAGCTTCTGGAGTGAGCCTGTTTTCTGCAAAGAATCTGTAACTTCTGCCTAAATAAGTAAAAGAATCGGTGGATTTGCCTGATTTCTTCAAAGAATCGGTGGCTCAAATACAGATTCTTTGCACTTTTCAGGCGCGCATAGTGAAAGTAAGGTGCGCGATGGCAGAAAGGCCCACTTGACGAGAAACCCGTGCGCCCGCACGCGCACCTGGCGAGAAACCCGTGCGCTCGTACCGCACAACGCTTCGCAGAAAAGCCGTATACTTATGACGATATAAGTCCACGAAAGGATTGATATG
>CAKAPG010000008.1 GCA_916715765.1 uncultured Atopobium sp.
AGCAGCCATATAAACTGCTACGCTAAAAAAGTCTAACTTTTGGGGGTCACATCAATACGCGGGCTTTTTTATTGCGCTTTGGAGCTCTTACATCTCACGAGAGCTCAGCATAGGTCCATCGGACCAAAGTGTAATCTCACCTGAAGCAAGCGTTTTAGGAACATCAATAAGACGCTGGTTGGAAGAGCCTCTAAAACGCAAGGTAATATCGTGGAGACTCTGGACCCATGGACCGTCTACGAGAACATCAATACAAGACAGAATGCGGTCAGTGTACTCTGTGTGCCACTTTCCCTCGGTCAGCTGATCCCAAGTGTGACCCGAATACATCCAAATGCTCTTTTGCGGGTAGGTAGCTCTGACCTTCTCGACAAACTCAACAAGACCTTCTTGGTTTTCTGGCTCAAAAGGCTCTCCACCAAGGATGGAAAGACCGTTGATATAGACAGGTGCAAGCGAATCAATAATCTCTTGCTCAACTTCTGGAGTAAACTCTCCGCCGCTCTTGAAGTCCCACGCCTCGTAATTAAAGCAGCCTTCACAGTGCAGACGGCAGCCTGAAACAAACAGAGTTGTTCTTACGCCAACACCATTTGCAATATCTGAAAACTTAATATTTGAATAGTTCATACATAACCTTTGATGGGTAACTTCCACATATTGTGGATGTTACCTGATAGAGATAATAAAAACGAGCAGAAGGGCCAAGGCGCTCTTCTGCTCGTTTGTCTAGTACATAAATCTTAGAGGTGAAGGACGCGGTCCTTGATCTCCTGGGTACGGCCCTGGTTCCAGAACTGGGTACCAATGTAGCCGCAGGTACGACGAGCAACATTCATCTTGGTCTGGTCACGGTTGCCGCAGTGTGGGCACTCCCAAACCAGCTTACCGTCCTCCTCGACAATCTGAATCTCACCGTCATAACCGCACTCCTGGCAGAAGTCAGACTTGGTGTTGAGCTCTGCATACATGATGTGGTCATAGATGAACTGCATGACGCTGAGAACAGCCTCGATGTTGTCCTGCATGTTAGGAACCTCAACGTAAGAGATTGCTCCACCTGGGGAAAGACGCTGGAACTCAGACTCAAACTGGAGCTTCTGGAATGCGTCAATCTCTTCTGCAACGTGGACGTGGTAGCTGTTAGTGATGTAGCCCTTATCAGTAATGCCAGGGATAACACCAAAGCGACGCTGAAGTGCCTTAGCAAACTTGTAGGTGGTGGACTCAAGAGGAGTACCGTAGAGGGAGTAATCGATATCCTCTGCTTCCTTCCACTCGGTGCATTTATCGTTCATGTGCTGCATAACCTGGAGAGCAAATGGAGTTGCCTCTTTGTCGGTGTGGCTGTGACCAGTCATAGCCTTAACGCACTCGTACAGACCTGCATAACCAAGGGAGATGGTGGAATATCCGCCGTAAAGCAAAGGATCGATAACCTCACCCTTGTCCAGGCGAGCAAGTGCGCCGTACTGCCAAAGGATAGGAGCAGCATCGGACAGGGTGCCCTTCAGGCGATCGTGACGAGCACGAAGTGCGCGGTGGCAAAGCTCAAGACGCTCATCAAAGATCTTCCAGAACTTGTCCATATCGCGACCAGCAGAAAGAGCAACATCAGGAAGGTTGATAGTTACAACACCCTGGTTGAAGCGGCCGTAATACTTAGGCTTGTTTGGCTCATAGTTCTTTGCGCGAGCAACGTTGTTGAAGCCATTACCAGAACGGTCTGGTGTCAGGAAGGAACGGCAGCCCATGCAAGTGAAGGTATCGCCCTCGCCTTCCTTCTCGCCCTTAGAAAGCTTGTACTCCTTCATCTTCTTCTCAGAGATGTAGTCAGGAACAAGACGGCGAGCGGTGCACTTTGCAGCCATCTGAGTGAGGTAATAGTACTTGGAGTCCTCGTAAACGTTGTCCTCTTCAAGAACGTAAATAAGCTTAGGGAATGCAGGAGTAATCCAGACACCCTCCTCGTTCTTTACGCCCTGATAACGCTGACGGAGCATCTCTTCAATGATGAGTGCAAGGTCCTGCTTCTCCTGCTCATTCTTTGCCTCGTTGAGGTACATGAAGACGGTAATGAAAGGAGCCTGACCGTTGGTGGTCATCAAAGTAACAACCTGGTACTGAATGGTCTGAACGCCACGAGAAACCTCGTCACGAAGGCGCTTCTCAACCATCTCGTTGAGCTGCTCAGCAGAGAGCTCGACACCGACGGAGTTCATCTCCTCCATAACAGTCTTGCGGATCTTCTTACGAGAAACGTCAACAAAAGGAGCAAGGTGAGCCAGGGAGATGGACTGACCACCGTACTGGCAAGATGCTACCTGAGCAATGATCTGAGTTGCAATGTTGCATGCCGTAGAGAAGCTGTGTGGACGCTCAATCAGAGTACCAGAGATAACAGTGCCGTTCTGCAGCATGTCATCAAGGTTGATGAGGTCACAGTTGTGCATGTGCTGTGCAAAGTAATCGGAATCGTGGAAGTGGATAAGACCCTCGTTGTGAGCAGCAACAATATCCTCTGGAAGGAGCTCACGCTGAACGAGGTCCTTAGAAACCTCACCAGCCATGTAGTCACGCTGAACAGAAACAACGGTAGGGTTCTTGTTGGAGTTCTCCTGCTTGACTTCCTCGTTGTTGCACTCAATCAGAGACAGAATCTTGTCATCAGTGGTGTTCTTGTGACGCTTCTGGTTCTGAATGTAGCGGTAAATGATGTACTTACGAGCAACCTCAAAGCGGTCAAGAGCCATGAGCTGATCCTCGACAAGGTCCTGGACCTCCTCGACGGTGACGGTGTGTCCAGCCTTCTCGCACTCATCGGTAACGTTGAGGGAAGCAAACTGAATCTCACGCTCAGTCAGGCGCTGATCCTCAGGGACCTCTGCGTTAGCCTTAGCAATTGCGTTAACAATCTTCTCTACCTCGAAGGTGACCTCTGAGCCATTGCGCTTGATAATCTTCATGTGCAAACTCCTTGAACAAACGTTGGTGAAAGCAACGCTTTCATGCGTGTTTAATTGGATTATCACTGCGGTTCCTAAGCTTTTGCCTAAGCGAAGTGGTTGGGAACCCGCTTGTGTGATGGGAACTACTATGCCACAACTTATAGTGTTTGAGTTCGAGAACTATAACAATATATTGTGAAATTTCCACACGAATACAAAATTATGTATTGACACGTTATGGCAATCAATATCTCTGCAGGTAGAAAATTAGCTAGAAAGTTCGCTAATTACAAAATTTATTAATGGTCAAAAAATAATTCGATTTTTTGTATGTAGGCATTCGTCGCCTTTCACAAATGCCCCACAATTCGTCCCTCAGCGCTCACTTTTGTTGAGCGTTTGGGGACTAAAAAAGCCGACACAAAATGTCGGCTTTGGTGGCTAGTCTAGTGGAGGCTGTGGACGCCAGGTTGCGTCTTTATAGATAAGGCGTGCATCCTTCCAACCCTTAATAAGGCGAGAAAGACCAGACGAGAAGTGCACTCTATCTACCAAAATGAGTCGAATAATCTCTTTTGCAAAGGTCAGCGCAGTGCCAACACCAAAGAGCACAGGATTGTAATCACCGTGAACCTGGAAGTAACGGGCAATATAGCCGCGGTTACGTGTGATGTAATAGCGTGTCATGTCAGAGGTTGAATTGAGTTGACGTACAGAGCCAATGCTCTGACCAGGAACTTCTCGACATCTTGAAAGAACAAAGTCTGGAATCAAAATAGGCTGCGTTACCTTGCTGGCCAAATAGCCATACAGAGCATCGTCCCAATAGATAAAGAAACGCGCATCAGGTAGGCCAATCTTCTGCACTACAGAGCGCTTAAAGCAGGCACCCTCAAAGCACATAACATTACATTCGCGGTACGCAACGCCATCAAAACCAGCCTTTGCCAGCGGATTATAGATGCCCAAAGCGGTACTAAAACGATACTGCCAGAAGAAAGGACCGCCATCAAAGTCGTAGCGCTGGCCCTGAATGACCCCGGCCTTGTCTGACCATGCGTCAAGCTTATCAAGGCCATCAGGCAGCACGGCAACGTCATCGTCCATAACCCAGAACCACTCAGCGCCCAGCTCATAACCTACGCGCACACCCTCAGAGAAACCACCAGAACCGCCGGTATTTTGCTCCATAGGCACGTAGCACACGCGATTAGTACCTCCGTGAACATCGGGATCTGTAGTGGTTTCTCCCCACAAGGTTTTGACCTTCTCGGAAAAGTCAGACACAAGTGAGGCTGTTTCAGAGGAGTTCTCGTTGTCCACAACAATGATGCGCCATGGTGCCTGCGTAAGCTGCGTAATGGAATTAAGCAGGTTAGAAAGCAGTTCCTGGCGTTTGAAGGTAACTATGACAAGAGCAGTGCGCTTCATATTTCCCCAAAATGTGACTTCGTGAGTGGGTTAGTGCCTATATAGTATAGAGCAGCAATCAAAAGGAGTTTAGATGAGTCACACGCAAAACCACCAACCCTTGGTTTCTCTTGTTGTGCCTATATATAACGTTGCGGATTATCTGGAGCAGTGCCTGGCAAGCATTCAATCTCAAAGCTACACCAACCTGGAGATTATCTGCTTAAACGACGGCTCAACTGACTCGTCTTTAGCTCTTTTAGAAGCATATGCTGCCCGCGATGGGCGCCTTGTCATCATAGACAAAGAAAACGAAGGCTACGGAGCAACGTGTAATCGTGGTATTGCCGCAGCTCACAGCACATGGGTAGGAATTGTTGAGCCTGACGATTACCTTGAGCCAACTATGGTTCAAGAGCTTGTTGATCTTATCCAAGCAAACGGCGGAGAAGACCAGGTAGATATTGCACGTTCTGCGTATTGGCGTGTGTTTGGCAATCAGAAAAACGGTCGAGCAGGAGTAAAAGCGCAGGTAAAAAATGCTGCTGGTTCTGGCGAGCACAGGATTCCATGCGCTTATAAGGGCCGCGTCAAACCCAAGCATCAGCCCTGTTCTATTGACCAGATGGCTCAGCTTCTGTTGCATCATCCTGCCATTTGGACGGCGCTTTATCGCAAGGAATTCTTGATCCAGAACAACATCAACTTCAAAGAAGTCTCTGGTGCAGGCTGGGTGGACAACCCCTTCCTCATTGCCTCGCATTGCTGCGGAGCTCGCATAGTGTACATAGACTCTGCGCTCTACAACTATCGCGAGAATGGCTATGCAGAAGCCGCTACCTTTGCGCAGCGTCAGCCTAAAATTCCGCTTGAGCGCTGGAACGACATGATGGATGTTGTGGACGCACGAAACATTACCTCAGACGTGGTACTCAACGCGCTCACACTGCGCGGCATCAACTACGCTCTGCTTACAAAAGACGCGCTTACCTGGCGAAAAGAACATGAAGCTGCAGGTGAGGTTGACTCAGAAGTGCACGATCTTCTCGCCAAGAGTTTTGAGCGCATGGACGCAAAGCGTGTGTTTGAAAACCCCGCAATCTCAGGCTCTGGAAAAGCTTTCTTTGCACAAGTGCGAGGTATTGCTTTGCCTAAAGATGACAAGTTTTCCCGCTATGCTTATCTAGCCAAAGAGGGATTCTTCCGCGTCAAAAACGACGGCATTGCACAGACGTTCAAATCGCTTATGGATAGGCGCTAAGGCTAGCGTCATCAAGCGGTCAAATACCGGCCTGTCTTACACAAAGTTACTTACGCAAGAGGTATACGCATAAAGCGTGCGTACCATACAGCTCTTCGTGCATAGGCATAGCGCGCCTGCGTTGTAGTAGACAAAATGGCACCGAGCAAAGCATGAGCAACCAATCGCGGCGAAGTTGCTTCCGTAACAATAAGATGAGCTACAGGATTAGAAAGAATCTTAACAATTAGATTTTCTTTCTCCTCATGGCTGAGCTGAGATTCTCCGCTAAAAATGGGATACATGCTCTTAAGAAGCTTGCTGATCAGATAACGACTAATCAACTTTTGAACTTTTTTGGAGTTTGCAAAGCCAAGATGCTTGGCAAGAGCACCAAGTGCCTGACGCTCTTGGGTAAGTTTATCCATAGCGACAGTAATATTCTCTTCTTCCGTAGAAGAATCTGCTGGTACATCTACAAAAATTGCCTCAGGAGCGTACGTGATGTTTTTTGCAATCTCAAAACAGTAGCCTACAAAATTGCATTCGCCATCAGTCTCTGGCTCATGTTTAATATCGGTCAAAATACGCGTTGAGCACAACTTTCCGCTCATAGACGTCAAATAAGGAAGCTGTGACTCCTCAAATACCTGCGACAATGCAGAAGCCTTTGCACCAAAAGCCTTTTTGCATTCCATAGGTGAATTGGCAGTTTTCATGTGTGCAATAACAATATCTGCCGCTTTAGGTGAACCAACAGGACCGAGAGCAGTAGCTGCAGCATAGAGCTTCTGCAAAACATGGGGATTAAACCTATAAGAAGGCTCAGTAGTAAGCGTATAAGCTCCACGAGCTCGACCCTGAGCAATCTCAAGCGCAACAAAATGGCTAATGCCCGATTGGCACAGGACATCTAAACGAGGCTCTTGATTAGCAAGGTTATCCAGCATGCGAGCAATCTGAGGGTCGGAGCTGTTATCAACAATGATGAGCTCCCAATGAGGGTATGTCTGCTCTTGAAGTTGCCTAATTACCGTTCTAATAGCATCAGCATCATTATCAGCGGCCATGAGAACCGAAATCATATGTGGATTGTATGAGCGCTCGTGCATTCCACATCCCCCAAACTGGTCCTAAATTTTAGATACCAGTTTACCCATAAAAAGTGAATTAAAAAGACATTTTTATTCTATCAAAATCTCTCCACATAACGTGTTTAACTGCTGTTATGTGGACATCTGACCTGTTTTGTAGGAGCGGCGCTACACACAACGCCCATAACGTCTATACGAGCATGCCAACAAGCTTTCCTAAGGCCGTAGGGTCAACGGTAGTGCCACTTGAACCTTCAACAACAGGAGCTTCATCATGCTCAAGATTAGACACGCCAATTGGCTGCACAATCTCTACAAGCTCAAGAAGCTGATTGGGCTTCATATCGGTAATCATTGAAGACAACAAACTAGAAGCATTGCTTACCAGTGAACGAGCGCCCGAACCAGAAAGTGCCGAGATTTTCTCCCACACATCATCTGTGGCAATGATAACGTGCGTAATCTTAATGTTGGTGACAGAAGCAAGTGCGCTAACAAAAGCGATCTGACCGTCATCTTTGTAAATATCTGCCAGTGTTTTAGCGTTTGAGTCTACTTCTGCATACACATCAGTAGGAATAGACACTATATGGCCGGTTCCCTGCGTACGATCAATGACCAAAAGCCGTACAGACTGAAGCGTCGACTCCCCTGCCTTAAGCGAATTTGTGCTGATAACGGCATAGGTAAGAAAGTCATCATCAGATTGTGTAGTGCCATCCGGATTACCTGAAACACTTTGACTCTTTACAGCCTTGTTAAGCCCATGATCTCCCAAGTGAGACTCAAGCTGCGCGCGATCCCAAAGAGTTACAACAACAATGCCTACAAGAACAGCAACAATGGCAATTACGGCAAGGCCAATCACGTTGGTATAGGGATTCTCACGCGGAACATCACTGCGCTCAAATCTTTCTCTTTTCCTAAACATACTGGCTCCCTGCCTCACTGTTCATCAGTTCTGCAAGAGCTCCTAAAAAAGACGCTCTCTTCTATGATGCTATTTCTTTGCGAAGGAAACCACCGCACACAATACAAGTGGTAGAAAAGACTTCGTAAACGGCGCGAGAAGGGCAATGAAGCCGTACTGCGCACAGAAACTACGACGCAATCAAGGAACCGAAAGCGCTACCAGGGTTGCAAAACACCCTCTGGATAGCGAACGCTTACAAACGTGAGGCCCTGAGCAGGTGCACAACTGCCAGCAGCAATTCTATTCTGAGCAGCTAGAACCTCGTCAATCCACTCAACAGGCCTGTGACCTCGGCCAATCTCAACCAGTGTGCCCACAATCGTGCGCACCATGTTATGCAAGAAGGCGTTACCCGTAATATCAACTGCAATGAGTTTCTCGCCAGCCTCTTCAATTTCTTCTACCGTAAGGCGCTCCACAAAACGATGCGTTGGCTTGCCCTCGGCAGAAATTGCCTTGCAGAAGCTCTTGAAATCGTGCTCTCCCACCAGCGCCTGCGCCGCCTTGTCCATAAGCTCTGCGTCCAAGTGACCGTTGTACCACCACACGTGGTCCCAGCCCAGCACGGGACGAGCACTATCTGCACAAATGCGATAGCGGTACGAGCGAGCCTGGGCATCAAAGCGTGCCGAGAAACCCTGTGGAGCACGGAAGAGTTGTCGGATAGAGATGTCATCGTCGGTCAGAGCGGTGAGCGAGCGGACGAGTTTCTCGCCAGACAGCGCCAGTTCAGCGCCATATACGGGAAGGCTCACGTACTGAGCCTGGGCGTGCACGCCGGCGTCGGTTCTGCCCGCGCAGGTAAGCTCAACCTCTCTGCGCAAAACGGTCTCAAGCGCGCGGCGAAGGTCACCTGCCACGGTGCGCTGGGTGGGCTGCTCGGCAAAGCCGCAGAATGCAGCTCCGCGATAACCCAGCTGGATAACAAGTGTGGCTTCAGGCTCAGAAGAAGCTTTAGCGAGAGTCTCAGAAGCTGAAGGCTCAGCCGAGGACTCCTCGCATGAATCAAAACTGCAATTTGATGCAATATTTTGTGATGTTTCTGAGTTCATGAAGCTCCCTGAAATAACTTGTGCCCACTAGAGTGATTGTATCGTAGGCTCAAAGTTGACGCACTCATTGTAGCTGTTGGACACAAGACCGCTACAGCAATGCAAGGCAGTACCTGCAATGCAAGATCACTACAGCGTTGTAAGACCAAGGCACACCGCAATCCACAACAGCAACACTACCCAGTCAATAAGCTGCATTTTTGCGGAGATACGTGTGCGTTTTGCTGCGCCAAGACAGCGATCTGTCATTGTTTGCGCCATCTGATCTGCGCGCTGAAAGAGCGAGACGGTCAGCGGCACCAGAAGCGTAAACCACTTTTTGATTCGCTCAACAATACCGCCCGATTCAAAATTGAATCCACGTGCCCTCTGAGCTGCTCTAATCCTGTCGAGTTCTCCTAAGGTAAGCGGAATTGCCCTCAGAGCAATTGAGAGCACAATGCTCAACCCATCAACGTCAACACGAATAAGACGCAGAGGCAGCAACAGTACAGAAAAGCCATCAGCAAGCTGCGTGGGTGTAGTTGTTGACGCTACCGATAAAACCAGTGCTAGAGCAAGCAATATGCGAGCAATAGCTACAGTGCTCCTGTAAAAGCCTGCCACAGAAAGTCCAACTGATCCAGAGAAAATGATATCGGGGTGTCCAATAAACACCAGCGTATTGGCCACAAATGAGAGGAGCAAAACAAAAGCTGCAGGCTTTGCCACGCGCAAAAACTCCAAAATACTTACACGAGCGCTCCAAAGAAGGCTCACACAAATCAAAGCAAATGCAGCAAATGCAAGTGGCTGCTGTATACAGAAAAGAGCAACAATTCCCACAAGGGTGGCAACGATTTTTGTCTGCGCTGTCAACGAGGCAAGCGAGATACGCTTAAGCAGAGCACAGGGGCACTTAGACATAGCAGGCCTCCAAAAGCTCATGCAATACGCTTACAAACAGTGGGCAATCAAGCTGCGCAGCCTCGTATATCTCTGGGGATGTTTGTGCTTCTTGCACATTGACGTCTGCAACAACACGGCCCTTCTCGAGAAACACTACCTTATCGGCAAAAGGAAGCCATTCGCTTACGTCGTGGGTGATTGCAAGAACTGCCTTGCCCTCGTTTGCCAGCTCACGAGCAAGATGCAGCACCTGCGAGCGCGCCTTGCCATCAAGCCCAGACGTTGCCTCGTCAAACACAACCGCGTACGTTGCGCAGGCCAGTGTTCCTGCAAGCGCCGCGCGACGAGCCTGGCCACCAGAAAGCGTCAACGGAGACGCGTCCATGACCTGCTGATCAAGCCCCACACGTGCTGCCGCATACGCGACAAGCGCCTCAACATCATCTGGTGAGAAACCCTTGTTAGTTGGACCAAACGCAATATCTTCAGCAACACTTTGGGCAAAGAGCTGATCTTGAGGGCGCTGGAAACACATGCCGACATCTCCAGGACTTACCAGTCGCGCATCAATTGTTGCATGACCAGTATCAGCCTCTATGAGGCCAGCAGCTATTCGGGCGCAGGTTGTTTTTCCAGAACCAGAAGCGCCCACCAAAACAGTAAGCTCCCCCGTGGAAGAAAGCGTTATATCGTGCAGGACTGGCTTGTCAAACGCATGAGAAACGCCACAAATTGCCAGTTCATGAGCCTCTCCAAGCGCTTGAATTCCGTCATAGTTATTTGCTCGCACTACCTCAAGAGCACGCTGGTACACAAGGGTATCCAAAGCGTCAAACGCAAGGTTGTTCTGAATAAGAAACGCAACAAATTCTGATGCGTTAAGAGGCACATCAAAGTTGTAGCCAGCCTGCGCTGCTACATGAGCTGTTCCCGTAAGTGCATCATCAAATCCGGCGCGGGCAATTATATCTGCATCCAAGAGAAACTCTGTGGGAGTGCCTGTCCAGACCAGCTGGCCCTTCTCCAAAACAAGAACCTGATCAGCTCCAGGTAAAGACTCAAAAGAATGAGAAATCTCAAGCACACCCATCCCGTTAGCCACAAGGTTGTTTACCAGCTTAGAAAGGTGATTTCTGAATCGCGTATCAAGCTGAGCAAATGCCTCATCAAGCACCAAGTAGTATGGACGCAGAGAAAGCGCTGCTGCAATAGAAACAAGCTGCTGTTGACCACCAGAAAGCGTGTGTGTTTGGGAATTGGCCAAGTCAGCAATACCGCAAAGCTCAAGTGTTTGAGAAACGCGAGAAACAATCTCTTCTTTTGGCAGTCCAAGATTAGCGGGACCAAAGGCAACCTCGTCAAAGACAGTTGCACATACCAGCTGAGCAGTTGGGTCTTGACGAACCATTCCCACATGCGAAGAAATCTGAGTAGATGGCACACCAGCAGTTGAGGTGCCGTCTACTAAAACTTCTCCAGAAAACAGAAAGAGCGATGCGTTACAAAGATTTGCAAGCGTTGACTTGCCTGAGCCATTATGGCCAAGCACAACCGTTCTAGAGCCAGGCTTTAGGGTAAATGAAACGTTATTCAGGGTTGGCGCCATCTTTGGCTGAGAAAGGCTCTCAGCGGCTCCCATGGGGTCTTTTGAAGCAGGGTCGGTCATAGATTGTGTAGCAGTTGAAGAACCGTATGCAAATGAAACGTTTTTGAACTCAATCATGACAACCCTCCTTCATTTGAAAAAGAGGTCCCAGCAAAAAGCCAGGACCTCTTTAGATTCACTTTGACAGAAGTTACTCTGCAGCCTCTTCGGTCTGCTCGGTCTCCTCTGCTGGAGCCTCAGTCTCCTCTTCCTTTACAGGAGCAGGAGCAACCTTGGTAGCCTTAGCCTTCTTGTTAGAAGCCTTTGGCTGAACTGGTTCGGTAACAAGCTCAAGGATAACAACCTCAGAAGCGTCGCCCTTACGAGGACCAAGCTTCATGATACGGGTGTAACCGCCGTTGCGGTCAGCCCACATACCCTGAGCAGCCTTGTCAAATACCTCACGGACAAGCTCTGCGTTACCAACCTTGGCCATAGCAAGACGACGAGCGTGAAGGTCGCCGCGCTTTGCCCAAGTGATGACCTTGTCGACCTCGCCGCGAACTGCCTTAGCGCGGACGTCAAGAGTCTTAATACGATCGTTAGTGAAAAGGGCTTGGATCAGGCTCTTCTTGATGGCCTTGGTGTGGCTAGCATCAGTACCAAGCTTCATGCCCCTCTTCTTATTGTGCCTCATAATTTACATTCTCCTATGCGTGACAAGGCGCGACTAAGCCTTAAGGGACAGGCCCATGCTCTCGAGCTTTTCCTTGACTTCTTCAATAGACTTAACACCAAAGTTTCTGATGTTGAGAAGATCGTTCTCAGAGAAATCAACAAGCTGACGGACAGAGTGAATTCCTGCACGCTTGAGGCAGTTGTAAGAACGGACGGAAAGGTCCAGATCCTCAACCTGCTTCTCAAGCTCGGAATCGTCCTCGACGTCTGCCTTAGCAAAAATCGAAGCCTCTTCCTGAGTCTCGTCAAAATCAGTAAGTCCCATGAATGCGCTCATGTGTTGGTTAATGATGTTTGCAGCCTCAACGACAGCCTCGCGAGGGCTGATTGCACCATTGGTCTCAACCTCAAGCACCAGACGATCATAGTCGGTGTGACGGCCAACACGGCAAGGCTCAACAGCCTTAGCGCAGCGGCGAACTGGCGAGAAGATCGAGTCAACGTGAATGAATCCAATTGGATCGCTCTCGCGCTCGTTATCCTCACCGGAAACATAACCGCGACCATTACCAAGGCGAAGTCTCATGGAAAGATGAGCTCCCTCAGCAAGAGTGCAAATGTGCTGAGCTGGGTTGACCAGCTCATAGCCCATAGGAACATCAAGATCAGCACCAGTGACTGTGCAAGGACCATCAACAGAGATGGAAGCCTCAGCCTCATCAGAGTTGTTGGTGTTGCGGAAAACTAGGCCCTTAACGTTCAGAACGATGTCAGTAACGTCCTCATAGACGCCTTCAACCGTAGTGAACTCATGCTGAACGCCATCAATCTGGATGGCCTCAACCGCAGCTCCCTCAAGAGAGGAAAGCAGTACGCGGCGGAGGGAGTTGCCAAGCGTGTCACCATAGCCACGCTCAAGCGGCTCTACGCTCACACGAGCGACGTTTGCGCCGATTTCATCTACCGACACATTTGGTCGGATAAATTCGGACATTGCTACCTCCAAAACGGGTCGGGCTTACTTGGAGTAGAGCTCGACGATCAGCTGTGCGTCAATCTCAAGGTCGATCTGATCGCGGGTTGGAAGCTGAAGAACAGTGCCCTGCAGCTTCTCAATGTCAACCTCAAGCCATGCAGGAACTGCCATGTGCTCGGAGGAAATGAGAGCTTCCTTGATTGGAAGAAGATCCTTTGCCTTGGAAGCAACAGCGATAACATCGCCGCTCTTTACGCGATAAGAAGGAATGTCAACGCGCTGACCGTTAACGGTGATGTGACCGTGACGGACAGTCTGACGAGCCTCTTTACGTGTACGAGCAAAGCCAAGGCGGAAGATGACGTTGTCAAGACGAGTCTCAAGGATGCTCATCAGGTTGTCACCAGTAATGCCTGGGTTCTTCTTAGCCATCTCATAGTAGCCGTGGAACTGGTTCTCAAGGACGCCGTAAATGAACTTAGCCTTCTGCTTCTCACGGAGCTGCATACCGTACTCGCTCTCCTGGCGACGACGGCGACGTGGCTCACGGTTAGAAGTCTTATTGATCCCCATCACAACGGGATCGATGCCAAGCTGACGACATCTTTTAAGGACCGGGGTCCTATCAATTGCCATTTGCTTGTCCTTTCGTGCTAGTTGCGACGGCGCTTTTTAGGACGGCAGCCGTTGTGTGCAATAGGTGTCTTATCCTGAATACCCGAAACCTCAAGGCCTGCTGCCTGAAGGGAACGGATTGCGGTCTCGCGACCAGAGCCTGGGCCCTTAACAAAAACAGCTACCTTGTGGAGACCGTGCTCCATTGCTGCCTTTGCTGCTGCCTCTGCTGCAAGCTGTGCAGCAAAAGGAGTGGACTTACGAGAGCCCTTGAAGCCGACGGTACCACCGGACTGCCAGGAAATTACATTACCCTGGGGATCGGAAATAGAGACAATCGTGTTATTGAATGTGCTCTTGATGTGGGCCTGGCCCACTGCAATGTTTTTACGCTCGGAGCGGCGGACGCGTGTAGTGCGAGCGTTCTTTTTCTGTGCCATTAGCTACTCCTCGCCTACTTCTTCTTGCCGCCCACCTGACGCTTCTTACCCTTACGAGTACGAGCGTTAGTGTGGGTACGCTGACCGTGGACAGGGAGGCCCTTGCGGTGACGGAGGCCGCGGTAGCAGCCAATCTCCATCAGGCGGGCAACATTCTGACGCACCTCGCGGCGAAGATCGCCCTCGGTGGTGTAGTTAGCGTCAATAAAGTCACGAATCTTGGTGACTTCTTCCTCTGTGAGGTCCTTGACGCGAGTATTTACATCGATACCAGTCTCGTTGCAAATCTTGGTTGCACGAGTCTGACCAATGCCGTAAAGATAGGTGAGTCCGACCTCAACACGCTTATCGCGTGGCAG
Source organism: uncultured Atopobium sp. (assembly GCA_916715765.1). GTDB lineage: Bacteria > Actinomycetota > Coriobacteriia > Coriobacteriales > Atopobiaceae > Lancefieldella. Next base: position 14,259 of record CAKAPG010000008.1, read on the forward strand.
GTCGACGCCGTTAATACGGGCCAACTTGGTGCTCCTTCCTTAGCCCTGACGCTGTTTGTGGCGCGGGTTCTCGCAAATCACGTAAACCTTACCGTGGCGACGGATGACTTTGCACTTGTCGCACATCTTCTTTACCGAAGGACGTACCTTCATGTGTCTTCCTTTCGGTTCTGCTGATACGAACTATATACTCGCCCAGCCGCTGGCGTGAAATACCGACTGTACTTACGTACATATGCCCTTGCAACGTGCGCAAAGACACAGATAGCCTCATGCATAGCACAAGGCTGGACACTACTTACTTGTAACGGTAAGTAATGCGACCCCTGGTAAGATCGTAAGGAGAAATCTCTACTACAACCTTGTCACCAGGGAGAATTCGAATGTAGTTCATTCGAATCTTACCTGAGATGGTGCAAAGGATGGTCTTGCCGTTCTCTAACTCAACGTTAAACATAGCGTTTGGCAGGGGTTCTAGTACCTTGCCTTCAAGCTCAATCGCGTCTTGTTTAGCCAACTTTCATCCTCTCGACACATCGACAGCGGTTATCAATAATACATAAAAATGTGCCACTCGTCTATCACTTATTTTTTCAACACAATTAGATAGCGAGAAGAACAATGTATGTGTTACTCAAGACCGCCTTGCATCTCGCACCATGGACCAACTTCGTCTTCGGAGACGATAACAGGACCATCGGCAGTAATAGCAACGGTGTTCTCATAATGTGCTGATGGCAGGCCATCATTGGTAACAACAGTCCAACCATTTTCAAGAACGGTGCAATCGTAGGTACCCATGGCAATCATTGGCTCAATTGCAATTACCATTCCCTCACGAAGAACAATGCCATTACCTGCGCGACCATAATTTCTGACCTCTGGATCCTCGTGAAGATTGCGACCAATACCATGGCCAACAAAATCACGAATGACGCCATAGCCGTTATCTTCAGCAAGTTTTTGAACTGCATGTCCAACATCGCCAAGGCGAGCACCAGGAACTGCAGCGGCAATACCTGCCTTAAGGCAATCGCGCGTAACCTCACAAAGTGCCTGGGTTTTCTCGTCAACTGTTCCGCAGTAGAACGTCCAAGCGTTATCTCCTGCCCAACCGTTAACGGTAGCGCCTGTATCAATGGTCAGAATATCGCCATCTTGCAAAATGACATTAGCTGATGGAATACCGTGAACAATCTGCTCATTAATGGAAGAACAAACAGATCCAGGGAATCCACCATAGCCCTTAAAAGTAGGGGTTCCGCCGTGAAGTCTAATAAAAGCCTCTACAGCGCGGTCAATCTCGAGCGTTGAAACACCAGGTCTAATCATGGATCCAGCACGGCGAAGGGCTGCCTTAGAAAGGGCACCCGAAACCTTCATTGCCTCGATTTGTTCAGGTGTTTTTATGGTAATCATAGTGCGAGGAGTGTCTTTACGTCGGCGAATACCTCGTCAACAGGACGATCTCCGTTGACCTCCTTCAGAATTCCATGACCCTTGTAGTACTCAATCAAAGGAGAAGTCTGATTCTCGTAAACATCAAGACGCTTACGAATAGTTTCTGGCTTATCGTCATCACGCTGATACATCTCACCAGAGCAATTAGGGCAAGTCTCTGTACCAGCTGGTGCGGTGTAACCACACTCTTTGCAGGTGCGACGAGAAGAAAGACGCTCAACAATAACTTCTGGCTCAACAGCAACAAGTAGAGCTGCATCAAGCTTGAGGCCCATGTTCTGAAGCTCAGAATCAAGGGTTACTGCCTGAGCGGTGTTGCGTGGGAAGCCGTCAAGAATAAAGCCTGCTTTTGCGTCATCTGCAGAAAGACGCTCTTTTACCAGGTCAATGACAAGCTGATCTGGAACAAGCTGACCAGCATCCATATACTCTTTAGCTTTAATGCCAAGCTCAGACTGAGCTTTAACAGCAGCACGAAGAAGGTCACCGGTTGAGATGTGAGCAAGTCCATACTCTGCAACGAGCTTCTGAGCCTGTGTACCCTTGCCAGCGCCAGGTGCGCCGAGAAGAACAATGTTCATGCTTCGCCTTCCTTTCAAATAATAAAAGGGGCCTGTTTCCAGGCCCCTTTATGCTACGTATTAAGAACTACTTAAAGAAGCCCTCATAGTTGTGCATCTTAAGGTGGGACTCAATGGAAGAGAGTGTATCCATTGCAACACCGACCATAATCAGGACGGAAGTTCCACCAAACGCCTGTATCAACGAATCGCCGGTGAACCAGAAAATAATGGTTGGAACGATTGCAAGAACTGCCATAAAGATAGCACCGGGGAGGGTGACTCTGTCAATAACAGTCTTGATATACGTTGAAGTAGCAGTACCTGGACGAACACCAGGAATAAAGCCACCCTGCTTCTTAAGCTGATCTGCTGTCTCCTCTGGATTAAACACCATTGAGGTGTAGAAGTATGCAAAGAAGACAATGAACATAACTGAGAGAACCCAGTTAACCCATCCAGAAGAAAGTGAAGTAGCAAGATTTTGAATCCACTCTACTCCTGGGAAGAATACAGCAACCTGAGCAGGAAGGTACAGGATTGCAGATGCAAAGATGATTGGCACAACGCCTGCAGTGTTTACCTTAATTGGAAGGTACGTTGACTGACCACCCATCATACGACGACCAACAACGCGCTTGGCATAGTTGATAGGAATACGACGCTGACCACGCTCAATGTAAACAATGAGCGGAATAATAGCGAGCATAACCACAACAGTAACAACAGTAAGAACAATGTTTCCACGAGTAGTTACTGAAGAAATAAGGGCTGTTGGAAGTCCAGCCATGATGTTTGCAAAGATGATAAGACTCATTCCGTTGCCAACACCCTGCTGAGTAATAACCTCACCGAGCCACATAATAATGATGGCACCAACTAGCATGGTAAAGACTACCAGGAAGTTTTCAAGTGCCTCAGGCACGCCCTCCATAGATGCAAAAGATACACCATAGCTCTTAAACAAGAACAGGTAACCAACTGCATTGAGCAGAGCTAGGCCAACTGTAAGATAACGCGTGTACTGCGTAATCTTACGCTGGCCGCTCTCACCATCTTTAGCAAGCTCGCCAAGAGATGGAATAACGGACTGCATCATCTGGAAGATGATCTGAGCCGTAATGTAAGGCATGATGCCCAGACTGAAAACAGACATGCGAGAAAGAGCGCCACCCGAAAATAGGTTAAGCACGGCCATTGCGCCATTCTTAGCAAGACCATTCTGATAAACAGAAAGCATCTGCTGGAATGGAGCACCGGGCACAGGAAGATACGCACCAAAACGGTACAGAAGAAGAATCAATACCGTAAGGAGAATCTTTCCCCTTAGTTCCGGAACACGAAATGCGTTGGCGATTCCTTTACTCACTACTCGGCCTCAACCTTTCCACCGGCCGCCTCGATCTTAGCCTTTGCGGAGGCGGAAACCTTGTCGACCTTAACAGTGAGCTTCTTAGAAAGCTCGCCATCACCCAGAACCTTGACTGGGATGAAGTTGTACTTGATAACTCCCTTAGCAACCAGAGCCTCTGCGTCTACGGTCTCGCCATCTGCAAAGAGTGCATTCAGACGAGCAACGTTGACTGGAGCGTACTCAACACGGTTGTGGTTAGTGAAACCAGGAAGCTTAGGAAGACGCATAGCCAGTGGCTGCTGTCCACCCTCGAAGCCAGCGCCCTTGCCGCCACCAGAGCGGGAGAGCTGACCATTCATACCGCGGCCGGCAAAAGTACCATTGCCTGAAGAATTACCGCGACCTACGCGCTTACGATTTTTGCGCGAACCCACTGCGGGGCGAAGATCATTGAGCTGCATTATTACTACCTCTAGTTCTCTTCAACCTCGACAAGGTGCTTAACCTTGAAGATCATTCCACGAATGCTTGGGTTGTCAGGCTGCTCGACGGTATCGCCGATCTTGTGGAGGCCGAGGGCCTTCACCGTAGCAGTCTGGTCCTTCTTGACGCCTGCAACAGCGCCACGGACAAGCTTGATGCTAAGGTTCTTAGCCATCGTTAGTTCTCCTTTCCGACGAACATATCGCCGACGGTTAGGCCACGACGCTCAGCTGCTTCTTCTGGGCTGGAAAGCTCCTTCAGACCCTCAGCTGCTGCCTTAATCATGTTCAGAGCGTTGTCGGTACCAAGGGACTTAGAAAGTACATTGGTGATACCTGCAAGCTCGAAGAGTGGACGAATAGGACCGCCAGCAATAACACCAGTACCCTCGAATGCAGGCTTAATAAGAACAGAGCCTGCACCGTAGTGACCAGTGACTGCATGTGGTACGGAACCAGTCTCGGTCAGTGGAACCTTGAACATGTTCCTCTTTGCGTCCTCGACGCCCTTCTGAATTGCCAGAGGTACCTCAGCGGAACGACCCTGGCCAATACCAACGTTACCCTTACCGTCGCCAACGACTACCAGAGCAACGAGTGACATACGGCGGCCACCCTTGACGGTCTTGGAAACGCGGTGAATATAAACGACGCGCTCCTGAAGATCCGTATCCTGCTGGCGCTTACGATCACGTGCCATTGAATCCTCCTAGAACTTCAGGCCCGCGTTGCGGGCGCCATCTGCCAAAGCCTTGACGCGGCCGTGATAGAGACGGCCACCGCGGTCAAAAGTGACCTCAGTGACGTTCTTCTCGGCAGCGCGCTTACCGATAAGCTCACCTACGAACTCAGCTGCCTCCTTGTTGGAGCCAACCTTGCCAGTAGAACGGAACTCTGGGTCAAGCGTAGAGGCAGAGCAGAGAGTTCTTCCAGAAGCGTCGTCAATAAGCTGTGCATAAATGTTTGCGTTTGTGCGGTGAACTGCAAGACGCGGACGCTCAGGTGTACCAAAGACCTTGGCACGTACGCGGCGCTTGCGGCGTTCAAGACCCGCCTTTTTCGCCTGCTGCTTGTTCATTCCTTCTCCTTAGAGACATGCCATCACCTAACGGGGTGATGGTCTTTTAGCCTAAAAGTAGGGTTGCTTTACTTAGCAGCCTTACCGAGCTTCCTGCGGATGTGCTCACCTTCGTAGTGAATGCCCTTGCCCTTGTAAGGCTCTGGTGGACGCTTCATACGAATCTCAGCTGCAACCTGGCCGACCTTCTCCTTAGAAATACCCTTAACGGTAAGGTGAGTGTTATCAGGTACCTCAAAGCTAATGCCCTCAGGTGCAACATAGAGAACTGGGTGAGAATAACCAAGGGAAAGGTCAAGATCCTTGCCCTTAAGTGCTACACGGTAACCAACGCCGGTGAGCTCGAGCTTCTTCTCGAAGCCCTCAGAGACACCAACAACCATGTTGTGGATAAGGGTGCGGACAAGACCCTGCTGAGCATTGGACTCAGTGGACTCGTCAACGCGAGTAACAAGAATCTCCTCGCCCTCCTGAGCGATAGCAACCAGCTCAGAGAAAGTACGAGTCAGCTCGCCCTTAGAACCCTTAACGGTAACGGTGGTGTTATCAACTGTCACAGTGACTCCAGCAGGAATCTGGACAGGCTTCTTACCAATACGAGACACGGCTGTCTCCTTTCATTCCTGTCAGATTTACCAAACGTAAGCGATGACCTCGCCGCCAACGCCGTTCTTACGAGCGTCGCGGTCGCACATCATGCCCTTAGAAGTGGAAACCACTGCAGTACCAAGACCACCAAGAACGCGTGGAAGCTTCTCAGCGGTGGAGTAAATGCGCAGACCAGGCTTGGAAATGCGACGAATGCCGCGGATAACCTTAGCGCGCTTCTTACCATACTTAAGGGTGATGTGAAGAGTCTTCTGAGGCTTAGTATCCTCAACGGTGTAACCCTCGACATAGCCCTCTTCGGTGATGACGCGAGCAATCTCAACGAGCACCTTGCTCGATGGCATGGATACGGAATCCTTGCCAGCTGAGTTTGCGTTACGAATACGCGTCAGCATGTCTGAAATGGGATCGGTAATTTTCATTTGATCCTTCTCCTTCGTTAATGATGAAACTGCGTGTCTGGTTCATCTACACCCGTGGCGCAGATGCCTTGACGCCAGAGCCCTGAGTCCTACCAGCTTGCCTTGCGGACACCAGGAAGCTCGCCCTTGCTCGCTAGCTCACGGAAGCACACACGGCACAGACCAAACTTGCGATAAACGGAGTGGGGACGTCCACAACGCTGGCAACGGTTCTGTGTGCGCGTAGAGTACTTCGGCTCACGCGAGGCTTTGACGATTATCGAAGTCTTAGCCACAAATCCTCCTTCAAAATGCAACTTGGCGAACGCCAAGATGACTTCAAACAATAGTGCTGGTGACTATGTCACCCGGCATCGAAGATGCCAACAGGAATGCGCTTAATCTAAGCGCAGGTAAAAGTTAGTCCTGCTTGAATGGGAAGTGGAAGGCGTCGAGAAGTGCCTTGCCCTCCTCGTTGGTGTTAGCAGTGGTGACAATGGTGATGTCCATACCGCGGGTGTGGTCCATCTTGTCAAAGTCAATCTCTGGGAAGATGAGCTGCTCGGTTACGCCCATGGAGAAGTTACCACGGCCGTCGAAGCTCTTAGCAGAGATACCACGGAAGTCGCGGATACGAGGAATTGCAACTGCGATCAGACGATCCAGGAACTCCCACATACGATCGCCACGAAGGGTAACTTTAGCGCCGATTGGCATACCCTGACGAAGCTTAAAGGTTGCGATAGACTTGCGAGCGTGTGTAACAAGTGGCTGCTGACCAGTAATGGTACGGAGGTCGTTTACAGCGCCGTCGATTGCCTTAGCGTCTGTAGCTGCCTCGCCAACACCCATGTTGACAACGATCTTCTCAAACTTAGGAATCTGGTTAACGTTGGTGTAACCAAATTTCTCCTTCAGAGCATCACGCACAGATGCGTAGTAAAGCTCTTTAAGGCGAGGTGTGTACTTCTCGTCTGCCATGGTTTCTCCTTAACTCTTGGGGTTTTAAGTGCGGGGATCGCCTCGCACCTCCTAGTTTGGCGAACTAGGAGCCATCTGCGTCCTCGAGACATACGTGTCCCATAGAAAGACGCAATGAACAATATTAGACCTTATTGAGCAAAAATGGGACGAGAATTTCAAGCTAGCTGATATTTTTTCATGTCATCACACGACTTACACACCACACCGTACTTCTCGCCCAAAAAAGAAAACCCCGCTATCTGATGATAACGGGGTTTGAAATAGCTCTGAGATGTTTCTACAAAGCGAGAAACACGTATAACTTAGAGCTCAGCGCCTGACTTCTTGGAGACGCGGACCTTAGTGCCGTCCTCCTTGATCAGGTAGCCAACACGGGTTGGCTTGTCGGTCTTAGGGTCGATAAGAGCAACATTGGAAGCGTCGATTGCTGCCTCTGCCTCAACGATGCCACCCTGCTGGTTAGCTGCGTTTGGCTTGACATGGCGCTTTGCAATTGCAACGCCCTCAACGACAACCTTGTTCTTCTCTGGATATACGCGAAGAACCTCGCCGCGCTTACCCTTGTCCTTACCAGTGAGGACCTCGACCTTGTCGCCCTTCTTGATCTTCATCTTAGGCATGTCGTTCCTCCTTAAAGGGTCTCAGGTGCAAGTGAGACAATCTTCATGTACTTGTGGTCGCGCAGCTCGCGAGCGACTGGTCCAAAGATACGAGTACCCTTGGGCTCACCCTCTTTGTTAACAAGAACGCATGCGTTCTGGTCAAAGCGGATGTAGCTACCGTCCTTGCGACGGGTGTCCTTAGCGGTACGAACGATGACGCAGCGAACAATGTCGCCCTTCTTCACCGAACCACCTGGAGTAGCCTCCTGGACAGCGCCAATGATGACGTCGGCAAGGCCGGCGTAACGACGCTTGGAGCCACCAAGGACCTTGACGCACTTTACGCGCCTTGCGCCGCTGTTGTCAGCGACGTTGAGAATGGTCTCCATCTGAATCATGTGACGTTCCTCCGGAACCTAATTTCTCAGAGGTGCGCGTATTTGCGCACATGAGAAATAATGATAGATACAAAACTAGGTTGAGCTAAAAGCTGTTTCCTAGGTGCTAATTACTTAGCGCGCTCAACGATCTCTGCGAGACGCCAACGCTTGGTCTTGGAAAGAGGACGAGTCTCCATGACGCGGACGGTATCGCCCAGACCAGCCTCGTTGTTCTCATCGTGAACGTGAAGCTTCTTGCCGATGGTCATCATCTTGCCATACTTAGGGTGGTGCTTACGGTACGTAATCTCTACCGTAATCGTCTTGTCGCCAGAGATGGAGACGACGAGTCCGGTACGAACCTTACGCGCATTTCTGCTTTCGGTCTCTGCCATAACTTATCTCCTGCGATCTAGTTCTGCTCTGCGGATGCTTCCGCAGCAATTTGACGGGTGCGCATCTCGGTCTGAACGCGAGCAATGTCACGCTTAACAGCCTTGACACGAGCGGTGTTGTCCAGCTGGCTGGTTGCCATCTGGAAACGAAGATTAAAGAGCTCTGCGCGGCCTTCCTCGAGTTTCTTAGCGAGGTCTGCATCGCTCATAGCCTTGATTTCGGTGTACTTCATTAGTTCTCACCGTCCTGATCGGCCTTGGAGACAATCTTGGTCTTGATTGGAAGCTTGTGCTGAGCAAGACGAAGAGCCTCACGAGCAACTTCCTCTGGTACGCCATCAATCTCGAACATGATACGACCAGGCTTAACAACTGCTACCCACTCTTCTGGGTTACCCTTACCGGAGCCCATGCGAGTTTCTGCAGGCTTCTTGGTGATTGGCTTATCTGGGAAGATAGTGATCCAAACCTTACCGCCACGCTTCATCTCACGGGTGAGAGCAATACGAGCAGCCTCAATCTGGCGGTTAGTAATCCAGTGAGCCTCCTCTGCACGGATGCCCCAGGAACCAAAGTGCAGCTGGGTGTTACCCTTTGCCTGGCCCTTCATGGAACCGCGCTGTACCTTACGGTGCAATACACGCTTTGGAGCAAGCATTAACGGCCCCTCCTCTCATTGCGAGCACGACGAGGACGAGCGGAGCCCTCAAGAGCTGGGTTAGGTGTTGGCTGTCCAGGCATCTTCTCGCCGTAATAAATCCAAACCTTGATACCAACAGCGCCCATGGTGGTGCGACCTGTAGCGGTACCATAGCCGATTGCAGCACGAAGGGTGTGCAGAGGCACGCGACCCTCACGGTACCACTCACGGCGGCCCATCTCAGCACCGTTCAGACGACCGGAGCACTGGATACGAATACCCTTAGCGCCAGCCTTACGAGCGGACTGAACAGCCTTACGCATAGCGCGACGGAAAGCGACACGCTGCTCAAGCTGCTCTGCGATGGACTGAGCAACAAGGTTTGCGTCAAGCTCAGGACGCTTAACCTCGACAACATCAACGTTGACCTGACCCTTGCCGACCTTAGCAACACGCTCAAGATCTGCACGAAGTCCGTCAATCTCTGCACCCTTCTTGCCAATGACAATACCAGGACGTGCGGAGAAAATAGTTACCTTGACCTTATCGCCAGCGCGCTCGATATCAATACGAGCAACAGCTGCCTTCTCAAGGCGCTTCTCAAGATACTTGCGGATAGCAAGATCGTTGCCGAGCTGCTCGGCGTAGTCCTTATCGGCGTACCAACGAGAACGCCAGCTCTCGGTTACACCAAGACGGAAGCCTGTAGGCTGTACTTTCTGACCCATTCCTACGCCTCCTTTCGAGGTGCAACGACAACGGTAATGTGGCTCATGCGCTTGTTAATGCGGGAAGCCGAACCCTTTGCACGAGGGCGAATACGCTTAAGCGTTGGGCCTTCGTCAACAAAAGCGGTCTTGACTACCAGGTTGTTAGCACGGAGACCATTGTTGTTCTCGGCGTTAGCAACTGCGGAGCGCAGAACCTTAGCAATATCAGTTGCGGCAGCGCGAGTCGAGAACTGAAGAACCTCAAGGGCCTTCTCGACAGACTTACCGCGGACAAGCGCGACAACTGCGCGAGCCTTACGAGGAGCAACGCGAACATACTTAGCTGTTGCGCGAACCTCAATAGAATCGGTGTTCTTAGCCATTTACTACACTCCCCCTATTTGGCCTTGTGACCGCGGAAGGTACGGGATGGGGAGAACTCGCCCAACTTGTGACCAACCATGGACTCAGTGACGTACACAGGTACATGCTTACGACCATCGTGAACAGCGATGGTGTGACCGACCATCTCAGGGAAGATGGTTGAGGAACGTGACCAAGTCTTGATAACGTCCTTTTTGCCAGCCTCGTTCATTGCAGCGACACGCGCAAGGAGGCGAGTCTCCACAAAGGGGCCTTTTTTGAGACTTCTGCTCATTTATCTACTCCTACTCGTGTCTTACTTGGACTTACGACGGCGAATGATCAGGCGGTTAGAAGCCTTCTTCGGGTCGCGGGTCTTATAACCCTTGGTTGGCTTACCCCATGGGGTGACGGAAGGACGACCAGAAGTGTGGTTCTTACCTTCACCACCGCCGTGTGGGTGGTCAACAGGGTTCATGACAGTACCACGGACGGTAGGACGGACGCCTGCCCAACGGGAACGACCAGCCTTACCAACAACAATGTTGGAGTGCTCAGCGTTACCAACCTCGCCGATGGTTGCACGGCAGGTCAGAAGAACACGACGGAGCTCGGAGGAAGGCATACGCAGAACTGCATAGCCGTTGTCCTTACCCATGAGCTGGACGGAAGTACCAGCAGCACGTGCCATTGCAGCACCCTTGCCAGGCTGGAACTCAACTGCGTGAACAAGAGTACCTACTGGAATCTGCTCAAGAGTGGTGCAGTTACCAGGCTTGATGTCGATGTCCTTGGTACCAGAAAGAACGGTGTCACCGACGCTCAGGCCCTCTGGGCAAAGGATGTATGCCTTTGCGCCGTCTGCATAGTGCAGAAGAGCAATACGAGCGGAACGGTTAGGATCGTACTCAACAGTAGCGACCTTAGCTGGGATGTCATCCTTGCGACGCTTGAAGTCGATACGACGGTACTGGCGCTTGTGGCCACCACCCTGGTGACGGGTAGTGATGCGGCCATTGTTGTTGCGGCCAGCCTTCTTTGGCAGAGGCTCGAGAAGGGACTTCTCGGGCTTATCAGTTGTAATCTCAGCAAAGTCTGAGATTGTCTGGAAGCGCCTGCCTGCGCTTGTTGGCTTTAGATGCCTAACTGCCATAAACAGTATCCCTTTCTTCTCCGTTGGCTAGCCCGCTTAAGGGAAAGTCGAGCTAACACCGGATTACCACGGTACCGCGCGTATCTACTATGCGCGGCATACGAACCCGTACCTCAAAAGAGGCACGGGAGAAAAACCTTACTCAGCAGAGTTATTACCGAAGATCTCGATAGTCTCACCAGCAGCGAGGGTAACAATAGCCTTCTTCCACTGGCGGGTCTTGCCTGCCTGCTGATAACGTACACGCTTGTTCTTTGGCTTAACAGAAAGTGTGTTTACCTTGGTGACGTGTACAGAGAAGAGCTTCTCTACAGCTGCAGCAATCTCTTCTTTACCTGCGTTACGAGCAACCTCAAAAGTGTACTTGCCCTGCTCCATCAGATCGAAAGCACGCTCTGAAACGATAGGACGAATGATGACCTCATAAGGAGAGTTCATTATGCGAGCACCTCCCCAAGCTGCTTAGCAACATCAGCGGACATAACAAGTGCGCCGTTGTCGATCAGGAAACGAGTAGTAACCTCAGAAACGCCGAAAATTGAAACCTTAGGAAGGTTGCGGAAAGAGAGGTAGGTGTTGACGTCGTCGTCTGGGACAATGACGGTAACGCGCTTACCCTCAATACCGAGGTTCTGAAGTGCAGCCTTTGCCTGCTTGGTGGAAGGCTGAGCAAACTCAAGAGAGTCAACGAGGACAAGCTCAGAGTCTGCAACCTTGCCGGAGAGGACGGACCTCATAGCAAGCTTGACCATCTTGTTGTTAATACGACGTGCGTGTGAACGAGGGGTAGGTCCAAAGATGACGCCACCACCAGTCCACTGACCAGCACGAATAGAACCCTGGCGAGCACGACCAGTACCCTTCTGACGGTAAGGCTTAACGCCACCGCCGGATACCTCGTGACGGTTCTTTGTAGAGTGGGTACCCTGACGTGCGGATGCGTCCTGGCAGACTACAACCTGGTGCACAACAGGGATGTTTGGCTCAATGCCATAGACGTCAGAGGAGAGCTCGGCGTCGCCGACCTTCTTTCCCTCTACGTTCTTAATCTCATACTTGGACATGTTGTCTCCTTGTTAGCCTAAGTGTTTGCCTAAAGGCCCTTAGGCCATGCGGACCTGGACGAGGGCATTCTTGCCGCCAGGAACAGCACCCTTGATAAGCATGAGGTTCTGCTCAGCATCAACGCGGACAAGCTTAAGGTTCTTGACCGTAACGCGCTCTGCGCCCATGTGACCATACATGTGAAGGCCCTTACGAACGCGTGCAGGGTATGCGCACTGACCAATGGAACCTGGACGACGCTGGTTACGAGAACCGTGAGTCATTGGACCGCGAGAGAAGTTCCAGCGCTTAACAGTACCCTGGAAACCCTTACCCTTAGAAGTGCCTGTTACGTCAACAGCGGTGACCTCAGAGAAATCAGCAACTGTGACAACATCGCCGGTCTTGTGCTCAGAAGCATCCTCAACGCGGACCTCGCGGAGGTAACGCATTGGCTCGACGCCCTGTGCCTTGAAGTGACCAGCCATTGGCTTGTTGACATGCTTCTCGGAGATGTCGCCGAAGCCAATCTGTACGGCATTGTAGCCGTCCGTCTCAACAGTCTTTACCTGTGAAACGGTGCAGGGGCCAGCAAGAACGACGGTAACAGGAACGACGTTGTCGTTCTCGTCCCATACCTGGGTCATGCCCAGCTTGCGGCCGAGGATGGTATTAACCATGCTCTTTCCTAACCTTCGGTGGTCATGGGACCTTGAGAGCACATCGGGTACTCTTCCCCAGCGGACCACGTCCTGTACATACTGCCTTTAGACATAATTGTCCTGTTTGAGCAGCCCGTCTACTTTACACTCATTTTTGACAAGAAACAAGCCTAAAATCTCTAAAAGATGAACGCTTTGTGAAGACCGTTTAATACCTTCTAGCTGCGAGATCTTTCTTCTCACCTATTTTGCGAGGTCAAACCGCTGACCCGGGCGTATCCATTGGCGAGAAACCCAAGTAATTTTGCAAAATTTTTCCAAAAAATTTTGCTGGAACAATTCGCTGGAGCTAGTTGCCGAAACAATTTGCTGGAACTAGTTGCCGGAGAAATTGCGGTGCAGGCTATCTGGCTAAAATTTTCTTGAACAACGCTTCGCAGCCTTCTGTAACGTCCTCGTACGTCAGGTCAAAATTACCCGAATACCACGGATCCGCAATGTCGCGAAGCTTCTCTGTCCAGTCAAGAAGCAACGAAACCTTTCCAAGCGGATCATCCTTGAGCATACGCATCATGTTGCGCAGGTTGTTGTGATCCATACCAATGAGGTAATCAAACTCCTCGTAATCTGCGCGAGTCATCTGCCTGGCACGATGATTGCCGCAATGAATCCCCTCTCGCTGCAGCTTTCTACGCGTGCGAGGGTCCACAGGATTGCCGATCTCTTCTGTGGATGTTGCGGCTGAATCAATGAAGAATGAATCTGCCAGACCGTTTTTCTCGACAAGGTCTTGCATGACATATTGCGCCATCGTTGACCTGCAAATATTTCCATGACACACAAAGAGAATCTTGGTCACGTGGGAGTTTTCAGGGTGGTCGGTGTTCAGTTGGCTGCTTGCGTTCTGCTGGCTATGCTTCATCTCTTCTCCTGCGCTTTGTGCGAGTATTCGGTTCCCTATTCTACGGGTTTCTCGCCAAGTACAGATGTGAGTTACGTATAGAAAAGTCTGCCTGAAAAGTGCAAAGAATCTGTATTTGAGGCACAGATTCTTTAACAAAATCAGGCAAATCCACAGAATCTTTGATGCATTTAGGCAAAATCCACAGATTCTTTGAAGAAATCAGGCGCGTCAGGCTCGCATCGCCCACCTGGCGAGAAACCCGTCCACTCCCAGCATTTCCGCACAAGAAACCCGGTATCCACACGAAATGAATGCCGAGTTGAAATCGCATGCGACCCGTGTTCGCACGGTCTCCGCACGTGGTTCAACGCCACTCACGCAAAAACCCTCCCGCGCGAAAGAGCGCAGGAGGGTTTGCACGTTGGATTAAGCCGTATGCTTAGAGCTTGATCTCGATATCGACACCAGCTGGAAGGTCGAGACGCATAAGCGAATCAACGGTAGAAGCGCTTGGGTCGAGAATATCGATGAGACGCTTGTGAGTACGCATCTCAAACTGATCACGGGAATCCTTATCCTTGTGTGGGGAGCGGATAACCGTGTAAAGGTTACGCTCGGTTGGCAGAGGGATAGGACCGGAAACACGCGCACCTGTCTTCTGTGCGGTGTCAACAATCAGCTTAGCGGACTGATCAATGACCTCGTGATCATAGCCCTTGAGGCGAATCCTGATCTTCTGGCTTGACACTTTGGGTACCTCCATACATGAGCTAGAGCTCGTGGTCGTTTACTAGGATGCGGAGCCGCCGTTTTTGGCGACAATCTCTTCGCGTACAGCGTTAGGAACGGGCTCGTAAGAATCGAACTGCATAGTGTAGCTCGCACGGCCCTGGGTCTGGGAACGAAGGTCGGTTGCGTAACCGAACATCTCACCAAGAGGCACCTTAGCGCGGATGACCTTGGCGTCCATACGATCGTCCATACCCTCAATCTTGCCACGACGGGAAGAAAGGTTACCCATAACGTCGCCCATGTACTGCTCAGGTGTCTCAACCTCAACAGACTCAACTGGCTCGAGAAGGATAGGATTGGACTTCTTGAGAGCATCCTTAATTGCCATAGAACCAGCAATCTTAAATGCTGCCTCAGAAGAGTCGACCTCGTGGTAAGAACCGTCAACAAGGGTGACCTTGATGTCAACTACTGGGTAACCAGCAATGACACCGTTCTCAAGAGCCTCGCGGATGCCCTTATCGATAGATGGGATGTACTCCTTAGGAATGACACCACCAACGATAGCGTTGACAAACTCGTAGCCCTTGCCCTCTTCCTGTGGCTCAAGATCGATGACTGCGTGGCCATACTGACCCTTACCACCGGACTGACGGACAAACTTGCCCTCAGCATGGCTTACTGCCTTACCAGCAGTCTCACGGTAAGCAACCTGTGGCTTACCAACATTGCATTCAACCTTAAACTCACGACGGAGACGGTCAACAATAATCTCAAGGTGAAGCTCGCCCATACCAGCAATGATGGTCTGGCCGGTCTCGTGATCAGTGTGAACCTGGAAGGTTGGATCCTCTTCAGCAAGCTTAGCAAGACCGATGGACATCTTCTCCTGCTCAGCCTTAGTCTTAGGCTCAACAGCAACGTCGATAACAGGATCTGCGAAGCTGATGGACTCAAGGATGATTGGGTTCTTCTCGTCACAAAGGGTGTCACCAGTAGTGGTGTTCTTTAGACCAACGCATGCAACGATGTCGCCTGCGGAGCACTCTTCACGGTCAACACGGTCGTTTGCGTTCATCTCGAGGATGCGGCCAAAGCGCTCACGGTTGTCCTTGACGGAGTTGTAGACGTAAGAACCTGCCTCTGCCTGACCAGAGTAAACACGAATGTAGGTAAGCTTACCAACATAAGGGTCAGTCATGATCTTGAATGCAAGAGCAGAGAATGGCTCCTTAACGTCTGCGTGACGGACAGCCTCGTCACCCTTAGGAGTGACGCCATCAATCTCTGGAACATCCAGAGGGCTTGGAAGGAAGTCGATAACTGCGTCCAGAAGCTCCTGGATACCCTTGTTCTTGTAAGCGGAACCAACAAAGACAGGGTTAATCTGACCAGCAAGAACGCCAGCACGAAGAGCACCCTTAAGGGTCTCAACGTCAACCTCTTCACCCTCGAGAACAGCCATCATGAGCTCCTCAGAGAAGTCAGAAGCTGCCTCAAGAAGCTCTTCACGCTTCTCAGCTGCAATCTCTACAAACTCAGCAGGAATCTCGTCGAGTGGCTCAGGGTAAATCATGCCCTTAGCATCCTCTTTGAAGTCCCATGCAGTGTTGGTGACAAGGTCGATAAGACCCCAGAAGTTGGACTCAGCGCCCATTGGGACCTGAGCTGCAATTGCGTTTGCGCCAAGGCGGTCACGCATGGTCTGGATTGCACGGAAGAAGTCTGCGCCTACACGGTCAAACTTGTTGATGAATGCAATACGAGGTACGCCGTACTTGGTTGCCTGACGCCAAACGGTCTCGGACTGTGGCTGAACGCCTGCAACTGCGTCGAAGACTGCAACTGCGCCGTCCAGAACACGAAGAGAACGCTCAACCTCAGCGGTAAAGTCAACGTGGCCTGGGGTGTCGATGATCTGGATGACATGGTCTTTCCAGAAGCAAGTGGTAGCTGCGGAAGTAATGGTTACGCCGCGCTCCTGCTCCTGAACCATCCAGTCCATGGTTGCTGCACCGTCGTGGACCTCACCAATCTTGTGGGTCTTACCGGTGTAGTAAAGAATACGCTCCGTAGTGGTGGTCTTACCAGCATCGATGTGAGCCATAATGCCGATGTTGCGGAGGTCTTTAAGATTGTACTTAGTCTTAGCCATTTGTTTGCTACTCCTGAATTCCGACTAGAAGCGGTAGTGGGAGAAGGCGCGGTTGGCCTCAGCCATCTTGTACAGGTCCTCGCGGCGCTTGACGGATGCACCTACGCCGTTAGTTGCGTCGATGATCTCGTTTGCAAGACGCTCTGCCATGGTCTTCTCTTTACGGCTACGGCTGAAAGTGACCATCCAGCGGATAGCAAGAGTAGTTGCACGACGGGAGTTGACCTCCATTGGAACCTGGTAAGTAGCGCCACCAACACGCTTAGGCTTAACCTCAAGTGTTGGGCGAATGTTATCCATAGCCTTCTTGAAGACAGTGAGGGCATCCTCGCCAGTCTTCTCTGCGACGATGTCAAATGCACCGTAGACAATGCGCTCTGCGGTTGCTTTCTTGCCGTCGAGAAGGACCTTGTTAATAAGCTGGGTTACCAGACGATTGTTGTAGACGGCGTCAGGCATAACCTCACGACGTACTGCTGCTGCGCGACGCGGCATATTAATCTCCTAAGAACTAGTTCGAGTAGTGGACGTGATTACTTAGCACGCTTAGTGCCGTAACGGGAACGGCCCTGAGCACGATTCTGAACTGCTGCGCAGTCGAATGCACCGCGAACAACCTTGTAACGAACACCAGGAAGGTCACGGACACGGCCGCCACGAACCAGAACAATGGAGTGCTCCTGGAGGTTGTGGCCCTCACCAGGAATGTAAGCGGTTACCTCAATGCCATTAACAAGACGAACACGAGCAACCTTACGGAGTGCTGAGTTAGGCTTCTTTGGCGTAGTGGTGAAAACGCGGGTGCAAACACCACGCTTCTGTGGGTTGTGCTGAAGAGCGGCGTTCTTAGACTTTGACTTGACGCTCACGCGGCCCTTACGTACGAGCTGGTTAATAGTAGGCAAGATCTTCTCCTTCTTATACCTATCTACCTGCAGTTTTACATATTCGAAAGGCGACACAGCACTGTCCCCTTGGAATTACGCAGGGAAGTACTTTACGCTGATGAAAGCCACATGTCAACAAGCCACTGTGCCGGGCGTATCTATACTTCATAGAAATTACAAATGCTAGGTAGCCTCAATCTCAGCAAGCTCAATTTCTAAGCCTTGGATAAGTTCTGTTTTCTCGCTAGAACAGTAAGGGCATGTGCGACCATACGTTACCGTAGCGTACGTTTTATTGCACGATAAACACTGTGTTAGAGCTGGTACTTCTTCAATTTCTAGCTGAGCTCCGTGTAGCAACTCCGTGCGATCAGCCGCCCAGCGCCATACATCCAACAAATACGTTGGTACAACTCCAGACACCTCCCCTAGCTGCAACTTTACGCGTGCAACAGAGGTGAGGTTGTTCTGTTTTCCCAGATCCTCAACCATATCTATGAGGTAAAACGCAATTCCCAGCTCATGCATGTTAACTTGAAATTCCCGTACTGCCCGCAGAAACGGGATTACCAAGCTCATCGGTTGTGACGTGTGACTGAGGCTTAGGAGTCTTTGTTTTTCTCGCAGGGTTCTTAATAATCTTTACCGCACGTTTTCCAACATACGAGAGAATCTTTCCTGCCTTATGCTCTGCGGCAACCATATCTGAACAGTGAGGATTGTCTCGGAACAGGTGAATTGCATCAAACTCACAGCGTGTAGTACAGAGACCACAACCAATACACTTATTTGCATCAACAATTGAAGCGCCGCACTTCAAGCAGCGTGCGGTCTCGATTCTGATTTGCTCTGGCGTAAAGGTATGGCTAGGGTCTGTCCAGTTGTGTCTAATGTTTTTGACCGTATCGCATGCGGGACGCTGACGACCTACGTGATCGTATCCACAAGACTCAACTGCTGCGTCGGATGTATCAAGCTCAACATAATGGCGCTGGTTGCGGCCAATAGTCAAAGAAGAGCCTTTCTGTACAAAACGATGCAGCGAAACAGCAGCTTCATGACCTGCGGCAATGGCATCAATAACAAAGCGAGGACCCGTGTACACGTCTCCACCCACAAAGACATCGGGCTGAGCAGTCTGATACGTCTGGGAATCAGCGCACGCAAGATTGCCGCGCGTAAGCTCAACTGCCTCTCCCTCCAAAAGACTTCCCCACTCAACGGTTTGTCCAATAGACAAGACCACTGCATCTGCCTCTAGATACATTGTTTGCTCGTCATCAAAACAAGGCGAGAAACGCTTGTCATTGTCAAAAACACGGGTACAGCGTTTAAACATCACGCCGCAAACGTGTCCTTGCTCATCTGTGGCAATAAAAGCAGGTCCCCAACCATTCTTGATTGACACACCATCTTCCTGCGCTTCTGTGATTTCTTCTGGTAGTGCAGGCATCTCTTCTGGCTGCTCTAGGCACACCATGGTAACTGACTCTGATCCACAACGAGCAGAGACTCGAGCCGCATCAATGGCAACATTACCGCCGCCAATGACCACTGTCTTACCATGTACTTCATGCAGAGGATGCTCGGTTACAAAATGCAAGAAATCAACAGCAGAAATAACCCCATCGGCGTCTTCTCCAGAAATATTGGCCTTTCTACCGCCCTGGCAACCAATGGCAACATAAAAACCAATAAAGCCTTGAGCGCGCAGTTCATCAAGGGTTATGTCTTTTCCTACCTCAACACCACAGCGAATCTCAACGCCCATTTCTTTAAGAACGTCAATCTCTGCGGCAACAACGTTTTTCTCGAGCTTGTAAGAAGGAATGCCATATACCATCATTCCACCAGGAAGGAGGTTCTTTTCAAAAACGACGGGATTGTAACCGCGTTCTGCCAGGTAATATGCACAGGACAGGCCAGCTGGACCTGCACCAATAATGGCGATTTTCTGGTTGAATCGGCCTCTATTTGATGGAATAACTGGCTCTGGAATAAAGCGATGTTCCGCCTCTAGATCTTTTTGAGCAATGAATTTCTTAACGTCATCAATAGCTACTGCCTGGTCAATAGTTCCTCGCGTACACGCTGTCTCGCAACGTTTATTGCAAACGCGACCACAAACAGCAGGGAATGGATTTTCTTTTTTGATGAGCTCAAGCGCATCTCGATAGCGACCTTCAGCAGCCATACGCAGATAACCCTGAACAGAAATATGCGCTGGGCAGGCAACCTTGCAAGGAGCTGTACCAGTATCGTGGCACTCAATACGGTTGTTATTTTTATAATTCCAATCCCAGTCAGACTCTCCCCAGAACTTATCATCTGGAAGATCCTGCGTTGGGTAGGAAATTTTGCCCTTCCTAGTAGGAAGTTTCTGACCTAATTGAGGGGCTCCAGCTGGACAAACCTCTACGCACCCACCGCAAGCAACACATTTTTCTTCATCAACATGAGCCACAAAAGCCGAACGAGACAAATTAGGCGTATTAAACAGCTGAGAAGTTCTGAGTGCATAGCAAACATTTACGTTGCAGTTGCAAATAGCAAAAATCTTATCTTCACCGTCAATGTTGGTAATCTGATGAACAAAACCGTTTTTCTCGGCCTTTGTACAGATATCGATAACCTCATCGTAGGTGATGTAGTGGCCTTTTCCTGTTTCTACGCAGTAATCAGCCATATCTCCAATGGCAAGACACCAATCTTCTGGATCGTCAGCACAGCCGTCGCCACGAACTCGCTCAGCAAGACGACAAGAACAGGGAGTTGCAGCATATCTATCGTATTTCTTGAGCCAATGCGAAATATGCTCGACAGTAACTGTGTGATTTACCTGCTCAATGGATCGTTCAACAGGAATGACATGCATACCAACGCCCGCGCCGCCTTCAGGAACTAACTTGGTGACATTTTTGAGCGGTAGATAGGTCATACGCTCAAACAAAGAACCCATCTCGGGATGTTCTTCGAGTTGACGCTCGTTCATCACGGTAAACTCTGCGGAGCCAGGAACAAACATAGGAAGAACATACTGCTTTTGCTTGCTCTTGTTTTCCCAGTTGTACTCAATCATGCCCTTTACAGACAGGGTGTCTAGGATAGGCTGAAGCTCCCCCGCAGTTTTTCCAGTACGCTTGCAAAGCTCCTCTAAGGTAACTGGCTGGCGAACCTTCATGTATTTGGTTACCGCAGCTTCTTCCTCAGTCATAATTGCTGCTATGCCCCAATATTCTGGGTCATCTTTTACAATTTTGTGACCAAGGCGACTCGTAATTTTTTGAACTTCATCTCTTACAAGAGGCTTAAATTGCTCAGAAGAAGCTGGTCCAGGCTCATTTGGATCTACAGTTTTGTAATGAACTACCTCGTCATTTTCAGTAATGTGATTTTGAGCGAGTATGCGAGTAGGACCGCCAGCAGGGTTAGTAGTTGGCAATACATTTCTGCGTGCAATTTCTTCATCAGTAAGACTGCCGCGCATGGCATTTTGACCTTTTGGAGTCTTACGTGCTGGTACTTCCTCTGCCATGACCTCTCCTATCAGGCATAAGACATTCTTTAAGCGCTAGCCATTGGTTACTGACTGCTTTTCCACTCAGCAACTTTGCGAGAAAGCCATTCAGTCCAAGCGTCTAATCCTTCCCCAGTTTTGGCAGAGAAAGGAATAACAACCGCCTTTGGATTTCTAAGGGCCACATTTTCCTTGAGTTTTTCCAGGTCAAAATCAAAATACGGTGCTACGTCTATTTTGTTAACAAGCACCACATCACAGACCTGATACATCAAAGGGTATTTCAACGGCTTATCGTCGCCTTCGGGAACAGAAAGAATAGTGACGTTTACGCCGGCACCGGTGTCAAACTCTGCCGGACATACCAAGTTCCCAACGTTCTCTAAAAAGATAAGGTCCACATCACCTGCATTGAGACCTTCAAGACCCTGAGCGCACATATGCGCATCGAGGTGACACATGCCGCCAGTATGCAGCTGAATGGCTTTCACGCCCGTTTCTGAAATAGCAGCAGCATCAACATCTGAATCAATATCAGCTTCCATAACAGCAATGGAAACCTTATCTTTCAGGGCAGCAATGGTCTTTTTAAGGGTGGTAGTTTTGCCAGAACCTGGAGAAGACATAAGGTTTACCAGCAGAGTTCCCTTTTTCTTCATTTCTTCTCTTAGTTGATCGGCGCTTTTCTCGTTAGCTGCAAAAACACTCTGCTTAACTTCAATGATGCGATACTCACCCATAAGTTCTCTCCACAATTCCGATACGTATGTTAATGACCCAACAGGTGTGCGGCGTGTGCAAGGCCAACGCGGATTAGCGTTGTGACGTGCTCATCTGCAAGTGAATAGATAACTTTTCTGCCATCTCTTTTTGCATTGACAAGACCGCGGTCGCGCAAAAGACGCAACTGGTGAGAGGTTGCTGACTGAGATACCGAAAGCATTTCTTGCAGCTCTGTTACGCTTTTCTCGCCATTTACTAGAGCACCCAAAATCTGGAATCGAGTGAAATCAGACAGTGCATCAAAAATCTGGGTTGCATCGTAGATGATGTCATCGTTTACCAGGTATTCATTCAGCTTCTGATCAGAAACATAATCGCATGTAGAATGAGTGTGCTCGCACTGTTCAGAATCGTGGGAGTGACTATCCATTTGCTATTCCTATCCTTTAAGAGCCGCAAAATAAATGGCTTACCAAACGTAATTCATAAAAGATTAGTATATACCGTTACTCGCTTCTGTAAGCGTAACTAAAAGAGGACTCCAGCTAACGGCTGAAGTCCTCTTCTGTATCGGAGTCAATCTCCGAAAAAGTTTGATGTATCAGGCGAGATTACTTACTCGTCTTCGCCGTCTGCCTCAGCGTCCATGCGGACAACCTGATTGAGAAGGTCATCCAGAGAACCAAGGTCCTCGTTAATTACATCAGGGCTAACCTCGTCGGAAGAAGAACCGATGAGTGTCTCGGTGTAATCAGAGTGCGTGGATGGAGCTGCAGAGCCCAGCATCAAGCCGCCATCGCCTTCTGGCGAGAAGACCATGTTGAGCAGCTGAGAAAGATCCTCAGAATCTGCCTCATCCTCTTCTGGCTCAAGGATGTAGAGGAGGTTACGAGCCTCAAGGCCATCGCGGAGCTCCTCGATTGCCTTTGCACCAATACCATCGATGCGAAGCAGGTCTTCCTCGGTCTTACCGATAAGATCGCCTACGGTCTCAATGCCAACCTCGCTGAACTTGTTAGTCCAACGCTGTGACACGCCAAGATCATCGAAGAGATACAGCTTTGCGTCCTCGCTTGAAAGCGTGCGGCCATTCTTGGAATAAACGCCACCGTTGTAATCCTCGTTGACCCAGTCAAGCTGCTTAGGAAGCTGCTCCTCGATATCCTTAAGCTCTGCTGGTGCCCAGTCTGGAAGAGACTTAGCAAGAGAAGAGGTTGGGCCATCAATCTTGGTGCCATGGTAGGTAAGCTCAACATCGTTGTATGCGGAGAGACCAGTACCTGCAGGAATCTGCTTACCAACAATAACGTTGGACTTGAGGTCAAGCAGGTGGTCAACGTCGCCCTCGATAGCTGCAGAGGTAAGAACGCCTGCAGTACGGATGAACGATGCACTGGAGAGCCAAGAATCGATAGAGCTTGCAACCTTCAGAGTACCAAGGATTGCTGGCTCTGCCTCTGGTGGAGTACCACCAGCAAGGGCAATGTTCTGGACAGTCTCTGCAAAGACATAGCGGTCCACGTACTGACCAAGCAGGTACGAAGAGTCACCTGGGTTGGTGACTTGAACACGACGAAGCATCTGACGTGCGATAACCTCGATGTGCTTATCGTTGAGCTCTACACCCTGAGAGGTATAGACGTCCTTAACGGACTCAACGAAGGTGTGCATGGTGGACTCAATGTCAGTGAGTCGACGGAGCATACGGAAGTTGACGAAGCCGCGGGTAATCTGATCACCAGCACGGACAACAACGCCATCCTCAATGCCAGGCATAAAGCGGACGGATGCAGGTACACGCCACTCCTCGATAACACGGGAAGCATCGTCTGCATCAACAATACGCAGCAGGTACTCGGTGGTCTCTGGGGTGATGTGAAGAACACCAGAAACGGGAGCCAGATCAGCCTCGCGGCCAAGGATCTTCTCGTTGACGTTGCCGACGACGTCGAACATACGAGCAACGGTAGGAAGACCCTGCGTAATATCGTCTGCGCCTGCAACACCACCGGAGTGAATGGTACGCATGGTCAGCTGAGTACCAGGCTCACCAATGGACTGAGCTGCGATAATACCAACTGCAGTACCAATATTGACAGGACGACGGGTGGAAAGATCCCAACCGTAGCACTTCTGGCAGACGCCGTACTTAGACTTACAGGTCAGAAGCGCGCGGAGCTGAACCTTAGCAAGGCCGTGCTCAACAAGACGCTCAAGATCCTGCTTGGACTCAACATAGCCACCGGCAGGGATAAGAACCTCGCCAGTGTTTGGATCGCAGACATCCTCAAGGGTGCAGCGGCCAATCAGGTCAGTATCAACAGAAGTCTGACCAGGCTTAATCAGAGGATAGGTAACTGCCTCATCAGTGCCGCAGTCCTCCTCGCGAACAATGACGTCCTGCGCAACGTCGACAAGACGACGAGTCAGGTAACCAGAGTCGGAGGTGTGGGATGCGGTATCTACCAGGCCCTTACGAGCGCCGTAGGTAGAAATGAAGTACTCAAGAGGCTCAAGACCCTCGCGGAAGTTTGCCTTAATTGGAAGGTCGATGGTCTCACCGGACATATCCGCCATCAAGCCTCGCATACCAGCAAGCTGGCGAAGCTGTGTCTTAGAACCACGAGCTCCAGAGTCAGCCATCATGTAAATTGGGTTGTCCTCTGCAAAGCCTGCAAGCATCTCAGAGCCGAGAAGATCGGTGCACTCGGTCCATGCGTTAACAACCTCAACGTGACGCTCTCGCTCGGAAAGGAAGCCGTCCTCGTAGTACTCGTTGATCTGGTCAACGCGGTCCTGTGCCTCCTGAAGCAGCTGTGGCTTGTGTGGAGGAATGACAGCATCCCAAACGGAAACAGTCAGACCAGCAAGAGTTGCGTAGTGGAAACCAGTCTTCTTGATGTTGTCCAGAATTGGCTCAACATCAGCCATTGGGTAACGGTCGCAGCAATCGTTGACCAGAACACCAATGTCGGACTTAACCATCTTGTAGTTGATGTATGGGTAATCCTCTGGCAGGCACTGACGGTTGAAGATAATGCGACCAACAGTGGTCTCAAAACGCTTGGTACCCTCAGTAACGTCCAGGTCCTCATACTGACCGCGGCCAGTCATAACGCGGAAGATAGCGCGATCGCTATCAGCAACATTTGCATCCTTGGAGCTTACGCGGACAACAACCTTTGCCTGGATATCAAGGTCACGGTTGGCCTCAATAGCCAGAAGAGCATCCTCAAAGCTTGCGAAGGTAAGAGTCTTAGCGTCTTCACCGGTCTTCTCGGAAGTGAGGTAGTAGACACCAAAGACCATATCCTGAGAAGGAACGGTCAGAACCTTACCAGAAGCAGGGCTTCTGAGGTTGTTGCTGGAGAGCATCAGAATGCGAGCCTCTGTCTGTGCCTGAGTAGAAAGCGGCACGTGGACAGACATCTGGTCACCGTCGAAGTCTGCGTTGAATGGTGCGCAGACCAGTGGGTGCAGGTGGATTGCCTTACCCTCGATAAGAACTGGCTCAAATGCCTGAATTGACAGACGGTGAAGGGTAGGTGCGCGGTTGAGAAGAACGAGGCGGTCCTGAATGACCTCATCCAGAACGTCCCAAACAACTGGGGTACCACGGTCGATAGCGCGCTTTGCGCCCTTAATGTTTTCAACCTTGCGGAGCTCAACCAAACGACGCATGACAAATGGCTTGAAGAGCTCAAGTGCCATAGCGGATGGAAGACCGCACTGGTGCAGCTTCAGGTGTGGGTCAACAACAATGACGGAACGGCCAGAGTAGTCAACGCGCTTACCCAGAAGGTTCTGACGGAAGCGACCCTGCTTACCCTTAAGAGCCTCAGCAAGAGACTTCAGAGGACGTCCACCACGGCCGGTAACAGGACGGCCACGGCGACCGTTGTCAAACAGAGCGTCAACGGACTCCTGAAGCATGCGCTTCTCGTTGTTAACAATGATGGAAGGTGCGTCAAGGTCAAGCAGGCGCTTAAGACGATTGTTACGGTTAATAACACGACGATACAAATCGTTTAAGTCGGAAGCTGCAAAACGGCCACCATCAAGCTGAACCATTGGACGAAGATCAGGTGGAATAACTGGTACAACGTCAAGAATCATGTTAGCTGGATCGTTGCCACCCTTAAGGAAGGCGTCAACAATCTCAAGACGCTTAATGGCCTTCTCGCGCTTCTGCTTCTGAGCATCCTCATTGGCGATAATAGCGCGGAGCTCCTTGGCCTCTTTCTCAAGATCAATATTGGAAAGAAGGTCGCGGACTGCCTCAGCACCCATGCCACCCTTGAAGTAGATGCCATAGTAGCGCTTAAGCTCGGAGAACAGACCCTCATCGGAGATGAGCTCTCTGGTCTCAAGCTGCATGAACTTCTCGAAAGCCTCACGACGAAGCGTCTTCTCTTCCTCGTACTCTTCCTCAAGATCAGCGACGCCTGCACGAATCTCGTCCTCAGAAAGAGGCTCAAAATCGCCAAACTCGTCATCCTGTGGCTGGCCCTGCTCGCGAAGGCGTGCAATCTGATCGTCGCGCTCTGCGTCGAGCTCTTCGATATCTGCTGCAAGCTCCTCACGAAGATCGTCTACGTCAGCCTCACGTGCCTCAGTGTCAACACTAGTGATTACGTAAGATGCAAAGTAGAGGACTTTCTCGAGGTCCTTGCTCTTGATATCAAGAAGACGTGCCAGAGGGAAGCTGGTTGGGCTCTTGAAGTACCAGATGTGGCTTACAGGAGCAGCAAGCTCGATGTGGCCCATGCGGTCACGACGAACCTTTGCGGTGGTTACTTCAACACCGCAGCGCTCGCAGGTAATACCCTTGAAGCGAATGCCTTTGTACTTACCGCAGGCGCACTCCCAGTCCCTGACAGGTCCAAAGATCTTCTCGCAGAAAAGGCCGTCCTTTTCTGGCTTAAGGGTACGGTAGTTGATGGTCTCAGGCTTCTTTACCTCGCCATAGGACCAACCGCGGATATCATCAGCAGACGCTAGAGAAATTTTAATAGCGTCAAATTCAGTGGAATCAAAGTCTGCCACAGTCGCTACTCCTTATCGGTGGTCGCGTCGCCTACAAGTGCGGATGCACCCTCAGCGTCTTGGGACAGGTCGGAAGCGGTTACCTCAGTGAAGCCAAGGTCGTTGAGGATCTCAACAGCGTTCTTCTCCTCAGGATCTGTGACCTTTGCGGTATTTGCACGCTTACGATAGGAGATTGGCTCAATGTCAAGTGCCAGGGAGCGAATCTCTTTGACCAGAACCTTGAAGGACTCAGGAATTCCTGCAGTAGGAATGTTCTCGCCCTTAACAATGGAT
This sequence comes from uncultured Atopobium sp., assembly GCA_916715765.1. Lineage (GTDB taxonomy): Bacteria > Actinomycetota > Coriobacteriia > Coriobacteriales > Atopobiaceae > Lancefieldella. Next base: position 41,377 of record CAKAPG010000008.1, read on the forward strand.
TCGTAGGTCTTAACACGGCCGTTGGTATCGTCAGACTTAACGGTGAGAATCTCCTGGAGGACGTTAGCAGCACCGTATGCGTACAGTGCCCAAACCTCCATCTCACCAAAGCGCTGACCGCCGAACTGTGCCTTACCACCCAGAGGCTGCTGGGTAACAAGAGAGTAAGGACCAGTTGAACGTGCATGGATCTTATCGTCAACCATGTGGCCGAGCTTCAAGATGTAAGAAACACCAACGGTAATTGGGCTCTTGAATGCCTCGCCGGTACGACCATCGTAGAGGGTAGTCTTACCACGCTCGTTGAGCTGTGGAACAAACTCCTCACGCATGTCCTCGCCGTACTCCTTGAGAGCCTTGTTGATCATGTTGATGTTGGTGCGGCGAACAATCTCTGCAACGGACTCATCAGTAGCACCGTCAAAGAGTGGTGTTGCAACAGGAATTGGGCCCTCAACGTAACGCTTAGAATCTGCGTCATCGTCATCCCAACCGTGTGCAGCGCCCCAACCAAGGTGGCACTCAAGCAGCTGACCAACGTTCATACGGGAAGGAACGCCCAGTGGGTCGAGAATAACGTCTACTGGGGTACCATCTGCCATGTAAGGCATGTCCTCAACTGGGAGAACCTTACAAATAACACCCTTGTTACCGTGGCGACCAGCGATCTTATCGCCCTGCTGGATCTTTCTGCGCTGAGCAACAAAGACGCGGACCAGGTCGTTTACTCCTGGAGGCAGGTCGTCTCCAGCCTCACGGCTGAAGCGGACAACGTCAACAACGCGGCCATAGGAGCCGTGTGGCATCTTAAGGGAAGTATCACGAACATCGTGTGCCTTAGCACCGAAGATTGCGCGAAGCAGGCGCTCTTCTGCGGTCAGAGCAGTCTCACCCTTAGGAGTGACCTTACCAACCAGAATATCGCCAGGGCCAACCTCAGCGCCGATGCGGATGATACCGTCATCGTCGAGGTTTGCGAGCATGTCCTCACCAAGGTTTGGAATCTCGCGGGTAATCTCCTCAGCACCAAGCTTGGTGTCACGAGCATCAATCTCGTGGCGGGAAATGTTAACGGAAGTCAGAAGGTCTTCCTGAACAACGCGCTCGGAGACGATAATACCGTCCTCGTAGTTGTAGCCTTCCCATGGCATGTAAGCAACGGTAAGGTTTGCACCAAGTGCCAGCTCAGAGTGGTCAACAGATGGACCATCTGCGATTGGCTGGCCCTTCTCGACCTGCTGTCCAACCGTGACGATTGGACGGTGGTTGATGCAAGTAGACTGGTTAGAGCGCTCGTACTTAGGAAGATCGTAGCGCTGAGAGCCGTGCTCATCGGAGTAGATAACAACGTGAGCTGCATCAACCTCGGTGACCTCGCCGGCAAACTCTGCGCAAATAAGCTCACCAGAGTCCTGAGCTGCGCGACCCTCCATGCCAGTTCCAACAAATGGAGCGTGGGACTGAATCAGAGGCACTGCCTGACGCTGCATGTTTGCACCCATGAGGGTACGCTTTGCATCGTCGTGCTCAAGGAATGGAATGAGGTTAGCTGCGACGGAGAGAAGTTGACGTGGAGAAACGTCCATGTAGTCAACGTCCTCAACAGGAACCTGTGCAGGTGCACCGAAGGAACCGTCGAAGTCGCGGGTACGTGCAATAACGCGGTCTGCATCAACAATCTTGCCGTCTGCGTCAACCTCAACAAACTTCTTAGTCTTAGGGTCAATTGGGGTGTTAGCAGGAGCAATAATGTGATTCTCCTCCTCGTCTGCAGTCATCCAAACGATGTCATCAGAAACAACACCGTCTGTGACCTTACGATAAGGAGCCTCGATAAAGCCGTACTCATTTACGTGAGCGTATAGTGCCAAGGAGCCGATAAGACCAATGTTTGGTCCCTCAGGAGTCTCGATTGGGCACATACGGGAGTAGTGCGAGTTGTGAACGTCGCGGACTGCGGTAGGAACGTTGGTACGACGGCTGGAGCCGGACTTGTGTCCTGCAAGACCACCAGGTCCCAAAGCAGAAAGACGACGCTTGTGAGTCAAACCAGCAAGTGGGTTTGCCTGGTCCATGAACTGCGAAAGCTGAGAAGAACCGAAGAACTCCTTGATTGCAGCAACAATTGGACGGATGTTAATCAGAGACTGTGGAGTGATGTCGTCTGCGTCCTGAGATGCCATACGCTCACGAACAACGCGCTCCATGCGGCTCATACCAATGCGGAACTGGTTCTGGACCAGCTCGCCTACGGTACGGACGCGGCGGTTGCCAAAGTGGTCAATGTCATCAAGGTGCTTAGACTCATCACCTGCATGCACTGCAAGAAGGTACTGAAGAGCTGCGACAATGTCCTCTTTGGTAAGGACACGAACGTCTGCAGGAATCTCTTCCTCAAGCTTCTTGTTGATCTTGTAACGACCAACGCGAGCAAGGTCATAGCGTTGCTCGTTGAAGAAGAGGCCGTCAAGCAGAGAACGGGCAGAGTCAACAGTTGGTGGCTCGCCTGGACGCTGACGACGATAAATCTCGATAAGAGCATCCTCACGTGTGGTTGCAACGTCACGCTCAAGTGTGTTGCAAACAACATCGGAATCACCAAGGAGCGAGAGGATCTCGTCATCGGTAACAGCAATGCCAAGTGCACGGAGGAAGACGGTAGCGCTCTGGCGACGCTTGCGGTCAATGGAGACGACCAGGTGGCCGCGCTTATCAACCTCAAACTCGAGCCATGCACCACGTGCAGGAATGAACTGAGACTTGTGGACCAGAACACCGTTGTCCATCTCTGACGAGAAGTACACGCCAGGTGAACGGACGAGCTGTGAAACCACAACACGCTCAGAACCGTTGATGATGAAGGTACCGCGCTCAGTCATCAGTGGGAAATCACCCATGAAGACAAGCTGTTCCTTCATCTCACCAGTCTCTTTGTTGACAAAACGGACGTCAACAAAAAGAGGTGCTTGATATGAAATGTCTTTTGCACGACACTCAGCCATTGAATTGGCAGGGTCGCCGAACTGATGGTCACCAAAGGTGACCTGCATGGTTCCAGCGCTGTTCTCAATTGGCGAGAACTCAGCGAAGGACTCTGCAAGGCCCTCTCCCATAAAGCGCTCAAATGATTCCTTCTGTACAGAAATCAGATTTGGCAGCTCCATAGCTGCGGGAATCTTACTGAACGTCCTGCGTCCAGTATGCGCCTGAGGCGTGGTGAGGGAAGTCTTTTTAGCGGTAGACACCAGGTTGTCCTCCTTCAAAAGGGTGGAAGGTGGCAATTGTCGCAACCTAGTAATTTAGTCAAGATTTTAATGCGCGTCAACAGAAAAACACTTGATTTTTTAAGACGTTTTGACTATATTATCGCGTTTATGTTTTTCAACTGCACAAACGTTATGTTGCAGGTAAATCCTTGACTAACTCGTCTTTTCTATATGTGAAGATTTTGTGGAGAAGGTTCACGAAGGCAGAAATTGCTTTCGGCGAGCGGCTCTCCCCTGCTGCCATGCTCCACACGATGCGCCAAGCGCGCGGGTTTCTCGCCAGATGCGAGTGCGAGCGCAGCTGCGAGCACACGGGTTTCTCGCCAGGCGCGAGTGCGAGCGTGGCTGCAAGCGCGCGGGTTTCTCGCCAGGTGCGCCGGCTTTTTGCTGGGCGTGCCTGAAAAGTGCAAAGAATCTGTATTTGGTCCACCGATTCTTTTGCAAAATCAGGCAAATCCACAGATTCTTTTACCTTTTTAGGCAAAATTTACAGATTCTTTGAAGAAATCAGGCGCGAGAAAAACTAGGGCATACCACCCTAAATTCATGGACAACCACGCCGGATTTATGAGCCTGAAATGCACACTAAGTCTGAGTAAAAGTACTCAGACATGGCGAGAAAAACCGGCAAAATCACTCAGACATGTCAAACTTTTCCGGCAAACAGCTCAGACGTGGCGCGCTTTTCAGGCTGCAACAAAAGCGTCCAAGCTGATGCACTTTTCAGGCTGCAGCTAAAGCGCTCAGACTTGATGCACATTTTGAGCTGCAGCAAAAGCCCTCAGCTTCATGCGATTTTCGAGCGCACGGGTTTCTCGCCAGGCAAACAAAAAAGAGGCCAGACCGAAGTCTGACCTCTCCAGTAAGCTATGTAGGATGGACTTACTTAAGGGTGACGGTAGCGCCAGCCTCCTCGAGCTGAGCCTTAGCAGCCTCAGCGTCCTCCTTCTTAGCGCCCTCGAGGACAGCCTTAGGAGCACCCTCGACGACCTCCTTTGCCTCCTTGAGGCCAAGGTTGGTAAGAGCACGGACAACCTTGATGACGCCGATCTTGTTGTCGCCGAAGCCCTCGAGGACAACGTCAAAGTTGGTCTTCTCCTCTGCCTCCTCAGCAGCGCCACCAGCTGCAGGAGCAGCAGCGACAGCTACAGGAGCAGCAGCGGAAACGCCGAAGACGTCCTCAAGCTCGTGAACGAGCTCAGAAAGCTCGAGTGCTGGCATCTCTTTAAGGGCCTCAATGATCTCATCTTTAGTGACAGCCATGTCAATTCTCCTTTTTAAACGATGCAGCCTTTGTACTGCATCTGGGCAAAAGCCCGGCTTGTATGTGTGCGTTTAAGTGCGGCTACACTTTCACGCGGTTTGCGCCAATGCGCGGGTACAACAAAACGTTGCTTATGCAGCGTTCTTCTGATCTGCGACTGCAGAAAGAGCGGTTGCGAGTCCACGAGCTGGACCAGCGCAAACCTGTGCAATACCGGTAAGTGGGCTTGCAACAACGAAGACAAGCTTTGCAATGAGCTCCTCGCGAGAAGGAAGATCTGCGTAAGCCTTTGCCTCGTCAGCAGTAAGTGCCTGACCATCAGCGATACCACCAATGAACTCAACTTTCTTGAGCTTCTTGGCCTGATCCTTGATGACCTTAGCGGCCTCGACAGGATCATTCTCATAGAAAACGTATGCGCAGGTACCGGCGAGCATCTCGTCAATCTCTGGCATACCAGCGTTCTTAAGAGCAATCTTGACGATGTTGTTCTTATAGACCTTCATGTGAGCGCCTGCTGCGGTAAGTGCGCGGCGAAGCTCCTGAGTCTCCTTTACGGAGAGACCACGATAGTCGATAACAAACAGGCCCTTGGAGTTGTCGAGAGAAGCGGAAACCTTCTCGAGCAAATCAAGTTTAGACTGAGCTGGCATGTAGTACACCTCCTTTATCATGTCTCAGGCACGAGCGCCAACAGGTGCGGCCCTCACATGAAAAGACCCCACTTTGGCAACCAAAGCGGGGTCTGGATGTACTAATCTCAAGACCACCTCGGCAGGCGGGAATTCCCATTAAGCCTTGGATTCAAGGCGCCGGCTGTCTTTGGCAGCGAACGTGCAACTACAAGACGTCTGTCTTGCGTTGGATATTGTGCAGCAAAAAACTATCCAAGTCAAGGTTGAGTGCACAATTTCTTTCTCTTCACAAAAATTTGACGAGAAAGACGGTCGAGCTGCGACGCACACGCCTCAAGCTGCATGCAAGCCGGAAGCCACGTGCGCACCGCAAGCCGAGCGCGTGTCGCAAGAAAAATCCGGTACCTGCAAGCAGATACCGGATTAAACGTGCTAGGTACTTCTAAGCGTTTAGCTTAGTCCTCCATGAGGTTACGAACCTTGGTTGGATCAACCTTGATGCCAGGGCCCATAGTAGAGGAAATAGCAACGGTCTTGACGTACTTACCCTTTGCGCTGGATGGCTTGACGCGGATGATCTCGGAAATCAGTGCGCCATAGTTCTCAACAAGCTGCTGGACCTCAAAAGAAGCCTTGCCGATTGCAACGTGGCAGATACCAAAACGGTCTGCACGATACTCAACACGACCAGCCTTGAGCTCGTTAACCATCTTTGCAACATCCATGGTAACGGTGCCGAGTTTAGGGTTAGGCATAAGGCCACGAGGACCAAGAACGCGACCAAGACGGCCAACCTTACCCATCATCTGAGGGGTTGCGATTGCTGCGTCAAAGTCAAGCATGCCCTTCTCGACCTCTGCGATGAGCTCGTCCCCACCGACGATGTCAGCGCCAGCTGCCTCAGCCTCGCGGGCCTTCTCGCCCTCTGCGAAGACTGCAACGCGAACGGACTTACCAGTGCCGTGAGGCAGAGAGATGGAACCGCGAACGTTCTGGTCAGCCTTACGAGTGTCGACACCAAGGCGAATTGCTACCTCAATGGTCTCGTCAAACTTAGCAGTTGCAAGCTCCTTAGAAAGGGTTACTGCCTCTTTTGGGCTGTAGAGGTTTGCACCGTCTACCTTGGCAACTGCATTCTTGTAGTTCTTTCCGTGCTTAGGCATTATGTACCTCCTGTGGTTAGCGGGCGTCTGCCCTCCCACTCCTGCATCTTCCGTCCATAGTTACGCCCTCTTGGCGAGAAACCCAACTACGTGCACTAACGTCGGATGCTCTGACAAAAACAACCGTCAGCCACACTAATGGCTGACGGGAGTAAACACTACTCGGCGATGGTTACACCCATGGAACGAGCGGTACCAGCGACGATCTTCTTTGCAGCCTCAATGTCGTTTGCGTTGAGGTCTGGCATCTTGATCTCAGCAATCTTGGTGAGCTGCTCCTGGGAGAGCTGGCCAACCTTATCGCGCTGAGGAACACCGGAACCACCCTTGAGGCGAAGCTCCTTCTTGATGAGCTGAGCTGCTGGAGGAGTCTTGGTTACGAAGTCAAAGGAACGATCCTCGTAAACAGAAATCTCGACTGGGATGATATCGCCAGCCTTGTCCTGAGTTGCAGCGTTGAATGCCTGGCAGAACTGCATAATGTTGACCTGTGCAGCACCCAGAGCTGGTCCTACTGGAGGAGCTGGGTTTGCCTGGCCTGCAGGAATCTGCAGCTTAATAAAGTTAACAACCTTCTTTGCGGGCATGTTAAGCCTCCTGTTTGAATACGTTTGAGTCTATTCTCGCGCACTCCCGAGAAGCAATCCACAAGGGACGAGAAGTGCGGGATAAGCCGTTAGTTACTAGTCTATCAGGGAAATCTGATCCATGGTGAGCTCAACCGGAGTCTCGCGACCAAAGATGGTGAGCATAACCTTAATCTTGCCGGACTCTGCGTTGACCTCAGAAACAGTTCCGTCGAAGTCGGCGAGAGGACCAGAAAGAACGTGAATTGCCTGACCGACCTCAATATTGGTTGCTGTACGCTTAGGTACAGGGCTACCCGTCTTCATACCGCCGCGACGCATGATCTTATCGAACTCATCACGACGCAGAGGAACTGGCTTGCCGTCAATGCCAACAAAACCAGTTACGCCTGGGGTGTTGCGAACAACAGCCCAAGTATTGTCATCCAGCTCCATGCGAACAAGAACATAACCTGGGAAAACCTTGGACTCTTTGGTCTCGCGCTTGCCGCCGTCCTTGACCTCAGTAACTTCCTCAGTAGGAATCTGAATATCAACAACAGCACGCTCAAGGCCATAGGTCTCAATACGGTGCTCAAGGTCTGTCTTTACCTTGTTCTCATAACCTGAATAGGTGTGAACTACATACCAGCGCTTAGCCATTGATTATCCCCTCAGTCCAGTAAAGGCAACGAGACCAGCAACAATGCCAGTATCAACCAGCCAAGTTACCAAGCCAAAGAAAATGATTGTTGCAATTACGGCTACAGAGAAACCAGCAAGCTCAGAGCTTGAAGGCCACACAACGCGGTGCATTTCTGTACGAACGCCTGCAAAATAAGCACCCAGGCGGCCAAAGAAGCCAGGGTTAGCATTACGCTGAAGGGACTTCTCCTGCTTCTTTGCCTCGGCCTTAGTGGCTTTAGCAGAAGCTTCAGGAGTAGCTTCAGCCTGAAGGGCCTCACGCTGGGCGCGCTCTTCTGCGCGAGCCTTACGTGCGCTCCTCTTATTGCGCTCCTTATTTGCCATCCTACGCTCCCTTGGATGTTATACCTACATACAAACCGGCCAACCCTTATGGGAAGGCCGGTGAAGTTATCTGGCAGGCCAGGAAGGACTCGAACCCTCAACAAACGGTTTTGGAGACCGCCGCTCTACCATTGGAGCTACTGGCCTAGAACGAACCCACCTAGCCTAGCGGGTCTCGCGATGTACCGTGTGCTTGTGGCACCATGGGCAGTACTTCTTCAACTCCATACGATCTGGGTTGTTGGACTTGTTCTTGTCCGTAGTATAATTACGACGCTTGCACTCAGTGCAGGCGAGAGTAACGAGTGTACGCATTGATCCTCCTGAACACGGTCACGAGATGTATTCTCGAAATGTGACGCGGTTGCTTAGGTTAGCACCCACTACCCAGAGATGTCAATACTTTTCTCTAATTACTCTAGGCGTTCACATATTTTTTCTCGACAAAAAACCCGGCGCGCAAAAGAGCACGCCGGGCAAGTTAGCAACTTTTAAAGAAGTTACTCGATGACGGTGGAAACACGGCCATCGCCGACGGTGTGGCCACCCTCGCGGATAGCGAACTTCAGACCCTGCTCAAGAGCGATTGGGTGAATGAGCTCGCAGCCAACGGTGATGTGGTCACCAGGCATAGCCATCTCTACCTTGCCACCGTTTGCATCGGTGAGCTCGTAGATGTCGCCGGTTACGTCAGTTGTACGAAAGTAGAACTGTGGACGGTAACCAGAGAAGAATGGGGTGTGACGGCCGCCCTCTTCCTTAGTAAGAACGTAAACCTCACCGGTGAACTTCTTGTGTGGAGTAACGGTACCAGGCTTGCAGAGAACCTGACCACGCTCGATGTCCTCGCGCTTAACACCACGAAGAAGAATACCAACGTTGTCGCCAGCCTCGCAGAAGTCCATGGTCTTACGGAACATCTCAATGCCGGTAGCAACAGAGTTCTGAGTTGGCTTAATACCAACGATCTCGACTGGATCGTTGAGCTTGAGCTCACCACGCTCAACACGGCCGGTAGCAACGGTACCACGACCAGAAATGGTCATGACGTCCTCGATTGCCATCAGGAATGGCTTCTCGTTGTCACGAGCTGGTGTTGGGATGTAGGAGTCAACGGTGTGCATGAGCTCACGGATGGACTCAACCCACTTCTCCTCGCCGTTAAGAGCGCCGAGAGCGGAACCACGGATGATTGGAAGGTCATCGCCTGGGAAGTCGTACTCGGAGAGAAGGTCACGGGTCTCCATCTCGACGAGGTCGATGAGCTCGTCATCGTCGACCATGTCGCACTTGTTCAGGAAGACGACGATGTAAGGAACGCCGACCTGACGTGCGAGAAGGATGTGCTCACGAGTCTGAGCCATAGGACCGTCGGTTGCAGCAATAACGAGGATTGCGCCGTCCATCTGAGCTGCACCAGAAATCATGTTCTTGATGTAGTCTGCGTGGCCAGGGCAGTCGACGTGAGCGTAATGGCGCTCCCAAGTCTCGTACTCAACGTGAGCAACGGAAATGGTAATACCACGCTGACGCTCCTCTGGAGCCTTATCGATGTTCTCGAAGGCGGTATAGTCTGCCTTGCAGCCCTCGGTCTCAGAGAGAACCTTGGTGATTGCTGCGGTAAGGGTAGTCTTACCGTGGTCGACGTGACCAATGGTACCGATGTTTACGTGTGGCTTTGTGCGGTCAAACTTTTCCTTGGCCATTGCCAATCCTCCTTCTGGAACTAACCCTCGGGCTAGACCGTGGTGAAAAAACGTCTGTTTATACTCAACGGCGCAAATGTCTAGGACATGTACGCCGTAAAGAGTCTGGTACCGGCGACTGGATTCGAACCAGTGACGTCACGGGTATGAGCCGTGTGCTCTAACCAGCTGAGCTACGCCGGCATAAATGCCGCTTGAAAAATGGAGCCCGCGACCGGATTTGAACCGGTGACCTCTTCGTTACCAACGAAGTGCTCTACCTACTGAGCTACACGGGCGTGGTGGGGATACTTGGACTCGAACCAAGGAACCCAGAGGGAGCGGATTTACAGTCCGCCGCAGTTGCCGCTGTGCCATATCCCCGAATGCCGTTTTCAAGCACTCTAGAAGCAATTGTGTACGCTGTTTACCTTGCAGTTTAACGTACGCAGGAAGTCTAGTTGATCTTCCAATTACCTCTCAAGCGGGAAAATATTACGATTGAATAAAAATCTTGTCAACGTAATCCACCCAACCGGGCGTATCTTATCAAATATTTTCCACAATTTCAAGCGGTTTTCTCGACACGATTCCATGCGGTTTTCTGGCCACAACTCCAAGCGGGTTTCTCGCCAAACGGACACGGGCTTTTATGGTTGTCTATAGGAGCCATGCGCGATACGTTGCGAATGCCCTAAAATTTGCACGAAAAAAGCCAGGCAATGCCTGGCTGAAAATTCAAGTGGTGCCGCCACCAGGCTTCGAACCCGGGACCTACTGATTACAAGTCAGTTGCTCTACCAGCTGAGCTATAGCGGCATCAAGTGCAGAGGCTATTCTATAGACTTTTCTGACTTTGGTCTAGTCTCAATTTTCGAGAAATTTTTCTCCACAAACTGGTCGACGCAGCATGTAGGAGCACTTCCCTTCTGTAGGCGCGAACTTAGTACAAATGCGCTGCCTGATTAAGTATAGTCAGCCTGAAAACCGCATCATGTCTGAGTAAAACAGCTCAGACTTGGCGAGAAAAACCAGCAAATAGCTCAGACATGGTGTGCTTTTCCGGCAAATCGTTCAGACATGGCGAGAAAATCAGGCTCCTTGGAGGGCCTCATAGCACTACGTTCGAATCCAAAAAGTTACGTCTGGTTATGTCTCAAAAAGTTTGCCTGAAAAGTGCAAAGAATCTGTATTTGAGCCACCGATTCTTTGATGAAATCAGGCAAATCCACCGATTCTTTGCTGTTATCAGGCAGAATTTACAGATTCTTTGCAGAAATCAGGCGCGCTGATTGCGCCCAGGCACGTCGAAAGCATTGGCGCGTCAGTCAAATTGGCATGTTGAGTGCGTAAGACGCTGACCTGGCCGTCTATCTACCCAGCAGCTTCCAGAGTTTCTCGCGCTGTTCTGGAGAAATGCGGTCTTCAAGCGTCATGCGTGTACTGACCTGATCGCGACGCATCTCTTCGACAATGTTATCTGCCTGGGAAATCTCGTGGACCAGCGATGCGCTGGCAATACGCGTGACCTCGCCAGGGCCAAAGCCGGCTGTGGCACGAATGTCCCTGTCCGACGTGACCAGAAATACCTTGCGACCAGCCTCTCGCGCGTCCGTGACCAGGCGCTCGATGACGCTATCTGCAGACTCCCCCGTCTCGGAGAAAACCAGCTGCACGCCAGCATGGCTACGCTCCGGGCGCTCGTCGTTTACATTTCCCTTGCCGTCAAACACAATAACGGCCTCGTAGGTGCCCTGCGCAAACGTGGCAACGTCAGAAATGAGCGCCAAACGGGCGCGATAAAACGGATCGGTGTTGAGGTGATAGGCCCTCTCAGCAGCGGTTTCTTGTGCAGAAGAGCCACGCTCATCCAGCAACGCCTCATAGCGAGGAGTTGCCAACATGACGTTATAGCCATCGACTACAAGCAGCGATTTTTTCTGAGCCATACCTTACGCTTCCTGGGCTTACGCGTCCTGGGTCCTGCGGAGCCACTCGTAGCACATGACCGTCGTTGCCTGAGCAACGTTCAGGGATTCTACCTGGCCAAACTGAGGAAGTTTGCACGTAAAATCGCACTTCTCGAGCATAAGGCGAGAAATTCCTGAGCCCTCAGAGCCCATGACAAGCGCAAGGCGACCTCCCATAGGAGCCTCCCACACGGACTGAGTAGCGTGCTCGGTAGAGCCACATGTCCAAAAACCTGCGGCTTTAAGCTCTTCAAGAGCGCGCGGCAGATTAGAAACCTGAGCGATTGGCAGATGAAGCACAGCTCCTGCGGAAGTCTTGTATGCTCCAACGCCAACTCGGGCGGCGCGAGCGTTTGCAATGACGACGCCAGCTGCGCCAACTACCTCGGCACTTCTTACGATTGCACCAAAGTTTCCCTCGTCAGTGACGTGATCCAAGACCACAACCAGAGCGTTTTCTGAACCAGCACGCTGGATGATTTCAGAGAGGTCAGCGTAAGCAAACGGCTGTGTACGGACAATAACGCCCTGGTGAGCACCGTGGCTTGAAAGCGAGTCAAGCACCGGCTTTGCAACACGCTCGACAGGAATGCCCTCCTGCTCAAGCTGGCGTGCAAGCGCCTCAATCTCCTGGTCCTTCTGTCCGCTTGCGGCTTGTACCAGCGCATTCTTCAAAGGAATGCCCACAGTCAGCGCCTCAGCTACTGCGCGACGACCCTCGATAAGATCGGTTGCAGGCTTCTTGTTGCCGGGACGTCCAGCACCAGCACCTCGCTGTCCGCCAGCGCTTCGCTGTCCGCGAGTGTCCTGAGCTGCGCGTGCACCTTGTGCGGAGCGGCCACCCTTTGAGCCCTGGCCATTCTTGGCGCCGAAATAACCGCCCCAGTCGGCAGTCTTCTTGGAGCCGCGACCCGCGCCTCCGCGACCTGCGCCGCCGCGACCCGTAGCTCCGCCGCGACCTGCAGCTCCACCGCGACCCGCGCCTCCGCGGCCTGCAGCGCCCTCGGAGCGCGTGTTTTTAGAGGTAGAACGCTGATTTCTTGCCATAGTTAGTCTGCCTTACGCTTAAGTCGAGCGCCAGCGGCGGTATCTTCAATCAAAAGTCCAAGCTCAGCAATGCCGTCTCTAATTTGATCAGCAACTGCCCAGTTCTTCTGGGAGCGAGCCTCCTGACGAGCAGCAAGCAGAGCCTCTGCAGCCTCGTCAGCTGACGTGCCCTCATAGCCTGCCACCTGGGCAGCAAGTGCCACAAGCTCCTCTGGTAAATCAGAGGTAGACGCTGCCTGAGTCAAATCGATTCCCAAAGCTCCCGTGAGCTCGCACAACATATCTGCTGCGCGGAGAACAGGACTTGCGCCAACGTTCTGGCCAACCTCTGCAAGATACGTATTTGCAGCAGTTACCAGCGCAAAGATGGCAGCAAGTGCTCCTGCGGTATTGAAATCATCGTCCATCTGAGCGTCAAACTCGCTCTGAGCTGTATTAATAGCCTCAGCAAGCGTGCAATCAGCATCGGAAAGTTCGTGCTGAGCAGAAGACTGCTTGAAAGCCCAGCGGAGATTTGCAACGCAGGTCTTCATGCGCTCAAGCGTACCAACGGTGCCTTCAAGGCGCTCAAACGAGAAATCAAGTGGCGCACGATAGTGCGTCTGAAGCATCAAAAGTCTTACTGCATCTGCAGGATACTTGTCCAAAACTTCCTTGAGCGTGTAGAAGTTGCCCAAGGACTTGGACATCTTCTCACCGTCAACGCGAAGCATTCCGGTATGCATCCAATAATTGGCGAGAGGAGCGTGCCAGGCGCAAGACGCCTGCGCGGTCTCGTTCTCATGATGAGGGAATACCAGGTCAGAGCCACCACCGTGAATGTCAATTGGAGTGCCCAGGTAGCGATGAATCATGGCGCAGCACTCACTGTGCCAACCTGGACGACCTTCTCCCCAAGGGCTTGGCCAGCTAGGCTCACCAGGCTTAGCAGCCTTCCAGAGTGCAAAGTCAAATGGATCGCGTTTCTCGTCATTAACCTCAATGCGCTCACCTGCGCGAAGTTGGTCAAGATCGCGGCCAGAAAGCACGCCATAGTTGTGGTCAGAACGAACCGAGAAGTACACGTCGCCCGAGGGGACCGCATAAGCGTGACCCTGTTCAATCAAAGATTGAATCATCTGAAGCATGGCTTCAATCTCGTGCGTTGCGCGAGGACGAATATCTGGGTCCAGTATATTGAAACGATGCATCTGCTCGATAAACGCCTGAGAAAACTCTTCAGAAACCTCTTGAGCAGTCCTTCCCTGCTCAATGGCACGCTGAATAATCTTGTCGTCAACGTCAGTCAAATTCTGAGCAAAGGTGACCTCATAACCTTTGTGCATCAGATAACGGCGAATAACGTCAAACGAGAGGAAGGTGCGGGCGTTTCCGATGTGAATCTGATCGTAAACCGTAGGACCGCACACGTACATGCGGATTTTGCCCTCATCGATTGGCTTGAACTCTTCTTTTTTATGCGTCTGAGTGTTATAGACAAGCATGCATACTCCTCGCAACCATTGTGTATTGGTGTAAGTATAAACGGTTTGTGGAAAACCTTTAAGTTCCATACCTTACTAATCAAAATTCAATTTTGTTACCATTTACGGATTAGTACTGGATTGTTTTTTTTGTTTTACTAAACTTGACGAATAAAAATTTTAAGAATTTATATTTGAATCAAAACTGCAAAGAACTAGAAGACAAGAAATCTTACTCTTAACAACTTCAGAAGGTGATTCGAATGAGTAAGTTTTTTAACATTATCCGCTACTGTATATCTACCATTCTGGATAAGGGCAGTCTTGCGATATTTCTCTTTTTGTCATTCTTTGTCACAGCGCTTATGGTGATCCAGCCGCTTCTTGTTGGATTTGTAATTAATCTTTTTATTGCAGGAACAACTTGGAATGAAATACTTTTCTATTGCGCTGTAGTTGCCGCACTAGGAATCCTTATTGCCGGCTGCTCCTATCTTGCTAAAACACGCTATTGTCAGTTGCAGATTGATTCTGCGTTTACTATTGAGCGACAGCTAATTGACAAGATTCAACATGCAGATTCATCGTTTTTCTCGTCATATGATTCTGGACATTATCGCCAGACAGTAAATAACGACGCTAATGACGTTTCGATTTTTATACTTACACAATGTGTGAGCTTTGCAACAACTGTGGTCTCCGTCATAGGCACGCTTGCGATTATTTTATATTTGAACCCATTAACCGCTCTTGTAACAGCTGTTCTGCTATTGGTGAGTTTTATTATCTATAAGCAAATCCAAGCTTCAGCCTATAAAAGATACAAAGAATCTAAAGAACTGCGGTCCCAGTATGGATCGATTGAACTCTCGCAGTTCACTGATGTAGATTTCATTAGGCGTCATTCCCTCTTTGAGCGTTTCTTTAATCAGCACTATGCCATCAATCAAAAGCTTCGTAGTGCCATTCATGAGCAGTACAAGCTTGAGTTTGGCGTACAAGAATTAAACAATGCTGTGATTGCTGTATTCCAAGCCATTGTCTTTATTACCTGTGCATATCAAATTTTCCTTGGAGCGCTGCAGCCTGGCTATATTGCAACTATTTCAAGCTATTTTGTATCGCTCTTAGGTTCTATTACGCTTCTCATGGAATTTGGTATGGCTTATCAGAGCATTACGGTAAGCCTCAATCGAATTGAGCAGATTCTTGATGTACCTCAAGAGTCCGTTGGTAATATCATTCCATCAGAGAACGTCAATCAAATTACCTGCACAAATGTGTCTTTCTCTTATCCACATACAAATAAAGTACTGATGAACAACTTGTCTTGTAGTTTTGTGAAGGGAAATATATACGCTATTACAGGTGGAAACGGAACAGGCAAATCTACATTTCTAAAACTCATTAACGGAGAGTGGTCTTCTCATCTATCAGGCAATATTGCCATTAATGAGGACTTGTTAGCTCAAATTAACCAGTATGCACTTCGAAAAAATACTCTTGGATTTACTGAACAAGAGCCAAGCATTGTTGACGATACGGTAAGAAATAATCTAACCCTACTCTGCAAAAACCAACCAACAGATGAAGAGATAATCAGCTATATCAAGCTGTTCAATTTAGAAAAATTGCTACTTGGTGACGATCAAAATCTTGATGTTCGTCTTAATGAACGAAGCTCTGCTATCTCTGGTGGAGAAAAGCAAAAGATTGCAATTATCCGCATGATGCTTATGAATCCAAGTGTTATGTTGCTTGACGAGCCAACCTCTGCATTAGATCAAAAAAGTGTTGATGTCCTTCTTAATCTTCTCAAGAAGGTCAAACAAGACCACATAATACTTCTCATATCTCATGACCCTAAAGTGGTGGAGGCAGCCGACCATATCGTAGAGCTATAACTTATTGCGCGCTGCGTCCCGGCTTACACGCTGCGTCCCGGCTTACGCGCTACGTTCCAGCAGCACAACTGCCCAGGCAGCAATGCCTTCTTGAGTGCCCACAAAACCAAGGCCTTCGGTGGTAGTTGCTTTTACACCAACTTTATCTGGCGAAACACCCATGACCTCAGCCATGCGGTTTCTCATAGCATCGCGATGAGGGAGCAACTTAGGAGCTTGAGCTGCAACGGTGCAATCACAATCCAGAAGCTCAAAGCCCTTATCACGAACAAGCTGCATAACCTGGGACAGGAGCACCATAGAATCAGCACTCTCATAAGCAGGGTCTGTATCGGGAAAAAGCTGACCAATGTCGCCGGCGCGCAGAGCTCCTAGCAGGGCGTCCATAAGTGCATGAGTCAAAACATCAGCATCGGAGTGGCCGAGAAGACCTTTGGTGTGCTCAATTTTGATGCCACCTAAGATAAGATCTCTGCCCTCTACCAGGCGATGAACATCGTATCCGTGCCCAATTTTAAGCTTCGGCATACTCACTCTACAGCCCCACTTCCAGTTGCGCCTTCTACCAGGCGACGGCTGAGCGTAGCCTCAACAATTGCAAGGTCAGATGGGTACGTGACCTTCACGTTTTCTCGTTGCGACTCAACGCACAGCACCGTGAGACCTAGTCGCTCAACTAACGACGAGTCATCAGTTCCCTGGTAGCCCTCTTGTCGAGCCACCTCATGAGCTTCAAGAAGTGTGCGTGTCTTGAACACTTGAGGGGTCTGAGCAGCCCAGAAAGTTGAACGGTCAGGTGTATCTACAATGGTTGAACCATCTACACGCTTGAGCGTATCAGTTGCGCGGTGAGCCAAAATTGCTCCTGCAATCTTAGGTGACTTGCGAACCGTGCTAATGACCTGCTCAATGGTCTCTACCTCAATGAGCGGGCGAACCGCGTCATGAACAGAAACAAAATCATATCCAGCAGGCACTACCTGGAGCGCGTTGTAAACCGATTCCTGTCTGGTAGCACCAGACGTTGCAAAGTGAACAGGCTTGTGGAGTACAAGCTTGCCCACAACACCCTCTTGAACTGCAGCGCGTTTCTCGTCAGAGCATGCAATCACAATGTGAGCCACGCTGGGCGCGTGATCAAACGCAAGGATTGACCAGCTCATCAGCGGAAGACCGCAGACAGAAATAAACTGCTTGCCGTCAGGATATCCAAAGCGCTCGCCAATGCCGCCGGCCACAATGACGGCAACGGTATCGGCTTTTGCTCCATGTGTAGAAAGGCGAGAAGGACGTGGCTTTGACACGACCTTTGCACAAGTGCTGCTTGCAGCCATTATTCCGACTTACCCCACATTCTGCGGAGACTGTTAGCAAGTGCACCGGGGTTCTCGACACCCAGAGATTTGAGGCTAGACGTATCGTTTTCTGCAACGTGAAGCAGCTGCTGCAGATTATCGTAGGCGTCAACAATTCTGGCCGCAATCTCATCGTTGACCACGTGAACGCGGGAAAGTGTGCGCAGGCCCAGAGGCTCCATGGACGCATCTTCTCCGCGGCCATCGGAGTAACCTAGAATCTGGCCAACACTTTCTGGGGAGCGAAGCTCCGTGTTTGCCGTCTCGTGGAAGCGGCGGCGAATGGCGCGCGCCTCTTCAGCGGAAGAATCTACGGCGTAGTCGCGAATCATCAGGTTATAAGCCTCGTCGATGCCGCCCAAATATTCCTCACGCTGCATAGCGGTGGTTTTTCCCTCGCTACCTAGCTCCAAAAGACAAGCATCAAGCTGATCAGCAGCACTAAACAAAACCTCAAAGAGGTAGAAAATGCCTGCTACATCACCAAGAGTGACGTAGTTATCAAGCTCAAGAGCAGTCAGGCGCAGAAGTGCGCGATCAAGCTGCTGGCGCGTATTTTGCATGGCAACCGAAAGCTGATTGACGGTCGACATAATGGCTGGTACCGACTTCAGCGGAATAACATGACCATCAACGTAGACTGTAATCAACGAACGGCGAGAAGACACGGCAATCACAATTGCCTTGGTAAGCAAGCTCATACGAGCAGCAGTGCGATGACGAGTGCCTGTTTCTGCAGTTGGAAGTGTTGCATCAGGATTGAGGTGGAAGTTGGCGCGCAGAATTCTGGTCAGGTCTTTATCCACCACCACGGCGCCGTCCATCTTGCAGAGCTCAAACAATCGGTTTGCTGTGAAGGAAACATCAAGTTTGAAACCATCTCCGCCTGCAGCCAGGACGTTTTCTATATCTCCCACACAAATGAGAGCGCCCAGGCGACCAGCAATAATCATGTCCAGGGCTACGCGGAGTGCCGTACCAGGAGCAGTCATCTTTAGAGCTGTGGCAATGCGGTCCTCATTTTCTGTTGCATTTGGATCAAGTTGCGTTGGCTCCATGACTCTCCCCCAATTACTTGCAGCTTACAGGCTGTGTTTTGCATTTCTAGTACGTTTACGGTTTCAATTTGTTTCAACGTTTCAAGTATACGGTTTTGTTGCCGGCGCGTGTAGTGACGGTTTGGAGAAGACGGGTTTCTCGCCCGGGTTTCTCGCCTGGGTTTCTCGACAAGAGAACTGTGCGTTTAGCTGCGATACAAAAAGACCCGAGGCAGAACCTCGGGTCAGAGCTAACTTACTCGGCGGAGGACATCAGATCGGACGAACCGCCTGCGCTACCCTGTGGCAGCGAGGATGGTCCCATGCTGACATCCATCTGGTCAAGCTGCGCCATTGTCTCTTTCTTGCGAGGCTCAGGGATAACGCCCGTGGTTTTGGTGAACACAAGCTTCTTACCCTCAGCGTCAACATCAACAGCAACAATGTCGCCTGCGGTCCACTGGCCAGAGAGAAGCTCCTCAGACAGGGGGTCTTCAATCATCGACTGGATGGTGCGGCGCAGCGGACGAGCACCGTAGACAGGATCGGTTCCGTCTTTGGCAATCAAATCTTTTGCTGCCTCAGTGAGCTCGATGGACATACCATTGGCAATCAAGCGATCGCGCAGCTCAAGAACCATGAGGTCAACAATGCCACGAAGCTGCTCGGTAGAGAGCGACTTGAAGACAACAATCTCGTCCACACGGTTCAAGAACTCTGGGCGGAATCCACGCTTGAGCTCAGACATAACACGGCTGGTAATCTCTTTATCGGAAAGACCCTTAGAACCCTCTGACGAGAAGCCCATAGTGTTGGTACGGGCAATCTCGCGAGCACCAATGTTGGATGTCATGATGACAACCGTATTGGAGAAGTCCACGTGACGGCCTTGACCGTCAGTCAAGCGGCCCTCGTCCAGAATCTGCAACAAAATGTTGAAGACGTCTGGATGTGCCTTCTCAATCTCATCAAAGAGCAGGACAGAGTACGGACGCCTGCGGACAGCCTTGGTGAGCTCGCCGCCCTCATCGTAGCCTACATATCCTGGAGGTGCGCCAACCAGCTTAGCTACAGTGTGGCGCTCCATGTACTCAGACATGTCGTAGGATAGCAGGGCGTCTTCGGAGCCAAACAGGAACTCTGCCAGGGCTTTTGCAAGCTCAGTCTTACCTACACCGGAAGGGCCTAGGAAAATAAAGGAGCCGCCAGGGCGCTTAGGGTCTTTGAGAGGGCTACGGCTTCTGCGGATTGCCTTTGCAACCTTAACAACAGCCTCGTCCTGACCAACAACGCGCTGGTGAAGGATGTCTTCTGTACGAAGCAGTCTTGAAGCCTCGGTCTCGGTGAGGTTAGAAACAGGAACACCGGTGATGCCAGAAACAACCTTTGCAATATCGTCCTCGTCAACGGTAACAATGTTCTTGTCCAGCTGCTCACGCCACTCAGTCTCCAAGCGGTCCCTCTCTGCTACCAGGGATTTCTCCTGATCACGCAAACGAGCTGCTTGCTCAAACTCCTGAGCGCTTGCTGCCTCGGACTTCTGGGTACGAACGCGGAGAAGATCTGCATCTACCTGGGCAATCTCTGGAGGAAGGCTCATCTTGTGGATGCGTGCGCGAGCACCAGCCTCATCGAGGACATCAATTGCCTTGTCTGGCAAGAAACGGTCCTGGATGTAGCGGCTAGAAAGCGCAACAGCAGCCTTGATGGCAGCTTCAGTGTAGTGGACGTGATGGTGCTTCTCGTAGCGATCTTGAAGACCGTGGATGATAGAAATGGTGTCGTCGTTGTTTGGCTCGCCGATGTTGACTGGCTGGAAACGCCTCTCAAATGCGGCGTCCTTCTCGACATGTTTACGGTACTCTTCTGCCGTAGTTGCGCCGATGACCTGGATTTCTCCACGAGACAGCGGTGGCTTCAAGATGGACGCGGCGTCGATGGAACCCTCTGCGGAGCCGGCGCCAATGACGGTGTGAATCTCGTCGATGAAGAGGATGTCGTTCTTGGATTTCTCCAGCTCAGCAACAACCTTCTTCATGCGGTCCTCAAACTCACCGCGATACTT
>CAKAPG010000009.1 GCA_916715765.1 uncultured Atopobium sp.
AATACCGACCTCCTAATCGTTAGATTTTGGTCTAACTTTTGGGGGTCGGTACATACTGTGGGCACTTTTTCTCTAAAGCTAAACCCTCAAGCTAAACGTGAGGGTCATATTGACGTCGCCAAGCTCGCTAAATGATGATCATGGCATCACCAAATGACAAGAAGCGGTACTTCTCGTCAATAGCACTTTGATAGGCGTTCATAATCTGCTCGCGCGTTGCAAACGCAGAAACCAGCATCATCAAAGTTGAACGTGGAACGTGGAAGTTGGTCACCATGGTGTCTACCACGTGGAACGTAGAGCCTGGCATCAAATAGAGGTTGGTGGTTGCGTTTTCTCGGGCAACCATATCACCTTTATGAGTCACTGCAGCAGAGTCTTCTGCCTCCTCAAAGCGACGGGCAACAACAGGAGGCTCAGCTGCAGGAATCTGATTATCCCAAGCACTTTCAAGCGAACGAACACTGGTAGTACCAATGGCAATAACCTTATGACCAGCGGCTTTGGTAGCCTTTACTGCTTCTACAACTTCTGGAGCTACGTGGTAGCGCTCGGTATGAATGACGTGCTTAGTAGGATCGTCCTCTGTTACCAACCTGAAGGTATCAATACCCACCTCTAGCTCAACAGATGCCCACTGAACACCCTTTGCTTTGATGGTTTCAATGAGCTCAGGAGTAAAGTGAAGACCCGCGGTAGGAGCTGCAGCAGAATGCTCGTCCTGCATAGCGTAGACCGTCTGGTACTTCTCTGGGTCTCCCTCGTACTGTGTAATATACGGAGGCAGTGGAACGTGGCCCGCCTCATGAATAGCCTCGTCAAGAGTGCGATCTCCCTGTGCTTCAAAACGCACCAGGCGACCTCCCCTGTTGTCGTCAACAAAGTCCACAATGGTGCCCGTCAACACAACAGGAGCTGAGTCTGGGGCATGCAAGCCACCTGCACGATATTCAATTACCGCGCCAGGCTTTAGACGCTTACCAGGATTTACCAGACACTCCCATACACTACCCAAAGCATCAATGTCTTCTCGACGTTTTAAAAGCAGCGTTTCTGAGACGCCTCCCGTATTTTGCTTTTTACCTACAAGGCGAGCTGGCATAACGCGCGTCTGATTAACTACAACCAAATCGCCCGGCTCAAGATACTCCACAATATCGGTGAAGTGCTTGTGCTCTATGCGGCCATCTTCTCTATGCAGCACCAACAGCCTACAAGAGTCCCTTGGCTCAGCAGGAGCTTGTGCAATACGTTCTTCTGGGAGGTTGTAATCAAAATCGTCAGTTCGCATGACGTGCTGCCTTTCTTGCGTCACGAGCTTCATGACGCTCTATCTGAGCCTCGGCCGCAGAATATCTGCAACCGCAGTAATTTTGTCGATACATACCAAGCTCACGAGACTCTTTTGTAGCCTCAGGATAATACGGACGGAAATCTCTCCACACAGGCGTCAGCCCATGAGCATGTGCGATTGACACCAGCTCATCCTCGCAGGCATCAAAGAGCTGATAGGGCGAGACAGCCAGTGTAGTAGAAACGTATTCAAACCCGCGCTCAGCCGCCACACGACAACTCTCTGCCAGGCGGATTGCGTAACAAGCACGACATCGGCGATCTCGCTCAAATCCCTGAGGAGCCACAGTGCGCTCCCACTGCTCTCGCGGATCTGCTGCCACAATTACCTCAACATGAGCTTCTTCTTGAGCCCACGTCAGTAAGGTTTGGAGGCGCCTGTCATGCTCTTCAATAGGTTGAATATTAGGATTAGTCCAACAGATGGTTGGCTCAAAACCCTCT
The DNA here is from genome assembly GCA_916715765.1 of uncultured Atopobium sp. GTDB lineage: Bacteria > Actinomycetota > Coriobacteriia > Coriobacteriales > Atopobiaceae > Lancefieldella. The sequence continues at coordinate 1,798 of CAKAPG010000009.1, forward strand.
TCCCTCAGATGCTTTAAAGGTTCAAGCGAGCACGGACCACAGCATGCATGAAGCAGCAGCGGTGTTCCCGGCTCTACTGAAAGAGTCTCAATTGACTGAAGCATGTTTGAAGCCATTAGTTCTTCTCGCCTTGTGCCTTATAACATTTCCAACCTACTATAGCGCAGGCAGCAAGACAGACAAAAATGGTAACAACGCTTGCTTCAATACCGTAGGCGCCACCCGAGATAAACTCAGATGCTGCAGGATACGCTGTTAAGAGCGTGGTAGGAAGAAGAACGGTGGTGACTGAAATTCCTAAAAGCGGGCCGGTTACAAAGTTCCAGATAAAGTGCATAGCAATGGTCATGAGCAGGTTATCAGTAAGCCAAAACACCAAGCCATAGAGAATGCCCATCAAAAAGACTGAGATTGCTGCGGCAATAGAGATGTTAGGCGTTAGTCCATACGTTGCGGTAAAGAGCACTGCTTGAAGCACAAGCGCTACAGGGAAAGAACTCTTAGCTGCAACACCAGTCTGTAGATAGCCTCTAAACAAGATTTCTTCTGCAGTAGACTCAATCAGGGTTGCCACAAGTAAGAAGAGAGCAGCAAAAATGTTATAGGAAGCATTGAAGTTAAAATCAAAGCCTTCAATGAGCATGATAGAGCCAAAGGTAAACAGCACCATCAAAAAGCCAAAGGTAACTCCGCGCATAAATCCTGGCCAGGAGCTTACTCGAAGACCTAAAGACCTAAAATCTCGCTTATTGACGCGGGTAATCCATACAAGGATTAAGCCACCTGCCAACATGCTTCCAAGAAGACCCAACACGGCTGGAAGGATGTCATTGGCTGGGAGCTCTCCCATAACCATCAGCGGAATACGACACACAAACATAAGTAAAAGTGCAAGGTCAGCCACAAGGAAGGGCGTCACCACAGACTTTGGTGGATCCTTTAGAACAAACTCAAGGCTTGTCTTTGGCTTTTTTCTTCCCACAAACTCTCCTTACATAATTTCTACTCACTATAGTATCGACTTCTGAATCTATTCGTGTAGTGAATCAAAAAAGATTAGAATAAGAAGATAATTTGCGTAATCTACTAATTCCAACTGCGAGGTATCCATGGCCGAAAGCTACGACATGAACAACCGCCCTCATTTTCCTAAGCGCGCTGTCATTACCGGTGGTATGCCCTACGGTAATAAAAATCTCCACTTCGGACATATTGCGGGCGTCTTTGTCCCAGCAGATTTCTTTGCTCGTTTCTTAAGAGATCGTATTGGCCAGAAAAACGTTTTGTTTATCTCGGGAACTGATTGCTATGGCTCTCCTATTGCAGAGGGCTATCGCAAAAAGGTTGAAGAAGAGGGCTACGAGGGCACCATCCTTGATTACGTTAATCATAATCACAACCTGCAGAAAAGCGCTCTTAACGCCTACAATATCTCGCTTGATTTCTACGGCGGTTCCGCACTAGAGCCCGCTGCAAAGATCCACGAAGAGATGGCGGACAGCATCATGCACCGCCTCTACGAGCGCGGTAAACTCTCTAAGCTCTCAACTAAACAGTTTTACGATACCGAGGCTCACACATTCCTTAATGGTCGCCAGGTCAATGGACGTTGCCCTATTAAGGGCTGCAAGTCAGAGAAGGCTTATGCAGAAGAATGCGACCTGGGTCATCAGTTCAACCCAGAGGAGCTCATTGCCCCTATTTCGCAGCTCACCGGCACCACGCCAGAGCTTCGTCCTGCACCAAGCTGGTACTTTGACCTGCCACAATACAAAGAGTTTCTAAACAATCTTGTAGAGAAGTGGAAGAACAACCCACAGATTCGCTCAGTTGTTACCTCTACCGTTCAAGAGACTCTGACCGAGCCTATTATCTACATTCAAAATTCCTACCGCCAAGACTTTGACGGCGTTGCCTCTTCCCTCCCAGCTCATAATGTCATTGAGCCAGAAGGTAACGCTTCTTCCTTCTCTGTTGTTTTTGAAAACTGGCAAGATAGAGATGAAGCTCGCGAGAAACTCAAAGAGGCTGGAATTCGTTTTAGAACAAGCAAGACGCTCCTGCCTTACCGCATGACAGGCAATATTTCTTGGGGCCTTAAGTCTCCAGACATTGAAGATCTCAAAGACCTGACCATCTGGGTCTGGACTGAGTCTCTCTGGGCTCCTATTACCTTCACCCGTGCTGCTCTTTCTGAAGACGCCAACAATGGCGGTAGCCGCTACTCTTCTGACGAGTGGCGCGATTGGTGGTGCAGCGATGATGCCGCTGTCTACCAGTTTATTGGCCAGGACAACATCTTCTTCTACTGCATTGTCCAGAACCCACTGTGGGATGCACTTGATTGGGGTCTTATCACCGATACTCCCGTTGCTAACTACCACATTCTCTTTATGAACAAGAAGGCTTCCAGCTCTGGTGCTATCAAGCCTCCAATGGCTGAAGAGCTTCTTGAGTTCTACACTCCAGAGCAGCTCCGTGCTCACTGGCTCTCTCTTGGCCTTGATCAGCGCGCTGTGTCCTTCTCGCCAAAGGCTTTTGACACCTCTGTATCCAGGAAGGGCAAAGACGGCGAGCCAGATCTTCTGGTAAAGGATGATCCTCGCGTTGTTGATCCAGCGCTCAAGGAGTCAGCATTTCTCACTAACATCTTTAACCGCATGGCTCGTAGCTGCCTGTATGGTGCAGCTAATGCTTGTGGCGGTCACCTCCCTGTCAGCGACCCTCACCAGGAAGTCATTGATGCTGCTCAAGAGGTTCTGCTTAAGTACGAGCAGCTTGCATACGGCTTTGACGCGCATTCCGCACTTGCCGCTGTTGACGAGTATGCTCGCGCAGAAAACAAGCGTTGGGGCGAGGCTTCCAAGGCTGCTCAGGGCAGTGACGAGGCTTACGACCAGGCACTTGCCGATGCATTCTATGCGCTTAAGACCATCACACTGCTCATGCATCCAGCTGTTCCAGAAGGTTGTGAGCGCATTGCAGATGCCCTCAACTTCCCACATGAGGAGTTCTTCTCTTGGGAGAACGCCTTTATGGGTCCAAAAGAGCTTGCAGCAAAGCTTGGCCAGAGCGCAGAGGAGCACCAGCTTGAAGAGCTCCCTCCTCGCTTTGACTTCTTCAAAGCACATCCAAGCCAGAAGAATTAAAACACGCAGGTAGGAGCACACGTGGTCGAGTTTCCACCCGTCTATCGTCCAAAACCCTATAACAAGCCAACAGCACACCTGAAGAGCCATCTTCAGGTGTTGCTTGATGACGGTGCGGAGATTGCAACGTTTGTCTACACTCCCCACGCCTCTGCTGGCGAGAAACCCTGTGAAGACCTTGTATCAACTGCGGCTTATTTGACGTCTATTACCGACGGTACTGTTGCTACACCCATTGTTTTTCTCCACGGAAATGGAGAAGAGCACGGCATCTTTGGCACCATCATTGACGAAGTATGCAGCCGCGGCTACATCGCAATTGGTATTGATTCAAGAGATCAGGGTTTAAGCACCCGAGGAACTGCCGCCTTTACCTACGAGCAGATGGCAGAAGATGCGTATGTTGTCCTGAGGCAGCTTGGTATTTCATCTGCTCATATTGTGGGCTTTTCTGATGGCGCCATCCTAGGACTTCTTTTAGCGCGCGATTATTCAAATATTGTTGCTTCTCTCGTGTCTATTGGAGCAAATCTTGAGCCTGACACGTTAGGTGATATGACCTGGCTCTATGAAAGTATCGAGAGCAATAAACGTTGGGCAGCTCAAGGTTGGGAAGGCGCTGTTCTAGAAGATGGCTATCCCGTTCCCTCGCCTGCTGAGGCGGCTCGTATTGCAGAGCATTTGGAGCTCATGGTAGATAACCCTCATATTGACCCCGTATCCCTTGAACACATCTCCGTTCCTGTTGTTGTCATGGCAGGTGAATACGATGAGATTTATCCAGAGGAAACTCGCCGTATTGCTGAGGCAATTCCTACCGCTCGACTTCTCTTCATTCCAGGATGCCCTCACAATGTTCCCAAGATGTCTCCTGGTGCGGTGGTGAGAAGAATTTTTGCAAATTTTGCCTACCTTTAAAAACAGAGCTGGAACTCTAACCTGATTTACCTGCTTTTATTTCAAGAAAATAAAACTTCGGTACTTAATTGTTAAGTACCTTGCTATCTCAAAAATTTTGAGTAAAATACCTAATAAGAATTATTTCTGTTACGGGAGGTACTCATGCATCAAGCACCTACCTCACCTACTCAAGAGATGCACATTATTCGCAATCTTGGCTATCTAGGTCATTATCTTTACATCACGCGCGGATGTCGTGGCGGTCAACAATTTATTTTGACTGCGCTCTATCGTGATGGAGATATGACACAAAAAGATCTTCTCGCCAAGACAAAGAATACATCTGCATCTCTTTCAGAAATGGTGAGCAAACTTGAAGCAAAAGGTCTTGTTGAACGTACGCGCGTAGACAAAGATCGCAGACAAACACTTCTTTCTTTGACAAAAGAAGGTCAAAAACAAGCAAAAGAAGCTCAAGAGACTATTGAGTCATTTGAAGCACAGGCTTTGTCGGTTCTTTCAGATGAAGAAAAAGTTACATTCTGCGCATATCTAGATCGTTTAGTTGAACATTGGGACACAATTAACAGAGATGAGAAAGGAGAAACGTCATGTCAGAAGAAGTAACTTCAACTGAAGAACTTGAAAGCATGGTTGAAACATCTGAAGCAGATACTACCTTGGCTCCCTCTACCCTGACAGGTATTGTAGATGTCAGTAATCTTTCCATTAAAGAGATTGCTTTAGTGCTTTCAAAGAGTATCGGTGAATTCAAAAGAGACACTATCCTCACTCCTCTCTTTGTGTTAATTGAGACCATCTTAGAAATCCTCATTCCTTTTAGAACAGCCAATCTTGTTGATACGCTTCGTACGGGGGCAGAACTAAACGCTGTCATTCAGTCTGGCGCTGTTCTTGCTGCTATGGCAATGCTGTCGCTGCTGTTTGGAACACTATCCGGTATTTCTGTTGCCAAAGCATCCACTGGCTTTGCACGCAATCTTCGTCGTGATATGTTCCGTAATATCCAAAATTTCTCGTTTACCACTATTGATGCGTTCTCTTCGTCTTCGTTAGTAACACGCCTTACTACGGATATTTCTAACGTACAAATGGCATTTATGATGCTCATCCGCCTGGCCGTTCGTGCTCCATTTATGTTTATTGCAGCGTTTATTGCTGGCTTTATCATGGGCGGCTGGCTTGCCATTATTTTTGTTGCCGTCATGCCTCTTCTAGGAATTGGCCTCTACTTCATTATTTCTAGAGTCATTCCTATTTTTAAAAAGGTATTTAAGAGATACGACGCACTCAATGAATCCGCTGAAGAAAACTTGGCTGGTATCCGTGTTGTTAAGTCATTTGTAAATGAAAACTTTGAGCGTCAGAAATTCGATAAGGCTTCAGAAGAGCTGCGCGAAGATTTTACAGCAGCCGAGAGGCTCATGGCTCTGAACTCTCCATTTATGAACTTCACTATTTACGTGCTGTTTGTCTTCATTCTGTACTTTGGCTCGTACCTGATTGTCTCTTCTCAGGGAACTGCATTTGGCGTTGGACAGCTTTCTTCGCTTATTACGTATGGCTTTATGATGCTTATGGCGCTCATGATGCTTTCCTTTGTCTTTGCCATGATCATCATTGCGGAAGAAGGTGCTCGCCGCATCTGTGAGGTACTCCTTGCAACTTCCACTATTAACAACCCAGAAAATCCTTTGACTGAGGTTACAGACGGATCCATTGATTTTGAGAACGTTGGATTCTCCTATTCCGGTCCAGAGGGTCGAGAAGCCCTGTCTGATGTAGATCTTCACATCAACTCTGGTGAGGTCATCGGTATCATCGGTGGTACTGGTTCTGCAAAGTCCACACTGGTGCAGCTTATTCCTCGCCTATACGATGTAACCGCTGGTAGCGTTTCTGTTGGCGGACACAATGTCAAAGACTATGACATCGACACTCTTCGTGGTGCTGTTGCCATGGTTCTTCAGAAAAACGTTCTCTTTAGCGGCACCATCAAAGAGAACCTCCTGTGGGGTAACCCTGACACCACCGATGAAGAGATTCTTGAGGCAGCTCGTCTTGCTCAGGCTGATAGCTTTGTTCAAACCTTCCCTGATAAATATGAGACTCATATCGAGCAGGGTGGCAACAACGTTTCTGGTGGCCAGAAGCAGAGACTCTGTATTGCGCGCGCACTGCTTAGGCGTCCAAAAGTACTTATTCTTGATGACTCTACCAGTGCTGTTGATACAAAGACAGATTCTTTAATTCGCTCTGGTCTTAAAGATTTCTTGCCTGACACCACCAAGATCATCATTGCTCAGCGTACTTCCAGTATCGAAGAATCTGACAAGATTATTGTTCTGGATAACGGTCGCGTTAACGCAATTGGTACGCACGAAGAACTCCTGAAAGATAACCCAATCTACCGCGAAGTGTACTTCTCACAGAACAAGCAAAGTGTTGATGAAAATCAGTCTCAGGAAGGTGAGGTGACTTCTCATGAGTAGGACAACAGAAACAAACAACACAAGACCAAAGCTTCCCGTGGGAAAAATTCTTACTCGAACCATTAAAATGCTCTGGGAGTTCTACCCTGTCCTTCTCCCTATAGCACTCCTTGGTGCTGTTATCCAAGCAATTATGCAGTCACTCCCAAGTGTCTTCTTGGAGCGAATCCTCTCTATCATCTCTAACTTTATTGATAGTGGTGACTGGAGTTCTGCTGAAGGCTTAGTCTTCCAAAACGTGGCTCTTCTCGCCACCTTCTACGTCATTGGACTTCTTGCAAATATCATCTCTACCCAGGGTATGGCTATTGTCACCCAGGGAGCTTTGCAAAAATGGCGTTCAAAGATGTTCTCGCACATGCAAGACTTGCCTATTAGGTACTTTGATACGCACCTCAATGGCGACATCATGAGCTATTACACCAATGATATTGACGCAATGCGCCAGATGATTGGCACCAGTCTTCCAAACCTCCTCTTTACCTCTGTGGTTATCATCGCAGTAGTATTCATCATGTTTTACTACAGCGCGCTTATGGCCATGGTTGTTCTGTTTGGATTCTCTTTGATGGGACTTGCTACTAAAAACCTTGGTGGTAAGTCCGCAAAGAACTTTGTTAAGACTCAGAAGACCACCGCAGATGTTGAGGGTCACATTCAGGAAATGATGAATGGCGAGAAGGTCGTTAAGGTCTTTAGTCATGAGGCAGAAACTATTGAATCATTTGACAAAATCAACGATGAGCTGATGGTTGTTGCAAGAAATGCAAACCTTTATGCCAACACGCTTATGCCTATCCTCAACAATCTGGGCAACATTATGTACGTTGTAGTTGCTGTAGTTTCTGGTGTGTTTATTACTCTGAACATTCAAAACGTTTCTTTGTCTGGACTACCTTTCACCATTGCTGTAGCTGTCCCCTTCCTCAACATGACACGTCAGTTCTCCGCTCAGATCAACCAGATTTCTAGTCAGATTAACTCTGTTGTTATGGGCATCGCTGGTGCTAATCGAGTTTTTGAGCTACTTGATGAACCAGCAGAGACTGAAGAAGGTTACGTTACTTTAGTCAATGCAGAAACCATTGACGGTAAAGTTCAGGAAGCTGAGTACCGCACCGGTTACTGGGCTTGGAAGTATCCACACAGTGACGGTACGGTTACTTACACCCCTGTTAAGGGAGACGTTCGCCTCTTTGATGTTGACTTTGGCTACGAGCCTGGCCACACCGTACTGCATGATATTTCTCTTTATGCAAAACCTGGTCAGAAGGTTGCCTTTGTTGGCGCAACAGGTGCTGGTAAAACAACCATTACTAACCTGCTCAACCGCTTCTATGACATTGAAGATGGCAAGATTCGCTACGATGGCATCAACATTAACAAGATTAGGAAGAGCGCTCTTCGTCGTGCTCTCGGTATTGTTCTGCAAGACGTCAACCTCTTTACAGGTACCGTCTTGGATAACATCCGCTACGGGCGTCTTGATGCTACTGATGAGGACTGCGTAAAGGCCGCAAAACTTGCTGGTGCCGATGACTTTATCAAACGTCTTCCAGAGGGTTACCACACCATGCTCAAGGACAACGGTAGCGCCCTCTCCCAAGGACAGCGCCAGCTCATCTCCATTGCTCGCGCAGCAGTCGCAGATCCACCAGTCATGATTCTGGACGAGGCTACCTCCAGCATTGACACACGTACTGAAGCAATTGTCCAGCGTGGTATGGACGCTCTGATGTACGACCGCACCACCTTTGTTATTGCTCACCGTCTTTCTACGGTTAGAAACGCAGATGTTATTGTCGTACTTGACCACGGTCGCATTATTGAGCGCGGTACACACGATGAACTTCTCGCCAAGCGAGGAACGTACTATCAGCTCTACACTGGAGCTTTTGAGCTTGAGTAACGTTGAGCTTATGTAATGTAAAACGCCTTGTCATCGAACTGCCTCCCATTTCTTGGACATAAGAAAGGGGAGGCAGTTCATATGTGGGTGATTATGATTCTGCAGCGTGTTAGCGTCGGCTTTTAGGCCTGGCGCACAAAATAGCGCAGCTTTGGTAGGTTCTGCTGAAGAATCGACATGTTCTTAATCAAGATAACCAGGAAGCTAGGCGGTCGCACCGCTTGATATGCATCTCTATGCATAAACTTAACCTAATATGCTAGAAAATGAATAGCGTCATATAAAAGATTTAACTATAGGTAAATTCCGCTTCTAAGGAACACACCTATGTCAGATAATCTGCACAATTGCGGCCATATTACACATCAAATGAAGATAATCTGCACGTTTTAGCTATTTTCAGCGTCATGTATACGTCTTTTTGACAGATTATCTGACTTAGGTGTGTTTTGAATCGCCTCCCATTTCTTATGTCCAAGAAATGGGAGGTAGTTCACATCTTAGCGATAAGGCGTTTTTTTGTGTATGTAACGATTTTTAGGCGAGAAGAACGTGATGTAGATCTTCTACCGTATCTACAATTGCAACCGCTCCCGCATCAATAAGCTCCTGTTTATTGGTAGTTTTGCCATACAGAACGCCAATACATGGAATCTTATTTGGGAATGCTGCTTCCATATCAAAACGACGGTCGCCAATCATGACGCTTTCAGAAGCATCAAAGCCAAGCTGGTGCATAACGTGAGCGATAGCAGTGATTTTATCAGTTGCTGCCTCATCTATTCTTCCAGCATAGGTATCAAGAACACCAACAAGGTTGTTATCCCTAAGGCCCATCTCTAGCATGGGCTGATTCTTTGAGCTTGCTACCGCAACCTTTTTACCGGCAGCATGAAGGTCATCAATGAGGTCTCTCATACCCTCAAAGAGTGGCCATTTTCCTGTAGTTACATAGAGCTCTCGGTAACGCTTAGTAACCGCAACAGCATCCTCATGGCTTAAGCCAAAGACCAGCTCAAATGCATAAGGAAACGGTGGTCCTACAAGCTTTTTAAGGTCTGATTCTATAAAGTCTGTGTGACCGCAGTCTGTCATTGCCATCTTCGCGGTAGAAACAATGGTGGGCAACGTGTCTGCCATAGTCCCATCAAAGTCAAAAATAATAAGCGAGCGATTCTGCAAATCTGAAACTACATCAGAAGCTACCAGTGCTTTGTTTGTATCAGTTACGTTTTGCATTATTGCCATGTCAATCCAATCATCTACGTATGTGAGTATACCGTTCATGGCGCAAAACTAACCAGTCAATGACATTTTCTTCTCGCCTGCCGAATTAACTATTGACAGCTGAAATGTCGTACAACAGCAAAGGTATATAGTTAACTATAGGTGAATCAGTATGCCTAACCTGGGAGGTGTATGATGACTCGTCAGGAAAATAATCCAGAAGCCAAGCAACCTGGAAGAAACAGGCTTGGAAAACTCTATCCGTCTCTCGTCAATACAGACGTTCTGCCTGATGAGTCTCTAGACGCTGCACAAAATAATCAACATGTTGGTTCTATTGATCAGACAGGTTGGCATACAAAGCTCAATATTGAAGCACTTTCTCTTACGCTTACGGAGTCCGCTACTCCCCTTGAAGTGCTTAAACATTTTGTGAATACGGCGTTTTTGCGTGAAAAAGATTCACACCGTAAAGGTGGTTCTGTTGCCATCCCGCCAAGTGACTTTGAACTACATCTGGCTCAAAGACTAAAAGATGCTGGTGTTCTTGACGCACAAGATAGTGCTATCCCCTGCCGTGTGGTGCGCCTGCGCACTAATGGCCTCTTTTATCTGCGCACTAATCAAAAAACACTTTCCTATGAGCAGAAGATTCAGCTCCTTACTATTGAAAGTGCACTAAACACGGCTCTCTTTGCAGAGCGATACTTTCTTGATGCAAATATGGCATCTGAGCATGACTTACTTGCCTTTGAGCAAAAGATTGTTTCTACCATGATGAAGCAGTCGCGACCCCGCTGTGCTACAACTCAAAGCACCCAGGAAGATGGCGAGTGGGTTGTCCGCAAAGCCATTTCCCTACACATTGAAAGCCTGCGCCTTTCTCAGCGTCTTGTCACTGAGTTTAGAACCAACGTACACAAGGGCATTGCTGCCTTTAGAGTGCATCTGGCTCTTCCTGAGCAATTCCCAAGAAGTTTTCTTAGCGCAGATGGAAGCATCAAAGAGGCAACCTTTGATGACCTCAGCCGTGCGGCAACCGCTTACAACTTACACCTTGGTATGCTCATCACCGCAAGTGCTTTTAGAAGCTCGAAGAGGATTAACGAGGTATGGCTCTCTGGCATATGCAATACAAACAAGCTGCATGCCTGTCTTTTCTCGTTCCACATTACTCGCAAGCAATTTGAAGATACAAACATTACAGAAGAGACTAATCCGCTTTCTGTCTATCAGCTCTGGAACGCGCAAATCGACGAGGAAGATGGCATTCTTCATGCGGTTCATCCACTCTTTACCTTAGATGATGAGATTTTCTGTCCGCCAAGCAGGTACGATTTTGTTGAGTCTTCTCAAAAACGCCTTGATAGCGTCGCGGCTCACGCGCTGGGAACCGATGAGGTTTCAGGACTTTCTATTGATGAAGGTCAGGCGCGAGAAGAGATTATCACCAAAATTTTGCGCAACCTCTCTTCTTCTACAGAAGAAAACGTCCGCACTATCTTGTCGTATACCGCAAACTCTACCGATCCTACGGTGCGAGCAGCGGGAGAACGCGTGGTTTCTCGCTTTATTAAGGGCACGCTTGCAGAAGATGACTTTGAGGCTATTTCAGAAGAGTTTGTTGACGGAGGCGTTCTTTCCTTGGCGGTCACCAAGGCCCAGCGTCTTATTAGCGAGAAAAACTATCAAGACGCAGAACTGCTCCTACGTGAAGCGCTGGACTCCGTTGATGGCAATAACACCTACACAGATACAACCACCACTCAGTGGCGCGTATTTATGAACTACGTCGATCGAGTGCTCTACAACAGAATTCTCTCTAATCCCGAGAAAAACACTCGTCTAGCTCCTATGTCTTACTTTGAAGCACATCTTCTGATATCTATTGCTCAGACGCTCCAGGGGCAAACTCAAAGTGCTCTTCAGCACGCGAGAAGGGCTGTTGAGATTGCTCCTCTTAGCATGAGTGCAAGGCTACACCTCTCCCACTGTCTTGAAGAGTCGCTGGACATTACTGCAGCGGCAGATGAGCTCAAGAAGCTCCTGCTGCTTGCCCATGACCCCGAGAGTATTGGGTTTGGCTATTACCGCATGGCATTCTTCCAGTGGCGTTTGCGACATCTGAAAGCCGCCCAAGCCTGTTATCAGTTTGCCTTGAAGTTCTTACCAGGAGCTACATTTATTATTGGCACCGAGACAGCAATTCTCGCGCAAAGTGAGCCTGAGTTTAGCTGCGAAGATATGAGCGATGACGATATTTATTCTGCGCTGATACAAGAGCAAATTCCTATCGCACCTACCAACGAAGTCTCCACTATTTTCTTAGACGGTACCCGCGCTTCACTTGATGCAGAACTCTTTAGTGTGGCCAAGAACTTCATGATGAACCTAGGAATTATGACGAAAGATGACGTCTACTTTGACATGCTCAACTCCATTGAAGGAGAGCCTGATAGATAAGATAACTCAACTCAAACTCACAAAGCATTGGCATAAAAAAGGAGTTCCGATTTCTCGGAACTCCTTTTGCACAATGTAATGTGGCTTTTACAGCTCATTCATTACGCGAACAAGCTTGACAGCATAGTTCTTATCCATTGCCCACGTTCCAGCAAGCTTACGAATAATGTTAGTTTTCTTAGCAAGAATCCATGCTCCGTAGCGAGGGTCAACTTTTTGAGCCTCGCTTGGATCAACGGTCAGTGGCTCATAGCCTGCGTATGCACGAAGGTGCAAAGCCTGTGCACGAAGTCCCTTAAGAACGGTATCAAACGAGAGTCCGCGCTCACCGTTTCCGGTTGCACCAAGACCACCAAAGTTACACTGCTCAGGGAGGACGTCACCACCAAAGCGAAGGTTACCCGTCTCAATCATGACCTGTGCATAGAGAAGTTCTGGACGAACTCCCTCATCAATTGCAGCTTGCCATAGCTGGTTTACAAAATCGGTTCCTGTTGCAGCGCCCTTCTCGGCATAAACAGCTGGATAAGCAGAACCGACGCGCTTGTTGAAATCTCTTTGGAGGTCCTCTTTAGAGACAAGAGGTGCTCCAAGAACGCTGGTGCGATCAGAGAAATTGCCGCGAGTTGGCTCAATTGGAGAATCGTTATCAGCTGGAGTGTTGTTAGCGTCTCTATTATCTCCACCGTTATTGCTGTCAACGTTTCCACCTCTACCATTATTGGTATCAGTAGGTTTTATGTTGAGAACACCACTTGCATCTGCATGAACGGTTCGACCGTCTGGAAGCGTAATGTCTTGGTTACGTAGCAAACCATAGCCCAAGTCAAAGTAGTAGTACAAGCCGTTAATTGACTGCAGGCCAATGAGTGCAGCGTGCTCATTGGTGGTTGGATCAAAGTACCAGGTCTTGCCATTTGGAGTATTAAACCAACCAGATGCCAAAGCACCGCTTGATTGAGCCCAAGCCCAGCCGTTGTTTGGCAACTGAACCCAATCGTTAGAAGTCATTCCCTTATTGACATCAACGTAATATGAACCGCTGGAAATAGTGAAAACACCAGTCTTTAGTAGAGGATATTCTGCATTCTCATCAAAGTAGAACCACTTACCGTTAGGCAAATGCTTCCAACCAGCGTAAAGCGAACCATCTGTATTAGCCCAAGCCCAATTGCCGTCAGCAAGGCTAATCCAGCCGCCATAAAGCAAGCCACGATCACGATCAACGTAGTACTTCTGATCTCCATCAGACATAAGACCAAAGCTTGCGTGATATTTATTATTGACGTCAAAGTAGAACCATTTACCGTTTGGAAGGAGCTTCCAGCCAGCGTAAAGTGAACCATCTTGATTGGCCCATGCCCAATTTCCATCACTATAATTTACCCAGCCATCTTTAATGACTCCAGTGCTGGTATCGGCGTAATAATCTCTATTCTGTACTGTAAATTGACCAAGCTTTACAGCGTTATGAGTAGATGATGGATCAGCATAGAACGTCTTACCATCAGCAGTAGTAATCCAGCCAGAAGCTGCAACTCCTTGAGCGCCAAAGTAGTGCCAGCCGTCAGCGTCATTGAGCCAACGATTTGTATACCTGAAGCCATTGTCATCGGTATACATCCATCCGTTAGCGACTTGCTTCCAACCGGTAACTGCACCTTCGGTTGCTTCAAAGTTCATCTGGCGTGTAATTTCCTGTCCATCAGATGAAATGGCCTTGAGGTACAGAACATAATTACCAGTCATAGGAGGAACAAAAGAAATTGAGGTATCAGTGGTCTTGTATGCAACAGTTGTCCAAGAACCATCTGGAGCTGTATAGCCAAAGGTAAAAGTTGCTCCTGTGACAACACCAGTTAAAACAGGTTTAACTGTAACTTTATTACCTTGCTGAACAGCAGAAATGCTGCTCATGCTCCACCAGGTATCGGAGTGATACATCTCCCAAATTGCCCAGGCGTCAGCCCAGCCAATATAGTCAACCTTTGAGTTATCACCAAGGTCTTTAAACTCAGCTGCATGAGCTGGATTAGAGATAAACTGGTGCTCAATAATTACACCAAGAATACCTTTTTGGCGAGCATAGCGAACAATGCCGTAATAATCGGACTCATCGCCATTCTCGTAATAGTCTGTACCGTCTTTATCGTTGTAGCCACGCTCAGTAGCGCCATCACCTCGGGTGACAATACCCGCTTTTTCTCTCAAGTAATAGTTAATCTTGCCAGCAAGTGCCTGGCCAGCAACATAAAGGTCATGGTTATAGCTAACGTCATGAGGAACAAGTACCTCTGAGCCCGTTGCAGATGCAGGGCCGGCATTGTAGTGAAGCGAGATGATGGCACAAGCGTTTGCGTCAACAGCACGCTGTACGCGCGTCTTGATCGATGGATCCTCGTGTTCTCCACGAACAACAACAACCTGTACACCCCATTTTTCCAGATACTTCTTGGCGTACATGGCAGTTGCCCAAGCCAGATCTCCCTCTTTGAGTCCAAAGTAGGTAGCACCTGGATCTCTGCCTTCAAGGCCATCACTGTGACCTGGGTCAAGCGCAATAGGTCTGCCAGTTGCACGAGCAAGTGCTACGGCATCTTTTAGTGATTCACTCTGGATAATGTTTCCTTGGGCATCCATTGTGGTGTAGGTAGTTGCATATGCGTTTTGAACTGTTGTTACAAACAATGCTGCGACAACAAAGAGCAAAACAGCAAGCAATTTACCGCGAGTATTAAATAAGCTGCGTTTCATGCGGTCCTCCGAAAAGTATTGGTTTACTCCTCTTCATACTTGCTAAAAGTTTACACTAGACTGGCACGTTAACAATAAAAAACACAAGCTCACCGCAACTTGATTGGAACTCTGTGATTTTCTCGACACTTGAAGATATTCTTACAACAGATTTTGAAGCTGCAATTTTTGATTTTGATGGCACTATTGCTCACACGCACCATATTTGGAAGCTTGTTGACCAGGAGTTTTTTGAGTCGCGAGGAATCCCTTACACTCCAGAAATTGGCAAGATTCTCTCCCCTCTTGGATTTGAAAGGGGAGCCGAATGGGCAATTGCCACCTATGGGCTAAAGGAAGATCCAGAAGAAATTGTTGCCGAGTGGAAAGAGCTGAGTAAAAGCTTCTTTGTAAACTCCGTGCAGCTTAGACCTGGTGTTGTTGATTTTATTGGCAAGCTACAAGAAAAAGACATCCCTACTGCATTGGCAACTGTCAACGAGCCGGAGCTTCTTGCTCTTCTTGAGCCTCGTTTACATCTATCCACTCTGTTTGATACTCAGGTGTTTGCAGCAGATGTTGGATCTGCAAAAGATGAACCTCATCTGTATCTTGAGGTCCTTAAGCGCCTTAATGCTCCAGCCGAGAAAACAATTCTGTTTGAAGATATTCCACTGGCTCTTCAGACAGGAAATTCTGTTGGCCTTATCACCTGTGCTGTTAATTGTGATGATGAGCATCAAGATATCGAGAAACTCTCTGAACTTGCTGACCTTACCATCAAGCACTGGTATTAAAGCTCTTGGTTACTGCAACTGTATAAATAGCGATGTAACAAAAAAGGAGACCCGAAGGTCTCCTTTTGATGGTAGTGTTCGCAAGTACTAGATCTTGTGGACGCTAGAAGCCTGGAGCTTACCGTTCTGGCCGGTGGTAATCTCAAACTCGACAGGCTGACCCTCATCGAGAGTCTTAAAACCGTCCATCTGAATCTCGGAGAAGTGTACGAACAGATCGTCGCCATCCTCACGAGAGATGAAGCCATAACCCTTGTCTGGATTAAACCACTTTACAGTACCCTGAGCCATTTCGTGCCTTTCTTTCTTAGCCCCGCAGGGCAAAACTGCGCCTGTGGAGCGCGATACCGTGACGTTTCGCCACGTGAAATATAATAACCTTAATCAACAACTTATGTGGCGAGAAACCACTCATGGAGATTTTCACACCATCTACCGGAAGAGCCACAGGTAATCAAGCTGTTTTCCAGCATTTATTTAAGGATATATCTGCTATTAAACGATTTTTATCTCATTAGTTGAGCATTTTTTCATAGAAGATAGAGAATTTGTATAGGATTAATTTACGGGGACAATAACAGACATATCAAACTATTATTTATGTAGAAAGTTATCCCTTCAAAAAAGGATATGCTCATGAAAAAGAAGACATGTTTGTCCAGCAAGCCTTCAATGCAAAAGCTTATTGCAGTTGCTTCGTTGAGTGCAGCTCTACTTTGCGGACTCCACGCTGCTCCTGCTCTTGCAGAGACTACTGATACTTCCACAGTAAGTGCCCCAGAATCAACTTCTAAATCCTATTATCCAAAGTGGAAAATAGTTGATGGAAAGTTTTATTTTTATACTGAAGATGGAACTATTCTAAAAAGTCAGTGGATCACTTATAACGATAGTCAATATTATGTAGATGAAACAGGTGCAGCAGTATCTGGTTTCTATACCACACCTGATGGCAAAACCTGGTATTTTCAGCCAGGGTCAGGGCTACCGTATGCTAGATACGGCTTAATGTTTACTCTCGATAATAATACTCCTAATTATCACTACACTTTCTACTACGTAGATAAAGATAACGGCTTGATAAAAAACAATTGGGTTAAAACAGATCATGGTTGGAGCTGGGCCGGAGCTGATGGGTATTTTATTGAAGGATGGTTTACTGCTCCTAATGGTAAAACCTGGTATTTAACTGTTAAGACTGAAGGGGGTGCTCCGGTTATTACTGACACTGTCGCAGTCAATGGAAAGCTGTACTTCTTTGATACTTCGACAGGACTTTTACGAAATTCTTGGGTAAATATGGGCCAGGGTGTAGAAGCTTGGTGTTGGGCTGGCCCAGATGGCGCTGCTGTCTCTGGCTGGTTTAAAACTCCAGATGGCAAGACTTGGTATGCCGACCCAGAACATGACAATGAAGTAATAATGGGCGGAATAGATATTGATGGTAAATATTATTTCTTTGATCACAGTAATGGCCTCGTTACCCATGGTTGGATCGGTAATGATGATGATGGATGGGCTTGGATTGAAACAGTAGGCTCTGTTTATTCTGGATGGAAACACATGCCAAATGGTAAGTGGTTCTATTTTGATGAAAATGGAGAATTCCCCCTACTTAAGCAAGGTGTCTTCACTATTTCCAGTGGAACTTATTACGTTGACGTAAATAATGGAATGACCTCTAACGATTGGGTGCAGCTCCCTAATGGCGGTTGGGCTTGGGCACAGTCAAGTGGTGCATTTGCTTCTGGTTGGTACACCACGCCAAATGGCAAAACTTGGTATTTTGATCCATCAGATCCGCAGCATCCTGCACTTATTGGAGACGCTGAAATTAACGGTCAATCTTATTATTTTGATTCAGGCTATGGTCTTTCTAAAAATGGATGGGTTCATAGAACTGATGGTTCCTGGTCTTGGTCTGGAGAAAGTGGAGTACTTCATTCAGATTGGAAACATATGCCTAATGGCAAATGGTTCTATTTTGATACCAAAGATTCCAAGCACCGTATGCTTGTAGGTGTCATCCAAATTTCTAGTGGAACTTATTATATTGACGAATCCGCTGGAATGACTGCTAACAATTGGGTACAGCTCCCAGAAGGCGGTTGGGCATGGGCACAGTCAAGTGGCGCATTTGCTTCTGGCTGGTATACCACACCAAATGGAAAGACTTGGTATTTTGACCCAGCAAAGCCGGGTCACCCTCTTTATACTGGAGAGCACACTATTGAGGGTAAAGATTATTACTTTGATGAGGGTTATGGCCTTGCTCGCAATCAGTGGATTACCCGTTCCGATGGCGTAAGACGCTGGGCTGGACCAGACGGCGTACTTACTGAATACAAGCGCTAAATCAGTTTGAACTGCTCTTTATTACCTGGATTTATTGGAGTTAAAACAATGGAGAAGAAGATGCGTTTTTCCTACAGACCTTCTACACAAAAGCTTATTGCGGTTGCTTCGTTGAGTGCAGCTCTACTTTGCGGACTCCACGCTGCTCCTGCTTTCGCAGAGACTGCTGATACAACCGCAGTAAATGCCCCTGCTGTAACAACTGAAACTACTGCAACATCTGAAAATACTTCTCCTACAGCACCTGAAAACTCTCAGCCTACCTCACCTGCAGCGCCAACAACAACTCCAACAACAGACCAGACACCTACTGTTCCAACAGAGAATACTTCGCCAACCCCTCAGTCTTCTGGATGGAGACAAGAAAACGGCCAATTCCACTATTACAAAGAAGATGGAACACTTGTCACAAGCCAGTGGATTAAAGATGATTCTGGCTGGCACTATGTAGATGCTAGTGGTAATGCAGTCAAGGGTTGGTATACAACGCCTAATGGTAAAACTTGGTATTTTGATCCTTCTCAGGATGCTTACCCGGCATTTGTAGGTGCGCATCTCATTGATGGAAAGCCCTACTTCTTTGATGAGGGCTATGGTCTTGTCACCAAAGGATGGGTCCATCATCAAGATGGTACGTGGTCTTATATTGACTCAGATGGTTCTTTCCACTCCGATTGGAAGCAGTTGCCAAACGGAAAGTGGTTCTACTTTGATACCGAAGACCCCTTCCATCGTATGAAAGTTGGAGTTGTTCAGCTCTCTAGCGGAACTTTCTATGTAGATGAGAGCGCCGGAATGACCTCTAATGGTTGGGTGCGCCTTCCAAGTGGAAGCTGGGCTTGGGCTCAATCAAGCGGAGCTTTTGCGTCTGGCTGGTTTAATACTCCAAATGGTAAGACTTGGTATTTTGACCCTTCAGATCCACAGCATCCAGCTGCAATTGGTGAAACTCAAGTTGACGGCAAGTATTATTACTTTGATGAAGGATATGGTCTTCGCAGAAATGGCTGGGTCCATCGTACAGACAATTCTTGGTCATGGGCTGATACCGATGGAACATTCCACTCTGAATGGAAACAGCTTCCAAACGGTAAGTGGTTCTACTTTGATCCAGAAGATCCACATCATCGTCTGTCTGTAGGCATAATTAAGATTTCTAGCGGCACGTACAATATTGATGTAGACGCTGGTATGACTTCAAACGGTTGGGTTCAGTTACCTACCCGCGAATGGGCTTGGGCTCAATCAAGCGGCGCCTTTGCATCTGGCTGGTTCAATACTCCAAATGGCAAGACTTGGTACTTTGACTCTACAAAGTTAGGTAATCCCGCTTACATTGGCGAGCATTCCATTAACGGCAAAGACTATTACTTTGACGAAGGATATGGCCTTATCCGAAATTCTTGGGTAACTCTTACCAACGGCGTAAAACGCTGGGCTGGTCCAGATGGAGCTCTAACTGGACGTCTTTCTCCTGATGGTATCTTTACGGCTGATAACGGCACTCAACCTACAGGTACCGTAAAGCTTCCTGGACTCACTCTTCACATTGGCTCAGACCACAAGGTAAAAACTGGTTGGATAAAAGAAAACGGTAAAGACTATTACTATCTCAATGATGGCTCAGCTGCCTCTGATTGGGTCAATATCCAGGGAACTTATTATTACTTCAATACAAATGGTGAAAAACAAACTGGCTGGGTTCACCTCAAAAGTGGCTGGTATTACCTGGATGCTGACGGCAAGATGAAAACCGGATGGATTAAAGATAATGGCAAAGACTACTATCTTGATTCCAACGGAACTATGGTAACTGGATACACTACCTGGGGCGGCAAGCTCTATTGGGCCGGTGCAGACGGCGCTATGGAGGAGCAGCCTTGCTACTACCCTGATATGTATCGTTATGCACAGAACTACTACAGTGCTACTAACTGGCTCATCCAGATTGATACTACCGGTAATCGTTTTGCTGTATATAAGGGCTATCACGGCAACTGGGTTGTTTGGTACGAATGGCAGTGCACCACAGGTGCGCCAGGCATGTGGACCCCTCATGGTCAATTTACCGTAGGTAACAAGGGTCTTTACTTTGGGTCTGGCTTTAGATGCTGGTATTACACGACCATTTCTGGTGAGTATCTTATTCACTCCATTCTCTATAACTCCGACGGTTATACCGTCCGTGATGGTAGGCTTGGATACAACGGTTCCCACGGTTGCGTACGTCTTGCAACAGAAAACGCTAAGTGGGTATATGACAACATTCCTTATGGAACTAAGATTGTTATTTGGTAACCTAAGTAGTTATTTCGCTCTATAGCAATAAACCCCAACTCATATTGAGCTGGGGTTTATTTGTTAGCTTATAAAATGTGGTTACGCAAAATACTTTGCTTCAAAATCCTTAAATTGCTCTGGAGTAGCGTTTTGATCTACCGAGAAGGACTGTGCAACCGCTACGGCCTGCTGTCTTCTGAGACCAGCCTTATCCTCGTCTCCTAGTTGCTCATAAACGTGAGAGAGCCTGTCGAGGGCATACACCACATACTCTGCAACTGAATCAGCTACGCCGGAGAGCAACATCATCGTTACAAGAGAGTCTGGCGAAAGCGCAAGAGCAGTCTCTGGGCTCAAATCAATGAGCTCTGCAACAGCTGCCTCTACCCCATCGAGTGACTCTTCAGTTTGAGTCTCTAAAGCATTTCCCAAACCTGCTGTGACCGTTGAAGTAAAGTCATCGATTACTTCCAAAATGTAATCTCGTTGAAGCATTTTGTTCCAATCTACTAGTTAGTAGGAACAGGAATACGTAAGTGATCAAATGCAGCATGCGTTGCCTGTCGACCTTGAGGTGTTCTAATAATAAGTCCTTGCTGCAAAAGATATGGCTCATAAACATCTTCAAGTGTAGACGGATCCTCTGAGACTGCACTTGCAATGGTTGTGAGACCAACCGGACGGCCTCTGAACGTCTCACAAAGCGCACGTAAAACACGCACGTCCATTACATCTAGACCAAGCTCGTCAATCTCAAAGAATGAAAGCGCTTCTGAGGCTACCTGCCAGGTAATAGTACCTTCAGCTTTAACTTGTGCGTAATCTCGTACGCGCTTTAGCAGACGGTTTGCCAAGCGTGGTGTGCCTCTTGATCGAGAAGCAATTTCAGCAGCTCCCTGCTCATCAACTTCTACGTCAAGAATGTTTGCCGAGCGCATGACAATGGTCTGAAGCTCAGGAACAGTATAGTAATCAAGACGATAAGAAATACCAAAACGATCACGCAAAGGGCCGGTTAGAAGTCCTGTTCTTGTTGTTGCAGCCACAAGGGTAAAGCGTGGAATATCAAGCCTGATTGACCTTGCCGCAGGGCCTTTGCCAATAACAATATCTAAGAAGAAATCTTCCATTGCTGGATACAGAATTTCTTCAACCTGGTGATTAAGCCTGTGAATCTCATCAACAAAGAGGATATCTCCCTCTTCAAGATTGGTGAGAATTGCTGCTAAATCTCCTGCTCGCTCAATTGCAGGGCCAGAGGTTGTATGAAGCTTTGAACCCATTTCTCCTGCTAAAACACCTGCAAGCGTTGTTTTGCCAAGGCCTGGAGGGCCAGAAAAAATAACGTGATCAAGCGGCTCATTGCGGCTTTTTGCAGCCTCAATAAGAACACGGAGATTTGATTTAACACGCTCCTGACCAAGATACTCATCAAGAGTTTTTGGTCGCAAGTTTCTATCTTGCTCCAGATCTTCTGCCTGAAGTCCACTAGAAACTACACGTTGAGAAGTGTGTCCTGGAAATGGAGCTGGAGTAGACGACGACTCAAATAAGTTATCTGCATCTGCTTCCCACATTAATTACCACTTCCCAAACGCCTTAGTGCATATCCAATAGCAGCTTCAATTGTAATAGCACCAGCCTCTTCATACCCCTCAAGAGCAAGCGTTGCTTCCTGAGAAGTAAAACCCATTCCAAGAAGAGCCTCAATAGCCTCTGATTCTACAGAGGTTACAGCAGGTTTTGGAATAGCAGCAAAGTCTGCAGGAGACGTAAGACCAACAAGCTGCTTAAGCTCTGCATCTTTTGCGAACACATCAGAAAGTTCAATTACTAAGCGCTCTGCCTTCTTCTTACCAAGGCCAGAGACACTCTTAAGACGATTTCCGTCATTGGTAGCAACAATTACCGCAAGTTGCTGTGGCGTAAACGTAGAAAGCACAGAAAGAGCCAATTTAGGACCAACTCCAGAAATTGCGCGCAAGCGATCAAAGAGAGCTCGCTCTTCTCGCGAAGCAAATCCAAAGAGTTCCATTGAATCTTCTCTGACTACCATACGAGTTAAAACGGTAACGCCCGCCTCACCCGCTTGTGGAAGTGCAGCAGCTGTTGAAGCTGAGATACCCAGCTCATACCCAACGCCATTGACGTCGAGAACAGCTACTGAAGGTGTAACGGATACAAGTGTGCCCGTAAGCTGGACAATCATAGTTGTATTCTTCCCTTTCCAAGCGAGGTAGTTCTTACAAGATTAGCGTGGCAAACCGCAGCAGCTAAAGCATCAGCGGCGTGGTCTGGGTGAGGTTGATGATCCAAGCATAAAATATTTTGAACCATATACATAACCTGCTGTTTATCTGCAGCTCCTGTACCAACAACAGCCTGTTTTATCTGCATTGGAGTGTATTCTCCAACCGTAAGACCTGCTTTAGAACAAGCGACAATAGCAGCACCGCGAGCATGTGCAGTAGGAATAGCAGATTTAACGTTTTGTCCAAAGTAAATGCTCTCAATGGAAAGAGCTTCTGGTGAAAACTTATCTATAACCTCAACAATCTGGTTATAGATTCTTCCCAAGCGCATATCTATTGGTTCATCTGCGGTTGTAGTTATGCATCCATAGGCGCGTGCACGGCATTCAGAACCCCTTGTCTCCACAATTCCCCATCCAGTGTGAGCAAGACCAGGGTCTATTCCAAGAATTACCATCGCACCTCCTAATATAGAACGTTCGTTCTATATTATCACAGAGTATGCGCAAACGATGCAACTAATTTTCTGAGAAAGGGCCTCTCCACATTTTGGGGTCAACCATGCCAATTTGTGCATCAGATTCTTGTGCCAGCTCTTTTAAAAGCTCCAGCATATCCTTGAAGCCCTCCTGAGCCTCCGCTGGATCAACTGACAACTCAGGCAGATGTATAGAAGCTCCTTGAATTTCTCGCAAAGAATTTCGTAAGGACTCTACTAGGTCAGATTCGGAAGCCTTTGTATCTCTAATTCTGTCTTGCCAGACTGATGCGTGTGGAATTTGAGCGTTTGTGAGGCTCTTTGAAGACATTTCTAGAACCTCAGTGGTGTTTCTGCGGTCTTTTTGGCGAGCGTGAAGCATAGAAATAATTGCTTTTACCTCGTCAACCTTTCCCATTTCTTCCACAATGGCAGAAATGCTTTTATTCCACTCAAGATAGCTGGTAAGCACGTAGTCAACAAACTCGATGCGCTCTTGAGGCGTTGGTGCAACATTTTCCAGGCCATCAGTTACAACCTCAGAGATATTCTCGAGAACTGCATGGTCAATAGCTGGCGAGAAGGTATTTCTTACCCTTGCAAGGTCAACAATATCTGCATGATACATATCTCCCAGAGGCCACAGAGAGTGAGCACTAGAAATCTCTGTTCCCTTGAGCGCAAGGATGGTTTTATCGGCAGTCTCAAGCGTTAAGTAATTGTGCTGGTCAGCATATGCGTAGCCGTATGCACTCACCAATTTTGCATCGGTCAATGTCGAGAAAACCGTGTTATCCACGGCAACCTTATTAACACGAAGTCGTGCGGTAAGAAGCTCTGCGGCACTTGTTGCTCGAGAATCTTTGTTTGGAAGCAGCAGAACGTGCACGCGCATAGGACCTAAGGCGTCTGAAGCAAGTGCCATAGTAACAAGAGAATTGAGCGAGCCATCAACTGCAATAAACACGCCGTCAAAGCCAGATTTTACTGTGTAATCACGCACACCTGTAGCCAATACGCCCCAGGTAGTAAGCGCGCTATTGTAGACGCCCGCCGTGTCTTCTCTATCAAAGTTTTCGATGGTGTCTTGGTCAACATCACAGACAACCATATCTTCTGAGAATGATGCCGCTTGTTTGACCAAATCTCCTGAAGGTGACAAGAAGAAACTTGAGCCACAAAACACCTGATTGCCGTAGGCGCCAACAGCATTTGCCGCAATAAGCCAGCTATCAAATTCTTCAACATCTCCCAGATAGCGGCTTTCTGCCACCGCCATACCCATAGCAGATGAAGAATCATCAACAGCAAAGCCAAAATAGGGCAGGTAAATAACGGCATCTAACGAGTCGTCGACATCTTGCCACGCGTCAAGATCGTCGTAGGTAAAAGCAACGCCAAACGTAAGGCCACCTGCTTCAAACTTTGCAAGCTCAACGGTATTCTCGCCAGATGCTTGAGCGGAGCTGGCAGAGCGAGCAAGAGCACTCATGTGCGCAATCTGAGCAGTTAGTTTAAGTGGGGTTACAGCACCGTTTCTGACGAGAAGAGCCTCGCTAGCTGCGCTTCCATCAAACTCTGTTACAACAGGAATGAGAGCCGCAATAGGAAGTTTTTCTGAAAGTGAGTTGATAATCTCGGAGAGGTCTGCAAAAAGACCTTCTGTATCAGCTTCTGGCACACTGAGCAGTCCCGTAAGAGTTGGCGCAGGATAAATGACTAGCTCAGCACCTTGTTGTTGGGCTCTCTGAGCATATTCCAGCATAGTCTGAGCGGTAAACTCAAAATCACCAGCCTGAGTGTTCATTTGTGCAACTGCTATGCGCATACCATTCCTATCATGAACTGCTTAGTTTGTTTTTACCCAAAAACAAACAGGTGTAGTAATAAGAAACGGAGCCGCAGGTAGCAGCTCCGTTCAGACTCACAGATAAGCTTAGCTTGTTGAATACGCAACCAGTCTTAGAGGGAAGCCTTCCAAAGACCGTGAAGGTTGCAGTACTCATAAGCCTCAGCCTCAACGCCCTCCTCAAGGGTGAAGGTAGCAACTGGCTCCTGGCCAGGCTTAAGCTGTGCAAACTGAGCGCCGTTCTCAGAAACAAGAGCGATGAACTCAATGTAGTGCTCTTCGAGCATTGGGTGAGCAACCTCGCCAACACGGACGGTAACGGTGTTGCCCTCACGAGTAACAAATGGAACATGCTTCTCAGCTGCAGCGTCAGTAACGCCAGCCTGGAGAAGCTCAAGGTCTGCTGCCTCTACGTTGCCTGCGACACCGTAAACAACAGCGCCTGTCTCCTTGTTACGATAAAACTTTGCGTCGATCATTTTTTCTCCTCTCACGACATCCTAAGATGTCAGAATTTCTTAGCAAGTGCTACTTAAATAGTAACAGTTATTACTTAAGAGTAACCTGCAAATTTAGAATCGATAAAATCTAAACAATCTGTGCGTATCCGCTTTGACCAATAAAATCTTTAAGCTCAGTCAAAAGAACCATGCTACGTCCATCAATTCTGGTGGGAATTTCCATACGCATGACATCGCCCATATCTGTTTCTACCCTAATCTCGATGCAGTCCATACCAGGATAGCGCGAGAAAATCTGTCCAAGTGTCTCGATAGTCTGTCTTTGAAGCTGAGAAGCAGGCATGTGGATAACGAGTGTCTTTGGCGTGTTATTGACGCTGTTAAGCTCAATAGGATTAACTTCTTGCGCAATAACTTGGTCTCCTCTATCAGAGCGCTCAAGCTTTCCAAGAACGGAAATGAAGATGTCACTCTGGCTCTCACCGGTCTCTGGGTCAACATCGCCAGCAAGAAGTCTTGCAGCCTTCTTGTAGAGCTTAGGGAACATGACAATAGTGACGCTACCCTCCATATCTTCTAGCGTGACAATTGCCATTGGATCGCCGTTTTTAGTGGTGCGCTTCATAACATTAGTAACCATGCCCGCAAAGCGGATAGGCTTACCTTCTGGCACCTTAAACTGCTGAGACATGGCGCCATTAGGAAGCTGAACCTCTACGTTCTCTTCAATCTCTGCAAGAGCATAATCTCTACTTTTAGCAAGGGCGTACTCATACGGACGAAGCGGATGGTCTGAGACATAGATGCCTAGGACTTCGTACTCTTTGGTAAGCTTGAATCGCCTATCCCACTCAACGCCGTCTGGCTCTGGGACACTATCACTAAAGCCAGAGCCCTCCACCTCTGCGAACATATCAAACATTGAGAACTGACCAACGGCCTTATCTTTTTGACGCTTAGTAGCAGCATCGATAATGTTTTGTGGATTGTTCTTATCCACAAAACTCATCATCTGCATACGGGTATAGCCTGTTGAGTCAAAGGCTCCTGCCTTGATAAGAGCTTCAACAACATTGCGCTTTGCCTGGCTTGCATCAACACGATCAACAAAATCATGAATGTTGGCAAAAGGACCACCTTTTTGGCGCTCAAGCATAATGGCTTCACCAACACCAGCTCCTACGCCGCGGATTCCCGCAAAACCAAAACGAATACCCTCTTTAGTAGCCGTAAAGTCTTTACCGGACTCGTTGATATCTGGCGGAAGAATCTTGATGCCCTCATGACGGCAAGCGCTTACGTAGTGAACAATCTTATCCGTCTTGCCCATGTACGAGGTAAGAACTGCTGCCATAAACTCATGTGGATAATGCGCTTTAATCCATGCGGTCTGCATAACAAGAATTGCATAACCAGCAGAGTGAGATTTGTTGAATGCATAAGATGCAAACTCAAGAACATCGTCCCAAATGCTTTCTGCAACCGAGCGATCAAATCCGTTACGAACTGCGCCGTTTTTCCAGTGAGCTTCCATGGTCTCATCAGTACCGTCATCCCAGTGCTGGACAACCTCCTGCATGAGCTTGATCTTCTTTTTTGCTACTGCTTTTCTGACCTTGTCAGACTCGCCTGCGGTAAAACCAGACATCTTCATAGAAATCTGCATAACCTGCTCTTGGTAGACCATGGTTCCGTAGGTTTCTTCCAAGATGTCGTGAAGACGTGGATCGTAATCTTTGACTTCTTCTCTACCGTTCATACGGTTGATATAGCTGGTAACCATACCTGCGTTAAGAGGACCAGGACGATAAAGAGCGATAAGTGCGACGATGTGCTTATACTCTGTTGGCCTCATGCCCTTAATGGTTGCAGTCATACCTGCAGACTCAACCTGAAAAACACCGGCAGTTCGACCTTCTCTAAGAAGTCTATAAATTTCTGGATCAGTAAACGGAATGTTATCTACATCGATATCAATACCGTAGTTATCCTTCACGTTTTTGATTGCACGAGAAATAACCGTTAGAGTTCTTAGTCCCAAGAAGTCCATCTTAAGAAGGCCCATGTCTGCGACAGAGTGACCCTCATACTGCGTAATCTCTACGCCACCCTTGGTATCTACCTTGGTAGGAACGTGGTCATTTACAGGCGTAGGAGCAATCAAAACTGCACAAGCATGCACGCCCTCACCACGGTGCAAGCCTTCAATAGATAGAGCAGCATCAATGATTCTTCTCGCATCAGGGTCATTCTCGTACGCATCTTCAAAATCAGCAGAATACTGATCAGCGCCTTTTTGACCTTCTTGAGCTTTATGAAGAACAAATTTTAGATGCGCGTTAGGATCACCAGGAATCATCTTAGAAAGACGCTGGCCCATATAAACGGGATATCCTAGAACACGACAAGCATCGTTAATTGCCTGTTTAGCCTTGATGGTTGAGTACGTAATAACGTGAGAAACTCGCTCAGATCCATAAATCTGACGAACATGCTCAACAACCTCAAGACGACGCTCATCGTCGAAGTCCATATCAATATCTGGCATCTCTGAACGCTGTGGAGACAAGAACCTCTCAAACATGAGGCCATTCTCAAGAGGGTCAAACGAGGTAATATCCATGGCGTATGCAACAATAGCGCCTGCTGCAGATCCACGACCAGGGCCTACGCCAATACCATTCTCTTTTGCCCAGCGAACATATTCCTGAACAATCAAGAAGTAATCTGCAAAGCCCTTTTTGCAGATGATGTCATATTCATACTCAAAACGGTCTTTGACGTTAATCTCATTGATAACAACGTTTTGCCAATCATTTCCATAACGTCTTGCAAGACCAAGCTCACACTCTTTTCTAAAGCGCTCCTCTGAGGTCTCTCCTTCTGCCAAATCTGGAAACTTTGGCAGGTACATATGGGTCCAGTCCAGCTCATAGTTGCACTTATTTGCAACCTCAATGGTATTCTCGATAGCTTCTGGACACCACGAGAAGATCTGGCGCATTTCTTGCTCACTTTTAAGGTAAAACTCGCTGCCTGTCATGCGTTTGCGGTTCTCATCATCAACGCGAGCGCCCGAACCAATGCAGGAAGCAATATCTTGAACGCTTGCATCCTCTTTAGTGAGATAGTGATTATCGTTGGTAGCAACTACCTTAATGCCAAGGTCATGACCCATCTTTACAATGCGTTCAGCAAGAGTTCTATCGGTATAGCCACCCCAGCTTGGATCAGACAAACCGTGATCTTGAATCTCTAGGTAGAAATCATCCCCAAAGATATCTTGATAGATTTTTGCCCAACGCTCTGCTTCTTCTGGGCGACCTTGAAACAACATACGAGGAATGATGCCAGAAACACAAGCTGAAGTGCAGATAATTCCCTCGTGATAACGCTTGAGCATCTCAAGCGTAGTGCGTGGCTTGTAATAGAACATATCTTTTGAGCCCGCCTCTGACATCATTTTCATCAGATTGACATAGCCGGTCTCATTTTTAGCAAGCAGGATAAGGTGATAACGTACCTGCTTAGTGCCCTTCTCAATGCAATCATCAAGAATGAAATAAGCTTCACAGCCAAAAATTGGCTTAATAAGTGGAGAAGGTTTATTGGCCTTTACGGCCTCAATATCATGTGTTTGATTCCAAATTTGGACGTCAGAGGCCCACTGAGCATGAACCTTATCATGCTCACCAGCATTGGGATCATCTGCAGGAGGCTCTTCTAGATCCCAGCCCTTTTCAAAACATTCCACATCATGGCACCACTGGCCAAAGTCTTTAAGCGCCTCATTGTACTTACGGCATGCAAGGTCAAAATCTGGAATACCAAAGAGATACCCATGATCAGTAAGAGCAAGTGCTGGCATGCCAAACTCTACAGCTTTACTAACCATGTCTGGGACACGGCTAGCTCCATCAAGAATGGAAAAATCTGAGTGGTTGTGGAGGTGAACAAATGCCATCTTTTTCTACGCTCTTCTCTTTGTGCTTCAAAATTTGTTCTTTTACCAAGGGCTCTTAATTTCTTTGTATAGTGTAGCCGATTCGCCAGACAATAACTACTAATACAAACATATGTTCTATGTGCTAATACTTCTATTGCCGCTGGTAAATTGGATGAAAATATTTTCTCGCCAATTTCATAACGTCACAAAATCTCTCTTAGTTGGCGTAGGCCATCCGTTCAAAAATTTCTCAAAATAAAAGTTTCAAACTGGTAACTCTTAGACTAGGGACACCTTAATTGGGAATATAGTTTTTGTATTACCTATTCCAGTTAAGGAGATCACATGGATCAGATGAAAAGCATTTCCTTCGACGACATTGCAGCGGCTCAGAAGAACTTTGAGTCCGACCGCGCTCATACTGTAGCTAAGAATGCTGCTACCAGCGCTGGTGTTAGAAAAGCAGCTCGTGTTCCAGAAGGTGTTGCCCTTAATCCTCTTACCTTTGATGTTGAGGTAAAGCAGGGCGACCGTACCAACCAGAAGCGCTCTGGTCGTTGCTGGATGTTTGCATCACTCAATACGTTTAGATATCGCATCATCAAGAAATACAACCTCTCTACCTTTGAGCTTTCTCAGGCATATCCACTGTTCTGGGACAAGATGGAGAAGTCCAACTGGTTCCTTGAGAACATTCTGGATACCCTTGATGAGCCTCTGAATGGTCGTCTTGTATCCTTCCTGCTTACCGACCCAATTGGTGATGGTGGTCAGTGGGATATGTTCAAGAGCCTTGTTAAGAAGTACGGCGTTGTGCCAAAGAGCGCTATGCCAGAGACTGCTAACTCTTGCAACACCCACGAGATGGACGCATATCTCACACGTTATCTTCGTAGTGCTGCAAAGCGTCTTCGTGAGACCGCAACAGCTGGTGAGTCCCTTGAGTCTCTGCGCGAGATGAAGAAAGAGATGATGGAGGACGTCTATACCCTGCTGGTAACTTGCCTGGGTCAGCCTCCTGTATCTTTTGAGGCACGCCTGCGCGATAAGGACGATAACCTCGCTCTTTCTGGCACTTTTACCCCTCAGGAGTTCTTCGCTGAGACTGTTGACATGAATCTTGATGATTACATCTCAATCATCTCTGCGCCAACCGCAGATAAGCCTTTCAACCACACCTACACCGTTTCCCGCTTGGGCAACGTTGTTGAGGGTGGCGGCGTTCGTTACCTCAACCTTGAGATTCCTGAGCTCAAGCGCCTCGCTGTAGCTCAACTCAAGGACAACCTGCCAGTCTGGTTTGGCTGCGACGTTGCTCAGTCTTACCTTCGTGAAGAGGGCATCATGGATACCCGCGCACTTGACGTTGACGGCCTCTTTGGCTTCCCTGTTGAGGGTGCACTTAACCGCGCGGAGCGCCTTGACTACGGCGAGTCTCTGATGACTCACGCAATGGTTCTTGAGGGTGTTAACTTTGACGCAGAAGGCAACACTACCCTCTGGAAGGTTGAGAACAGCTGGGGTAAAGACCACGGCCGCGATGGCTTTGACACCATCTCTGACCCTTGGTTTGACGAGTACGTCTACCAGATTGTTGTTGACAAGAAGTACCTCACTCCTGAGCAGCTCAAGACCTTTGAGACTGAGGAAGCAACCGTCCTCGAGCCATGGGACCCAATGGGCTCTCTTGCAACGCTTCGCTAAGGTACAAACCATCTGGCGAGAAGATCGATCTTCTCGCCAGGTTTTTCTAAACGCTACTAACAAAAGGAGCCGTAATGGCTGATCAGACTGTAAATCCACAGTGGGCAAACGAGGAAACTGCTGCTTTTAGCGCAGACCGCGCTAACCGCGTTGCCCGCAACTCCGTAACTTCTATGGGCGTTTCCGCAGCTGCTCGCGACATCACCACCATGCGCACTTACGCTGATACCTACGGTGTTGCCGTTGCAAAGACCGGCGACGTCACCAACCAGCGTCAGAGCGGCCGCTGCTGGATGTTCTCTTCTTTCAACGTGCTTCGTCAGGAGGCAATCAAGAAGCTTGACGTTGATACCTTTGAGTTCAGCCAGGCATATGGCATGTTCTACGACAAGCTTGAGAAGGCTAACTCCGCACTTGAGTACATCATTCAGACCGCTGACCAGCCAACCGATTCTCGTGTTGTCCACACACTTCTGACTGAGGGTATTGGCGACGGCGGCTACTACTCATTTGCTATGAGCTTGGTTGAGAAGTACGGCCTGGTTCCTAAGGATGCCA
The DNA here is from genome assembly GCA_916715765.1 of uncultured Atopobium sp. Classification (GTDB taxonomy): domain Bacteria; phylum Actinomycetota; class Coriobacteriia; order Coriobacteriales; family Atopobiaceae; genus Lancefieldella. The sequence continues at coordinate 33,372 of CAKAPG010000009.1, forward strand.
TGCCAGAGACTGCTTGCTCCAAGAACTCCACTCAGATGGACGAGCGCATTGACCGCCTGTTCAGGAAGAGCGCTGGCGAGCTCCGTGCAGCATACGCAGCTGGCAAGTCTCAAGACGAGCTTCGTGCGCTTAAGCAGGAGCAGCTCAAGGGCTTCCACCAGATCCTTTCCGTCTGCCTTGGTGAGCCACCTCTGACCTTTGATTTTGAGTGCAAGGTTGGCAAAAACGCACAGGTAGATAAGGCAAAGCTCTCCCCTGTTGAGCCAAGTAAGGCTTCTGACAACAAAGACAAGAAGGATGGCGAGAAGGACGAGGAAGGTACTCAGATTCTTCGCGACTTTGGCATTACTCCTCTTGAGTTTGCTGAGCGCTATTGTGGCGTTGATCCTCGTGGCTTTGTCCAGCTCATTTCTGTTCCAAGCAAGAAATATCCTTACGGCAAGGTGTATCACCCAACCTTCATCGATACCGTTTTAGGTGGCATTAAGACTCGCTTCTTAAACGTTGAGCCAGAGGTTCTTGAGGCAGCTACCATTGCTTCTTTGAAGGACGGCAACCCTGTCTGCATGGCCTGCGACGTTATGCAGGAGTTCCCTCGCCACAATGAGGACTTCAACTACGTCCTCTCAACCGACACCATGGATTACAACGGCCTCTTTGGCGTTGATTTTGACATGGATCGCGAGGCAATGATTGAGAACTATGAGACTTCCCTTACCCACGCAATGACCTTCCAGGGCGTTGAGCTTGATAAGGACGGCAAGGCTAAGCAGTGGCGCATTGAGAACAGCTGGGGCAAAGACTCCGGTAAGGACGGCTACCTCATCATGAGCGCAGACTGGTTCCGCCTCTACGGCGGCGAGGCTGATGTTCGTCGTCAGTACGTTCCAGAGGACCTGCTCAAGGTTTGGGACGAGGGCGAAGATGTCCAGATTGATTTCTGGGAGAACCTTGGCTACTCCCTTGGTGGCCGTAACCGCAGGTAAGGTACGCGCAACCACAGCCTACTAAGCACGCACATAAAAGCACCTATGGCCGGTACAGAATTTTCTGTGCCGGCCATATTGGTCTATACTGATAAAAAGAGAAGTTCAAGCTTACTTTCTGGAGGCTCTCATGAGAGCAATTTCAAAAGAGCGTGTCATTTTACGAGCTACTATCCTAGTGTTCTTTTTATTAATCTGGTATTGCGATTCCAGAGGTATGCTTCCAGAAAATGGTCGCACTATCCTTACTATTCTTTTATTCGGTATTTTTTGGTTTATCGAGGCTAGATTTATTAAACCCACTAAAACAGATCAAAACGCGCCACGCAGACCTCGGCTGTAATCTTTCCAGCGCTGAGCTCTGTCAGCGCATCCGTAAACGCCGCTTCTTCTCCGCACCTAAAGTCTATGGCGAGAAAAACGTCCGCTCCAAACTCTGCCGTTATAACCTTGCCGCCGGTATCTGAGACCAAGCGCTGAATCTGCTCATACAAGTTGTACGGAGCCGACAACTCCACCCTCACAACCTGCAGCATTTCCTGAACAGCAGAGGCTTCCTCAGCAGCAGCCAAAGCCTCTTGAGTTGCTGCCGTATACGCACGAACAAGTCCACCAGGCCCTAGAAGCGTTCCGCCAAAGTAGCGCGTGACAACGCAGCAGACGTTCTTAAGCCCCGCTCCGCGTAATACCTCCAGCACCGGCATTCCCGCCGTTCTGGAAGGCTCTCCGTCGTCGGAGGCGCGCTCTGTTCCGTCCTCCAAGATCCACGCAGGCACGTTATGGCGGGCGTTGTAGTGCTTCGCTCTGACCCTGGCGAGAAACTCTTGCGCTTCTGACTCTATTTCTACATGACAAAGCTGGGCTATGAAGCGGCTTTTTCTGTCTTCAAAAAGACCTTCCGCAACAAAGTCCAGCTTGAGTGTCTTGTAGGATGTGTCAGACATGGAACAACTGCAGCGCCGCAGTTATGCGAGCACACAGACCTTCTCGCCAGCAGAAACCAGCTGGTCTGCGGAAGCAAGAACTTCTACGTTGCTGTACTCGCTAGAGTTAGTGACAGCAAGAATGACCACCTCAGGATGACCCGCATCCTTAACCTTATCCAGGTCAAACGTCATGAGTGGCTGACCAACCTCAACGCGCTGATCCTGCTCGACAAGAGCGGTAAAGCCGTCACCCTTCATCTCAACGGTATCAACGCCCACATGAATCAAAACCTCTTCTCCAGAATCGGCCGTGATTCCAAATGCGTGAACAGTTGGAGTAGTTGCGGTAATAGTGCCCGAGACTGGCGCGTACACAACGCCCTCAGAGGGCCAGATACCCAGACCCTGACCAAGCATGCCACCTGCAAAAACAGGATCAGGAACGCTCTCTAGCGCAACAACTTTTCCGCTTGCTGGTGCATAAATTGTTTTAGCAGTGTAATCAGAAACAACAAGAGCCTCTGGCGCAGCGGTCTTGGAAGATTTCTTGAAAAGATCAAAGAGTCCCATGGTAGTCCTTTCGTGTTTAAGCCTCTTTATCATAGCAGCATTCAAAGTGGCCACCGTTGCTTTTCATGAACACAGCGTGCCAAATTACGCCCCTCTCCGCCTCGCCTCGCTGGACATACGGCGAGAAACCCGCGTCCTCGAAACATCTCATTTACTTGGAGATTATTTGACTTTAAAGCTTCTGAGCTTATGAACGTGATACAATCGCCCATACAAAGTGGACCAGACAACCGCGGAGTACCCGTCCAGCTAAGTGGAAGGGTGCTATGAGGAAAGTCCGGGCTCCACAGGGCAGGATGCTGGCTAACGGCCAGGCGGGGTGACCCGACGGAAAGTGCCGCAGAAAAGAAGACTCTCACCTGCGCATTCGCGTAAAGAGAAAAGCTGAAACGGTAGTGTAAGAGACTACCAGCATGCTGGTAACAGCGTGGCTTGGTAAACCCCATCCGGAGCAAACGCAAATAGGAGCGCTATGGTGTGGCCCGCACTGCGCTCGGGTTGCGCGCTAGAGACCAGTAGCAATGCTGGTAGTAGATAAATGGTTGTCCGCGACAGAACCCGGCTTATACGTCCACTTTGCCTACTGAATGCAAATCCCCCGTGCACTTTCTGCGCGGGGGATTTTGATTCTGCAGCGTGTTAGCGTCGGCTTTTAGGCCTGGCGCACAAAATAGCACAGCTTTGGTAGGTTCTGCTAAAGAATCGACATGTTCTTAATCAAGATAGCCAGGCAGCTAGGCGGTCACACTACCTGATATGCATCTCTATGCATAAACTTCATCTAATATGCTAGAAAATGAATAGCGTCATATAAAAGATTTAACTATAGGTAAATTCCGCTTCTAAGGAACACACCTATGACAGATATTCTGCACAATTGCGGGCATATTACACACCTAATGAAGATAATCTGCACGTTTGAGGTATTTTCAGCGTAATGTATACGTCTTTTTGACAGATTATCTGACTTAGGTGTGTTTTGAACTGACTCCAATTTCTCGTGTCTAAGAAATGGGAGGCAGTTCAATTTCTGTGCGGTGGATTATCTTGTACGGGAAATTATTACCAAGATATTTTTGCAGGCAGCTACACGCGTTGCAAAATCACATACCGATTAAGATTATTGTCTTTGCCGTCTGCGCTAAATTGCGCGCAAACGTGCACGTCAGAGCCAAGACTTGCAAGAAGCTCATCAAGCTCCTCTTGCGAGAAGTGATGACAATAGCGCCAGGTATTTGCCTTATCTTGCCAACCAATCAGATAGTCATGCTCCTCAAGTTCTGAGGCATCTATGCCCAGCGCACGCAGCCCCTGAACAGTAGTTTCTTGAGCTTTAGCAGAAAGTTTTTGGCTGTTCATAAACTGCCAGAAAGAAACGCACACATAGCCGCCAGGTTTGGCTTTCTCTAACAACGTACGCAGAAGCTGGAGCCTCTTCTCTGCACCTGGTACGTGATGTAAGAACCCAAACGCAACCACTAAATCACAGGCCGGTACAGTCAGCTCAGAAGAAAGCGTGTTATCTAGCAGGCTCTTAATCACATCTAGCTCAATAAATACCAGCTCAGAGACATGAGCACCTGCGTCCCCACTCTCCACAAGAGGCTTGCAATTATCTACAGCAAAATACTTTTCCGGAACAATTCCCGCCTCATCACAAAGAAAGCGAGCAAAGCGTAGGTTTCCGCAGCCAATATCAAGTACAAAGGGTTTCTCGCCAGCTAAAAGCTGAGGCATGGCATCTAGGCACCGCTGCCATCCCTGCCAAGGCATCTGACGCGTTGCCGAGAAACTCTGAGCCTGCTGAGCATAAAACTCAGAGGTCACACGGCTCAGCCGCTCAGCGGTAGATGTGCTGATAGATTGAGTGTGCGTTATGTGAGAAGAAGTATCCATACAGAGATTTTACGTCACTGCCTCACTCTTAAAGGTCAGAAGCTTACCTTATTGCCTATACTGTTTGTATGGATGAACTCATTTTGGACATATTGCAGCAGCTCAGAGAGGGCTCGCAAGGAGCTCTTGATACGCATCAGCTTGAGATGCTCATTAACTCGCACAACAGCGGAATTGACTCTAGCGCCCACAGTACAGAGCGCGAGAAACTTATCCCTAAGCGAGCAATTCTCCCCTATTTTTTGCAGGTCAAGCAGAATAATGATGAGTTGTGGCAATCGTGGAATGTAACGCCTGAGCTGGAAGAAAGGTTTGTCCACTCCGTGCGCATGAAGCCTCGCCGTACCGCTTCTGGCGTGGCTACCATTACCGTGATTACCAGGCCGCATACCTGCTCAAGTAATTGCATTTATTGCCCGTGTGATCTGCGTATGCCTAAGAGCTATCTCGCTAACGAGCCTGCCTGCCAGCGCGCTGAGCTTACGTTTTTTGATCCATACGTACAAGTTGCTGCTCGCCTTCAGGCGCTTCATCAGATGGGTCACTCAACCGACAAAGTAGAGCTTATTGTGCTTGGTGGTACCTGGAGCGATTATCCAGAGGGCTATCAGTACTGGTTTATCAAGGAGCTCTTCCGTGCACTCAACGAGTGGCCCAACTCTCCTAGCTACATTCAGGATCGCCTTGATTGGTACACCTCGTTTGGCTTGCAGAACTCTGAAGATGCTCTCTCCTCCTTTGTTGCTGAACAGCAAGCGGAAGTCTTTGAAGATACTGCCACGTATAACCAGGCTTTTCATAAGCTCTACGACACCAGTCAGCCTCACCAAAGTGCATGGTCTCAGATGGAGAGCACGTATGATGAGCTGGTAGAACAGCAGCACGTTAATGAGACAGCCGCTGCACGTGTGGTTGGCCTTGTAATTGAAACCAGACCCGATACCATCACACCAGATAACCTGCGCATGTTTAGACAGCTTGGGTGCACTAAAATTCAAATTGGCATTCAAAGTACGCGTCAAGAAATCCTTGATGCCAACAAACGTCAGATGTCGGCCGCGCAGATTAAGCGAGCTTTCTCGCTCATCCGCTTGTACGGATTTAAAATCCATTCTCACCTAATGGTTAATCTTCTTGGGGCAACGCCTGAGGCAGATAAACAGGACTTCAAGACGTTTGTTACAGATCCAGGTTTTCTCCCCGACGAAATCAAGCTTTACCCCTGTGCGCTGGTATCTGGAACTCAGCTGGTGCAGAAGTATCGTGAAGGCGCGTGGCAACCATATGACAAAGACGAGCTGGTAGACGTACTTGTTCAAGACGTGCTCAACACGCCTCCATACGTGCGCATTTCTCGCATGATTAGAGACATTAGCGCCACCGATATTCTGGTGGGAAACAAACACACCAACCTCCGCCAGATGGTAGAGCAAGAGCTTGCTGCTGAAGACGTTGCGCGTCGCGTGCAGGAGATTCGCTTTAGAGAGATTAACCAGCAGCAGGTACACGCCGCGGAGCTTACGCTGCAAGACTTTACCTACACCACCGCAGTCAGCGACGAGCACTTCCTGCAATGGGTAACCACCAACAACAAAATTGCAGGTTTCTGTAGACTTTCACTTCCCCACTGGGACAAGCTGACCTCTGGCGCATGTGATGTTTCTGCCGATGAACTGCTGGTACAGCCAGGTCAGGCCATGATCAGAGAGCTCCACGTGTACGGACAGGCGCTTTCGCTGGGCTCGGAAGGAATGTCTGCTCAGCATCAAGGTTTGGGCCAAAAGCTTCTTGCTAAAGCCTCCTCTATCGCAGCTGAGGCGGGTTATACCAGCCTAAACGTCATCAGCTCAATTGGAACGCGCGCTTACTATCGCGCACAGGGCTTTACCGATGCAGGTCTCTACCAGCAAAAAGCCCTGTAAAGGTGAAATGACCTTGTGCCTCTAAACAAGCTTCATACGCTTACTTCTTACGTCACAAAAAAATGCCGAGAAGACCGTTGATCTTCTCGGCATATTCATTAGCGTCTCCCTCTCCTTGACGCGAATGGATCTTAAGGAATCAGCGACAGAATCTGAGAGAGGTTCTTCTTGCCAAAGTCGACCTTCTGACCGTCGTTGATAACCAAGCAAGGAACACTCATGACGTCGTAAGTGTCTTTGAGCTCCTTGAAGTGGTTGATGTCGTAGACATCGCAGGTGACCTGAGGATTGTCTGCAGCAATGCGCTGAGCAGCCACAACAACATCTGGGCACATGGTGCAAGAGAGTCCCACCAGGACCTGAAGATGCGTCTTTGACTCAATAGCGGCAATAGATGCCTTATCCTCGTCACTGATAGGCTGACCAGGTCCAGCAGCGTTGTAGAGTCCCAGTACAAACGAGGTGAACTCATGGCCGCCAGGAACACCGTGGAACGCAAGGCCTGTAGGGGTTCCATCCTGTGCGCAAACGCGTACAACAGGAAGGTTCTTCTCGCCCGTGTCTGAAACCGTCTGAACGCTCAGCTTGTCAGTCATAGAAGAAAGCTCCTCCATGTAAGCTACAAGCTCCTCAGAAACAGGTCTCTGATCAAGCTCAAGCTGAAGCACAAGCGGACGTGCCATACGCTCAAAGACAGCGTTAAGCTGCGCCTTCATGTCGTCAGTGAAGAGCTCTCCGGAGTCAGTGGTAGTCTTGGCTGCTGGAGCCTCAGGAGCTTCCTTCTTGGACGAGATACGCGTAACGTTCATCTGCGGAACCAGGCCGGTCTTTTCTTGAGCGCGCTTGATGTAGCGCTCCATCTCGGTAGCAGTGGTTGCTGCTTGACCGATAGCCGTTGCAACCTGACGTAGTGGCTTCTGACACACATCGCCTGCACCAAAGAGGCCCTCACAGGTTGTTTCTTGGTGCTCGTTGGTAATCAGATAACCGTAATCATCAGTCTGTGCCAGCTCTTTTACCAGGTCAGTCTCTGGCGCATAGCCCGCAAAGACAAAGACACCAATGGAATCGCCATCTTCTGGCGCAAAGGTGGTCTTCTCGCCCGTCTTGAGGTTCTTGTACGTAATAGACCTAAGCGCAGAATCACCGGCGACGGATTCAACCTGCGTGTTGTACAGAACCGTAATATTTGGATTAGTGCGAGCAGCCTCAGACGATGCAGGAGCGCAGGTAAACGCTTCCTCGCGCACAAGAACTGTGACGTGCTTTGCGTACTTGGTCAAAAACACGCTTTCTTCCGCAGCTGCAAAGCCTCCGCCAATGACAAAGACTTCCTTGCCGGTAAAGAACTCGCCGTCGCACGTTGCGCAATAGGCAACGCCGTGGCCCTGGTAGTCCTCTTCTCCCACAAATCCAATATGGCGTGGATGTGCTCCTGTAGCGAGAAGAACGGAGAGACAGGGACGCTCGCCTTTGGTGGTAAGAACTACCTTAACGTCTCCAGACATGTCCAGATCAGTGACTTCTGCCAGCAAAAACTCTGCACCAAAGGCTTCAGCCTGCTTGCGCATGGTTTCTGAAAGCTCGGAGCCGCTGGTAGAGAAAACTCCCGGATAATTAACGACCTCATTAGTGATAGTGATCTGTCCGCCAAAATGGTCCTTCTCGACAACCAGAACACGGTAGCGAGCACGGGCCAGATAGAGGGCGGCGGTGAGCCCTGCAGGTCCACCGCCGATAATCACCGCGTCGTAGAGGTCTTTGACGTCGGTCATTGTAAACTCCCTAAATCTTAGAGCTGACCAACAAGGTCAAGGCTTGGCTTCAGGGTCTCAGCGCCTGGCTGCCACTTAGCTGGGCAAACCTGGTCACCGTGCTCTGCAACAAACTGTGCAGCCTGGAGAAGGCGGAGAAGCTCCTCAGCGTTACGACCAATACCACCAGCAGTAACAAGCTCAACCTGAATGACGCCCTCTGGGTCAACGATGAAGGCACCACGCTCAGCAAGGCCTGCGTCCTCGATAAGAACCTCAAAGTTCCTTGCAAGAACGTGAGCTGGGTCTGCAAGCATTGGGTAAGTTACCTTAGAAATGCGCTCGGACTCCTCATGCCATGCCTTATGGACAAACTCGGTGTCGCAGGAAACAGAGTAAACCTCTGCACCGGCAGCCTGGAACTTGTCGTAGTTGTTTGCAAGATCCTCAAGCTCGGTTGGGCAGACGAAGGTGAAGTCAGCTGGATAGAAGAAGAACAGGCTCCACTTGCCCAGTGTGGACTCTTTGCTTACCTCAGTGATGTCACCGTTGTGGAATGCGTTTACCTTAAAATCACCAATTTCCTTACCAATAAGAGACATAGTCAGTTCCTTTCTGTAAGTAAAACAACTTATAAAACGTACTATTTAGAAGTTTACTCTCTTTAACTCTTTTGTCAATAACAATAATGATTACTATTTATAAAATTAAAAAGAAACAGGCCAGATTACTCTGGCCTGTGAACAGTTGGTGGGCGTTATAAGATTTGAACTTATGACCTCTTCCGTGTCAGGGAAGCGCTCGTCCCCCTGAGCTAAACGCCCGAATATGTTTGCTGCTGGGGATGCAGCAAGGGATATATTACGAGAAACCCGCCCCTCTTGCAACCGTCAAACTCAACTTTTTTTGAAATCTGCAAAAGATCGGTTTGTCGCAACATTGATGGCTTCGTAAATACTGTAGCCCTTGAAATGAATGACTGCCTATTAAACCTGTTTGTCTTCTGCACCTCAATTATTAAAAGATAGGCAACTGGATTGTAAAAGCATACGGTCAGAAGTATTATGGCAAGTCGTTCGATTGAGGGAGAAACTTATGAACTTTCTGGAATATAACAAAGACGAGAAGCTATGCTTTAATTATAAGAAATCATGCGGTCTCTGGTTAATTGTTGTAGCTCTCATCATTTTTGCAGCTACCGTAATAGGTGGAAAGCAGATTATCAATATGTCCGTATTTAGCTTTGGATATGTTGCAGCCTTCTTATCAATACATACAAATAAGAAAGTTCTCAATAAGTTTTCCGATGGTCCCTCAAGTAAGTTCCAGAACAAAATGTCTCTATACGCCGTAATTTTCTTATTCATTTTGATGTTTTTATTAGGTGGACCATTTTTTGCAACTGAAAACTGGAGACTTATTTGGTTGGGTGCGTTAATGGCCACGGCACTGCACTTTTTCCTCTATTACTTTGTGCACGGAAAATCGATGATTTATTTGGCAATACTCTGTGCCATCAATGTTGCTATAGGTTATATTTTTCCAGACATCCCACTGACAACAACTGCCTATATTGATGCAGCAATTAAACTTGGCTTTGGAATATACCTGTTCTTTTTCTCAAAGCCAACTCAACAAAAATAACCTTCGCCTAGAGACCGTGTGCGTCAAACGTGTCCTTAACCAAAGCCACAAGCATTGGTATAAACACAGCCACGCCTGCTAAGAGCATTGGATTATCACGCACTTCCGGAATGTCCTGTAAGAAATTCTGCAGATCATAGACAAGACCAACGGCAACGGCAATAAGAATAGGTGCCAGAATAATCAAAATAGGATTTGGTGGTTTACGCATAAGGATGCTTTCTTTTACAAGTACTGCACACGCAGCGGTCCAATAGAGCAAAGATACGTATCAAGCCACATTCTGGCTTTTCTTTCTTACTTCTTCCCTACTTCTTACGCTTAACCTTAATTTGAATGCCAGAGGTCTCTGGACGAGACGATGTAGAAGCAACAGCGGGTTTCTCGCCATTTACAAAAGCCGAGAAACGCTGACGAAAACGATTCCACTTGTGGTAGATAGGCTCGTGGTCGTGAGATCTGAGACCCAAAAGCATGCTTGCTGCCAGAGTTGGAAGCAGATATTCAATAGCACGCCAAAGCACAAAGCCTGCGGCAATTTCTTCGCCAAACATATGGCCAAACAGGAAGGCAAAGCCACCCTCAGCGCCACCAGTACCACCAGGAAGTGGAATGGCCGAGGTCAAAAGCTCAAGCATTGAACCAGATGCAAGGCAGGTCAGAAGGTCTGCGGGTTGACCGAGTGCGCGCAAAACAAAGTATGGAAGCGCATAAAGGCAGCCAAGCTGGACCAAGGTAACCAGCAGGACAACGCACATCTCTGGGATGTTCTTTGCAGCAGTCTTAAAGCCGTTTGAGAACTCATCTACCTGCGTGTTAATGATGCCATGCCAGTGGTCGTACTGCTTTACGATACGAAGACGTGAAAGCAGCCTTAAGCCCCAGTTGCCCACGGTCTTAACCATTTTAGGAAGCAGGCAAATGGCCAAGATAACTGCAACCATCACTATCTTTGCGCCAAACAAGATAACGCCAATAACGGTTACATCGCCAAATTGCTCGTAGAAATAATTGGCCCTAAAGATAAGCATCAGAGCTGCAAAGATGCCCTCGCCCGCCTCGTACATAACAAAGCGGGTGAACTGTAAAGCTCCTGCCTGACCAACGGAAATTCCTGCACGAGTGAGACGATAAATCTGAGCAGGAGCAGCACCGGCGCCGTTTGGCGTGAGGTTCATGAAGAAGATGCCCGACGCCTCAACGCTCATCAGGTCACGGACACCAACAGGACTCTCGGGGTCTGTAATGACTGAAATTACATAGGCGAGAATACCCAGGAAATAGTAGACAAAATAGCAAAGAGCGCCAGCAATAAGCCAGCCAGTATCTACGTCTGCTAGAGCAACAACAAACTCATCAAACTGACCAGAGAAAACGATATAGAGTGCGTACAGTATTACAACCGCAAAGAGGAAAAGGATACTTTTTCTAACTTGACCAAAGCTCTCTTTTGCCTCTTCTACCTGCTCAGATGAAGAAGTTGGAGCAACACTAATCTTAGGTTTTTTGGTTGAAACACCCTTAACGGTTGTAGATCCAATCTTCACCGTTACCTTCGGTGCAGATGAGGGGTGCTCGGTTTCAGACGCGCCATCTGGGCGATCCATGGGCACCTCCTTGGACTCTGGATCACAATACGTGTACAGAAACAACACTCTTTGCAGATAAACGATGCAACCTCAGAGGGTTTCTCGCCACCTACCTGCTTTTCATTTTACATGAACCGCTCAAGTATACTCTTGTCGGCCTCAATAATGCCACCGCCACAAACTTCCTGGCCATCGTACAAAACCGCCGATTGACCTGCTGCAACAGTTTTTACCGGCTGGTCAAATTCAATAAATCCACATTGATTATCTGTGAGCGTAAACGTTACGGGAACCAGTGCGCCTGTGTGACGAGTTCTGACCACATACCTACCGTTATCTGCAGGTTCTCCAGAAATCCAGTGCATGTCCGAGAGCTCCATGCGACGAGTCCAGAGCGCTGGACAGTTGAGGTCAGAGGTTACATACACCACATTCTTAAGCGTGTCGGTTGCTACTACATAGCGAGCAGGACCTCCACCGATGTTCAGGCCTTTTCTTTGGCCAACGGTAAAGAGGAATGCTCCGTCGTGGGTGCCAAGAACCTTGCCTGTCTCCCACTCAATGACGTCGCCCTGCTTTTTCTGAAAAGTGTCCAGCAAAAACGTGCGCAAGCCAACGGGGCCAATAAAACAAATGCCATCGGAGTCTGGCTTAGTTTCTATGCCCAGACCTCGCTCTGCACACAGAGCGCGTACCTCTGCCTTGGTGGCAATGTGTCCAATAGGAAAAAGCGTGCGTTCAAACAAATGACCTGGTACACGCCATAGGAAATAGGTCTGATCCTTGTGAGCATCTGCGGCACGCAAAAGTTTTTTGGTACCAGGAACGTTCTGCGCATAGTGACCTGTTGCAACAAAATCGGCACCCTCAGCAAAAGCACGTTCTGCAAAGGTGCCAAATTTGACCGTCTGGTTGCACATAACGTCTGGATTAGGCGTACGGCCATGCTCATAGGCATCAAGCAGGTAATCTACAACGGTGGCCTTGTACTCGGCCTCACAGTCCCACACGTCCAAATCAATGCCCAGCGTTACGCAGACGCGCTCGGCATCAGCCAGGTCATCTGCCCAAGGGCACTTAAAGCCTGGCAGGTCCTTTGACCAGTTACGCATATAGATAGCCTTGACGTTGTAGCCCGCCTCAAGAAGCAAGGCCGCGGACAGCGCCGAATCAACGCCACCACTCATGCCAAGGTAAACTAATTCTCCCATGTCACTCCTACACGAGCAGACTCCTGCTTAACAGCCTCAGCGATTGCCCAAGCTGCGTACAAGATGTCGTCTTCTGTGGTAGTTCTTCCAAGCGTTAACCTGAGGCTTCCCGCAGCTACTTCTCGCGGTGCTCCAATTGCCTCAAGCACGTGAGATATTTGCATCTTTGATGCGGCGCAGGCAGAGCCCGTTCCCACCGACACGCCTAGACGCTCAAGCAGAATAACCAGACGGCGAGCCTCAAGTCCTGGGAAAGAAACGTGCAGCAAGTTAGGAAGCCTCAGCTTGGCGTTCTTTGGTCCCGAGACAATCATCTGCGGGAACTCTGCGCAAAGTAGCTCTTGCAACTGATCTCTGAGGCGAGAAACCCGTTTTGCCTCGTCAGTGCGAGTCTCATCAGCAAGCGCCAAAGCACACGCAAAGCCAATAACGCCTGCGACGTTTTCCGTACCTGAGCGAACACCGCCTTCTTGTCCGCCGCCGAGCACCAGCGGCCTTAAGCGTACATCGTCGGAGGCCCACAAGAGACCCACCTGCTTTGGACCGGAAAGCTTAGCTGCGGAAAGCGTCAACATATCCACGCCCAAAGACGACACGTTCACACTCAGGTATGCCGCCGCCTGAGAGGCGTCTACGTGCAAGTGCAGCGGACGAGTCTCCCCTGCCGCAAGCCTGCGCGAGCGCTCCTTGGCAAGCACCTGCGAAATCTCTCGGATAGGCTGAATGGTGCCAATCTCCCCGTTTGCAAGTTCAATGGAAACCAGCTCAGTCTCTGGCTTGAGCGCTTTTGCTACGCGCTCTGGATTCACACGACCGTCTGCTTCTACGCGTAGTGTCTTGTGCGAGAAAATCCCTGCACACGCAAGGACGCTCTCATGCTCAATAGCATCAACGATGACGTGCGCATCTTCAGAGACCGTTGCAAACGCCAGGTTGTTGGCCTCTGTAGCACCTGCTGTGAGTACTACGTTTCCTGGACGAGCACCAATGGCATGCGCCAAGACAGCACGGGCACGTTCTACCTCGTCACGAACCTGGCGAGACAGAGCATACGGAGCTGAAGGGTTGTAGAACTTCTCCGTGAAGTACGGAATCATTGCATCAACTACACGTGGATCCATAGGTGTAGCTGCGGCAAAGTCCAGGTACACGTTGCCTGTTGGATGTTCTGGTTTTGCAGAAGGCATGTGCATTACAAATCCTTTGGGTTTCTCGCGGTCTCGCGGTTTCGCGGGCTTACGGGCGTACGGCGTTGCGGTCTTGCGGACGTGCGGTCTTGTGGACGTGTGGTCTTGCGGGCTTTAGGCGTGCGGACGTGTTGCGCGGCGATCGGCGACTGTCTGTCGGCGGGCCGTTGGACGGTGCTCGGTGGCTACGACTTACCGGCCGAATCCGGCGACGTAAAGGTCATGTTCTGGAAACGAGTAGAAACAAAGCTGTCGTCGTAATGAGTATCTACCCACATCTCAAACGCATTTGACGGAGGAACGCCAGCGTCTCGCTGAGCCTTTCTACCTAGGCATGCCACCGTCATTGAAATGTCGGCAACAAGATACACCGTAAGCAGGGTAACAAAAATTGCTTGCCTTTTTGATGTTGGCTCACCAATCTTGTAGAGCGCGCGAGGCATGATAACCCGACACCAAATCAGACCCAAAATGCCCCAAAAACCCAAGAATCGCCAGGCCACCCACTGTGTGATTGCGTCTGGAAGATGGGCATACGTCCACGATTCCGAGTGGAAAATCTCTTGCATTCCCCAGCCGGTAAGTTGCTCCAGCGTGCCGCCAACAACAACCGAAACCAGGAAAATGACCAGGTTATTGGCATGATGCTTGTGCAGCTGGTAACAAATAACAGTCAGAAATACGGCGCCGGTTCCGTAAAGCGGAGAGAATGGTCCCCAGATGAGGCCAACCCTGCTCTCGGTCAGGCCAGCGGTAACGAGCATCCAGATTTCTTCAATAAGAAGACCGGCCATGCAGCCCACTATGAAAAGGATGACCACCTGGTACCAGCCAAGATGTATCGTGTCCAAGTACGCCGAAAGCTCAGCTTGCGTTGGCTTTGGCTTGGAGAACGGAGTGGTCTGGGGTGCGGCTGATACAGCATCGCCTGCAAGCCCATCGATCTTCTCGCCAGATGAAAGCCAGCCCCAAAAATAACGCACCACGCGAACAAAACCGCTTGCGACAAGATACGCAAGCGTCAAAAGAGCTATGAGCGACGCAAGAATAAAGAACATACAACCTCATTCAAAAAGTTCTTGTTCTATGATACGGCAAGCAGTCACACTTGGCAATCTACCTGCTCTTATTTACAAGTTTTGTAAGAAAAATCCACCTCTTAGGCAAGTCAGGATTCGTGACTTTTCTAAAAAAGTTTGACGATTTTGAAATTTACACTTGCGCTCAGCCGTGAACTTGCGTATATTATTCCTCGCGTTCGCGGGCTTAGCGCAGTTGGTAGCGCGCAACCTTGCCAAGGTTGAGGTCGCGGGTTCGAACCCCGTAGCCCGCTCCATGATTTTTCGGCCGGATTCGTTTCGGCCTTTTTCATATGGCGAGATGGCCAAGTGGTAAGGCAGAGGCCTGCAAAGCCTTTATCCCCGGTTCGAATCCGGGTCTCGCCTCCAGCAAATTGATAACCCCAGCTTCGGCTGGGGTTTCTTTTTTGGGGCGCGCGACCGTGCTTGCTGGAGTTCTGGATTGCGAGCCTGAAAAGTACAAACGTTTTAGTCAGACGAGCCTGAAAAGTGCAAAGAATCTGTATTTGAGGTACAGATTCTTTAACAAAATCAGGCAAATCCACCTATTCTTTTACATTTTTAGGCAGAAGTTACAGATTCTTTGAAGAAATCAGGCACGTGAAAGATAGGTGCTTCGGCTCCAAATTTTGCGAGCCTGAATCCCCCACCATGTCTGAGTAAAACAACTCAGACTTGGCGAGAAAAACCGGCAAATAGCTCAGACATGGTGCGCTTTTCAGGCAAATCGTTCAGACTTGGCGAGAAAAACCGGCTACACGAAAATGTATGTGAAACCAACTTCGAAATTGGACTACGTATAGAAAAGTGTGCCTGAAAAGTGTAAAGAATCTGTATTTGAGGCACCGATTCTTTTACAAAATCAGGTAAATTCACCGATTCTTTGATGTTTTTAGGCAAAAGTTACAGATTCTTTGCAGAAATCAGGCGCGCGGCGGGCGAGCACCGATTGCGTCCAGGCACGCGCTGATTGCGCGTCAGCTCACGCCGCCCACCTGGCGAGAAACCCGTCCACTAGCAGCGCTTCCGCACAAGAAACCCGGCATCCACACGAAATAGATACCGGCTTAAATCACTCGCAACCTGCGTACGCACCCCACGCGCCCTAACGCATCATCTTAACCAGACGCACAATGGTACCGTTGCCGGAAGGTTTCTCCTGGATAGACACGGCGTCCATAAGCAGGCGCATCAGCTTAACGCCGCGTCCACGCTCGGCAAACTGGCCGGTCTCGGGAGGCTCTTCCTCATCGGAGACGCTAAAACCGCCGCCGCAATCCGAGACGTCAATGACCACCCTGTCTGGATACGCAGAAACCGTGGTCAGCACGCCCTTCTCGCACGCGTGATCAACGGCGTTGCCAATAGCCTCGCCAACTGCAAGTTCAATGTCAAACTTTTGATCCGAGGTAAACGGCAGCGTCTTCAGCAGCGCAATAGCCCTTGAGCGAGCGTCGCACATTTTATTGGGATCAACTCTAAACGTTGTCTGAAACGATGGATGTGTGCCTGGTGCAAGCGGAGTCACGCGCGACTTTGCGGCGCAGGTACTTATTGGCATGAAGTCGATAAGACCCATGCGCACCAAGGCCTTAAACGCCGTCGGTTGCACGTTGGTCAAGCTCATAAGGCCGCCGAGCGTCTTCATGCGTCGAACAGCGCACACGATAAAGCCCATGCCGCATGAATCGATGTACGAAACCTCCGACATATTCAGCACAATTCTTCTGCAGCCACTATCAATGAGTTGCTCAATCTGAGCCTTCACGCGCGGGACTCCCCTCACGTCAAGGTCAGTATTGACTGAAACAACTGCTATGTTTGGCTGCGTATACATACGTTTCTTGTTCCCGTGCAGCAACAAGAATTTCAGATATCTACACTTTTTAGCGAGAAAATCGTCTCCTTAGCGAGAAAATCGTCTAGTTGCTCTTCTCGCCAGAGTCAGCGCCACCAAGCTTGCCAGAATCAGCGCTACCGAGCGTGCCAGAATCAGTACTGCCAAGCTCGTCAAAGCGCAGGGCAACCATGGCAACGTCGTCGTCAAGCCTTCGGCCGGTATAGCGATCAAGCGTGCTCAAGAACCTATTGAGCAGGCCGTCAAAGCCACGAGGAACCTCATTCATAATCATGTCTCGCAGGCCAGTTTCGCCAAAGAAAGCGCCTTCAGGGCTACGAGCTTCCGTGGTTCCGTCGGTGTAAAGTAGCAGGATATCACCCTCGTGCAAGCGAATCGTACCGTTTTTATACTCCATGTCGTGAAACGCGCCCACAACGCCCGACTGTACGTCCAAAAGCTCAGCCTCGCCCGATTGAGCAGACACCAAAATCGCAGGTGGATGACCAGCGGAGCAGTAGGTCAGCGATGAAGTTGTAAGGTCAACAATGCCAACAAAGAGCGTTGCAAACGTCTCTACCCTGGAAAATCCGAGCAGGAATTCATTCAGCGTTGCCACCATGCGTGCGGGAGTTCTTCCCTCCCACGCATATGCAGAAAGTGCCGTTTTAACTGCGGATGAAATAGATGCTGCCTCAATACCCTTACCAGAAACGTCACCCATAATGATGCATGCACGGCGTCCTGGCAGCTTAATCATGCTGTAAAAATCGCCACCAACAAACGCGTCGGCGGTTGCGGACGAATAAATTCCCTCGGCAGAAATTCCTTCTACCTTCTGCAGGTCATTTTTCATGCCCGACTGCAGCGCCTGGGAGATATGCTTATTTTGCTGGCTCTCTTCGGCACCAACGGCCAACGAGTGAACCAGAAGCATCACACGGTCCAAGAAATCAAGCTCAATGTCGCTTAAGGGCTCAGCGTTTTCTTCTCGCAAGAAAAGCCAGGTATGCTGCTCGCCGGCAAACTTACCCAAGAAAAGCACAGCTCCCTTGCAGGGCAAACCTTGTGCGGCAAGCGCACGACTCAGCTCAGATTCAAGCTCAACCTCTTTGACTGACGCCTCGCCCTCTCCTGTCTTGAGCCCCTCAACCGTCGATGGAAGCGCAATCTGGTTGCCGCCATCCTGCGCGCCGCCGGCCTCCGCCGCAGCCTGCACGCCACCAGCCTCCGTTGCGGCCTGCGCGCTGTCTTGCACACCGTCCTGAGCGTCGCCAAACGCTTGCTCAGCGCCAAGCGCATGGAGCGTAATGTTGCCTGTGACCTCACAGCAATCTACCGAGAAAACCTGAGCATTCAGATCGGTGCCCACCGACCTCATAACCTGCTGTAATCGCTCGCCAGAGATCTTCTCGCCCTCTGCGGCGCTGTGGAGAAGTCCTTGGCGCACGCGAGCTAATGCCTCGCGAAGCGTGTCTCTACGCTGCGTTCTCATGGCCGACAACGCGCCCACAAGCTGTACCGAGAGGTAATTTGCAATGGAGTCCAGAAGTCTTGCGTCTTCAACCAAAAGCGCACGCTTACGCTCCCAGCCCACTTCAATCAAGGCAACAATGTGGCCACCAAACCACACCGGAACCACAAGAAAGCTGGTAAATGGAGGCAAATGACTTGTGTCAACGGTTATGACCTCACGTGTTTCCTCGTTAACAAGGTTGCGCTTTTTAACTCTTCCCTGCTTGAGCGTGCTTGAGTTCAATGGCATGGTATGCAAGCGAAGTGCGTGCTCGGAATAAAACGTCAAACGCTCCAGAGAGCTGTTAAATGCAAAGTAGCGAGGAATTCTATCCAATGACGCGCTTCTCAAAGACTCCGTTGCACCATGAAGGTGATACCCGTCTTGCTCAGCAAGATAGATAAGCGCGCCATCAGCCTCGACAGTCTCTGAGAGCTCTTCTAACACGCGCTCGATAAGCTGACCCATATCTTCCGAGTCAAGCGTGTCCAAAACAATCTGAAGCGCTCCTGAGAGCCTCCTGTTGGCTCGGCGAAGGTCCAACACCATTCGTTCATCATCGTGCATAGGGTTAGCCATATCACGAAGCTTAGAGGCAGTCAAAACAATAGCCTGTGTAGGAGCACCCACATAATCTGCACGTACACTCAAAACCTGCGACGTGCCATCTTGCGCAGGAGCGGCCACCATGGAAGTGGAGCCATCAATCGCAAACGGCAACGACTCTACAGAAAACGCCTTCTGCAAGTTCTCTTGATCTGCAGGGGTAAACAAAAAACGCACATCCATGCCAGCATGCGTAGCGCCTACCTTAACAAATAAAGTTTCAGCCTCCTCATTGGCGAGAAGAACCATGCCCTCCATATTAAAAACAATGACTGCATCGCTGGTCAGCCGTAGCAACTGAGACAGAGTTGCAGCAACGGTTCCGTCGACAACTCCCTCAACACGCCTTACGCTCAGCTTGTTATCTGCCACAGCTACTCCTTACCAGCAAGGAAAAACAACTCACATAGCCTAAGTATACGAAAAAGGCGGACCTCCGAAGAGATCCGCCGAAATTTCGTGGTGTCGGAGGCGGGACTTGAACCCGCACAGCCGTTAGTAGGCCACTAGCACCTCAAGCTAGCGCGTCTGCCAATTCCGCCACTCCGACTTGCTTTGCAGCGAGGGATATACTAACACATCTTCAAGCAACATTTGAGAGAAAATTTAAAACTTTTTCTCAAAAGAACTTTGCGAGAAGACAAGCACGTCCCTTGCTTACTTCTGCCAACCAACAATGGTTGCTGGTGTGCTCTGGAAGAGTGAAGGACCAAAGTTAGCAAGACCAGTCTTAACAACGTAGCAGTCTGGACCAGTGTAGACAGGAAGATATGCGTAAGTCTGCATCATCTTCTTCTCAGCCTCATTCATGAGCTTCATACGCTCATCAAAGTCCTTGGTAGAGACAACCTTTGCAAACATCTCGTCGGTCTCTGCGGAGCCCTGCTGACCAAAGTTGGATCCAGACTCAGAACCATAGAGCTGGCCACCGTTGTTGTAAGAAGTTGAGGAGCCAACCCAACCAAAGAGGCAGACATCCCAAGAGCCAGAGGTAAGAACATCAGAGAACTCAGAAGATGGGTGAGAATCAAGGGTAAGGTTAATACCAGCGTCCTTGCACATCTTCTGGATTGCAGCAGCACGGTTCTTAACAGTAGTACCGTCACCGAACAGAGTGTAGCTAAAGGTTACCTGCTGACCGTCCTTCTCGTAGTAATCACCATTGAGCTTGTAGCCTGCATCCTCAAGAGTCTTCTTTGCAGCAGCCTTGCGCTCGTCAACAGATTTGAGGTTCTTGATATCGTCTGGGAGGTTGTTGTCATAGCCAGCTGCCCAGTAAGGCCAAAGCATGGAGCCTGGAGCGTCCTCTTTCCAGTTAACACCCTGGAAGACGATGGAAACGATAGTTGCAGGGTCAACGACCTGGCAGAATGCCTTACGAACTGCAACATCCTGAAGAGCACCGCGAGTAGAGTTAAGCTCGATAACAGCAATAGACATACCAAGACCACGACGAATCTGAGCCTTATCACCAAGACCGGAGAAGTTAGAAAGAAGCTCAGCAGAACCTGCGACGGAAGAACCGGTAGTGTCAGTCTCTTCGTTCTTGAATGCGTTAATGGAAGCCTGGGTATCCATCTGCTTGTAGACAAGGGTATCAAGCTTAGGAGCGTCACCCCACCACTTTGGATTTGGCTTGAAGG
>CAKAPG010000010.1 GCA_916715765.1 uncultured Atopobium sp.
TGTACCGACCCCCAAAAGTTAGACCAAAATCTAACGATTAGGAGGTCGGTATTTTTATGGCAAAACATAGTTTCGAATTCAAGAAGAAAGTCGTTTTAGAGTATTTAGATGGCAAAGGTGGAGTGAAATATCTTTCTAAAAGATATGGACTTGGTTCTGATTCACAGCTACGCACATGGATTAATGCATACAATGCGTTCGGTGATGAAGGATTAATGCGTTCTCGTAAACAAACAAAATACTCTTTCGAAAAGAAGATTTCTGTTGTAGAACTATATCTATCAAGTGAAATTTCATATCAAGACTTGGCAATTCAAGAAGGTATAAACAATCCGAGTATGATTGCTAACTGGGTTAATCGCTTTCGTGCTGCCGGTCCTGACGCCTTGAAAACTCGCAGGAAAGGTCGAAAGAAAACATTGGATAAACCTCAGATAGATATTGAAGTTCAAAAAGCAGAAGAAAGAATAGTTGATACCAGTGCAGAGCATATTAGAGAATTAGAAGATGAACTGCTTAAGTTAAGAATTGAGAATGCCTTTTTAAAAGAACTGAGGAGGCTGCGTTTAGAGGACGAGGCAAAAATGAGAGAAAGGCGCTCGTCATCAATAGCCTCCGAGGAGAATTCAAACTAAAAGACCTTCTCTCTTATATAAGTATGCCTAAAGCAACATATATGTACTGGCAGAAAAGATTCGATAGAGAAAATCCTGACAAAGAAATTGAGGAGAAGCTTCTTCAAATCAGAGAGACTCACAAGGATTATGGCTATCGTCGAATGGTTGGAGAATTACAAAATCAAGGCTACTGTGTAAACAAAAAGAAAGTACAACGTATAATGCAGAAGCTTGGTCTACAGGTTACTTCTTTCATTCGAAAAAGCCGCAAATACAGTTCGTACAAAGGTAAAGTTGGAACGGTTGCTCCTAATCGCATAAGGAGACGATTTAATACCTATATACCACACCAGAAGATCACAACAGATACTACAGAGTTTAAGTATTATGAGATTACTGCTAAAGGTCACATGACAGTGCATAAGCTTTATCTGGATTCATTTATGGATATGTGTAATGGTGAAATTATAAGCTATGGAATTGACAGACACCCTTCAGCAAAAAATGTTATGGATGCATTGCAGCAGGCTATTGAAATAACATCCGATTGCAAATACAGAAGAACTTTCCATTCGGATCAAGGCTGGGCTTACCAAATGAAAGCATACTCCCACCGTCTTAAGGAAGAAAGAATCTTCCAAAGTATGTCTCGTAAGGGAAACTGTCATGATAACTCCGTTATGGAGAACTTCTTTGGATTGCTTAAACAAGAAATCTATTATGGCGTTATTTACTATAGCTATGATGAGCTAAAGTCAGAAATCGAACGATACATAAAGTATTACAACGAACAAAGAATTAAAGAAAGACTAGGATGGTTAAGTCCAGTGCAATACAGGCTTAGACTCTTGGCTGCATAAAAATAGCGTAGCAGCCATATAAACTGCTACGCTAAAAAAGTCTAACTTTTGGGGGTCACATCAGTATTGTGAGCACTTTTTTCATACGGTATCTACCTGGAGTAACGGCGGTATTACCAGTTAAAAATCAGCCAAACAAAAGACGCAAGAATCGCTATCATGCCAAGAACAACAATGATGAAGCCAATGCGTTGACCACGAGTTGTCTCTCGAAGGATTTTCTCGCCAGTAATAAGCTCTTTAAGGGTGAGCTGCTTGGTATTGATGTTAATTACCTGCTCGTCAACAGACTTTCTGAGCTGCTCAGTAATTTCTGGTGTTGCATGAATTTCTTTAGCATCATCAATGACTGACTGTGCTTCATCATGTTTATCTGCTGCCTCGTTAAAGAGCTCCTTGGCTGTCTTAATTTTCTCTTCAAGACCCTCTATATCTTTGCTCAGAATCCTCTGACGAGCATTGGCCTCAGCTACTACGGCGTCATATTCTTGCTGTTTCTGCTCATAATCTTTGCGAGCCGCATCAATAGAAGACTCTGAGGACTCCAACGATTTTCCCTGGGTCCAGTAATGCGTTTGTGCCATCTCAAGTGAAGACTGGAAAGAGTTCTGTAGTTCCTCAACTTGCTTTTGGGCTTGCTCTGCACGAGCAAGCTCTGACTTTAGGTCTTCCTCAATACGAACAATTGCATCGTGGTTAGCAGCAGGGTCAGTCTTAAGACCAGCAAGCTCTTCTCTCAGAGAAAGCTGTCTTGCCTGGGAGTTTTCCAGTGCTTTATTTGCAGACGCTACAGCAGCATCGCGTTTCTCGGTAACTTCTTTAAGCTGAGCCTCGGCGTTTTTGACACCACGCTGCGCCTCGGAGATTGTCTTTGAGATATCATCCAGCCTGCCTTTTGCTGTGGCAGCAACTTCTTTGTAAGGCTTAATCTTTGCTTCGTCGTCAACTTTTTGCTGTTCAAGCTTCTGAATAAGCTGGTTTTTCTTAACCGTGAGAAGATCCACTTGCGTAGATTGATCACTCATGACCTGAGCGGTCTCTGCAAAAATTTTCTCTTGCTCAGCAATAATCTGGTCAAATGAGCTCTGTACGTAGTCTCTGTGTTCTAGATCTTGTTTGTCTTGAGCAAGGTGTTCTTGCATCTGTTTGAGCTCTTGCTTTGCAGAATTTGTTTCTTTAGCGGCGTTGTGGACTTCTTTGGTAGCCTGAAAACCTTCTGCAACAGCGGTTGTGGCGCTTTCAAACGCGCTGCTCACACCTTTTGCTACAACCTGAGTAGTGTCTTTGGCAATCTTTTGAATGTCCTGGGACTTGCTGACTTCAGGTGTGTTCTCAGACTCATTCTGTTCATCAGAAATGGTTGCTTGAGTATCTATTGTGTCCAATTCCTCGGTTTTAGAGCTTTGGATATCGTTTTCAGCCATGGTGAACCTCCTACAAGAGTTCCGACTTTTTATTTTTACCCTGTTTTTGAGCAAATCATAGTCTAATTTGGTTCTTTCTGGAAATAAGATTGGATATAATACGTTATGTTTTGTTACGATAGTAACGATTAATCGAGAATAACTCTCGAGTAGATTTTTGGTTTCCGGAAGGGGAGTCCACTTATGGTTTCAAAGCAGACTACTATCATCAATGCAACTGGTCTTCACGCTCGTCCAGCATCCGTCTTTGTTTCTGAGGCAAAGAAGTTTGAGAGCAACGTCACCATCAAGAATGTTGACAAGGACTCCGCACCAGTTAACGCTAAGTCCATCATGATGATTCTTGCTGCTGGCCTTGGTACTGGCACCAAGATTGAGATTGCATGCGATGGCGCTGACGAGCAGGCAGCCCTTGACGCTCTCGTTGCTCTTGTTGACAGCGGCTTCGGCGAGTAAGCTAACGGCTTACATACTGTGCATGTTAAGCCCGGCTTTTGCCGGGCTTTTTTCAAAGAGAGGTTAGTATGACATTTGTTGCAACATGGCTTGTAACTACTGTTGCTACGTTGGTGGCCTGCACCTTAATTCCAGGTCTAACTATTGTGGGAGGCTCGTGGGCAGGTCCTATTCTGTTCTCATTAGTACTCGCAGCAGTCAATACGGGCATTAAGCCTGTTGTTAAGCTACTCTCATTGCCTATTAATGTGCTGACCCTAGGTATTTTCTCGCTCTTTATCAATGCTTTTATGCTCGAGCTTTCAAGTTTTATTTCTAGGAATTTGCTGCATGCAGGCGTTGCTATTGATTCTTTAGGCACCGCTATCCTGGGATCAATAGTTATTTCAATTGTCTCTTCAATTGTGATTAGCCTTACTGGTCTGAAGAAGGAGAACCTTTCGTAAGTTCCTTCTGGGCTTTTTCCAGTTTGGCAAAGCTTTCTGAGATAGCAGAAGTTAGCTGAGAAATCTGAGAAGACTCAGTGATGTTTTCAATCAAAGATGTTGCGGATGCATTGACAAGCGAACTAAGGAGGTCAAAGAAGACCTCTTTGGTTTGCTTTTCTGTTTTAGTGAGCGCTGCAACAACAGGCTGTAAGTTTGCAGGTGAGCTAATAATGTCGCTGAAATAGACTGCTCCGCCTGCCGAGAGGGCGTCAAAGAGCTCGTTAGTAAAGTGCTCACGATCAGAGAGCGGGAGTTCTTTATACCAGTTGCTAAATGCCTCATTAATCTTTTTACATTCCGGCTGGAAATCATCAGCAAACTCAAAGGTATTGCGCATAACCTGCCATGAAACACCGTCGTGTGCCAGCATGCCAGACTCGGAGCTTTTTACGATGAGCTTTGGAACAGCAGGATCATCAAAAATCATGCCAACTACACTAAACTCAGGCAAAATTCTGATGTATTTATCTCCAAGCACCTTGTGGGCTGTGGTGGGGAGAATTTCTGGACACATATTAGGTCCATCGTTGCTCCAGACGCGATCAATTGAGCCAAGCAGCTCGTTAGGGCAGACTGTTGCTGCGTATGCTGCAAGGTTGCCACCCTTAGAATGACCACCAACCATAACGTTTGCACAGGTATTACTGTTTCCTTCTGTAAGGTGCTCGCGAATACGTTTCTCAAGGTATAGTGCCGCCGACTTATCAGCGGAAGTAACCTGGAAGCTGAGGTTGAGGTTTTCTCGCCAGCCAACCAGCGTGCCGTCTGTTCCTCTAAAAGAAACAAACATCTGTCCTGTAGGAAGATAGGCGGTAAATGCTGCAAACTGTAGGTTTTTCTCGACATTAATGCGGTCTACATAGCGGCCAAGCTCAATGTTGGCAAAGCGAGGAGCATTAACGAGTGCCTCAAGGAAGGTTCCGTCAACGCGAGAAAATCCCGTGATAAGAGACGGGTCATCTTTAAGTTTTGCCAGCATTTTTGCGCAAGCGTCACCAAGCTGAACGCGTTTCTCGCTACGTTCAGAAGGAACGACCCCACCAAATCCCAGATAGGAAAGAATTGAAAGAATCAGGTTATCAACGTTGTTAAAGGGTTCCTTTTCAAACGTCAGATCGCCGCGCCAGTGTAGATAGTCAACGACATTTGCCATGATGCCTCTTTCCTGCTGGTACTTTTCGTATACTAAGCATAGAGGAAGATTGATTGATTTGGGGAGAAGCCCGTGGAAAAAGCTACAGTTTCTTCAAAAGCAGCTGCTGTTCAGAAGCGCTTTGTTTTTGCAGATCTTCTTACCATTCTGGCAGGTATTGCTGTTGTCATGCTGCATACCTCGCTTAACGTTTTTTCGCTTGCGCACACTAAAACATGGGCCTTCTCTTTAGCTCTGCAAGCTGCGTTTATTTACGCGGTACCCATCTTTTTTATGCTGAGTGGCATGAATTTGCTTGGGTATAGAAGCAAATACTCCACAAAAACATTCTTTATGAAGCGTGCAAGAAAGACGCTGATGGCTCTTATTTTTGGCAGCGCAGTGGTGTATCTGATGTACGTGCTTTTTCCTACAAAGTTTTGGGGTGCCGAAGAAGTTGCGGCAAGCGCTGGTGTTGCCGATTTTGTAAAGCGCTTTCTAACCAATAACGTTAACAGCACTCTTTGGTTCATCTATACCATTTTGTATCTGTATCTTTTGACACCTGTGCTTTCTTTGGTAGTTCAAAAGAAAGAGACTCTGCTCTATGTTATGGCGCTTACGCTCTTTGTTAGCTTTGGATTGCCGCTACTTGAGTTTATTGGCGTTCGTGGTGCTTACTTTGATCAGCTGTTTAGATGGGCTGCGTTTAACAGCGATGGCCTTTTTTACTATCTGCTGGGATATTTCGTTAAGACGTATTACGACGAGCTTCCAAAATTTACTAAAAACAATCTTGTGCTTGCTGTAATTTTCTTGCTTTCATCTGCGGCCATGTTTGGTTGGGGACTTATTGCTAACAACTTTGGAACACCACTGACGCCAGAAATGACATATCAGAGCTATCCCATTACTATTAGAAACTTCCTCTGCTTAGCACAGGCCGCATCTTTGTTCCTATTTGTGTTGAACCTTGAGCCAAGGCTGCAGGAGCTTTCCGATGGTGCCAAGAAATGCATCAGCACGGTATCTGCTGGTGTTTTAGGAGTCTATCTGTTCCAGATTCCTGTTATTAACTTCTTGGGACTAAGACTTGGTCGATTCCCATACAGTTTGCTTGGAAACGCTTTTGTACGAGGCATCTTTGTCTTTGCAGTCACAATTGTTGTAGTTATGGTGTTCCAGTGGCTGATGAGGCAGGTCAAGCTGAAATTATCTGCTAAATAGCTTTTGCTATGTCATCTGAGAAATTGAGTTGATATTAGAAATAATTTTAATATCAGATAAAATATGGTTTATATAAACTGAAGGAGTACAGAGATGAGCTCTTTTACGTTTTTTAAACATAAAAATTTTTCTAATAACGCGTCCGAAAATGTAATAAAAACGTCACATCTTCGCACGTTCAATCCCACTAGAATACTGGGCTTTTGTTTGCTTAGTTTAATCTTTGGATTTCCCTTTCCGGTGATTCTAATTACTAGTGATGATGTTCATTGTAATGTGCCATTGGTCTCTTTTGTAATGTGCATTTTTATTGCTTGTGTTTTTGATAAGGCCTATCGCATTCTTAATGGAGGGTCAGTTCAAAAAATTATTAAAAGCCTATGTTTGTGTCTGGTCGTTTGGTTGTTCTCAGCTCTATTTATTTACTGTATTGCGTACATAGATTTGGGTTTTGGTGGAAAAATTGTCAATACAGGTATAGGCCTTTTCGTATTTATCTGCCTTAGTCGGATTGTGATTCGTTAATAAATAGACCTGCATAAAAATATGCAGGTCTATTTTGAATGTTTTGGCTTAGTTTTGAGCAGTGACTAGCGACCAGTAATAAGCGTGAGTGCTGCTTCTCCAGAAGCATTTGCTGTACTAACTTCAACATCGATGACGCCTGGTAGATTGCTCGCAATTTCCACAATTTGAGATACGCTGACTTCTTTAGAAAGTTTTCCGCTTGCTCGCTGCTCAAAGAGGGCGCCTGCAAGTACACCACGCATATGTTTTGCGTTATGCGATACAACGCTGCGCTTTCCCGTACTAGGATCTTCTCGCTGTACGACAACTTGCAACAGCTCATAAGGTTGCTTTGTCGATGGCGTCCACATCTTTCTGTATTCTCCTGAGCGACAATCCACAATTATCTGATCTTTTAGAGCGGCGTTTAACAGGGGATTAAGCTGCTTTTTCCAGTAAGTTGCAACAGTGCCAATGCTGGGCAACTTGATTGAGGCAGACAGTCTATAGTTGGGGAGAAAATCGTGTGGTCGTACAACACCCCAAAGACCAGAGAAAATCATGATTTCTGAGTTAAGGATATCTGCTGGTAATGTGACTGTTTTCTGCGTGTTTTCTAACGTGGCGTTTTCAAGTGTTTGGTTGAATTTTGCAGCCTCAAAAAGTACACCAGTATAGAGATTGAGCGCGGTTGTGGTTGGAGCTTCATAGACGTCTAGGTTGTCGGCAATGTCACCGACGGTATTAGGACCAATTTTAAGCACCTGAGCTGCGTCTGCGTGAGAACATACCTGGTGTAAGTCCTTGATGAGTTCTTCTCGACAGCTGGTGAGCTCGGAGCCAAACAAAAGTGATGAGAGATCAAGAGAGGGCCCCGAGGTAGGCGCAGTTTTTCCTGACGATGGTGGAAGCAAAATAATCATGAAAATCCTTTTGATACGGGATTTTTAGTTGTTGTTTAGTTTGATTCTAATTTATGTCCGGTGTGCGTGGTAACTTTAGAAGTAAGAAAAATCGGAGAGGTGACGTATGGGCTTGCTTCTGCACAAACAACAAACAGGTGCTTTCTTATCAAACTCTATTCAAGAGCAGCTAGGGGCTTCACTTGAGAGGTGGGGGTCTGCTCGGCTTATAGTGCCTTCTTCTGATGCTGTGTTGTTAGTTAAGAGGCAGCTTGGAGCCATTCAAGAACTCTCTGTTGGCGTGAATGTTTCAACTTTTGATGAGTGGATGCGCGATCAATGGAAGCTGTATGGAAGCTCTGATCGCCTGCTTTCAAATACGCTTCGCAAGGTATTTTTCCAGCAGATTTTGGATGGAATGTCTGCTGATGAGCTAGGCACTTTAACTACTAGCAAGGGTACTGTGGAGCTTCTTTCTAAGCTTTCTCCGGAGTATCTTACCGAGCTTGATCAGATTATGGCTTCTGGTCAACTTTCTGCCGGTCAGATGAGTGCATGTAAGGTGCTAGAGCGCTACAAGATGCTGCTTGAAGAAAAGTCTTACGTTGAGGTGTGTCAGTGTCTGGATTACCTGCTGCAGTCCATCCCAGCGCAAGGACCTGCACTTGTTTTCTCGCGAGTTGAAGATCTTTCGGAGGCGCGTCTTCAGTTTGTGCGCAAGTTGTCGCAGAAGCGTGATGTGGTGTTTTCTCTCTACGAGCCCGAAGGACCTGCAGGTTACGCGGCAGAGCAGCAGCTGGAGTTGCTGGGTGGCCCGGGATGCAATTGTCGTGTGGATGCGGAGCTTGCGCCAGCCGCAAAAAGCCAGGAGCTCACCGATCTTCTCGCCAGGGTGTTCAGGGCCAAGGAGGGCAATGAGGTTACGCCGAGCGGTGCGGTAACGTTTTTGTCGCCGCTGGGCCAGCATGCCGAGGCAGAGTCTATCAGCAGGTACATCTCTCAGCGCGTTGAGTCTGGTAGTAAGAGCTTTGTGGTGTACACCTTGGATTCGCAAAGGGTTTGGGACGCGCTTTCGCAAAAGCTTGCAGTTAAGGGAATTGCTGCTCACTATAATCGCTCAGTGCGCATTCAAGATTCACTTGCAGGCAGCGCGTTTGCTAGCTTGATTGATGCGTATGTTACGCTCAGCGAACGCTCAGAGCTCGAGAAAAACATTGACTACCAGGCATCTGACCATCAGATGGGGGATATGTCGTGGTGGCCTCCACGTACTCTTACGGACTATCTAATTTCACCTATTTCAGGTATAAGCGTTGAGCGCGCGTGGATGCTGGATAAGAGTTGGCGCGGTAATAGAACGCTGTATGCCACTAGAGTGCTTGAGACGCTTTCTAAGGCGGCTATGAGCTCGCGTTTGTGCGCAGAGACCATCAAGAGCCTTGAGCTTGGCAGAATTGGCTCTGCTGCTCAGCGCATTATTGAATACCTAGCTACAGAAACATCTGATGAGCAGGCAGAGGTTGTTCAGTCTAAAGAGTTGACGCTTCAGTCTCTTCAAAACCAAGAGTCGCTTAAGGTAATGAGCAAGATTGTTTCTTCTGCACAGGAGCTGCATGAGGCGGGATTAAAGCTCACTCCTCAGACACTCAAATCTTTTATTGAGCTTTGCAAAGACCAGACGGTCATGATGTCTGTTTCTAATGGTATTGAGTCTGATATTCAGGTGCTAATCGCTCCTGTAAGCCAAGCTCATTCTATTGAGCCACATTCTTTTGATGCCGTCATTTTCCAGGGCATGGATACACTGAATTTTGGTGTTAAAGCATCTGATGGTGCACTTCAAGAGTTTGTTCGCCATGCGAGTAAAATGCCTAAGGTGTCAGAGTTTGCACGATATCAAAGAGATTTTTATACGGCGCTTACAACCGCTTCTACCAGCGTTGCATTTGAGAAGATTGAACAAAAAGATGTCTTTAATGCAGTAGCTCTCAGTGAGGTTAAAGCATGCTATCCCAAAGACTATGCAAAGAAGACAGGGGTTGCACGCGGAGAAGAAGAGGTACTGGTAAACCTGTTGCCTCAAGCTGCTGACCCAGAACGTGTTGCTGAACTCCCAACAATCGAGTCTGGTGAGATTGACCCTAAACTCAAAAATATTGTGGTACTCCCACGTCATTTGACTAGGGAGACTCTTGAGCAGGAATTACAGGGTCTTATAGAGGTCTCGCGAGAGGGACTACCACTTCTTTCCGCTTCTCAGATTGAAACGTATCTTGAGTGTCCCTACAAATGGTTTACGCAACGTCGCATCAAGATTTCCCAGGTAGACACTGAGTTTGCTCCAATGCAGATAG
This sequence comes from uncultured Atopobium sp., assembly GCA_916715765.1. Lineage (GTDB taxonomy): Bacteria > Actinomycetota > Coriobacteriia > Coriobacteriales > Atopobiaceae > Lancefieldella. The sequence continues at coordinate 9,968 of CAKAPG010000010.1, forward strand.
GTACCTTTATCCATCGTGTTTTGGAGCTAACACACGCAACACTTTTAGCTGAAGCACTTGGTTGTGATGTGGCTGAAGTTGATTCAGTGGTTGAATCTGCACTTTTGCAAGACATTCCTGGATCTAGGATTACATCTGATAACTTAGATCATGCAAAACAGGTGTTAGACAGCTGTTTTGCCCAGGTCTGGGATGAGCAATTCAACAATATTAACCGAGCATCTTCAAATGAGCTTATTCCGCATAGCATTCAAGAAAGAAAACAGGTTGAGAATATTCGAGAAAATCTCAAGGATCTTCTCGAGTTTGAAGCTTCGCACTTTATTGGCTATCAGCCCAGGTTTTTTGAGCTTCGTTTTGGTAGAGAAGAAAATGTTGTTGAGTATGCAGGAGCTCAATTTACAGGCTCGATTGACCGCGTAGATGTAAACGCTCATGGTCAGGCACTTATTATTGACTATAAACACAAGACCACAAAAGATTTGAAGGCTTATTCAGCAAAGTTAAATCTGGATAGTGAGCTTTCAAAAGAGATTCTGCCAAGGCATGTACAGTCTGCAATATATGCTCAGATTATGAGAAAACAGCTCACCAAGTATAAACTTGAGCCAGTTGCTGCAATTTATCTGGGCACCAAAGAGCAAAAAGATAAGCCTTCATTTGCTCTTGCAGGTATGGCAACAGAAGCGGCAACAGAACATATTTGGAACATGCATCCGGAAGATAAAAAGCTCAGGGACCAGGCGGTTATGGTTGTGTCTCAAAACTCAGCGGAGTTTGCAGACTACTTGGACGCTTGGGAGAATTTAATTGCTCAGAAGGTCCAAGCCATGCTTTCTGGAGATGTTCGAGCCAATCCTTGCGATAAGGATGCATGTAAGTATTGTCCAGTAAAACTGTGTGACAAGAGGAGGTAAGCTACTATGGCTGATACACGTTATACGCCTGGTCAAGAGAAGACCATCAAGACGCTTGATAAGCCTCTTTTTGTTGCAGCAGGTGCTGGTTCAGGAAAAACTTTTACGCTTACACAGAGAATTGTGTGGGCTTTAAAAGAAGGCTCGGGAACTGACGGAAAGCCGTATCTGAGTAGTCTTGACCAGGCATTGATTATTACGTTTACCAATGCCGCAGCTACAGAAATTAAAGAGCGCGTTAGAGAAGCTCTAGAAAAAGAAGGCCTGCATAGCGCTGCGTTGCAGGTTGATGATGCGTGGATTAGTACTATCCACGGTATGTGCAGCAGAATCTTAAAGATTCATGCACTTGATTTGGGTCTTGATCCTGAGTTTGAAATCATTAACGACATGACCAGAAATCAGCTGGTCAATATATCTATTGAAGAAGTACTCAGAGAACTTTCTCAAGATGAAAGCTATGCTGAGTTTCTCTCAACCTATGCAGGGAACAGAGATGCACTGAAGTCTCGTATTGAAACGCTGATTTCATATGCTCAGTCATCTCCTGTAGGAATGGATGCTATTTCATTTGTAGGGGATAGTTCTGACCTGGAAGCTCTAAAAGCGGAGCTTGAGAGTCTCTGTGGTGCACTTGAAGCGCTAAGGGGTGCAATTGTTACCACAAAACCAGATGAAGCAGAGCAGTTACAAAGTGTTCAATCTGAGCTTTCAAGTAAATTGCAGCAACACTTGGTTCTCTCGCTCACTGATTTTGACCAGGTGTTTTGGGAGGCTTTGGGAAAAGCCGTCAAGGCCGTTCGTTCTTCAAAAGAAATAAAAATTGTAAAAGATGAAGCTGCGTACCAGCTTAAAGTTTGTAGCTCTTTATTTGGACTTATTCAGGACACGTCTGAGGGTCAGTGTCTGAAAGATGTTACTGAGCAGGTCTACAAGCTCTTTAAACAGAAGAAACTTGCTGTTGGTGGCCTTGATAACGATGATCTTTTGCATCTAACGGCAAAGGTGTTTGAAGAGCGTCCAGAGATTGCAGCTGTTTACACGAATAAATTCAAGCTTGTAATGGTTGATGAGTTCCAAGATACGGACCAGCAACAGGTGCAGATGATTAAGAGTCTCTCAGGTAAAGATGCTCAATATCTCACCACAGTTGGTGATGCGCAGCAGTCAATCTATCGATTCCGCGGTGCTGATGTTGATGTGTTCTTTAGACGTCAAGCAGAGGTTTCAGAAGATTTGCAACCCCGTCTTGTAGATAATTTCCGCAGCCACAACGAAATTTTGCGATTCGTTGCAAAGGTTTGTAGCGCTGATGGCATGATACCTAACTTTATGGATTTGTCCGCTGGGCGAGAAGAACCTGCAACTCCGTTCATTGCTCATTCGCCTCGCGTATATTTTGAAGTCACAAAATTTGAAAAGTCAGGAAATTCTAAGCCAGGCGATGACGCCACAAGAAGCCAGCTTGTTGCGTATCAACTTGCAGACAGAATCAACACGCTTATGCAGGATGAGAATATCCAAGCAAAAGATGTTGCAATTTTGATGAAATCAGTTAAAAAGGCACAGCCCTATATTGAGGCACTTCGTACCTTTGGAATTGAAAGCGTGGTTTCTGGAGCTTCAACGTTTGGTGAACAGCCTGAGGTTCAGTTGATTGGCAGTCTTTTACAGACGCTTGCAAATATGTACGATTCATACGAGGGACTGTTTCCTGTACTCTCGAGTGAGATTTTTAGTCTTGATGCGTCTGACCTGCTTCTCTTGGGCACTAATTTTGGAGAAAATGGTCAGAGGATTACCAATAGAGATATTGCAGAGTCAGTGGTAAATGGCGTATGTAATCCACCTTTTGAGATAAGTCCAAAGCTCAAAAATGCTTTAGAGGTGTTGAGTAATGCTCGTAGCTCTCTTTCAAACAAGAGAGTTTCAGACGTAATTAAAAAGGTAGTTCTTGATGCCGGATGGATTTCTCGCCTTGAAAAGATGGGAAATGAGGGACAGTCAAAGATTGCAAATATCTTTGCGGCTCTCGAGCAGATTGATAGTTTGCAAACAGACCTAAGCGTTGGCGTTGCTTCTGTTGCAAGAACATTTAGTCAGTGGTGTAGCACTGCCAAGGAATCTCCAAAAGTGCTTCATTGCAGCACTCAAAATGCAGTTACCTTTATGACTATTCATGCTTCTAAGGGATTGGAATTTCCTGTCGTTGCTGTTGTAGGAGCTGTATCTGACTCTAAGTCAGGTGCTGGCAGTAAACCATTTCTGCATGTTAGAAAAGACGATTCGTATCAGATTGCATTCTCAAGCAGTTCTAAAAAACTTCATGAATTGTATGACGGCTGTCATGAGGTTCCTACAAGCCTTGATGAGTGTAAGAACCTTCTTGAGTGGAGAATGTTCCTGGAAACACAAGAGAATGAGTTTGATGAGCAGGAACAGAATCGCCGTCTGTATGTTGCTTTAACACGCGCTCGCGAAGCAGTCATTCTTACTTCAACTATCGACCTTACTAAAGAGGGAATTAGTCCTCGTTATACACGCAAGATAACAGATGCCTTGTTTGAAGAGCCGCCACTTTCTGCTGGAGAGCATCAGTTTGAATATGGTGGAAATCTTGCTGGTTGTATGCGTGTAGTTCAGGGTTCTGGCAAGAAGGATGAGCCGATTCATGTTGAAGGTTTAGAGTTGGTTGAACCTTTTGGTGGTAAGCCTAAACCTTCTGATAGCAACCCAAGTGAAGAGAAAAACCCTCAAGCTGAAGAAACGTTTGACCTCTATGAGAAGGTTCAGCTGAGCGTTACTCCAGAAGCTACGTATGACCAGCGAGAAGGTTTCTTTAGTTATTCTTCCGCTCACCAACAAATGGCAGAGAACTTTAAGGGTGAGAATAACAAGGCACTTGAGGAAGAGCACCAGGCACAAAGCCTGGAATATGATGCAAATAACCCTCAACCAGTAACTGAGACTTCTGTGATTTTGCCTGGCACATTAGCTGATGATGGAGTAGATCCAACAAGCCTCGGCTCAGCCTTCCATGAGCTTGCTCAGATTATGGTTGAGACTCAGTCTAAGGTTGATGAAAAAACTATTGATAGATTGTGCTTGAAGAATAGTGTTCCTCAGCGCGCAGTATCCAGAGTCAAACAAGCACTTGAATTGTGGAGCAACTCTGCAATTAGGCAAGAAGCATTAGCTCATGATGTGGTTATTGCGGAGTCTCCCTTTACGCTGCAGGTTGATTCTGAATATGGGAACTATGTAGAAGGAGCCATCGATCTTCTCGCTTATAATAAGGGAAGCAAAGATGCGCTGGTAGTTGACTATAAAACAGGCAATAAAGGCCTTAGTGCTACTCAAATTTATGAGCATCATCAAATGCAGGCAAACTTCTATGCCTACGTCTTGATGCAACGCGGATTTACTAAGGTTGAGTGCGTATTTGTTTGTGTTGAGGTTGAAGAAGCTGGTCAGCCACACGTTGCTCGTTACACGTTTGATGTAAACCATCAACCACGGCTTTAGGGAGGCAAGAACGTGCCTTTTGCACATGTTGTTTTAGACATACCAACTCGTGCTCTCTCTGGCACGTTTGACTACGCCATTCCAGAATCTTTGGAAGAGGCTGCGGTTGTGGGAACAACGGTCTTGGTGCCGTTTTCTCACAGGCAGGTTGTTGGCTACATTGTGGGTGTCTCAGACCGTGTGTCTTTAGGTTTAGATGTTTCGCGCGTCCTTCCAATAACACAAGTTCTAGCAGATTCAGCATTCGATGAGCAGTCTGCACAGGTAGCAGAATGGATGAGCAAAGAATATGCCTGTAGTTACGCAGATGCATTGCATCCGTTCTTAGCGCCTGGCCAAAAGGTTAAAGTCACCAGAAAAGACGCAGAATCTCCCTGGCAGCTTGTTTGTGAGAAGTCCGGTCCTGTTGATGAGCGATGGGTTGAGCTGACAGAAAAGGCGGCTGACTTTACGCCTGCGGCAAATGCAAGCAAGCAGCGATCGGTGCTTGAGGCTTTGGCGCAAGGCGCCATGAGGTTGTCCGAGCTCTCGGCCACAATCCCAGGAGCTCGCAGTGCAGTAACTGCGCTGCAGAAAAAAGACATCGTTGAGGTGCGTACACAGCGACAAATTCGTGGAAGCCAGGAGGGTCTGGGAACCACGCTTTCAAGTGGCGTAGCACCTCGTCCTCAGCAACTTACTGAGGGGCAAGAGTCTGCTCTTACAGCAATCGAGGCTGCGCAAACTGCTGCTCAGGGCGATGTTGTGCTCATTGACGGAGTAACAGGCTCAGGTAAAACCGAGGTGTATCTCTCTGCTATTGAGAAGACCTTAGCAGTCGGCAAGGGTGCTGTGGTGCTTGTCCCTGAGATTTCTCTTACCGCGCAAACAGTTGGCCGATTCCGTTCACGTTTTGGCGAGCAGGTAGCCGTTCTTCACTCAAAGCTTTCCCTCGGTGAGCGTTTTGACCAGTGGGATTTGATTAGGCAGGGTAGGGCTCGCGTGGTAGTAGGCGCACGTTCTGCCTTGTTTGCACCCATCCAAAACCCCGGACTGTACATTATTGACGAGGAGCATGAGGCCTCGTACAAACAGGATTCGCTTCCACGCTATCACGCAAGAGAAGTTGCTGCTCAGATGGCTCGCCTGCGTGGAGCCGCGCTAGTGCTTGGCTCTGCAACGCCATCGCTCGAGAGCCTCTACCGAACAGCTCAAGGAAGCTGGCGTGATACTAACTGGACGCGCGTCGCCATGACTGAGCGTCCTGGTGTGGCGGTGCTCCCGCAGGTCCAGGTGGTTGATATGGCTTCTCAGTTCAAAAACGGAGGCAGATCGGTCTTCTCGGCAGCTCTTGCTCTTGCTCTTCAAGAAACAACAGAGCGTGGCGAGAAAAGCGTTCTACTCCTTAATCGTCGCGGATTTGCAAACTTTTTGATGTGTCGCGAGTGTGGCTGTGTGCCCGAGTGTCCGCATTGCTCGACGTCTCTCACGTATCATGAGCGCACGCATTCTCTGGTTTGTCACAGTTGTGGCAGACAGTGGTCTCAGCATGCGTATCCTAACCCTTCCAGCAAATGTCCAAACTGCGGTAGCCGTTATATGGGTGCATATGGTGTGGGAACACAGCGTGTAGAAGATGAGCTGAAGCTTCTGCTTGGCAGCGATGCGCCAATTATTCGTATGGACGCTGATACCACGGCTAAAAAGGGCGAACACCAGCGACTCCTTGAGCTTTTTGATGCAACTCCTGGAGCGGTGCTCATCGGCACGCAGATGATTGCAAAGGGTCTGGATTTTCCTGATGTCACCTTGGTTGGTGTTATTAACGCCGATACCATGCTTAAGCTGCCGGATTTTAGAGCAGCTGAGAGAACCTTTGACTTGCTGGAGCAAGTTGCTGGTCGTGCGGGCAGGGGAGAAAAGCCTGGTAAGGTCATCATCCAGTCATACTGGTCAACACACCCGGCTATTGCTTCTGTAGTTACCCATGACAGGCGTCCGTTTTTGGACGCAGAGCTCAAAGAAAGAAGAGAAGGAGCTTATCCGCCCTTCTCGCGCTTGTCTAATGTGCTTTTCTGGGGCGCTTCAGTAAAAGAGGTTCGTCGCGTCGCGGATCAGATGGCGGAGGCGCTGCATACAAAGCTAGATGCTCAATCCGGATGGGAGATTTTGGGCCCCGCTGATTGTGTAAAAGCTAAGGTAAAAGATAAGTATCGCAGACACATTTTAGTAAAATCTCCCGTAGATGCTCAGGTGGGAGAAATTCTTTCTCAGTGTGCTGCTTCACTTGATAAAAGAGTGGGTATCAACATGACATTAGATGTTGATGCTTACGACATGATGTAAGGAAAGTTATGAGTTCTGAAGTTGATGATATGGTGCTTTGGCCAGACCCTCGTCTGAGCCAAAAGTGCGAAGAAATTGACGATATTAACGACGATGTTCGTAAGATGGCCGAGCATATGCTCAAGGTTATGTATGCCACCGACGGCGTTGGCCTTGCGGGCCCTCAGGTTGGTTACATGAAGCGCATGGTAGTCATCGATGTTGATTACCCTAACGGCCAAGAGAACCCTTTTGTGCTCATTAATCCAGAGATTAAAGTTGCAGATGGTGAGCCTCGTGTATATGAAGAGGGCTGCCTTTCGTTCCCTGGCATTACTGTTCCGGTTACGCGCCCAAGCCACGTTGTCGTTCACGCATATAACCTCGATGGTGATCTGATGCGCTATGAAGCAGAAGGAGACCTTCTCGCCGTTTGTTTGCAGCATGAGATTGACCACATTAATGGCGTAACCATGCCTGACCACTTGGGACCAGGTGCTCGTATGGAGACATTGCAGGAGTACAAAGAGGCACTGGCTTCTGGCGCCCGTCCTGGTCAGACAGACTATTAGGAGTTGACATGCGCGTAGTCTTTATGGGAACTCCAGACTTTGCTGTTCCATCGCTCAAAAAACTTGCCCATGATCACCAGGTAGCTTTGGTCATTACAAGGCCAGATGCCGTTCGTGGTCGTGGTAAGACTCTTGAGCCGTCTCCTGTAAAGGAATGCGCACAAGAACTTGGTTTGCCTGTTCTTGAGGCAAATCGCATGACTCCAGAAGTAATTTCTGCCATGCGTGAAGCACAACCAGAAGCGCTCTGCGTAGTTGCTTTTGGCTGCATTTTGCCTGATGAGGTTATCTCTCTTGCGCCTTACGGTGCTCTGAACGTTCACGCATCGCTGCTGCCTCGCTGGCGAGGAGCTGCTCCAATTCAGCGCGCCATTCTCGCAGGTGATGCTGTCGCTGGCGTTTCTATCATGAAAATTGCTCAAGAACTTGACGCAGGAGATTGGTGCAAGCAAGCATCGTGTGAGGTTGGCTCCAAAAATACCGAGCAGCTCACTGACGCACTAGCACAGCTAGGTGCTGATGCTCTGTCACAGGCTCTTTCTGAGCTCAAGGAAGGTTCTCTTGAGTGGCAGGTACAAGATGAGCGAGAAGTAACGTTTGCTCCTAAAGTTACCAAGCAAGAAATGAAGCTTGCTCCAGAAGATTCCGCCCAGGTAAACGCCCTGAGGGTTCAGGCTTCTTCTGATACCGCTCCAGCTCGTGTTTCTGTTGGAGGCAGGTCTCTTCGTGCTTTGTCCGCTCAACTGGCACCAAGTGAAGTTTCTGTTGCTCAAGGTCAGGTTGCAGTTCAAGATCATAGGTTGTTCCTTGGCTGTGTTGAAGGTGTCCTTGAGCTTCTTGAGGTGCGCCCAGATGGTAAGCGCTCTATGGATGCTAAATCATTTGCGGCAGGACTTCAGAAGTCTCAGATGACCTGGCAGAAGCTGCAATAATGGCTACGCTTACTCCCGCTCGAAGAGTGGCTTATCAGGCATTTTTTGAGTGCAGACGCAACAATTTACGCATTCGCGATTACCTACGAGAGTCAAAGGATTTCTCGGAGCTATCTGTTCAAGATAAAGCTTTTGCTACTCGTCTGGCACTGGGAGCAGCGCTTACCAAAGGCAAGCTTGATGAGGCTCTAAAGAATCATCTTAAATCAGGCATTCATCTAGAGCCGAAGGTACAGGATGCTCTTCGTATTGCTGTATTTGAGGTTTTATATTTAGAGACAAGACGTGACGCTGCCATCAGCCAAGGCGTCGAGTTGGTAAAGTCTATCTCAAAACGATCTTCCGGCCTTGCAAACGCTGTGCTCAGAAAAATTTCTGAAGATGAAGCTCAGCTGACGCGTGCAAAGAACCCAAAAACACCTTCAGAGCTTTCTTGGGCGTCAGGCATTCCTGAGTGGATTTGCTTGGAGATTATTGAGTCTCTTGGAGAATCTGCTGCTCAAAAGCTTATTCTTAATTTAAAGAACCCTGCTCCTGTGTATGTTTTACAGAGAAACGTATCAGAACAACAATTGCAGAGCAGCTCTTTAGAGCTACAGCAAACAGTTCTTCCAGATGTATACGAGGTAAAAAATCCCGCGCAACTTAACGTTGATGCGTATGTGAAGAAAGTCCAGCTCGTTCCTGCAGATTTAGCTTCTCAGCTTGTGGCACTTCTCGCGGCATCGTATGTAGACCAAGATATGCTTGAGGTTGGACAGGGTAGAGGGACCAAATCTTTGTTGCTCTCTCATGCATTTGAGGTGCTAGATAAAGAGAATCCTCACATCACCGCTGTTGAGCTTGTAAAAGGAAAGTCCCACGTTTCAAAAAGAAGATTGAAGACCGCTGGACTTTCAGATCAGGTTACATCACTCACGTTTGACGCTACACAGTTTGTGTCACCAGAGGTTCCAGAGGAGCTTAATCAGAGCTTTGACGTGGTGTTTATTGACGCTCCTTGTTCTGGTTTGGGCACCCTTCGTCGCCATCCAGAGATTGCGTGGAATCTGTTACCAGAAAGTCTGTATGACGGGGGAGAGCTTACCGCTTTACAAACCAAACTCTTACAAAGCTGTAGCAGCCGTGTAGAGATTGGTGGTTATTTAGTCTATGCAACCTGTTCGCTCTCAAATTCAGAAAATCAGCAGGTTGTAGATGATTTTCTTGCAAGCCCAGAAGGTTCTCAGTTTGAGGTGCAAAGCCTTTTTGAGTGTCCTGCGCGTGCACGTTTAACACCAGAAGCGCAAGAGTTTCTCGACACGTGCATTACACCAGAGGGATTTTTGCAGATGGCTTTTGCCTCCGCCGATTGCGATGCCCATTTTATGGCGGTGCTCAAACGCAAATAAAAAGCTCTTGTTGTGTTGTCCAACAAGAGCTTCATAAGTGACGTTTAAAGAGCGTCTTCAGGCTCAAGGCACAGGATTACTTGCCTTTGCTATCGGTGTTGTAAAAACCGGTGCCCTTAAAGACGATGGTTGAGGTGTTGTAAACGCGCTCAGTCTCGTGTCCGCATTTTGGGCACTGAGGAGCTTCAATCTTCAGGCTCATTGGGCGCTCAATCTCAAAGGTATTGTCGCAGTGTGTGCAGTGATAGCTATAACGTGCCATGCATCCTCCATGAAAACAATTTATAAACGTGAGATACTTTACCCTACTTAGAGTAGATATTTCACGATTGCAACTAATAAGTTTGTTTACGGAGGCATTATGCAGGTGACCGGTGCAATTTTTGATTGCGATGGAACTCTTGTTGATTCAATGCGCGTTTGGCATAACGTTTTTGGCGCTGTTCTTCCTAAATACGGCAAGACCGTTGACTCAGAATTTTTTGAGCGCGTTGAGGCTGTTTCGCTTATGGATGGCTGCAAAATTTGCGTTGATTATCTAGATTTGCCTGTCACTGCAGAAACTTTGTACGAAGAATTCTGTGCGTATGTAACAGAGCAATATCAGCATCATGTCTCCATTATTTCTGGTGCAAAAGAGTTCTTGCAGGAGCTTTACGATGCGGGTATTCCTATGACCGTTGCATCATCAACTCCCGTGCGAGAAGTGCGTGCGGCCCTCGCGGCTCAAGGTATTGAACACCTCTTTAAAACAGTGGTTTCAACAGAAGATGTTGGGGGAGTGGACAAGGTTAAGCCCGACGTTTACCTTGAGGCCCTTCGCCGTCTTGGCACCGATAAGGCAACTACCTGGGTCTTCGAGGATGCTCCGTTTGGCGCACAGACAGCTCAAAATGCAGGCTTTCCTGTAGTTGCACTCTACAACGACCACGATGGTCGCGATCCCGTCTTTATGCGCGAGCACTCTAACATCTTTGCCCACACCTACGGCGAGCTGTCGCTTCTGCGCCTTCAGGACTACGAGCGCCCTCTGACTGCAGCGCCTTCTGGCGAGAAACCCCTTGAGGTCCTTGTTGTGGGCGGATCCCCAGAGGCGGTTTCGCACACGACGCTGTCTACCTGCGCCCAAAGCGCTGACTACCTAATAGCGGTTGACCACGGCGCAGACGCCTGTCACGCTGCCGGCGTGATTCCACAACTTGCGCTTGGAGACTTTGACTCGGCTACACCAGAAACTCTGGCTTGGCTCAAAGAACAGCAGGTACCTTGCATGAAGTTTAATGCGGACAAGTACGATACCGACCTGGCTCTTGCTTTAAAGTCCGCCGAGTACGAGGCAATTCGTAAAGACAGTAAGCTCTCGCTTACGGTCGTCTCAACGTCCGGTGGCCATTTGGATCACCAGCTTGTAGTGCTCGGTCTTCTCGCCACGTGGGCAAAGACGGGCAAGGCGGCGGTTCGAGTTGTCGAGAATGACTTTGAGATGCGCTTTTTAGCTGCGGGGCAAGTTGATTCGTGGCAGCTGAGCCCAACAGATGCGGGTAAAAAGATTTCTCTTGTAGCTCTGTCAGAGGAGTGCGAGGTTTCTGAGACTGGCATGAGGTGGAATCTTAATCACGAGAAATTCACACTGCTTGGAGACGATGGCATTTCAAATATTGTTGAAGCCAACGATGCTTGTGTGACGTGTAATAAGGGCTGTCTTTTGGTGCAGCTTTGGAACTAAGACGATCATCGGGTTGCATTGGGGTCACGGTTGCATAACAAAGCCCCAACGAGCGACTGTAAGTCCAGCAGACAGTATTAGATATTGCTGTCAGTTAATCAAGCTAAGAAAAAAGGTCGCCGTAGCGACCTTTTTAAATTTGAGGTAAGACGAGCTTAAGTTGCTTAGTTGCGAGCAATCTTGCCGGACTTGAGGCAACGGGAGCAAACATTCATCTTCTTGCGCTGGCCATCGACAACGACAGTAACACGCTGGATGTTTGGCTTAAAGGTGCGGGCCACAGTACGGTGAGAGTGGGAGATGGAGCGACCGGCAACGGCGTGCTTACCGCAGAAATCACAGACCTTCGACATGAGTAAGACCTCCATAGGATAGGCGCCCTCTGCGCCTAAAATTTCCAAATAGCCGAATTAATATAGCACAATATATTGTGTTGTCAAAGCATGAATATAACATTCACAATTAGATAGCTTTTAGACAGCTTTTGAATGTTTTTCATTTATTACACCAAGATTAAATAACAAGAAAAAGATTTGTCAATTGCAAGGTTATCAACTTGTATATATAAGCCGCTTTAATAATAAATGTGTCCTGCGGTATACTAAATAACAATGACTAACCCTGGTTCTTGCGAGAGGAGTTATGTAATGACTACCGCTGTTCCTGGAACACTAAGAGTTTCTAATGATTGCCTTGCTGACCTGGCGGGCTATGCAGCTATGGAATGTTATGGCGTTGTTGGCATGGCAGAGATTGATGAGGCGGCAGGTGTTGCTCGTCTTCTTCCAACATACCGACTTCGTAAGGGTATTGATGTGACCCCAACTCCTAAGGGAGTTCAGGTTGACCTTCACATTGTTGTTGAGCAGGGCGTTAACATGGCGTCTGTTGTCGACAATCTTGAGAGCTCAGTAAAGTTTTTGCTTAAGCAAATTGCAGAGCTTTCATGTGTTGATGTAACTGTACATATCGAGGCCATGCGTAATTCTCGCTAAGCTTTTTGCTTCAAATGAGTAGGAACTGAGGTCTAACGTGATTTCAAATGTCATTCGTACATGCTTCCCCGTAGCAGCTCTTGCTGTTGCAGATAAAGCAGAAGAGATCAACAAGCTCAACGTTTTTCCTGTACCAGATGGAGACACCGGCACAAATATGTCTCTGACCCTGGGCACCGTTGTTCGTGAGGTTCAAGATCTTCCTCAAGATGCAAGCATGCAGGATATTGCAAAGGCAATTACCCACGGTTCTCTGATGGGAGCTCGTGGTAACTCTGGTGTTATTACGTCTCAGATTCTTCGTGGTATTGCTGAGGGTCTGTGTGACGTTAAAAACCCTGAGGCAGTAACTCCAAAGGACATTGCACACGCATTCCGTCGCGGTAAAGAAGTTGCTTTTAAGGCTGTTAGAAAGCCAGTTGAGGGCACTATTCTTACCGTTTTGAAGGACGTCTCTGCTAAGGCAGACTCCCTTGAGAAGTCTCAGCTCACCCCAGTTGAGGTTTTGGACGCTCTGGTTGTTGAGGCATATGAGTCTGTTGCTCGTACTCCTGAGCTTCTTCCTGTCCTCAAAGAGAACGGTGTTGTCGACTCCGGTGCATTTGGTTTTGCAACTTTCCTTGAGGGCTTTGTAAACGCTGTTACCGGTAAGACTGAAACAACTGACTTCCAGACTACCGTTTCTGTTTCTGACGCTAAGGCTGCTACCAGCGCAAAGGTTGAGATTGAGCTCAACGATGACTGGGAGGGTTCTGAGTACCGTTACTGCAACGAGTTCCTCTTCAAGGCAGATAGCCCAGACTTTGACGAGGAAGCAGCTCTGAACTTCCTGGCAACTATGGGTGATTGCGAGCTTCTTGTTGGCGCAAACCCAGACTACAAGATTCACGTTCACTCAAATACTCCTAACAAGGTTCTTGAGTACATGCTTCAGTACGGCCAGATTTTTGAGGTCTTCATTCACAACATGGACCTTGAGGCTAAGGAGCGTACCGAGAAGATCGCTGAAGATAAGAAGGCTGCAGCCGCACCTAGAAAAGAGCTTGGCTTTGTTGCAGTAACTGCTGGTTCTGGCGCTGAATCAATCTTGAAGTCTCTTGGTGTTGACGTTGTTGTTTCTGGTGGTCAGACCATGAATCCTTCAACTGCAGATATTCTTGCTGCAATTGAAGAGGCCAATGCAGACCAGGTTATTGTTATGCCAAATAACTCCAACATTCGTATGGCAGCAGAGGCTGCTGCAAGCGCATGTGAGGATGTTAAGGTTGCCGTTATTCCAACCAAGTCTGTTCTTCAGGCATTTGCTGCAATGTTTGTTGTTGCAGATGGCGTTCCATTTGAAGAGCTGGTAGAAGAAATGACTGACGCTATCTCTGGCGTTCGTTATGGTGAGGTAACTACCGCAGTCCGCGATTCTTCCGCAGCTGACGGCACTCCTATCCACGATGGCGATGTCATGGGTATTCAGGGCGGCTCCATTGATGTTGTCGGCTCTGATGTCATGAAGGTCACGCTTGACCTTATCGCTAAGATGCAAGAAGAGGAAGAGGGCGACAACCTCACCATTCTTGCAGGTGAGGACTTCTCTGACGAGCAGCTTGATCTTCTCGCCAGCAGAATTGAAGACTCCTATCCAGACCTTGAGGTTGACGCTCAGCGCGGCGAGCAGCCACTCTATCCAGTCATCTTCTCTATTGAGTAGGACATGTCTGAGTCCAAGGTAAGCATCGCTCCCGCATCAGAGCGAGTAGCACATACCTGCTCGCTTGTTGATAGCGTGACCAGGTTAAGGTATGTCAATGCAAATCGTGCCGAGGCGCTTGAGCGTCTCGGCATTCTGCGTGTACGAGACCTTTTGCTCAATGTTCCTCACCGCTACCTCGATTTTTCTCACCGCGTGCAGATTGCTTTTGCGCAGATAGGTGAGGACGCTACCATTACGGGCCGCGTTGCTTCGGTTAAGACTAAGCGTCCACGTCCTAAAATGGTCATTGTTGAGATTGAGGTTGTAGATGATACGGGCGTGCTCACAGCTTCGTTTTTTAGGCAGCCTTGGATAGCTGAGCAAATCCACGTTGACGATGAAGTGGCGCTAAGCGGTAAGGTTCTCTTTGCCTACGGTTACCGCCAGATGAAGTCGCCATTCTACGAGGTGCTCAGTACGGTAAAGTCTGACTCAAGCGATGAAGCTCGCTCCAAAGAGGCTCCTTCAAAGGCAGCAATTCTTCCTGTTCACCCAGCTACCGAAGGCGTGAGTCCTGCATGGATGCGTCGCATTATGTCAGCGGCTTTGGCGGACACGGGAAGCGTGTGTGATTGGCTGCCTTCAGAGCTTGTCACCAAACACCACCTCATGTCGCTCTCATCGGCGCTTCGTGAGGTTCATTTTCCCTCCAGTTTGGACGCAGCTGAACAGGCTCGTCGCCGTCTTGCCTTTGATGAGCTCCTAAGTTTGCAGCTTGCCCTTCTGGCCAGGAGAAACCTGGAGCTTGCAGGTCATAAGCCTTTTGAGCACGTTATTGATGGACCTAAAGTTAAGGCTCTGGTTGAGGCTTTGCCTTTTGCTCTAACTGACGAGCAGAACCACGCTGCTCAAGAGATTCTTTCTGACATGGCCGCGCCGCGCATTATGAATCGTCTGCTTTTGGGCGACGTTGGTACTGGTAAAACAGCCGTTGCCGCCGTTGCTTTGGCTGCAGCAGCAGATTCTTCAACTCAGGCTGCCGTGATGGCTCCTACCTCGGTTCTTGCCCAGCAGTACGCTCAAAAGATTGGTCCTTTGCTTTCGCTTGCTGGAATTACCTGGGCGCTTATCACGGGTTCTACCTCAGAAGAGGAGAGGCAGCAGATTGAGCTTTGCCTAGCTGACGGTTCTTTGTCCGTTGTCTTTGGCACCACTGCGCTTCTTTCTGACCGTGTGGTATTTAAGCAGCTCACCCTTGCTGTTGTTGACGAGCAGCATCGTTTTGGCGTTGATCAAAGAACGGCGCTCCGCAAAAAGGGACAAGGCGTAGATCTTCTCGCCATGAGCGCAACACCTATCCCGCGTACGTTGGCACTCTCTTTGTACGGAGATGTTGATACGTCTCGCATTACCAAGAGGCCAAAGGCGGGAGCAGGCGTTACCACCAAGCTGTGTGTTCCAGAAAATCTTGACCAGGCATACGCCGCCATTTCCGAAGCTGTTCAGGCTGGTCACCAGGCATATTTGGTTTGTCCGTTGATTGACCCAAGCGATTCTGAAGAAGAGCTTGAAGATGTTCCTGAGGCCGCTCGTACAAATGGCAAGCTCTACAGCGCCACCCGTGTTTATGAGGAGCTCTCAAAGACCGTTTTCAAAAACTTTACCTGCGATCTTTTGACGGGTAGATTGCCTGAGACACAAAAAGATCAGGTAATGGAAAAGTTCCGCACAAATAAGACGCAGATTCTGGTCTCCACAACCGTCATTGAGGTTGGTGTTGACGTTCCGAATGCTACGGTCATGGTTGTCTTTAATGCTGATCGTTTTGGCTTGGCTACGCTGCACCAGCTCAGAGGCCGTGTTGGTCGAGGAGACTTCCCAGGAACTGTCTATCTTGTCAGTAACGCCAAGCGAGGCTCTACCGCAAGAAAGCGCTTAGCCGCCCTTGAGCAAACCTCCGACGGCGCGCGCCTGGCAGAGCTTGACCTTGAGCTCAGACACGAGGGAGAGACCCTGGGATACCGTCAGTCAGGCGGCACCACGCTCAAGATTTCTGATCTTTACGCGGATGCGGACCTGATTGAGGCGGCTCATATAGATGCCCTAGCAATTACTGCTCAAGACCCAAATCTTACCAGCGACGCCTATGCTACGCTGGGACTTGAGGCAAAAGATCGCTTTGGTATCTACTTTGAAGAGCTTGGCTATAAGTAATAACCTGCAGATAAACTACAGTACAAGATAGGTTTGGTGGCGAGAAACCCATGAGGATTGTTGGCGGAAAATGGAAAGGTCGTGCAATTGAGGCCCCTGATGGCAAGGGGACTACGCGACCAACCACTGATCGTACGCGTGAGGCTATAGCAAGCTCTATCTTGGCTTCTCGCGGTCTTGACCTCAGTGAGTCTAGAGTGCTTGACGCTTTTGCAGGCTCGGGTGCCATGGGTTTTGAGTTGCTTTCCAGAGGCGCACTGTACGCTACCTTTGTTGATAAAGACAGAAAGACGTGTGAGCGCATTAAGCGTACGGCTAAGTCACTTGGGGTAGCCACCTCTGAGATGAGTGTTATCTGTGGTGATACAGCTCGCTTAGCTGAGTCATCCCAGCTGTTTGGAGGTCCTTTTGATGTGGTATTTTTGGACCCTCCTTATGCCGTTGAGGCAGAGGTAGTATCCAAGCTGCTCAAAGACTTGACTCAGGCGGGAAGTCTGACAAAAGATGCTGTAGTAGTCTATGAGCATAGCCATAAATCTGATTCAGTTTCTCTTGATAACTTTGAGCTTTCTAAGAGTAAGCGTTATGGTATTGCTCAGGTTGATGTACTTGTTCGTTGTGAGGGATAGGAGATACGTTGAACAGCATCACTCACGTAGTTGTACCAGGTACTTTTGATCCCGTCACAAACGGACACCTTGATGTAATCAGACGAGCTTCTCGCCTTTTTGAAAACGTCACGGTAGCCGTTGCAGCTTCCAAGCGCAAGCACGGCACAGGAACTACCTTTTCTCTTGAAGAGCGCGTACAGATGCTCAAAGATGCTCTTGTAGATGAAGGTCTTGTGGACGTTTCTGTAGAGCCTATGGAAGGTCTTCTCGTTGATTTCTGTAACGCTCGTGGAGCGGGCGGTGTGGTCAAGGGCCTGAGGGCTATGACAGACTTTGAGTATGAGCTTCAGCAGGCAGATCTTAACTCCCATATGGCTCCTGAGCTGGAGAGTATCTTTGTCATGTCCAGTCCAGAGTACGGATACATTTCTTCTTCAATTGTCAGAGAAATCTCGGCCATGGGCGCAGACGTATCATTTTTGGTACCAAAGAACGTCATTAAAAAGCTTGAAGCTCTGCATAATTGCGGTAATTAAGTATATTTGCCCTGCATTTTCATTATATTCTGCTAACATTCTTAAAAAGGTGTTTTATGCGTCGTGCTCATAGGGGCTATACGTGCATATAACACAGCTTATGTATTGGACTGAAAGGAGCCCTGGATGCAGCCAGGCGAGGAAATTGAGAGCCTTGTATCTGAGATTGAGCAGATCGTAACTGAGGCTAAGTCACCTTTTATGGATGGCGGTAACAAGAAGATTATTGATGCCCAGGACTTCTACGAGCTGCTTGACGAGATTCGTCGTGTTTTCCCAGAAGAGTTTGCAACCGCTCGTCGCATCATCAAGGAAGAGGATGAGACCCTTGAGCGCGCACGTGCTCAGGCAGAGTCCATCATTGCTGACGCACAGCAGCAGGCTATGATTCTTGCTGGTGACCAGGAGGTTGTCCGCCTTGCTCAGCAGCAGGCAGACGCCATTCGTGATCAGGCAGAGCAGTACGAGCGTGATACTCGCTACAACGCTGAGGAGTACGCAGATACCGTTCTTGCTCACCTTGAGGAGAACCTCAAGAGCCTGACAAATTCTGTCTCTCGTGTTCGTCAGACGCTTGATGAGAACTCTGGTCCTCGTAACACCAGCAATAACGTTGCCTGGTAGTTCCAATGCAACCAGTTCTTTATGCGCTAGATGATCGTCTTGCAAACGCAGGCGATACCGTTTCTTATGCGGGTCATCTTAATGAAGACTCGTATAAGTTGGGAGAGCATGAATTTTCTCTCCCTATGGGAATTGATTTTGATCTAGTGCTTACCAACGCGGGTGAGGGCATTTTGGTTACTGGAATGCTTCGTGCTGACGCAGTTGGTACGTGTGACCGTTGTCTTGAGGACGCACATCTCTCTTTAAATGCAGAGGTAGACGAGTATTATCTCTTTGAAGAGCCTGTGATTGCTGCAGACGATGAAGATGAGGCAGATTACGTTTTAGTAAATGCCGATAAAACCATCGATCTTGCAGAGGCTCTTTTGCCTTCGCTTGTTATGGAGACGCCTTATGTTGTACTGTGCAAGTCCGACTGCAAGGGACTTTGCCCAGTATGCGGTTGCAATCTGAACGAAGAAGATTGCGGTCACGCAGCTCAGATTGAGCAGAAGCAAGAAGAAGAAAAACTTGCTTCAAACCCGTTTGCGGCTCTTAAAAATCTTGTGATTGAGTCGGATTCGGAAGAGTAAAATAAAATTTCTTCTCCTAAATGGTGAAGAAATGCTGTATCTACGTACAAAATGTGTCAGTACGTGGTATAGTATCCAACGCATTATGTGAATGGGTCGCGCCCTCATGTGTTTTAGGGGCGCTAGCAAGAGCAAAAGAGGTTTAAGATGGCAGTACCTAAACAAAAGAAGGGCCGCGGCGCAACCCACACCCGTCGTTCGGCAAACAGCAAGCTTAACGCAGCAGCTCGCTCTGTATGCCCACAGTGCGGCGCTCCAAAGCTTCCTCACCACGTATGCCCTAACTGTGGCTTCTACAAGGACCGTGAGGTTGTTGTTACTGAGTAACACTCATACATCGTATGGCCAAGAAGGCTGGTTCTTTAGGGGCCGGCCTTCTTTTTTATAGCACTAAGGAGTTGTCATGCCCGTTATTTGTGTAGACGTTATGGGATCTGACCAAAGCCCTGAGGTTGTTCTTGAGGGAGTTCGTATGGCTCTTGAGAAGGACAAAGAGCTAGAGGTTCTTCTCGCCGGAGCTGATGAGTTTGTTACTCCTTTTGCAAACAAGCACAATCGTGCAAAGGCTTTGGTAACCACTGAAGTTATTGCAATGAGTGAGCATCCTGCTAATGCGGTTAGGCAGAAGAAAGACGCCAGTATTGTGAGGGCTGCGCAGGCAGTCAAGGCTGGAGAGGCTGACGGTCTTTTTTCGGCAGGCTCTACAGGAGCAGTGCTTACTGCAGCTACCTTTGGTATTGGTCGCATCAAGGGCGTAAAACGCCCTGCACTTACCCTGATTCTTCCTGGACTTGGTGGCCATAAAACAGTCTTTTTGGATACTGGTGCTAACGCTGATGTGCGCCCAGAAGTTTTGGTGCAATTTGCGCAAATGGGCAAGGCTTTTGCCAATGCATCGCTTGGAATTGAAAACCCAACCATAGGACTTCTCTGCAATGGTTCCGAAGAGACCAAGGGTTCTGAGCTTGCTCTTTCATATCACGCAGCTCTTGCAGAAGCGGCTATCAATTTTGGTGGAAATGCTGAGGGAATTGATATTTTAGGAAGCCGCTTTGATGTTATTGTGACAGACGGCTTTACAGGAAATGTGGCCTTAAAATCCATTGAGAGTACAGGCAAGTTTATTATGTCTAGCCTCAAAGACGCAATTAATTCCTCCAAGAAGGCTGCGTTTGGTGCACTTCTTTTGAAGGATGCTTTGAAGGCTACAGCAGCGGAACTTTCAGGAGATTCTGTTGGCGGCGCCTTCTTGCTAGGTGTTTCTGCACCTGTACTTAAAGGACATGGCGCTACCAGCTCTTCTGCTGTGTGCGCAGGAACACTTTCTGCAGCAAATGCAGTACGTGCTAACCTTATCGATAAAATTTCCTCGTCAATTCAGCTGTAGTAAAAGCGTCTGTACATAAAAATTTTTATAAGTTATGGTGGAGCCCATGGACAATTCTGTGGGCTTTACTTTTTTTAAGATTGTTTGTTTCAGCTTTAGTAATGTCATCATACAGACGCCCATCACGGGGTAAAATTAATAGCATCATTGTTGTGTGCAAGGAGGATGTATGGATCGCACAGAAACACTTGAAAAGGTAATTGACGTTGTTAGAGAGACACTGGACCTTGACGATTCCGTTGAGCTCACAGAGGGTACCTCATTTAAAGATCTTGGTGCAGACTCATTTGATCTTTTGCAGCTTGTCACAGACCTTGAGCAAGAGTTTGATATGACCTTTGATGCAGAAAACATCGATGAGATTGCTACCGTTGGTGACGCAGTAGACGCTATTCTTGCTGCTTAAGTAGGTTTTATACGTGAAATTGCACGAACGAGTAGCTGCTGCAGAAGCTATTTGCGGTCACACATTTACTAATAAAGAACTTATTGAGGCTGCCCTCACACACCCTTCGGCGGTGGAGGGCAAGCCTGTTTCTGCTTCGTATGAGCGCCTGGAGTTTCTGGGTGACTCAATTCTTGGTGCCATTATTGCAACAGAGCTGTTTGAGCGTTATCCAGATATGGATGAAGGCCAGCTTACTAGGCTGAAAATCTCTTTGGTATCCGGCCACACGCTTTCCATTGTCTCTGATGCTCTAGGAATTTCTCCCTTAATTGTTATGGGAATTTCCGAGAAGGGCACGGGAAAGCGTGGCATGAAGTCTGCTCTGGAGAACGTCTACGAGTCCATTGTTGGCGCGCTTTACCTTGATGCGGGCTTTGATCCAACGCACGATTTTGTTATTCGTACGCTTGGACCTCACATTTCTCCAGCGCTGGCAGTTCGTTCGGTAAGCCCTAAATCTCGTTTGCAAGAAGCGGTACAGGCTCAAGGCAAGGCTACTCCTGAATATAAGCTTATTGGCGAGAGTGGACCTGCTCACACACCAACGTTTACCGCTGTGGTATTTGTCGACGGCCTTAAGGTGGGTCGTGGACAGGGACCATCAAAGAAAGCCGCAGAGTCAGAAGCCGCTCAAGACGCACTGGTACGTCTTGGTGTGGATGACGCTCCGCTTGATGCTGATGCAGAAATGCACCTAAGGTAGAAAGGTACCCTGTACCCGTGTATCTAAAATCGCTGACACTTAAGGGTTTTAAGTCATTCGCTGATAAAACTCAGATGGTTTTTGACCCCGGCCTTACCGTTGTCGTTGGTCCTAACGGCTCGGGTAAGTCCAATGTCTCTGACGCAATTCTCTGGGTATTGGGCGAGCAGAGCGCTAAGATGCTCCGTGGCCAAGCCATGGAAGACGTTATCTTCTCTGGCTCATCAGCAAGGGGAGCGGTGGGCG
Organism: uncultured Atopobium sp.; assembly: GCA_916715765.1. Classification (GTDB taxonomy): domain Bacteria; phylum Actinomycetota; class Coriobacteriia; order Coriobacteriales; family Atopobiaceae; genus Lancefieldella. Next base: position 31,358 of record CAKAPG010000010.1, read on the forward strand.
TTGCTGAGGTAACGCTGGTTCTGGATAACTCCGACCACACTATTCCTATTGATTTCTCTGAAATTGGCATCACCAGGCGCATGTATCGCTCTGGAGAGTCTGAGTATCTGATTAACGGTGCTCCTTCAAGACTCATGGATATCCAGGATATCTTGCATGATTCCGGCCTGGGCAAAGATACGCACTCCATCATTTCCCAGGGTAAGCTTGACTCTATTTTGTCTAGCCGCCCTGAGCAGCGTCGTGAGCTCATCGAAGAGGCTGCAGATATCTCTAAGCATCGTCGCCGCAAAGAGCGTGCGGAGCGCAAAATCTCTTCCATGGATGAGAATCTCACGCGAGCCAAAGTGGTTTCTCGCGAGATTACCCGCCAGCTTAAACCGCTTGAGAGGCAGGTAGACAAGGCTTCTCGCGCTAAAGATCTGTCCGCTCAGCTCAAAGATTTGACGGTTCAGCTTGCGGTTGATGACCTTCGTCAGCTGCAGTTTACTCATGGCAAGTTGGAGGCACGCGCTAAAGAGGCAGAGGCTGCTATTGAGCTTGCGCAGTATCGTGCGGGCGAGAAAAACCGTGAGCTTGAAAAGCTCCAGTCACTTCTTGAGCAAAAGGGTCTCTTTGTTGGAGACTTGGGTGAGCAGCGCCGTCGCATGCAAGAGATTCTTGGTCGTATGGGATCTGACATGCGTCTTTTGGAGGAGAAGGGCAAGAACATGGTTTCTCGCCTTTCTGACACGCGCATGCAGCTTTCTGTGATGGATAAACAGAAGGCAGACGCCGCAAAAGAGAACGAAGAGCTTTCTGGTCAGCTGGCAACAATTCGTGCAAAGGTTGCGGATCTGACGGAGAGCGTGAACGCGCTCCAAGAGGCGGCTAACCAGGCAATTGCCGAGCGTCGTGCTCTTGATGTAAAGATTTCTGACTGTACTGCGTCTGAGCGAAGTGCGCGTAATACTGCTGATAAAGAAACGCTTGCGTATGTAAAGCTTGAAGAACAGATTGCTCATGCGCAGGTAGAAGACAAGATGTTTGAGTCTAGGTTGACTCAGATTACGGAAGCGCTTGAGATTGCTCGTGCTGCTCTAGAAGATAGTGGCGCTAAAGAAGCGGAGCTCACTGCGGCTCTTGAGGTAGCTCGTCAGGAGTCCGAAGCGTTTGTTGCTGAGATTTCTGAGCGCGCTTCTGCACTTGAAGCGGCTCGCGAAGCAGAGCGTACTGCTCGCCAGGAGCTCTCAAGCAGTGAAGCTACGCTTGAGGCACTTCGTGCGCTTGATGTGGAAGTCCAAAAGGGAAGTCCTCTGGTAGAAAAGCTTGTTGCAGATGCAGCAATCGCTCCTCTTGTTTCTGGCAGACTTGCTGATTATCTTGAGGTTCAGCCAGAGTTTGAGGCTCTTGTTGAGCAGCTTTTGGGAGAAGATCTTTCCGCGCTTGTTGTAGATAAGCAGCAAAACATTCAGACGCTCTTTGAGCGCGTTCAGACGCTTTCTGAGGAAGGTAAAGCTACGTTGGTTGCTCTTTCTGACGCAACTCCAGCTCTTACTGCTCCTGCTCATACAACGTCTTTGCTTGAATACGTATCCGCTCAAAAGGGCGCCGAGGCTCTTGTACAGGCTCTCTTTGGTCACGTTTTTGTTGCTCAGAGTCTTGATGACGCCTACGCTGCTCGCAAAGTTGAGCCTCGCGGGCTTTATGCGCTCCCTGATGGCACGTTGCTTTATCCAGACGGTCGTCTGGTCCTGGGACACGCATCTCAGGCTGAGGACGGCTCTCTTGAGCGTAAGCGTCGCATCCGTGAGCTTGAGGGCGCGCTTCCTGCCCTCAAACGCCATCTTGAGGCTGCTCGCTCTGCAGTCACCAACTGCGAGAATGAGCTAGCTTCAGTTCGCGAGAAAAGCGCGCAGTCCAAGGGTGAGGTTGCTCGCCTCAACGGTGAGCTTACATCCATCGCTGCTGAAAGAGGCCGTCTTGAGGGACAGGTTGCTTCTTCTCAGGCAGAGCTGAAGCAGGTCAGCGCTTCTCGAGAGCAGGCAAAAGAGCGTGCTCAAGAGGCTCGCGCGCACATTGATGAGCACAAACGCGCTGCAGAAGAGGCAAAGGCTCGCATGGAGTCGCTTGCGTCTGAGCTCAAAGAGCTGCAGGACCAGCATGAGGATGCCATTCGCGCGCAGGGTAGGGCCAACCGAGAGCTTTCGGATGCAAAGACGGACCTGACTGTTGCAAAAGAGCGCGCGACTAGTATGGCTTCTCGCCAGGCAGAGCTAGAGAGACGCCTGTCTCAGCTGGATGAGCAGGTTGCTGCCGCTAAGCAGGCAACGCACGCACTTGAGGTGATTAGGCTGCGCGTGGATCCGCTGTACAAGCGTTACGATGCTCTGCACCAGAAAGCGCTTGAGTGGGCTTCCAGGCTCAAGGATCGCGCGTCGTTGGCGGAGGCAGACTCTGAGACGCTGCGAGAAACCATCTCTGAGGCTAAAGATGCTGCTTCTGAAGCTGCGCTTGCAGTAGAAAAAGAGAAAGACGCCGCTAACCAGATTAGCGTTGAGATTGGCAAGCTTGAGGTTCAGGTTCAAAACGCCATCGAGGCCATTCTTGCCACAGGCGCTTCACTGGACGAGGCATTGACGCTTCCTGAGCCAGAAGACAGAGAGCAGGCAGAGCGCCTTGCTGCGTCGCTCAAGAGTCAGCTTGAGGCACTTGGTCCTGTCAACGCCGTTGCCATGGATGAGTACGAGCGCCTCAAGGAGCGTGCTGACTATATTAACGAGCAGGTAGCTGACTTAGAGGCTGCACGAACTTCGTTGAAGAAAATCATCTCGGCGATTGACCGCAAGATGCGCAGTCGCTTCCTTGTTGTCTTTGACCGCGTCAACCAGAACTTCTCCGAGATCTTCTCCATGCTGTTCCCTGGCGGCCATGCCCACATTGAGCTTACCGACCCAGACCATCTCTCCGAGACGGGCATTGAGATTGTGGCTCAGCCGCGCGGTAAGCGCATTACCAAGATGATGCTCATGTCAGGTGGCGAGAAGAGCCTCACCGCCCTGGCATTGCTCTTTGCTGTGTACAGGACGCGTACTGTTCCGTTCTACGTCTTTGATGAGGTTGAGGCTGCGCTCGACGACGCCAACCTCTCCAAGTTGCTTGATGCCATTGAGCAGCTCAAAGAGACAACACAGTTGATTGTCATTTCTCACCAGAGGCGCACTATGGAGCAGGCAGACGTACTGTATGGTGTATCTATGCAGGCAGATGGTGTCAGCCACGTTGTCTCTCAGAGGCTTGATAAGACAACCGGAAAGGTAGTTGATATCTAATGGGCTTTATGGATAATCTTCGCCGCGGTCTTGAGCGTTCCCGTGAGACCTTAAGCGAAATCTTTTATATGGGCGGAGAGGTCACCGAAGACTTTTGGGATGACCTCGAGGACACACTGGTTATGGGAGACATGGGTGCTGAGGTGGCTATGCGCGTCACCGATGATCTGCGTGAACGTGCTGCGCGAGAAAACCTTATGCGCTCCGATCAGCTACGCCGCGCCCTTGTAGAGCGCCTTACGGCAGAGTTTCCTGTTGCAGAAAGAGATCCTTTTACGGATACGCCCTCTATTGTTTTGTTCGTAGGTATTAACGGTGCTGGTAAAACTACCACTGTTGGCAAAATTGCTGGTCGTGCACATGCCAGTGGCGTCAAGACCCTGATTGGCGGTGCTGACACCTTCCGCGCAGCCGCAATTGAGCAGCTGCAGGTATGGGGAGAGCGTTCTGGTATTGAGGTAGTAACCAGAGAGCGTGGCGCGGACCCTGCAAGCGTTTGTTTTGAGGTTGTTGAAACAGCAGAAAAACAAGGCACTGAGCTGGTGCTTATTGATACTGCCGGACGTCTGCACACTTCATCTGATCTTATGCGTGAGCTTGCTAAAGTTGTTTCGGTTACCAGAAAGCGCGCAGGGGATATTCCGGTAAGTGTTGTTCTGGTTATTGATGCAACTACCGGTCAAAATGGCCTTAACCAGGCAAAAGAGTTCAATGATGCACTGTCTTTGGATGGTCTTATTGTTACAAAGCTTGATGGCACCGCAAAGGGAGGAATTGCTCTGGCAATTTCTAACCAGCTTAACCTGCCTATTTATCGTATTGGTGTGGGCGAGTCAATTGATGATCTTCAGACGTTTGATGCTCGTTCATTCTGTGAAGCACTTGTTGGTGAGGGAGTTCAGTAATGTTTAACAGCCTGCAAGATAGACTGCAAAATACATTTTCCGCTCTGCGCGGAAAGGGCCGTCTCACTGAGGACGATATCAATTCCGCAATGCGAGAAATTCGCATGGCTCTTCTCGAGGCTGACGTTAACTACAAGGTAGTTAAAGAGTTTGTTGGCCGCTGCAAAGAGCAGTGCATGACCGCTGACGTCCTGGAGTCTCTGTCCCCAGCTCAAAACGTTGTCCGCATTGTTCTGGATGAGCTCACGGCGCTGCTTGGTTCAACCGAGTCCAAGCTTACGTTGGCACAGAACCGCATTCCAAACGTCATCATGCTCGTTGGTCTTCAGGGCTCCGGCAAGACAACTGCGGCTGCAAAGCTTGCCTACCTGCTAAAGTCCCAGGGAAAGAACCCTCTGCTTGCCGCCTGCGACGTTCACCGTCCTGCAGCAGCAGATCAGCTTGAAACACTTGGTTCAGAGATTGGCGTAGCAGTCTATCGCGGCGATGGCAAAGACGCTGTTGCTATTGCGTCTCAGGCAATCCAGGAGGCTGTTGACCACCTCAATGACCTGGTAATTGTCGATACCGCTGGTCGTCTTCAAATTGACGAAGAAATGATGGAAGAGGCCGTTGCTATCAAGCGCGCCGTCAAGCCAGATCAGATTCTTATGGTTGTCGACGCCATGACCGGCCAGGATATTGTAAATGTTGTGAGCACCTTCGCCGCGCGCGTAGACTTTGACGGCGTTATCATGTCCAAGCTTGATGGCGATGCTCGTGGCGGTGGCGCACTTTCCGTACGCGAGGTTACCGGCAAGCCTATCAAGTTTGTTTCCATGGGCGAGAAACCCGATTCACTTGAGGTTTTCCACCCAGATCGTATGGCCAAGCGTATCCTTGGAATGGGCGATGTTATCTCTATTGTTGAGAAGGCCCAGCAAGCAGCAGACGAGAAACAGGTTGAAGATGCCGAGCGTATGTTGCGCGAAGGCTTCACTATGGATGACCTGCTTAATCAGATGAATCAAATCCGCAAGATGGGCGGTCTTGCAAAGCTTATTGGTGCTCTACCTGGTGGTGACCGCATGATGGCCCAGCAGGGCGGTGTGGATGATAGTTCTATGGGAAAGATTGAAGCTATCATTCATTCGATGACTAAAGAAGAACGTGCGCGTCCAAAGATTATTAACGGTCAGCGCCGTCGTCGTATTTCCATGGGTTCTGGTCGCAGCGTTCAGGAAGTCAATCAGCTTATTCGCCAGTGGGGAGAGATGAATAAGATGATGGGTAAAATGAAGGCTATGACTCAGGGCGGTAATGCAAAGAAAGGCCGTCGTGCTATGGAATCTATGATGAAGAACATGGGCTTTGGCGGAGGTCAAATGCCACGTTTTTAGGCGTTGCCAGTAAATAAATTTATATAAGAATTGCTCATGTCGAGCAATATCCCTACTGCATTTTGTTAAACATGGTAAACTCTCTCAAAAAGCAGTAGGGAGTATTTATGTCAATTAAACGTGTTGCCTTTATGGCACTAGGTTGTATAAGCTTGGCACTTGCTGTGCTTGGTGTAGTGCTTCCCATTTTGCCTACTGTTCCATTTTTAGCGCTCGCAGCATTTTGCTTTGCAAACTCATCCGACCGACTTAATAATTGGCTTATTAACACGAAGTTTTATCAAAATAATCTTGCTGATTTTAAAGCTGGAAAAGGGATGACTGTTAAGACTAAAGTGCGCATTCTTGCCACAGTAACTTTGGTCATGGCTATAGGTCTGATTGTCATGCTTATGAAAGGTGTTATTGTTGGCAGTATTATCCTTAGTGTTGTTTGGCTAGGCCACATTTACTATTTTGGTTTTAAAGTTAAAACGCTTGAAGAGTAAACAATTGTTACAATAGCTTCTAGTTAGTTTCATTATTATTCGTTAATGATGAGGTGACTGAAGATGCAGCGTAGGAAAAGAATTATTGTAGGCATAACAATCAGCGCAGTGATTGTGGCATGTGTATTCATATGTAGTTGGTTTAGACCCGAAGCGGTTAAAGAACGAAATCTTGATTTTTTAAAACATGAAGCTGCGGAATTTATACGGGAGCAATCAGCTGATAATATTTTCTCATATGAAAAGTTTGAGTCTGGAGAATATAGGACTTATACCTGCAATATAAACGATGTGTATATATCTGGTCCAATTTTATCAGTTGTAGAGAAAAACAATGAATTATTAGACGGTGGCATTTCGTGGGTTGTAAGTGTTAATGGAGAAATCATTGGAACAATCGAGCAAGATGCCGCTTTATATTCAGTTTCTCTCTCATCACAAGATTTTGATCAATATATTCTTTATGGGACTGCTTACGTTCTGCAAGCTATAAGCACTCGCAAATTACCTGCCGTCTCCTACTATGAATACGACACAGATGGTGGAGGAACCTTTCTGTCTGATAATATACTTGCGACATTTAATTACGGCACAGGAGACTATGGTTTTGATAAAGCATTCAGCAAATTTCCTTCTGCCAGTTCATTGATCACTTCTCGCTTAGGTCCAGAATATCTTGATTTTATGGCAAACAAAGAGCGTGTTGTAGATCTTCTGTAAGACATAAAAACGCGCGCTTCAGAATTATTTTCTAAAGCGCGCATAAATTATTCTCTAAGAAAAACCTAGTAGTGAATGATAACAGGATCTCCGTCTTTGGCAATATCAAAGAGTTTTTGAGCGTTTTCATAGCTAAGGTTAATGCAGCCATGACTACCGCCAGTTCTGTAGATGTTTCCACCAAACGCACTTCTCCATGGGGCATTATGGAAGCCAACTTCTTGACCCTTTACGCCAAGCCAGAAATCAACGTGTGCATCCCAACCTGGTTTGCCATTCTCGTCATTTGGACCAAGAAGACGAGCGTTTCTGATATGACTGGTAATATACCAGACTCCTTCTGGAGTGTTGTGATGTCCGTCTGGGATACCCGTTACTACATCGGCTTCCCAAAGAATTGTGCCATCATCACCATAAAGAACAGCATGCTGAGTGGTAAGGTCAACGTCAATATAACGACCGCCCCAGTCCTGCTCGCCCTGTTTAGTAAATTTATCGGCTGACTGTTTTGTAGGCAGTTCAATCTTTGTTGCCTGGCCAGCTGACAGACCGTCAGAGATAGCTTTTACAGCAGCGTCATTATCAATAACCCAGCCGTATGCACCAGCAGCCTTTGTAGTGAATTCTTTTCCATCCCAACGCTTATAGGTCCTTGAAGTGCCGCGAGTATCTACTGCAGGAGCAAGTGTCTCGTTGACCCATTTGGTAATAGCGTCTGTATCAAATGAAATAGAGAGATTCTCGTCAAACTTAATCCAGCTAGCAATGGTGTCTTGATCAAGTTGATATGCAACAGAGTCGCCCAACATCAAATCAACCGCAGAGGCAACGTAGGAATTAGCTGTCTTCAGAGCGGCATCAAGATCTTCTGCGCTCATGAGGCTTTCTTGGCCAAGCTGTACAGTGGTGCTCAGATTATCAAAAGCGGTTTGCAAATCTTTATGGACGCCTTCAAGAGAAAGCCTTGTAGCAATAGCATCGTCAGCAAAAATGAACTTTTTAGCTGAGCTATCGTAGGTAATTCCATTGTTCTCAAGAGACTGAGCAGATTCTTTTGCCTGTTCAATTCTTTGATTAAAGAGTGCGTCCGCCTTGCTTGTATCATACGAGGCGGTAGCGTGAGGGCTCAAGGACCTGCTGCGATTAAGCTCCAGTGGCCACATCCAAGGATTCTGCTGGCTAATTGCATCGCGAGTATATCCAGCAGCGTCGTACGTCAAATCAATGTCAGAGGCCTTGATGGTTAAATCAACGCCGTTTCCAGAGACTTGTACAGAATAGTTTGAGGCCTCGTTTGCTCTAGAAGCCTGCAAATCTGAAGCTGGTTTTAAGGAGTAGTCTTTACCATAAATGCTGGTCTGAGGCATAAAGAAGAAGTTAAAGAAGATTGCTCCACCCACATACACAAGGGCGAGAATACCAACGAGCGCGGCAGGTATTTTCCACCACTGATGTTTCTTATGGTTAACGGGAGCTTCTTCTTTTTCTCCAAGCTCTGCGCTATCAAGGGGAGCAATGACAGTTAGATCATCTGCTTGCTCTTCTGGAGACTCTGTAGCTTGTGAAGACTCATTGAGCTGATTGGCTTTTTCCTGCTCTTCATTAAGAGCAACGTACATATCAGTATCGCCAAGACTTGGAACTGAGTCCTTAAGGGAAGGTGACTTCTCTGTAGCTTCCTCTGTGGAAAGAGGCTGTAGGTTAGCGGTGTGAGAAGCAGAGCTTTTTGCAAAGTGCTTAGCCAAGGAGCACTCCTTATAAAATACGAAGTTACACAGCAAGAATCAGTGTGTTTTGACAAACAAGCTTTCTGTAATTGAGTCAAAGACACATCTATTTAGTGTAGTGCATATTCGTCACATATTTTATGGAACTTACGAGGAATTATTTTCCACAGGAGAAGAACAAAACTGGAGTAATATATACGACATTTAGAAATAATTATTTACCAATTGCAAGGGGAGCAATAGCGTATGCCATCAACTAGAGTCAATAGTATCATGCAAAAACTTAGATGCGTTTGTACTGCTCTTGCTGTTCTTCTTTTATGCACTTCAGCTTTTCCTAAAATTGCTGTTGCTACTGCATCAACTATTCAATCAAATTCCCATTCTGCTAATCAGTTGTTGCTGCATACTGATGTCAAATCGTATGAACTTCTACCTTCTGATTTTGCGCCTCTTGTGGGCAATGATTCAACTTCGTTTGATAACCTTGAGCAAGTTAAGCCTTATGAGGCAGTTAACCCTGATTCTCATCCAAACTTTAGCAAGGTAAGTGATTTTGTTTACCTAGATAGAGACCAGTTTGACTTGTCGCTTTTCTCGCCAGATGATTCCTTGAGCTATACAACAGATGACGCAGCGGTAGATGCTTACATTCAGACTCATCCGGAGCTTGCTGGCGTAACTGATCGTAGAATCTTGCTTCCGGTGTTTGAATTTGATTCAGACAATGATATTCAGGCTCACAGAGACAGAATTAATTCATACATCGCTAATGGTCAGCTGGCACAAGGGTCGGTTGGTCAAGATAATACTGCTGTTATTGATACTAGTTTGTCTATGGGTCAGTATAAGCTGGAAAAAACGCTCTCGTATGATCAAGAGCATGGCTTCTATTACATCTATACCATGCACGTAGGTATATCTGATATTAATCGCAACCTCACAACGTTTGTTGATAGCAACGGAAATAAGACTGAAAAACAAGGTCTGTTCCAGGCTCCAGAGGTAGTGGGTAATGACATTCTTGACCACAAAGAAGTTGACTCTTATACGATTTCCGCTGGCTATGATGGCGATGGTAATGTTGTCCGTCCAACTACGTATGTGACACATATTACGTATTACTACACCCTCGCACACACCGCATATGTTTCAGATACTGGAACTACTTTAAAGCCTATTGACGCTGGTCTTCAGAATGCTCCTGCTACTATTTCTTCTTACAGCTATGATCACACGGTTGATGCAGGTACAAGGCGAGTATTGGATATTGATGCCGTGACAGCTCGCCTTATGGCTGAGATTCAGGCACAAGATGTTACTCAGCTTTTCCCTGTTAGTGCTGCTACTCATAATGGAGATATTGCCATTAGCAGAACTCCTGGTGGTAACACTTACGATATTCAACTGTTTGAAAACGGCCAATTTACTGTTGATTTGAGCTATCTGCCAGATGGCACACCTCGTGTCGTTGATGCCGATGGCAATGCTGTTTATTTCTCAAACCATTTCAAGGATGTTGTCTATTCTTCATACCAAGATGACACCTTGCCTGTTGGTCAGTATCGAATTGAATATCTGCTTACTCCAACATCTGCAGATCCAGATCACTTTGATTCATACCAGCATTTAAAGGTCAATCTTGTTATTGGAACAAGTGATACTTCTCAGCCAGCCATTACTGCAAATTGGACTCACGTATACGTGAAGCAGCCTGAGACTACTCCAGAAACGCCTGAGACTCACACTCCAGAGAAGCCTAAGCAGCCTCAGCAAACTCAGAAGAAGTCTTTGCTCCCTGATACTGCAGACTATTCTCAGATTGCATTACAAGGGGCACTTATGGGCTCTTCTGTCTCACTGGTTTCTTTGAGTTTCTTCCTTAAGAGAAAACAGTTGCAGAAGTAATTCATGAACACATGACGTTGCTCTTGCCTCAAGAGTGAGAGAATACTGTCTATCAAGAGGCGAGAGGTACGTTATTTATGGCAACATATCCGGTTATTCATGTAGATTCATCTGACGACCATCGTCTTGATGTGTATGCTCGACTGACTGACAACCAGCTTCGTAATCGTCTTGATCCGTCCCGCGGTGTCATGATTTGTGAGTCACATTTTGTGATTGAGACTGCGCTTGCTGCAGGTTGTAGACCGCTCTCATTTCTTGCGAATACTTCTCATACAGACAATATTTTGCAAATTGTCGAGAAGTTCCGTCCTCTGCCAGACAACACTCCCATTTTCATTCTTCCAGATGAGCAGCTCACACAGCTTATTGGCTACAAGATGAATAGAGGAGTGCTCTGCGCTATGAGAAGGCCACAAGGTGTAGCGTTAGAAGAGATTCTTAACACCTCTAAGCACATTGCCGTTTTGGAAGACTTGGTTGACGTTAATAACGTAGGCGCAGTCTTTAGGTCAGCCGCAGCTCTTAATGTAGACGCTGTTATTTTGACAGCTAAATGTGCTGACAACCTCTCAAGACGAGTTCTGCGCGTTTCTATGGGAACGGTTCTTAATGTGCCTTGGGCTCGCCTGGATGAAGAAACAACATCGCTAGATCTTATAGAAAAGCTTAAAGCTCATTCTTTTACTACGTGCGCTCTTGCGCTTACAGATTCTGCAGTACCTTTAAATAAAGAGCTGGTAGAAGGCAAAAAAGCCGCGCTGTTCTTTGGTAGTGAAGGCTATGGACTTGATAAGAAAACTATTGCGGCCTGTGACGTTACTACCATCATTCCTATGTCACATCAGGTGGACTCTCTGAACGTTGCAGCGTCATCTGCTGTTGCTTTTTGGGAGCTCTTTGCTCGATAGCCTGGATAGAGCGCCTTTAATCGCAGTACAAAAATTGCGGTACAAAAAACGGCCATCTACAAGTGTAGGCGGCCGTTTAACTTTGCTTATGAGAAATGATTACTCTGCTGAAGGAGTAGCGGAACCCTCTTCGTTAGTATTCTCAACTACTGGTGCAAAGGTATTCTCGCGTTTGAGGATATTCATGAACTCCTCGCCGGTGATTGTTTCCTTCTTTTGCAGGTAATGAGCAATCTCATGCAGTTTGAAGCGGTTCTCTTTAAGTGTCTGGAGTGCGCGCTGGTGGCCCTCTTCAACAATACGCCTGACCTCAGCATCAATCTCTTCAGCTGTTGCCTCAGAGCAGGTGAGGGAAGAGCCACCACCAAGATAGCGGCTTTGCTGCTGGCTAAGGGTAACCATACCAAGTTTGTCAGACATGCCGTACTGCGTGACCATAGCGCGAGCAATAGCTGTTGCACGCTCAATATCGTTGGAAGCACCATTGGTCATCTCGCCAAAGATAAGTTCTTCAGCTGCGCGTCCACCACAGAGTACAGCAATCTCATCCATTGCCTGGCTCTTGCTCATCAGATAACGCTCGTCATCCTCAACTTGCATGGTAAAGCCAAGAGCTCCGCCAGTACGAGGAACAATGGTGATCTTGGTAACAGGAGCATCGTTTTTCTGGATGGCACCAACAATTGCATGGCCGGTCTCGTGATAAGCCACAACGTCCTTCTCGTGCTCAGAAAGAACAGTGTTCTTCTTCTTTGCGCCGGCAATAACAACGTCAACGGACTCAGCAAGGTCTTCGGTGGTAACACGACGGCGACCAAAGCGAACAGCACGAAGAGCTGCCTCGTTGATGATGTTTGCAAGGTCTGCACCGGATGCGCCTGGTGTGGACTTAGCAATAATAGAGAGGTCAACGCCTGGCTCCATCTTTACATCATTGGCGTGAATCTGAAGAACTGCCTCACGACCCTTAAGGTCTGGAAGCTCAACAGGAATACGGCGGTCAAAACGGCCAGGACGCAGAAGTGCCTTGTCCAAGGTCTCAGGGCGGTTGGTTGCTGCAAGAACAACAATACCCTTGTGGTTATCAAAGCCGTCCATCTCAGAGAGCAGCTGGTTTAAGGTCTGCTCACGCTCATCGTTGGAGTTGAGAGAAGCATCACGGCGCTTACCAACCGCATCAATCTCGTCAATAAAGATGATGCAAGGAGCCTTTTCATTTGCTTGCTTGAAGAGGTCACGGACTTTTGCAGCACCGCGTCCAACAAACATCTCAACAAACTCAGAGCCAGCAATCTGGAAGAAAGGAACGCCAGCCTCACCAGCAACTGCCTTAGCAATGAGGGTCTTACCAGTACCTGGAGGGCCTACAAGCAAGGCACCACGAGGGCAGCGAGCACCAATCTCTTTGTACTTATCAGGAGTCTTAAGGAAGCTAACAATCTCTTGCATAGACTCTTTAGCCTCTTCTTGACCAGCTACGTCTTTAAACGTAATGCCTGTATCTTCTCCCTTGATTTCTTTGGCGCTTGAGCGACCAAGATTGCCGCCAAGACCTCCAAAGCCGCCGCCAAAGTTCATGGAAGGACCATCGTCACCCATGGCGCGTTTAAGGGATCGGTTGATAAAGTAGCCAATGCCCAAGAAGATAACAAGAGGGATTCCATACTGAATAAGGGCATAAAGCAGCATATTTGTAGAGTTGTCAGGAATAGAAGCCGAGAAATCAACTTTGTGATCTCTAAGCGTCTGAACCAGTGTTGCATCATTAGGGAACTGTGTGGTCTCAAAGACCTTCTCGGAATCTCCAGAGCCAGTTGTGAACCTAATGTTTCTGCTGCCCGTATTAAGGTCTACCTTGGTAACTTCATTATTGTCAACCTTGTTAAGGAACTCACTGTACGAGACAGTTTGTACCTGTTGACGCAGAAGTCCTGGTAATAATGTGTTGCTAAGCAGGAGATATACAAAGATGGCTACTGCAATATAGAGTAGCATCGACATAGATCTACGGTGCTTGTTATTGTTATCTGCCATACACGTCCCTTTACCTGTTTGGCTCAAATATGATATGAGCTCACTTAGATATTGGAATTGTTTTACCCAATCTACATTTTTTATTTCTATAAAAATTTAAAATTTGGATTCCGCATAATTTGTTAAAAACGGTTTAAGCGTGTGTATTACTTAGTTCAATGAGTGCAAGACGTGGTAGTATTACTTACACAAGCTGTGATGAGGACAGTAGCTGGGTAGCGCAAATCTCAAGCGAGCGGAGTTGGTGGAAGTCCGCATTTGCGTCCGTGTGAACATCACCTCGGAGCTGCAGTTCAAACGTACAGATTTTTGTACTAGTAGATGCTGCCGGAAATGGTCGCCGTGACAGGCCAGCCGAGTAAACGGACATATCCGTCGCTGGGTGGTTACAACGAAGTGTATTGTGGCGCTTCGTCCCAGCTGTGAGGGACGGGCGCTTTATTTGTGCCCAGAAAGGTTGTGCTTGATGGCAAACGAGTACAAAAAGACCACCAACCTGCCAAACACAGGCTTTCCTATGCGCGCATCACTTGCGCAGAACGAGCCTCAGCGTTTGGCTGATTGGGACCAAAACAACGTCTATGAGCTCCTGATGAAGAAGAATGAGGGACATGACAAGTTTGTCCTTCATGATGGACCTCCTTATGCAAATGGTCCAATTCACCTAGGTCACGCACAGAATAAGATTTCCAAGGACATCATCAACCGCTATAAGGCTATGCAGGGATTCCAGACTCCTTATGTTCCTGGTTGGGACTGCCATGGTCAGCCAATCGAGCACAAAGTTGAGCAGATGCTTGGCACCGAGAAGTTCAATCAGTTATCTACCGAGAAGATCCGTGAGCTCTGCCGCAAGATGGCAGTTGAGCAGGTAGATACCCAGCGTCAGGGCTTTAAGCGCCTTGGTGTTTTGGGCGAGTGGGACAACCCTTATCTCACGTACGTCAACGATTACGACGCAACTGATGTTGAGATCTTCAAGGCAATCTACGACAAGGGCTCTGTGTATAGAGGTACCAAGCCTGTTCATTGGTGTACTCATGACCACACTGCTCTCTCTGAGGCAGAGATTGAGTATCACGATGTCACCTCTACCGCAATCTTTGTTCGCTTTGAGCTAACTACTGTTCCTGAGGGTCTTGAGGCTTACGCGGGTAAGACCTGGGTAGACATCTGGACTACCACTCCATGGACTATGCCTGCTGATGAGGCAGTCATTCTGCATCCAGAGGCTAACTATGTTGCTCTTGAGCTTCCTGATGGACACATAGAGATTGTTGCTGAAGCTCTTGCAGAGAAAGCTGCTGCTAAGTTTGGTTATACCGATTGGAAGCTTGCTCAGGACGCAGAAGGTAATACTTGGAAGAAGACTGGCGTTGAGCTCGCAGGCAATGAGTATAAGCAGCCAATCTTTGGTGACCTTGGTAACACTGGTAGATTTATCTACGCTGAGTACGTTACCCTTGACGACGGTACTGGTGTTGTTCACTCCGCACCTGGTCATGGCGTAGACGACTATAACGCTGGTGTTCGCTTTGATATTCCACAGACTATGCCTGTTGATGATGACGGCCACTTCTTCAAAGGTGACGGTCAGGGCACTGGTGGTCCCTTCTCTGGTATGGAGGTCAATGAGGCTAACCCTGTCATTGTTCAGTGGCTCAAAGACCGTGGAACGCTCATTCTTTCAGAAGAGATTACCCACAGCTATCCACACTGCTGGCGTTGTAAAGAGCCCGTTATCTTCCGTGCAACAAGCCAGTGGTTTGTCTCCATGGACAAGACTGGCCTGCGTAAACAGGCAGCAAAGGAGCTTACAAAGGTTAAGTTCTATCCTGCAAACGCGGTAAAGCGTATTGGTTCTATGGTTGAAGGCCGCCCTGACTGGTGCATTTCCAGGCAGCGTAACTGGGGTGTTCCAATCCCTGCTTTCACCTGCGAGGATTGCGGCGAAACCGTTATCAATGACCAGACACTTGACGCTGTCATCAAGCTTTTCCGCGAGAAGGGCTCTGATGCTTGGTTTACCAACGATCCTAAGACCTATTTAGGAGACGCTTGCGTCTGTCCTAAGTGTGGCGGCCACAATCTCAAGGCAAACAAGGATATTTTGGACGTTTGGTGGGATTCAGGTGTTTCTCACACTGCTGTTTGCAAACACCGTCCAAACCTTAAGTTCCCAGCTGATATGTATCTTGAGGGCTCCGACCAGCATCGTGGTTGGTTCATGAGTTCTCTCATGACTTCAGTTGGAGCTTACGGAGTTGCTCCTTATAAGTCTGTTGTCTCACAGGGCTTTACGCTTGATGGCCAGGGACGCAAGATGAGTAAGTCTCTGGGCAATGTCATTGATCCAAATGCCGTTTGTGCTGAACGTGGCGCAGACGTCCTACGCCTTTGGGTTGCTTCTGTTGACACTTCAACTGACGTTCCTTGCGATGACGCCATTCTTTCCCAGGTAGGCGATGCATACCGTAGGTTCAGAAACACCCTGCGCTTCCTTCTTGGCGAGCTCGAGGGCCAGTTTGATCCTGCTACCGATGCAGTTACTGTAGCGGATCTTGAAGAGTATGACCGTCTTGTTCTTGCACGTATGTGCGAGGTTCATGCTGCAGTCACTGAGGCTTACGAGGGATATCGCTTTAATAACGTCTTCCGTACCCTTTACGATTACATCATTGAGCTTTCCAACGGTTATTTGAACGCAACTAAGGATCGTATGTACTGCGATGCTGCAGATTCTGCAACACGCAGAAGCGCTCAGACTGTTTGGGCAGAGATTCTCTCCATGCTTGTTCATGACCTGCAGCCAATTCTGGTTTACACCACCGACGAGGCTATGCAGTTCCTGCCAGAGTCTATGCGTGACGGTCAGAAGTACGCAGCCCTTCTCGACTGGTATAAGGCTCCTATGAGCACTGACGAGTACACATCACTGCTTCCTGCATATCAGGTACTGGTTGATGCTCGCGCCGCCTACACCAAGGCATACGAGACTGCACTTGAGGCAGGTGTGGTAACCGAGAAGACCACCCAGGCTACACGTGCAGAGGTTACCCTTACCGCTGAGCAGGCTGCATCCATTTCTCATGCTGGCCTTGACTTTGCTGAGGCATTTGTCTGCTCTGAGGTTACCGTCTCCGAAGGTTCTGAGCTGAGCGTAAGCGTCTATCCTGCAAACGGCGAGCGCTGCGACCGTTGCTGGAACTATCGCGAGCTTGGTGAGGATCACCTTTGCCACCGCTGCCACGACGTTGTTGCGTAAATGAACACTGACCAGCAGCAACATACAACGCACACACTAGTTACCCGCCTTGCAGCTCTCTGCGGGGCGGGTGCTGTTGCGTGTGTGCTTGACCAGGTAACCAAGCTCTGGGTACGAACCTCAATCCCAGAGGGAACCGCAGTACCTTTTATCCCAGGCATTATGGAGCTCTTCCACGTAAGTAACACCGGCGCCGCATTTTCTGTGGGCTCTGGAAATGCCCTCTTTTTTGTGGCTCTCACTGCCGTGGTTATCGCCGCTCTTGTGGGCTTTGTAGTTCGCGAGAAGAACCTTCCGCTGCCGCTTATTGCGCTTTTGGGAGGCGTTGCAGGAGGCGGAATTGGTAACGCTATTGACCGTGTTTTGTATGGTCAGGTTACTGATTTCTTTGCTACAACGTTTGTTAATTTTGCCGTGTTTAATGTGGCGGATATCTTTGTGACCTGTGGCATCCTTATTGCTTTTGTGTACTGGATAATCTGGGACAAAAAGCAGCAGGGTAGTGGCAATGAATGAGCGTATCGTTGACATACTAGTTGGACCAGAAGGGGACGGCGTTAGATTAGATGCGTTCCTTTCTGCCCAAGATACACTTCCCTCAAGAAGTGCCTGCGCAAAGCTGGTAGAAGAGGGAAGAGTAACTATCAACGCTACGCTGGCTACCTCCAAGTCAGAAAAACTTATGTTGGGCGATAGGCTCTTAGTGTCTCTTCCAGACGCACAGCCTCAAACGGGACTTTTACGTCCAAACCCAGATATTTCCCTTGATATTCGCTTTGAGGACCAGTACCTCATAGTGCTCTCCAAGCAGATTGGCCTTGTTTGCCATCCATCACCTGGCCACGTTGATGACACCCTGGCAAATGCACTGGTGGCGCATTGTGGCTATGAGCACTTAGGAATGCTTCAGGGAGAAGAACGTCCTGGTATTGTGCATCGTCTTGATATGGATACGTCTGGTCTTATGCTGGCAGCAAAGTCCGATGAGGCGCAAAAGGCTCTTCAAGACCTCATTAGGCTGCGCGTGCTTGACCGACGCTACATTGTGCTGGTGCAAGGCTATGTTGCCCACGATTCTGGCACTATTGAAACGGGCATTGCTCGCTCAACGCGAGACCGTCTCAAAATGACCGTATCAGACGCGCCTGGCGCACGAGAGGCCATTACCACCTTTAGAACGCTTGAGCGCTTTGAAGCTGGCAGAAAAGGTGAAGGTTACTCGCTTCTTGAGTGCCATCTCTATACAGGTCGTACGCATCAAATTAGAGTTCATATGCGCCACATTGGACACCCAGTTGTTGGCGATCAGCTTTATGGCAAAAAAGATACAAGCCTTAACCTTGGCCTTACCAGGCAGTTTTTACACTCCTGGCACGTTCAGTTTGAGCACCCTTTTACGGGCGAGAATATCGTGGTAGCAGACACACTACCAAAAGACCTGCAAGAAGCCCTACTCTCTCAGAGCACTATGTCTATGGGAAGGACTTCTGTAGGAGATGAGATTTGTCCTCAATTGTAATATGACTAAAAAGTTTCGCTTCTCATTTCACGTGGTGTAATAGAAAAGTAGTCCTTAAATTTCCTATAAAACTCTGATGTTCCACCATAGCCGATCATTGAAGAAATAGTAGAGACAGGCAATTTGGTATGAATTAACAGCGTTTTTGCGCGTTCCATTCTTTGCTCTAAAACAAGTTCAGAAAAAGTCTTGCCACATTTTTGTCTGAGAAGTTCAGAGAGATAAGTTGGTGTATATGAGTATTTTCCTGAAAGTTTAGCAAGTGTAATACTTTCTGAATGAGCAGTAATTTCATTAAGGATAAGAGCAACCGTCTCATTAGTGTTACCTGGAGTGAACGTATAGTGAGTATCAGGAGAAAGGCAGGTAATAAGCGCTATAAGCAAGGAAGTAACAATAGCTTCCCAATTTGGTTTTCTCTCGGAATAGGTAATGATTATTTGAGTATAAAGTGTATAGATTTGTTCAATATCAGCTGGATGAATATTTTGCGGCAGTGTATTTTTATTTGATATAAGGTTTGTAGTAAAAGTAAAGAAATCTTCTGATGAAGGCATTAGAAAGAAAAGAAAACTTCCAAAATAGTTTTTACGAGCAAGTATTGAGAGACTCACAATGTCGTCTCCATAAGGTTTTGTAGAAAATTGGCCTAAATTTGCTAAATCAAAAGCAGAAGTGAGTGTAAAAAATCCTCTGATATGAGGGTTAACAGACTCTTCTGTTTCGTAGTGTGCACTCAAAATGACATTTGAAGCGTCACCTTGAGCAAGAGAATTCCCATTGGCAAGTATATTTTGAAGTGCTTGAGTTAGTCGCTTTTCGCTCATAATCAGCCTTTCAACGGTATTTTCCTGCGTCAAATTATAGGGTGATAACGCAATTTTATACGAGAAATCCGCTTTTAACCTTAAAGAGTCCATTAAGTGTTTATTTTATAAGTGCAGGTAATTGCTATTTTGTTTTTGGGATGATGAGTATGAATAAACGTCTCTCTCACTTATTTGTTATACGAAAACATATGCTTCTATCTGCCCTTGGTTTGGCAATTGGATATATTGCTGTTGCAATGCTGGGCATTTTTACAGGCGATTTAATTAATAGTATGCTTAATGTGCAAGCTGTTGACGGTGTTTGGCAAAAGCTAGGGCTGTTGTTGCTCCTTTCGCTTGTAACGCTTTGCTTAAGCTTTTTTCTCACTGTTTGGATTCCACAAAAGCTCAATTTAGAAGCTGCGGTTGCTAGTTCTGAGGTAGCGATATCGGAATTCTTAAAGATGTCTCTTCGTGTTTTTTCAAAAAAGAAAACCGGACACTATCTCAATGTAGTCACTATGGCAGCCTTTGTCTTCAGTGGTGTTCAAATTGCAGTAAGTGTTGAATTTTTAGGCGGTCTTTTAGCAGTTATTGTTTTGGCAATTGTGGCATTTACGGTAAATCTATGGATTGGTTTGCTTGTCTTGCTATATATCCCTTTTTACTTGGTGATTATTGATTATCCGAGCAAGAAAACAAATGAGATTTTGACCGAGTCAATGAAAAAACGAGAAGGCTGGCTGGATATCGGTAGGCGCATAATTGAGGAAAAGTTCTCGATTAATATGCTACGAGCAGAGAACTATTTTGAAAATGCTTATGAGGCGGCTAATGATGAGTATTTCCTCTATGTAAAAAGAAGTAGTTTTTTCAGCGCTTTATCAAAGAGCCTTCCATCAGCGCTTTCAAATTTCACGCAAGTCGTAGCCATAATTACAGGTGTTATGCTGCTTTCTATAGGTCAGATGAGTGTTGGAGAGATTTTAGCCGCCTATCTGATTTTGTCAGTATTGAGCGAACCGCTTGATACGGTTTGTTCTGTTAAAAGCTCATATCTTGCTGCAAAAGCGGATA
Organism: uncultured Atopobium sp.; assembly: GCA_916715765.1. Taxonomy (GTDB): domain Bacteria; phylum Actinomycetota; class Coriobacteriia; order Coriobacteriales; family Atopobiaceae; genus Lancefieldella. The sequence goes on from CAKAPG010000010.1 coordinate 51,411, forward strand.
TTGATGTTTATCTTGAGCACGAGAAAGAATCCCAAGAGCCTTCAGGGTATGAGAAGCTTTGGAATTCTTCACTTAAACCAGCTGTAAAGATAGGAGAGGGAACTCTTTTAGCTACTCCAGAAGGTCCAGAGCTTTTCCATACACAGGCTCTCAGCATTCCACAAGGATCTCTCGTGGTGGTAAAAGGTTCCAATGGCTCAGGTAAGTCTTCTTTCGTGGATCTTTTGGCAGGCTGCTCTAATCCATCACTATTTAGTGGCGATATAGAGCTTTCGGATGATTTTAAAGACTGTTCTCGTTTTGCTCGTCCGGTACCTCTTGTAGAAGGAAGCCTTGCTGACAATATGTTTGGAGAAAAGATTGATCGTACGGTTTACAACTTGCTCGATTTTTCCTCTCTTGAGACGCATGCTTTTGACGGAAAAGAGGAGTCCGTTTCTTTGGGTGAGCGACAAAAAATTGGTCTTTTGAGAGCTCTATCCAGAAAACAAGGGGCACTTGTTTTGGATGAACCTCTACAAAATTTAGATGCGCCAACAGCTCAGAGGCTTTGTAGATATCTCGCCAACCTCAAAGGTGGGCGGACTGTCGTGGTGATTATGCACTCCGATGAACTAGATCAAGAAGCAGACGTTCTTCTCGATATCCAAGATGGCCAATTGCATGTGCGTTGATGTGGGAGAGGAGACAACAATGAATACAAGAACCAAATATAAGTTTAAAGTACCTTTATCTCTTGCCATTACAAAGAAAAATATCTTTTTAATAGTAGGATCAGTATTGTCAACTGCTTTTTCTGTAGCTACGAGCTTAGCTTTAGGTTCAATAGTGAGCGCCGTTTCTCAAGACTCTTGGATGACTGGTAAAACGATTACTTTTGTGGGGGTACTATTTCTTTCTCTCGTATCAGCAGTCCTTGTTCTTACCTTTAAAGGATGGTTTCCTGTGCGTGCGGCGATTATCCAAAGAATGAGTTGTACTATGCAGGTTATACAAAGGGTTATTGAGATGCCGCCCCGTGTCTACAAAAAACATGAAAAAGGCTACTACATGAACCTCTTAAGCAGTTCTGCGGCCATGTATGGATCTGTGTATAGTGCTGTAAACATTACTATTTTGAGTTCTGTTGGATGTATCGTAGTGATTTTATTAGCGCTTCTTATTACCAATTATGTATATTTCATCGTAGTGCTTACCTATATTCCTATCTTATTTCTTGTGACAAGGGTTCCAGCCAAGCGGATTGCTGATTTACAGCGAAATATTATTCCAGCTCAAGATAGATATTTGAACGAATCAAAACGCATCGTAGAAAATAAAAGAGCTATTAATATTGCTCGAGCTGACGTCTTTTATAAAGGAAGATATCATGACATCGGTTCAAAGTACTTGGATTCCATAAAAAGATATCGGTTTAATGAGGGATTGAATGAGAAGATTCCAAGCAGTATGTGCTCTCTACTGCAGATTATTATGCTTGCCCTAACCATTGAAATGTATCAGATTCACGCTGCGTCTGTAGGAGATATTTTTATCTCATATCAACTTTGCGCATTGATTCAGAATCCTTTAGCGGAACTTTTTCAGTCAATCATGTTTGTAAAAGCAAATAAAGTTCATCTTGAGCGCCTACAAAATACTTTCAAAGAATCCCAAGAGCCTTCAGGGTATGAGAAGCTTTGGAATTCTTCACTTAAACCAGCTGTAAAGATAGGAGAGGGAACTCTTTTAGCTACTCCAGAAGGTCCAGAGCTTTTCCATACACAGGCTCTCAGCATTCCACAAGGATCTCTCGTGGTGGTAAAAGGTTCCAATGGCTCAGGTAAGTCTTCTTTCGTGGATCTTTTGGCAGGCTGCTCTAATCCATCACTATTTAGTGGCGATATAGAGCTTTCGGATGATTTTAAAGACTGTTCTCGTTTTGCTCGTCCGGTACCTCTTGTAGAAGGAAGCCTTGCTGACAATATGTTTGGAGAAAAGATTGATCGTACGGTTTACAACTTGCTCGATTTTTCCTCTCTTGAGACGCATGCTTTTGACGGAAAAGAGGAGTCCGTTTCTTTGGGTGAGCGACAAAAAATTGGTCTTTTGAGAGCTCTATCCAGAAAACAAGGGGCACTTGTTTTGGATGAACCTCTACAAAATTTAGATGCGCCAACAGCTCAGAGGCTTTGTAGATATCTCGCCAACCTCAAAGGTGGGCGGACTGTCGTGGTGATTATGCACTCCGATGAACTAGATCAAGAAGCAGACGTTCTTCTCGATATCCAAGATGGCCAATTGCATGTGCGTTGATGTGG
>CAKAPG010000011.1 GCA_916715765.1 uncultured Atopobium sp.
TGCAAATCATGTCTTTAGGGAAATAATCAATGAGCGTATAGGGAGGCTCACCTGGTGCGCGTCCATCTAAATGGCGCGAGTAGTTCTCAATGCCATTGCAGTAGCCCATGGTTTCAAGCATCTCTAAGTCATAGTTTGTTCTCTGAGCAAGACGCTGAGCTTCAAGTAATTTATCGTTTTCTTTAAGCTCTTTAACACGAGCTTCCATCTCTTCAGAGATGGTTGAAAGTGCGTGGGTAATCTTTGGACGCTCAGTAACGTAGTGAGATGCAGGCCAAATAGGAATGGCATCAAACTCTCTCAGTACTTCTCCCGTAACGTTGCTAACCTCTGAGATGCTTTCTACTTCATCCCCAAAGAACTCAATACGCAGCGGGTTTTCTGCATACGGAGGAAACACATCAACAACGTCTCCACGCACCCTAAACATGCCACGCTGCAGATCATAATCATTTCTATCGTACTGAACATCAATAAGATCTTTAATAAAATCATCACGCTCAAGAGGAACGGATTTATCTACATTAGGAGCAAGACCTGCATAATCTTGAGGGCTACCAATACCGTAAATACACGATACAGATGCCACAACAATGACATCACGCCTAGACAAAAGTGACGAAGTTGCCTGGTGACGGAGCTTCTCTACCTCTTCATTAATGGAAGCATCTTTTTCTATGTACGTATCTGATTGCGGAACATATGCTTCTGGCTGGTAGTAGTCATAGTACGAGACAAAGTACACAACAGCGTTGTTAGGAAAGAGCTCCTTCATCTCTGAGGCAACCTGGGCAGCCAGTGTTTTATTGGGCTCCATAATAAGCGTGGGGCGGTTGAGCTTCTCGATAGTTTTAGCCATAGAGAAGGTCTTGCCCGAGCCTGTTACACCTAAGAGCGTCTGATACCTAAGCCCGTCTTCAATTCCTTGGGCAAGCTTTTCTATTGCCTGCGGCTGATCACCTGCAGGCTCAAAAGGAGATACTACCTGAAGCTTCTCTTCTCCTGCTTCACGACCAAATCGGCGCAGTTCAGCACCTATATATTCTTTATGTTGATCTTCAGCATGAGATGCGTCCATGAGATTCTCCTTTTCTTGTGAATGTAGTATACCCCACTTCCCAAAACTGAAACACTTGTTCTATACTATTTATAAATTGCAGTATAGTTTCAAAGTGTGACGGGTAATAAATAAATTACCTATATGCGCTAAACTAGCACCTAAATAAACAAGTTACATCAGATAAAGGAGATACCTTGGGCGTCTCAGATCTTTTCTCGCTAAATAAAGCTTCAAAGCAATCTCAGGGCTCTACCCTAGAGAACATTTTGCTGCGCTCAAATAATGTCATCGCCTCTCTTAAAGACCTTGTTGCAAACAATCAGATTACAGAGACAGGTCTTCAAGAGATGCTTACGCGCTCTAAAAATCTCGAGAATACCAATCTGCCCAAAGGTGATGTCCATAAGCTCGATAGAACAGGCCGCTGGTGGTTCAACGCCAACACTCTTGAGTGTGAACCAGAAGAGTACGACGCATTTATTGCAACTGAGGCAATCCTCAACATTTCACAAGATGTTGAAGCTCTAAAGAATACGCATGCATCTGAGACAGATCTTCAGCTTGTTCGTACTACCCTCTCGCAGGTAGCAAGCCTTATGCCAAAGTCGGCTTCTCTTTCTGAGCAAGTTGCTCCTTTTAGCGGTAATGCTGACGGTAGCTCTGACTGGATGAAGCGTCTCTGGTTTGCAAACTATGTTGAGAACACGCCGTTCCCTTTTAGGATGGTATATAACTTCTCCTACAATCCACAACTTGATATTTTGGTATTTGAGTTCTTTGTAGCTCGTCCTCGCTGCTTTAGCTTCTTATCTGCAGAAAAAGCAGAGCAAATTGCAGCAGCTCGCGCTTATGCGCTACGTGCTTCTCTTTGCGTGGCTCGTATGGCACTTCAGAGCTGCAAAATCTCTCGTGTCTGCATTAATGGCAGCTTGCGCGGAGAAGAGCGCATTGTCCTATCTATGGACTTGAACGAGGCAGCTCTTGCTCGCCTCTTACCTACTGCAGCAAACACTCAAATTGACGGCAATAGCTTCCCACAAGATCCAGCGCTCAGGGTTTCTTTTGACTCTGAAGGTTGGTTTAGTGAAGTTGCGCCATTTATGAAGCAAACGGACGAGTGGGTTTCTCCTCGTAGTTTCTTTGAGATGCCAGATTTGTCTGATCGTCCTTGTTCACCAGCAGTTACTGCAGTTTGTGGAGCTCAAAAGGTAAGCGATCTTGGATACTCTGAGGCATCCCGCCGCATTAGGCTTTGGAATACTACTCTCAACAACATTCCAAAAGATTCTTCTACCGCGGATGCAGTTGGAAAATTTGAGGAAGCAAAAGCTTCAACTTCTGATATTTTCGCCATTGAAGGCTTTGACAGAGTTATCCATGGCCTGGTCGAAGGTACCATTGATTTCTCGGATAGAAGGTCTATGGCCGAGAAATTCCTCTTTGGTTCGCCTTTGCAGAAAACACTTCAATCCATAAATAACATCATGGACGGAGAGCCAGACCCAGACGCTCTAGAAAAGACACTTGCAGACCTTGAGTCTCAGGTTTCACCAACCCTTGATATGGGCCTGTACCTGGACGATTCGGATTCTATCTACAGGTATTTTGATTCCCTCTCAGAGCGCGTAGCTTATAACCTAGCATTCCCCGATGAGCCAAGAAAACTGGTGCTTATTCCAGACACGTACTATATGTCTTTAGCAAGAATGGCGCGCGCCTACAACCTGCTTGAGCAGCCAGAAAAAGCAGAACGCTATGCACAAGAAGCCCACAGAATTTCTCCTTTGGGCGTTGATGCAACGCTACTATTAGTAAGAACATTAGAAGACCAGTCAAAAGTCTTTGAAGCTGCAAAGCTGCTCAAAGACCTTATCGCACACCTTTTCTCCGCATCAGATGTTGCGCTGGTGTACTATCGCCTGGCCTATATGGAGTGGAAGCTGGGACGCTCTGATCTTTGTGCAGCTTGCTATCAAATGGCTATGATCATCGGTGGTAGTGTTGCTCAACCTGCAAAAGAAGAGCTTGAAGACCTTCTCAAGGCAGACTCTTCTGTTAAGAAACTTGATACTCCTCAAGAGGTTTTCTCGTTCCTTAAGCAAAATGGTGTTCCTGTCTTTGACCAGAAAGCTGTGTTTGACAAGGCAGTTGCCATTGGCAGCGCTTGTGTAAACGATGGCATTTACTGTGTTGGCCAGAACATGCTCAAAAACTGCCTAGAGATTACCTTTGATGATGCAGCTGCCAAGGTAGAGAGTTCGCTGAGAACACCCTTCTAGAGGCCGCGCACAAAAGCTATACCCTATTACTCAGAGCTTTGGTTGAACCGAGCGTTTAGCCAAAGCTCTACCTGTGCTTTAAGATCGTCGAGGCCCTCAGAGTTCACAAACACTGTATCCGCCTGATTACGCAAATACGTATCGGAAGGCTGATGCGCTATGCGCTGCTCAAACTCCTGGCGAGAAGATCCTCGCTGTTCAGCGCGCTCTGCTCTGAGCTCTAATGGTGCTACAACAACGACAACCTCATCAACGAGCTCAAGCAAGTCTTCAACACGGTCAAGCAGCGGAACCTCTACAAAGCAGAACTGAGCGTCTGCAGCAGGAGCCTCTTTTGTGAGGAATTGACGCATATATTCCCTGATAAAAGGCATCTCTAGGTCTTCTAAGAGCTCAGCTGATTCACTGGTAGCAAAAGCCCTGCGTCCAAGCTCTCGTCTATTAATCTCGTGAGTAACAGGATCCAGCAAATCGTTTCCAAAAGCCTCTGCCACGCGATACGTACATTCGCACCCAGGGCGTAAAAGCTTTCGAGAAACCTCATCAAGGTCAAAGCGCAGACCACCTGCCGCTTCAAACATTTTAGAAACAGTTGATTTGCCAGACGCCATTCCGCCGGCGAGAATTACCTTGTACATGTAGCTCACTCCTATAACTGCAGTGCTGTATAAGAGCCTAGCAGTTTTACTTCTTCAGGAGTGTGAGTTACCCAAATTACAATTTTTGATTCAACAAACGGTTTGACAAAGCCAATAACCTGCTGCTTAAGCGCTTCGTCTAATCCCTTGAGCGGTTCATCAAAGAGCAAGATATCTGCATCGGCAAAGAGTGTACGTAAAAGAGCAACGCGTCTCTTTTGTCCGCCAGAAAGCTCAGAGACAGGCTTGTTTTCTGTTCCCTCAAGCCCAACTGCACAAAGTGCTTCTGTAATACGCTCACGTGCATTTTGCTTTTGCTCCTGTGAGTGCGCTTGTATAGCAAGCATGATATTTGCCCTGACGCTCAAGTTTTCTAGCAGTCTGTCTTCCTGGAACATCATGACTGTTTTAGCCTGAGGAGATTTACTTACTGTGCCTGAGTCAGCCACTTCAAGGCCGCAAAGGATACGAAGAAGTGTTGTTTTACCTGCTCCAGAGGGCTCAGAGAGTACGTACACTCCCCTCTCAAACTTGTAGGAAAAATCATCAAGCACAACCGCATTGCCAAACGATTTAGTGATGTTTTTTACCTCAAGCAAATGTCCAGGTGTGTGCGCGTAATTTGTTGTATCTATACTCATGAGCAGCTCTTTTCTAACCTTGCAGCTACCCATGAAACTAACCGCATCACGATCTTCTCGCCAAGTGCGCTCATCACAATAACCACAAGTGTCCATGCAAAAAGAGCTGGTGTATCCAGGTACACCTTAGCGTTATAGAGATGCTCACCAATAGAGAATGTGGGAAGGCCAATGACCTCGGCTGCAATTCCCGACTTCCAGCAAAAGCCCATAACAAGTGAGGTTGCTGTCTTAAGCGAGGGCATAAGTTGCGACAAATAAATTGCCTTAACGCGTTGCCATCCGTGAATCTGGTACACATCGGCCATCTCAATAAGCTGCTGGTCAGTGCTAAGAAGTCCCTCAAGTACCGCAATGTAGATGATGGGAAGCGCCATCAAAAATGAAATTGAAATTGAGAGGTAGGGCGTACGAACCCAGATAAGCAGCAAGATAACAAACGAGGCCACGGGGATTGATTTAATCGTAGAAATCAGCGGTTCAAAAAGAATCTTGATCAGCTTGTACTTAAAACTCAAAAATGCCAGCAAGGAGCCAACGGTAAAGGCAAGGGCTCCACCAGCAAAAATGCGCAAAAGAGAAAGACCAATAGAAACCCAAAATTCGCGTAGTTGAGCTAGCGAGAAAAGCGTCTGGATGGTCTGAATAGGTGAAGTTAAAACAATATCTTGGTTGATAACAACTGCAGCTACCTGCCATACGGCAAGCCAAAACGCCAGAGCTCCTAAACGAACTGCCGAGGCAGCGCCTGTTATGGCATTGCCTCGGGCAGAAATACTATCTTTTATGTGCGGGTTATGCGCCAAAGTAGAAATCGTCTCCAGGAACCTGTCCGCCTACTGACTGAGGATTAGCTTCAGCCAGAATGCCTAAGTAACTTGAAAGCGCGCTCTTCATATCTGCGCCATCAATATACGTAATATTACACTTAGGCAGCGCAACCTTAGCAATAGGCTCTGGAACAATACCGTATTTGCCCACAAGTGTGGCTGCATCGTCTGGATGGTCAACCGCAAATGCAACAGAGTCTTTGTAGTGAGAAAGCAAAGCAGTCACAGCATCTGGAGAATCAGAGATTAGCTTTGAAGAAATAATGGTCACGCCCGCAATCAGCTTGCTCTGAGGATTGACTGCCTCCCACTCAGCGCCAAGGTCAATGGCAACGCGAATCTGGTTGTTCTTAGTTTGCGCCACCGTTACAAAAGGCTGTGGGAGCAGCGCAATTCCCTCTGGATCTTGCGCAAGAGCAGCAACGCACTCGGTATGCTCGCTCTTCCACTCTACCTGGACATCTTCACCAAGTGTCATGCCATTTTTGCTGAGCAGGTAAGACAGCGTGTACTCTGGGACAGTGCCCTTGCCGGAAGCATAGAGCGTCTTTCCCTTGAGGTCAGCAAGCTTAGAGATGGCGCTACCTGTCTCAACAATGTAGAGAACATTCAGCACGTTGAGGCAAGCTACCTTATAGGCGCCCTTAGTCTTATTGAACAGCGTAGCTGCAAGGTTTGCAGGAATAGAAGCAACGTCTACATCGCCCTGGGCAACCTTAGCAACTACCTGATCAGGGGCATCCAAAATCTCAAACGAGTAGTTGTTATCGGTAATGTTTTGCACCTCAACCTCGCTCATGAACTTGACCAAGCCCATAGCAGTAGGTCCTTTGAGCGTTGCAACTTTTACCGCAACAGGATCAGATTTCTTAGCCTCATCTTTTGTGGCATCCTGAGACTTCTCTTGGGCTGTTCCCTTGCAGCCAAACAGCGCTGTAGCTGGAATAAGACCTGCAAGCTTAAGGAACGAACGTCTATCCATGAATCACTCCTGACTCGAAAAGTTAACTACGGCTACCTTATCACGTCTACAGCAAAATTCATACGATATACAGCATATCTTGCAAACTCTTTGATACATCCATAAGAGCAAAACTCGCCTATGGCGAGAAAAACTAGTTCTTCTCGCCATATCCAAGGACGTACGCACGGCACAGATTCTCGGTACCGATGATCGCATCAATGTGGCAACGCTCACGACCGTGAGTGTTGAGACAAGCTGGACCAAATGCGCCACTCTTCAGATCATTACCAGAGAAATATGCAGCGTTAGCATCAGTTGAGAAGTGGAAGGCAACCTGCTGATTCCACTTTTCTGGCTCAACAACCTCCTGCGCGCAGGCAATAAGCTTGTTGGAAACTTCCCAATCGTAAGGCGAGCGAATATCAGAAACAATGATGCCTACGTGGTGTTCATTTGAATTGTAGTCTGGACCAATGAGGGTAATGTCCAGCGATACGTATTCATCTACCTCAACAGGCAAGAATGCGCCGCCGTGACCAATCTCCTCGTACATGGGGAATGCAAACAAGGTGTTATAGAGGGGTTTCTCGCCAGACTGTGCAAGCCAACGGAGCGTATGAAGCTGCGCTGCAACACAAGCCTTATCATCGATAAAGCGAGAAACCATATAGCCGTTGTCATACATCTCAAAATGAGGGTCAATAGCAACAACTGCACCCTCGGAAACGCCCAGCGCTCGGGCTTCCTCAGCAGAAGAAACATCAGCGATAAGCGAGATGGACATGTTGTCCTCGGTGCGCTCCATGGTTCTAGCGTCTTCAAAAACGTGAACGGAGTGGTGGTTGCAGATTACCTGGCCATCAACAACGGAACCATCTCTACAGACAACGTGGCAGGTCTCGCCCTCAATGCTGTGGTAGTTGATACCGCCCAGCTGGCGAACGCGCAGCGTACCGTCTGAGTTGAAGCCACGAACAATCAGACCAATAGTATCAAGGTGGGCATTAACGCCAACAGTCTTGCTGGTATCTTTACCCTCTACCAGGACATATGCAGTAGCCTTATTGTCAATTTGAAGCTCATAGCCTGCCTCAGCAACAAGCTCACGAAGCAGCTCGTGAATACGCTCATAGTAGCCAACAGGACTATCGCACTCAACAAGTTTCTTTGTTGTGTCAATCAAATACTGTGTATCAGTCTCAAAATGAGTCATGAAATCTCCTAGTTTTGTGGATGGGTGTAGAGCTCCACCAGGTGCTCCAGCATGTCAACCATGCTCTCAAGCTCTGGGACAGGAACAAACTCTCTGACACCGTGAGCATTGTAGTAGCAGGCAGATAGATTAGCGCATGGGAATCCTCTAAAGGAAAGTTGGGATCCGTCGGTGCCGCCGCGCATTGGAATGCAGGTCATCTCAACACCGGTCTTCTCGTATGCAATACGAGCGTTCTCAATTAAGTGCGCATACTCAGGCTTTAGGACAATGTCAGCCAAGTTGTGGTACTGATCGTGAATCTCAACAGAGAGTACCTCGGAGCCAATCTGCTTGTTTACATACGCTGCAGCGTCAACCATCAACTGTTTGCGGCGCTCAACCTTTGCCTGATCGTGGTCACGAATAATGTAATCAGCGCGAGCAGACTCGCAATCACCATTGACGCGCTCCAGATAGAAAAAGCCGTCATAACCCTCAGTGAACTCAGGACGCTCCGCAGGTGGAAGCAGCTCGTGGAAGCGCATAATTGCCTCAGATGCATTGATCATCTGGCCTTTTGCGGTACCCGTGTGAACCGAAAGTCCGTGAGCACGCACAAACACCTCAGCGGCATTGAACGTCTCGTAGCAAAACTCGCCAAAGGGACCACCGTCAATGGTGTAACCATACGCAGCACCAAAAGCGTCAAGATCCAGAAGAGCTGCGCCGTGGCCGATCTCCTCATCAGGAACAAACGCAAGTGCAATACGTGGGTGCTTAAGCTCTGGATGCTCTTTGTAGCGAGCAAGCAAGCTGACCAGCATGGCAATGCCAGCTTTGTCATCGCCACCAAGCAGCGACGTGCCATCAGTGGTAACAAGCTGCCAACCAACCATGTGCTCAAGCTGAGGATTTGTCTCAGGGCTGATATAGACCTCTCTGCCCTCACGATCAGAACCAACTACTAGCTTGCCGCCCTCATACGTGACAACCTGAGGATGAACGGGGTTACCCCAAGACTGCCAAGCCGTATCAATGTGGCAGCAGAAACCAAGAGTTGGAAGGTCCTCCAAACCCTTGCTTGCCGGCCAGCGAGCAACCACGTAGGCGTGCTCATCAACAACTACATTCTCTGCGCCAAGTTCGCGAAGGTCAGCTGCAACAACCTCAGCCATCTGGTGCTGAGACTCAGTTGAAGGAACGGTATCTGCCGTCAGCGGATTAGACTGAGAAGAAACCTTACAATACGCAATAAATCTATCTAGAACGTCACTCATAAAACTCCCTTACAAAAAAACTGCGCTAACCAAATAGTTAACGCAGTTTAGAGTATCAATTTATTAACGAGAAGACCGTGAGGCTTGCGAAGCTGTAACAAAGGATTTCCAAAGTTCGCGATCAGCCTTGCTGTAAAGCCATCCATACTCTGGGTGCCACTGCACGCCTAGAGCAAACGTCTTGCCCTTGACCTCAGCGCCTTCAATAATGCCATCTGAAGCATACGCAACTACATTAAGCTCAGCGGAAACCTTTTTCATGGCCTCATCGTGATATGAGTTTGCTTGAATGTCTTCTACCTTACCCAAAGCGTTGTACAACAAAGAGTCTTTTTGAACATGAACAGCATGAGCTGGATGGTACAAATTTGCCGAATGAGTCCAGAATGCATGATTTTCTGTTGGTTCAAGGGTGTGCAAATCTTGTACAAGCGTACCGCCCAGCACAACGTTTAAAAGCTGAAGGCCACGGCAAATAGCAAGTAAAGGTTTATCTGCAGCAAGTACCTGCTTTACCAGCTCAAACTCAAGCGCATCTCGTATAGGACACAAACGATTAAGGTCGCGTGGCTCTTCTCCCCAATTGCGAGGGTCAACATCATGACCACCAGTAAGGCAGAAACCGTCACACATCTCAACATACTGGGCAATAACCTCTGCCTCTTCTATGAGAGGCATCATAATTGGAATGCCGCCAGCTGCAAGAATGGCATCAAACTGAATTTGTGCTACAGAAGCAGCATCAGAAAAGTTCTCTTCAGGCATCCAGCGAGGAGTTACACAGATAAGAGGGCGCTTAGAAGCAGGAAGCTTTGGAACATCACTAAATGCATCTTTAACAATATCTGGAATAACCACAAAATCCTCTTAACACTCTGCTCTTTGACCTACATTACACAAAGGTTGGCCCTTTTTGAGTCTTTGACTTTATCGCTTTTGCGTTTTTCATGCCACCCTGACAACTCTTCCTCCACAATGTTTTTTCACTCATGAAACATTTTTTCTGTATTGCATACAATTAATTTGGGTATTAAAAAGCCAGTTCTTTACATTTAAGCTTCATGTTTTGAAGATGCAAACGGAAGGCGCCCTATGAAAGAGCACGTATTTAATAACCTTTCCCGTAAATCATTTTTACGTGGATCTTTGGCGGCTGCCGTTGCCGCCGGTTCTGCTTCACTACTTTCTGCTTGTGGCGGTTCAGGTGGCGGAGACGCAGAGAAAAAGGTGTTGCGCTTTGGTGTAAACAACCCAAAGGTAACCTTTGATACTCAGAAGACTTCTGGTTCTGTTGGTGTATCTGAAGCAGTTGCAGAGTCTTTGCTGGTACTTAACCCAGACACAAAAGAGATTGAGCCAAACTTGGTAACTGGCCTTCCTACTGTCTCTGATGATGGCCTTACCTACTCATATGAGCTTAAGGATGGCGTCAAATTCCACAATGGAGAAACCCTTAAGGCGTCTGACGTTAAGTACACCTTCACGCGTATGTTCTTGCCTGCTACCAAGGCAACCTCAATTGACTCTTATGCGTACATTGAGGGCGCTAAAGACATTATTGCTGGTAAAACTGAAGAGCTTTCTGGCATTGTTATTAAGGACGACCGTCACTTTGACATCAAACTGACACAGCCTTATTCAACCTTCAACGCAATCATGGCTCAGTTCTACGCAGTTATCTACCCAGAGAAAGCCTGTAAAGAGGCTGGTGAGGCATGGGGCACTGAGACCAACTTTATTGGTACTGGTGCTTTCAAGCTTGTCTCTAATGATAGCACCACAGAAGTTGTTCTTGAGGGATTTGCTGATTACCATGAGGGTAAGCCTGGCCTGGATGAGCTCAGATTTGTCTACATTGACGATGCCAACACCCGTATTCTTAACTACAAGAACAACGATGTTGACCTGGTCTTTATTTCTCAGTCTCTTATCCAGCAGTACCAAAATGATGAGTCTATCTCCAAAGAGATTGTCAACTACACCCCTGCATCTACGCAGTTTGTAAACTTGAACCTTAAGAGCGAGAATCTCAAAGATGTTCGCGTCCGTCAGGCGCTCTCTATGGCAATTGACAGAGATACTATTTGCAGCACCATTCTTTCTGGTGTTGCCAAACCTGCAAAATCGTTTATCCCATCTTCTGAGACTGGCTACAATGAGTCCGCTCCAGAGTTTGAGTACAACGTAGACAAGGCAAAGCAGCTTCTTGCACAGGCAGGTGTTTCTAACCTCACTCTTAACGCACAGGTCAGAAGCCAGGATCAGAACCTCATGGTTGCCCTTCAGGACGCTTGGTCCAAGATTGGCGTTACCTGTAACGTAAGTGTTATTGACTCTGGCGTTTGGAGCGACGCACGTACTAACGGAGAACTTGAGGTTACCCTCGTCACGTGGTCTACCCTCTCCTTCCAGGGTGTTGAGCACATGGGCTCTTACTTCCGTTCTGACCGCGCTGCAAAGAAATCTTCTTTCTACAACAGCACCGAGTTTGACAATTTAGTTGATCAAGCTCGTTCAACCGTTAACGACAACGACAAGGTCCTGGAGCTTACCCGTCAGGCAGACAGCCTTATGACTCACACAGACTATGCTTGCCTGCCTATCGACTGGCCTCAGATGCCTTACGTCTTAAAGCCAGAGTTTACCGGCCTCACCGTTTTGGTTAACCCTCACTTCGATAAGGTTAAGAAGAAGTAAGCGTTTCCTTCATACAAAACAAAGGCGAGAAGATCGATTGGTCTTCTCGCCCTTTTGTGTTTGTAAGCCGTTTTAAGACACGACAACAAAATGCACTACTCGGAAATCTTCTCCTCAAGGCGCGCTTCTTCTACGGCCTTCTGAGCCGCCTCAATAGCATGTGCAACCTGAGGTGTGCGGTCAGCATCAGAGAGTGAAGTGTCGTACAAGTGGCAGGCGCAGAAGTGACCTGGCTCAGCCTCGATGCGCTCGGGAATGCGCTCGGAGCAAACTTTCATAGCCTTAGGGCAGCGCGTGTGGAATACGCAGCCTGAAGGTGGATTTGCAGGGCTTGGAACATCGCCTTGGAGAATACGCTTCTCCTGGATTCGCTCGTGACGAATACGAGGAATAACGTCAAGAAGTGCCTGAGTATAGGGGTGCAGAGGATGCTCAAAGAGGGCGTCTTTAGTAGCAAACTCCATCTGGTGGCCCAGGTACATGACCATAACAGTATCTGCAATGTGGCGGACAACAGAGAGGTCGTGGCTAATAAAGATGTATGCCAGACCGTGATCTTTCTGCAGCTCTTCAAGCAGGTTAATTACCTTTGCCTGAACAGAAACGTCCAGTGCAGAAACAGGCTCATCGCAGACAACAATCTCTGGCTCAAGCACAATAGCGCGCGCGATACCAATACGCTGACGCTGACCACCCGAGAACTCATGAGGGTAGCGGTACTTGAACTCAAGGTTAAGGCCAACTTCCTCCATAACCTCTTCAATACGAGCGTCGCGCTCGGCCTTTGTCTTATACGTACCCGCAATATCAATTGGCTCGCCAATGATATCCATAACAGTCATACGAGGGTTCAGCGAGCTGTAAGGATCTTGGAAGATAAGCTTCATCTTCTGACGTGCGCGCTTGAGATCTTCTCCCTTAAGCGAGGTGAAGTCTTCCCCATCAAGCTCAACCGTACCAGAGGTTGGCTCGGTGAGGCGCAGCACGCACTTGCCAGTTGTAGACTTTCCGCAGCCAGACTCGCCAACAATAGCCAGAGTCTCTTTGCGCCTAAGGTCAAACGAAACATCCTCAACCGCATGAACTGAAGCGTTTGAACGACCAAAAACACCGTTTTTAATGGGGAATCGCTTAACCAAGTTCTTTACGGACAAGATGGTTTTCTCGCCAGAAAGGTCCTTGACGTCTGTATTTTTCTCTTCTGCCATGACTACTCACTCCACTCATCAGTGTATTTCCAACAGCTGACAGTATGGCAATTGTCTTCACCAACAGCAGTCAAGCCAGGACGACGATTCTTACAAATGTCCTTAGCAAACGGACAACGTGGATGGAACGGGCAGCCAGAAGGCATGTGAGAAAGCATAGGAACGCTGCCAGGAATTGCATAGAGTTCCTTGGTGTGCTCGTCAAACGACGGGATGGATGCAATCAGGCCCTGAGCATAGGGGTGCAGAGGGTTAGTAAAGAGCTCTGCAGACTGCGCATACTCAACACGATGACCAGCGTACATAACAAGAACCCAGTCAGCCATCTCGGAAACAACGCCCATATCATGCGTAATCAGCATGACGGCGGTACCTAGGTCTTGCTTCATGCGGTCGATGATCTGCAGAATCTGTGCCTGAACCGTTACGTCAAGCGCGGTTGTTGGCTCATCGCAGATAAGCAGCGAAGGCTGGCACGCAAGTGCCATAGCAATCATGACACGCTGACGCATGCCACCAGAAAGCTCATGTGGATATGACGAGAAGACCTTCTCTGGTGCAGGAATACCCACCAGTTTGATCATATCAAGAGCCTTCTGATCTGCCTCCTGTTTGCTCATGTTGGGATTATGAACAAGGATGCCCTCACGAATCTGAAGACCAGATTTCATAACAGGGTTCAAGGAGGTCATAGGCTCCTGAAAAATCATGCCAATGCGATTACCGCGGAAGTCACGCATGCCACCACGAGGAAGCTGAGTTAAATCAGTTCCCTCAAAAATAATTTCTCCGCCGGTAATTTGTGCAGGAGGTGTTGGAAGCAATCCCATAACCGACAAAGCCGTCATGGACTTACCGCAGCCAGACTCTCCTACTACCGCAAGAGTCTCGCCTTTTCGCATGATAAACGAGAGGTCACTTACTGCAGGAAGTGCGCCATCTTCGGTAAAGAGCGTGACATCAAGATGATTGACGTCGAGAAGAACGTTTTTCTTGCACTGCTCTTCTCGCTCTTTTTGAGCGGTCTCTTGCGCAAGGAGGCGCTCTTCAAGGCTGCAAAATTGCACAGACTGACCGTTAGGACCCTCAATGACGTGCTCAAATGACACATCTTTGGTCTCTTTTGTCTGATCACTCTCTTGTGCAAGAGCATCTGTTTTTTCTGCCATAAACGTAACCTCCTTTCTAAGAACGCATCTTTGGATCAAGGGCGTCGCGAAGGGCGTCGCCAAGCAAGTTAAAGGACATAACTGTAATGATGATGACAATACCTGGGGCAATACTGTAGAGAGGCTGTGATGCAAGGTATGGCTGAGATGCTGCAATCATTTGGCCCCAACTTGCCTCAGGTGGCTGAACGCCCAATCCCAAGAACGAAAGTGTTGCCTCCGAAAGAATTGCGCTTGGAATGCCCAAGGTAGAAACAACAATCAGTGTTGACATACAGTTAGGCAAGAGATGTTTCATGATGATGCGGAAGCTATTACCGCCAGACAGAATACAAGACTGAATGTATTCAGAATTCTTCAGGCGCATGACATCGCCACGAATCAGCCTTGCGGTGGTAGTCCACATCAAAAGACCCAATGCAATATAGAGGTTAATGAGACCTGGACCCATAACAAACATAATCAAAATTGCAAAGAGCAAAAATGGGAAGCTGGAGAAAACCTGGATGATAAAAGACACAACTGCATCAACCCAGCGACCGTAATATCCTGCTGCAACTCCTGCTACAAAGCCGATAAAGAGGGCAATTGCCTGCGAAATAATACCAACAGAGAGAGAAATCTGGCAGCCGTAAATAATACGAGAAAGAATGTCTCGACCGTACTCATCAGTACCAAGTAGGTGCGCAAATGTTGGATTCTGATTCTGAATTGAAAGGTTTTGATCTTTGTAACCATAGGGAGCAAGAACAGGAGCAAGAATTGCAATAATTACTAGAGCCAAAACAATGCCTAAGCAGATCATGCCCAGTTTGTTCCTCTTAAAAATGTTCCAACTAACCTGCCAGTAGCTCTGAGCACGAACCTTTTTAGTGGCAGCCTGCTCCTCTTCTTGAGCCTTGGCGGCATCCTCAAGTACAGCTTCAGTCTTTTGGACCTTCTCGCTATTTTTATCACTTGTAAACAAAGCCATTACTCTGATGCCTCCTCTCCAAGACGAATGCGTGGATCAACCACTGCGTACAAAATATCAACAAGCAGATAGATAACAACGCAGATAATTGCCACGTACATGACACTACCCTGAATCAACGGCAGGTCACGAGCATTAATTGCATCGATAAGCAGCTTACCCATACCGTTCATGTTGAAGATTTGCTCAATGATGATGGAACCAGTAAGGATGTCTCCCAGCTGAGAACCTGCAATGGTAATGATTGGAATCAGGGCGTTTCTGAGTGCATGCTTCAAAATAATAGCGGAGCGCTTAAGGCCCTTAGCTTCAGCAGTTCTAATATAGTCCTGATTTAATACATCAAGCATGCTGGTTCTGGTAACACGGGCAATACTTGCTGCGTAACGAGAACCCAGTGCAATGACAGGAAGAACGTAGGCATTTGCCGTTTTTACACCGGAGAGTGGGAACCACTTGAGTGTCAATGCAAAAATAATCTGTAGCACCAACGCCACCCAGAACGAGGGGGCAGAAATACCAAAGATTGCAGCTGACATAAGTGTTCTATCAAGCCATTTGCCATGGTTTACCGCGGCGAGAATACCCATCAAAAGGCCAAGCACTACGGCAAAGAGATATGCAAACACCGCCAAGCGCAGCGTAACAACTAAGGCCTTGGTCAGAAGTGCAATGACAGGTCGCTTCTGAGTGTAAGAAGTTCCAAAATCTCCACCAAGCATTTTTACAAACCAGTTTGCATACTGCTCTGGGATTGGCTTATCAAGACCCATGGTATGACGGACCTGCTGAACCGTAGCTTCATCAGCCATATCGCCCATCATGACTCGTACTGGGTCACCTGGGACAATGTTCAAGACAAAAAACGTTAAAGCAGAAATGCAAACTACAACGCTCACTGCTTGAAGGATTCGTTTGATTAGAAACGATCTCACTCCTGAGCTCCTCTCCCCTCAAGAAAATGAAGCGGCATCCAAGAATCTTAGATGCCGCTTTAAAGTTTATAGCAAGTTTGCTACTTAGTCCTCTGGAACGGTGTAATCGGAATTTGATGTATCAATATCAATATCAAAGAAGTGATAAATCAAGTTTCCAACCTTAGCGTTCTTGACGTACTTTTTAGCGACAAAGGAGTTCTTTGGCCAGTACAGAGGAAGTGTTGCGAAGTCTGTACGTGTGAGCAGGTTATCTGCGTCCTTGTAATCCTCTGTTCTCTTGTCCTTGTTAGACTCAGAGCGACCCTCAACAAGAAGCTTGTCAAACTCTGGGTTGTTGTAGAAGGAAGACTTCTTTGCAGCGTTGGTGCTGTAGAAGTAGGTGTAGAGGTGCTGATCGCCATCAGCAAACAGTGGATACCAACCAAGTGTAGTAATCTGAAGGTTACCAGCAGCCCAGTCAGTGTTCCAAACTGCGTTGTCCTCTACCTGGACATCAAGGGTAACGCCAATCTTGCTCCAGTACTCCTGGACAGCAACAAGGAGTTTCTCGTAAGACTTTCTAACCTTTGCAGAAAGCTTAAGACCAGAAACACCAGCCTCAGAGAGAAGAGACTTAGCCTTCTCTGGATCATACGCAAAAGCAGGTGCGCTCTTGTCGTAACCAGGGGTTGCTGGTGCAAGCCAACCGCTTGCAACGGTGCCGTTACCGGAAGCAATGTTGTCAACGAGCTCCTGGCGGTTAATTGCCAGGGAAAGTGCCTGACGAACCTTAGGATCGGTAAGCTCAAAGCCCTCTTTGAGGTTGAGGTTGATGAAGTTAACACCAAGAGTCTGATATGCAGTGATAAGGTCCTTGACGTCAGCATCGCTTGAATACTGCTGATACAGAGAAGATGGAAGATCGCAGAAGTCAATATCGTTGTTTTTGAATGCAAGCAGCTGAGTGTTGGAATCGTCGTAGTAGTGAATACGAATCTCATCCAGAGCTGGCTTGCCATCGTGGTAGTCATCAAAGCGCTCAAGAACTACCTCAGTAGTGTCATCGTTGCTCTTAATCTTGTACTTACCAGTACCAATGAGGTTAGTACCGGTACCCCAATCAGCACCAGCAGCCTCGCAAGCCTTCTCTGGGAAGATGCAAGCATAGGAAATACCAAGAACGCTTACAAAGACAATGTAAGGCTCAGAGAGCGTAAAGGTAAAGTGAGTGTCGTCCTGAACAGTCAGACCCTCAAGCTCAGTAGCCTTACCAGCAAGCATCTCTGGAGCGCCCTTGATCTTGTCAAAGAAGCTGGTTGAGAGAGCCTTGGTCTCTGGCTTAAACATACGCTCAAAGGTGTACTTAACGTCCTTTGCGGTCAAAGTAGTACCATCGTGGAACTTAATACCCTCTTTGAGCTCGCACTTAAGGGTGACACCATCAGACTCAAAGGTTGGAATCTCTTTAAGCAGGCATGTAACAAGCTCGTTGTCCTCAGTCCAACGGAGCAGGGACTCACAAACAGAGTCTGCAACGCATGCGGACTGGGAGTTGTTTGCACGCTGCATATCAAGGCCCTGCTTAGAATTTGCAGAACCATAGCGAAGAATCTTCTTCTTATCAGATGTCTGAGTAGTATCAGTAGAAGGAGAGTTGCAGCCAGCCAGCATCATAGATGCGCCACCACCAGCCGCTACCATACCTGATGCCTTCAAAAAATTACGACGGCTTAGTGAGTTCTCCAGCATGTTAACCCTTCTTTCTTATTAAAACGATTTATAAGACAACCCTGCTGGGGTTAGATAACTATACAAAACAATTACCAGCATCTACCCATATATACCTAGGATGAAATAGACATGAAACATTAAATTGCGCCGATAACAGCAAAATCTATTTACCTGCACTTTTTGTCTAACCATATAGGAATTGCCTATATTGAAACATAAAAATTGACTAAGCATTTTTGGACAGTTGTCCATTTTGTCTATAAAAATATTGGCAGGTACCAAAACGATACCTGCCAATGAAATTACCTTTGACGAGAAATACTCTCTGTCTTAGTGCTTACGCTTCATAAGACCTGCGGCTGTTAAAGCAGATGCACCCATAACCATAAGAGGCATTACCAGAAGCTCTTCTCCCGTATTAGGAAGCTGTGCTTTCTTCTTCTTTGTCTTCTTCTCTTTTACAGGAGAAGCAGGGTTAGAAGGCTCTTCTGGAGCTGGAGTTGGTGCTGGAGCTGGAGTATCAGACTCAACAGTGAGGGTAACCGTCTTTGCTGCCTCGTAGTCATTGCCTGCAGCTGCAGCATTGCCATTAAAGTAATAGTAATAGGTGACGGAATATGCGCCTGGAGTCTTGGAAATCTCTTCTGCCTTCTGAGCAACAGTTGCTGCATCCATAGTTGCGGTATCAAGTACAACTGCACCACTCTGATCAACAACCTTTACGCGAGCATCAGCAGAACCAGCAGCAGGGGTAACCTGACCGGCGCTGTGATCAACCATAGCATCAAGGTTATCAAGAATAGTCCAGGAATCCTGATTAGCAGTAATAGTGCTGTCGTGTGCCGTAACTACCTGTCTAAGCTCTGTATAAAGTGGAGGAATGACGCCGTTGTTAAGATCAAGCTCGTCAGTTGAGTTCTCAGAAGCATTGATGACAAGGTTACTGCCGGAAAGAGAAGTGTACGAATACTCCTGATATACATCGTCAGCAAGATCATTATCAACAGCCAGCTGCCAGCCAGGAAGATTCAGATACAGTCCCCTATTGGAATTTCCAGTGTGAACCGAATAGCCATAGTCTCTCATGGCATTCTTAATGTTGGTCAAATCAATGTAGTATGCACCACCGGTATACAGTGCATCATTTTCTGTTGCGCTGTGACGGTCTTCATACAAGATATTGTCAACGTAAATATCACTTGCAGAAATAGTTGGCATGTAATTCCACTCGTCCTGTGGAATAGCGTAATAGCTGCCGTCAGGCTTAATAATTACGCCCAGATATTTCTTGTTGCTGCTCAGAATGGAATTGTTTGTTCCCTGCTCCAAGACTTGTCTTGCAAACCTGACAGAAACACGAGGGTTTCCGTAAGAGGTTCTGTGGTCAAGCAGATACTGGGTAAGACCCACATAGTTAGTGCCGTACAGATTAAGAGTTGAACCATTGGTGAGTGTCAGCGGAACGGTAAGCGTAATGGTCTCACCAGCAGCCAGAGTACCAGAGATAGAAACGGAACGCATCTCAGCATTGTCCTGACCAGCTGCCTGATATGCAGCATAAGCATTGGCTGCAGGCTGAGAACCAGAACCACCGTTCAGTCCATTAATGTTCAGGTTAATTGCAGTTGTTGCATTAGTTGATGAGAAGGCAAATCCTGTTGCACGCAAATCGGGATTTGGGCTAGAGCTGACATAGTATGTCAGTGGCAGCTGCATAATCTCGTTAACAGAAACTGGAGATGAAGAGATGTTGGTAATCTTTACCACTGCCTGCAGATTCTGATACTTATCAATATCTACGATGGAGCGGTTCATCTGAGTGGTGTCATTATCTTTATAAGCGTAGTTTGATGTCTGACCAGAAGCATCAGTGAAATAAACAGAACGCTCGATAAGACCATCTGCACTTACAGAAGGAGACACGTTAGTAGTAGTGCCGTTATAGAATGAATTGTTACTTGCAGCGTATGCAATATTTGGCATAAAGATTAAAGCTGCCAAAAATGCAAACACAACAGCAAGAAAACTGCGGCCCTGCATCTTTGATGTCATAGGCGTATTCCTCCTCAGAATAAAAACTTAGCGTTATATTTTCGCATTAACACCCTGTTGAAGGAATGGAGATATTTGTTACTCCCATAAAAAAGAGACGCCATCTTTCGATGACGTCTCTTGACAATTACTTAGATGCGCAAAGCGTGTTACTCTGCAGCCTCTTCGGTTGCGTGTGCATTAGCCTCAGACTCAACCAGGTGAGCCTCAAGGTCAGCCTCAGCCTCAGCTGCTGCTGCCTCTGCTGCTGCGCGCTCCTCCTCTGGAAGTGGAGTGACCTCAATGTCAATGCCAAGGGTCTCTGCAGCTGCCTTCATAGACAGGGAGATGCGACGGCGGTCAAGATCAATCTCCATGACCTTTACCTGTACAACGTCGCCAACCTTGCAGACCTGGGATGGAGCGGTGACGTGCTGCTTAGCCATCTCGGAGATGTGGACGAGGCCCTCAACGCCGTTGCCAAGGTCAACAAATGCACCGAAGGTAACAAGCTTGGTGACAGTGCCCTCGATAATAGCGTCAACTGGGTACTTGGAAACAAGTACGCGCCATGGATCCTCAGAAGTCTGCTTAAGACCAAGGGAGATGCGCTCACGGTTAAGATCAACGTCAAGAACCTGAACCTCAACCTCCTGACCAACCTTAACAACCTCAGATGGGTGGTTAACGTGGTTCCAAGAAAGCTCGGAGATGTGAACCAGGCCGTCAATGCCGCCAAGGTCAACAAATGCACCAAACTCAACGATGGAGGAAACAGTACCCTTGAGCTTCATGCCAACCTGGAGCTTGCCCAGGATGTCCTGACGCTCTGCCTTACGAGCCTCCTCAAGAACAATGCGGCGAGAAAGAACAACGTTGTTACGGTTGCGATCCATCTCGATAACACGAGCCTCAATACGAGTGCCCATGAATGCACCAAGGTCCTTGACACGACGAAGGTCAACAAGGGATGCAGGCAGGAAGCCACGGAGGCCAATGTCAAGAATCAGGCCGCCCTTAACAACCTCAATAACCTCGCCCTCAACGGTCTCACCGGCGTTGAACTTATCCTCAACTGCCTTCCAAGCACGCTCGTACTCAGCACGCTTCTTGGAGAGAACCAGACGACCCTCTTTGTCCTCTTTCTGAAGGACAAGAGCCTCGACGTCCTCACCCAGGGAGATGATCTCTGCAGGGTTGACGTCTTTACGAATAGAAAGCTCACGAGCAGGAATAACGCCCTCAGACTTGTAGCCAATGTCTACGAGGACCTCATCGCGCTCAATTTTGACGACGGTGCCGTTGACAAGATCTCCCTCATCAAAATCGGTAACAGTGCCGTCGATCAGGCTGTTCATTTCCTCATCGGAAATTTCATCCAAAGAGAAGATGGACGAGTTCTGAATCTCACTCAAAAGTGGACCCCTTCCAAAACGGGGCCCCGGTCAACATGGTTGCTGCCAGAGTGCCAATACGTGGGCTTCTCTACTCGGAAACTTACATGCTCTCGGGGGCCAACAGATACAGTGCATAGCTTGACGCCATACGGGCAATAGGATAGCGCTCTTCGGCTGATTAAACAAGCCAAAGAGCGCTACTTTGCACAGCTATTACGCAAGTTTTACAAAATTTCTTCAAAGTTTGTTTCTTGCGAGATGATTTGGTTGTGCTTACGCAAGAAGGCGATAACCCTCTTTTTCTACGGCAGCTCGGTACGCATCAACATCAATTGGATTTTTGCTGAGGATACGTGCCTGGCCACCTGCTAGAGTAACCTGCGCCCATGTTCCCTCAATACTATCGAGGGCTCGAGTCACATGATTGACGCAGTTCTGGCAAGTCATACCACCAATCTCAAATGTCTGAACATAAGGATAATGAGACTCATCTTTGTCTTCTGGACCATCTGCAGCCGCAACTTGCTCTGTGTTACAAGTAGTAACACCTGTTCCTTCATCAGAGCAGCAGCCTTTTTTACCTGCAGCAATTCCATAAACACGATAAACCGCAAAACCACAAAGTGCTACAACAGCAAGAATAACAATGATATTGATTGGTGACATACAAACTTCCCTTCTGTTGCTGTTTTACTACCCACCATTTTCTAGATTATTCAAAAAATGATGTTTTTCTCGCTAAATTTAACAGCAACAGCAAAAATCGTGATGCAGCTTAAGCAGAAAGCTTTGCGCCAAGACCGCGAAGAGCCTCAAGAGCATCGTCATCTGGCTCAAGGTTGCAGATAAGAGTCTCAACAACGTTAACACCCTCTGCCTCAGCGTTCTGCTTCCAAGTCTCCATCCAGTCACCGGTTCCCCAGTCGTAAGAACCAAAGAGAGCGGTTGGCTTCTGGCCAAGCTTGCCTGCGCAGTCATTGAAGAGCTCCTCAAAATCAGGATCAAGCTCCTCGTCACCCATAGCAGGGCAGCCAAAAGCAAATGCATCGTACTGGTCGCACATATCAGCAGAGAACTCAGAGGACTCAATAGCCTCGGTATCTGCTGCACTTGCAAGCTCTTTAGCCATTGCCTCAGTATTGCCCGT
Source organism: uncultured Atopobium sp. (assembly GCA_916715765.1). Lineage (GTDB taxonomy): Bacteria > Actinomycetota > Coriobacteriia > Coriobacteriales > Atopobiaceae > Lancefieldella. Next base: position 22,155 of record CAKAPG010000011.1, read on the forward strand.
CATGGACCAATACACAACTGCTACTTTACTCATACATTTCCTCCTTCTGTGTCCAGGTTCCCCCTGGAAAACTACACATTACTTTCAATACCTCAACAAGAAATCCAAGTGCACCCCTTATGCAACCTGGTATTTCTCGGCATTGCCATACGATGAGAGAATCTGCGCCAAAGATTCCCCTTGATAAAAACGAAGCTTGCAATGGTCTTCTGCATCTTTAAGCTGCTCCAGGCGCAAGCGAGTTTCTTCTGTGTTGTCATAGACTTTCCAAGCACCAGTAAAGAGCTCAGGCTGGCCGTTCATAAAGCCTTGAACATCTGCAAGCGGATAGCCCAGTACAAGTCCAATCTCGTGCGGAAACGCGGCTTTTCTTGCATGAAAGGCAAAGATTTTTGAGCGCATGCTCTTCATCAACGCTTGTACCGACTCAGTGGAATGGCCAAAAGTAGCCAAGAACTCACAGTGCTCTGGTTTGGCGAGAATATCCTCAACCAGCTCAGGTCTATACGCAACGAACGATACTTTTCCACCCGAAATAGCAGAAGTAGCAAGGAGCGTTACCCCAAACAGCGAGAGCTCGTGTGTAGCGTTACAGAGAAATGCCCTCAGTGTTGGATCGGTGCAGATTAGGCTTGTACAAGAACTGCAAGACTTGTGGGACGCAAATGAAAAGAGTGCGGCTGGCTTGACGTGAGCAATAACACCAGCGGCACAGCGAACAAACGTTGTCGCAAAATCATGACAAAGCTCAGGCGTATACGCTCTTCTGCTTCCGGTAGAAACAAGCTTTTTATCAGCGGAATATACACAGGGAGAAGTAACGTCTAGGAGCAATGAATTCTCAAAAGAAGTAAGACAATCCATACCGCACTTGCTCCCTTCTTAAAAATGCGCCGTCGACTAAAAGGGAGCCGACGGCGCCTGGATTCCGGACCCTTGGAGAGGGGAAAGGTTCCGGGCTGATAAAGCAAATTTGTTAGAACTAGCTCCTGTTATATAAAAACCTTAACAAGTTAACCTCTTCTAACTATTTAAAGTGTAAGCCTTAGCTAACTAATTGCAAGTGAAAACTCAAAATATTTTTACTTTTTGACAGAAAAAAGCTCCCGTCTCTTACGAATAAGAAACGGGAGCTTTAACGTGATCTAAGAAACTCTTTGCTAGCGCACAGGTACGCTCTAAGCAGCCTGTCCTTCAGTTAAAAGCAATTTAACCTCAGAAGGAACATTTGGGTTATGAGCTGCAGTAGTAAGCAGCGACCTTGTGTTTGCAAGCGTGACCATAAGTGTCAAAAGGTTGTGCATATATGCAGCAGCACTTACGGTAATAAGGCCTGCAACACCTGCAGCAATGAAAGAGCTGTTCAGCGCAACAATCGTGCGATAGTCGGCGTGAATCCTCTTCATTACCTGCTGGCCCAAAAGACGCATGATTACCAGCGATTCAAGCGAATCATTCTTGATTGAAATATCCGCAACAGCACGAGCAATATCAGTTGCATCAGAAAGCGCCAGTGAAACATCAGATACGGCTAGTGCAGGTGAATCGTTGATACCATCGCCTACCATTGCAACGGTGTAACCCTCCTGCTGGAATTTCTTAACGTATGCACACTTATCCTCTGGGAGAATCTGCGCCACATAATCGTCAAGACCCAGCTTCTGAGCAACGCTTGCTGCAACGTTTTCTGAGTCACCGGTCAGCATAACCATACGCTTAACGCCAAGAGCACGGAGCTGCGAAATAGTTGCTGCTGCGTCTTCCCTTACAGGATCGGTAATACAAATTGCTGCAATAAGCTTTGAATCCTCGGACATGAAGATAATGGACGAGGTTGGAGCAATCTGTGCAAGGTCGTCCTGAATTCCCTCGGGCATTGGGGTCTTCTCGTCATCAAAAATGAAGTGAGCAGAACCAATGCAGACCTCTTTGTCGTTAACCTTGGTACGAATACCGTGAGCAACAACATATTTGACCTCTGCGTGGAACTCATCCTTGTGCTTAAGGCCACGTACCTTTGCCTCGTTCACAATTGCGCGAGCCATGCTGTGTGGGAAGTGCTCCTCAATACATGCAGCAAGGCGCAGGAGCTGGTCCTCGGTGCGATTGCAGAAACTGACAATACATTCAACGTGTGGAACTGCCTTGGTCAGCGTGCCTGTCTTATCAAAGACGATAAGATCTGCTGCAGCGATCTTCTCGAGGTACTTACCACCCTTAACCGTCATGCCAAACTTAGCTGCCTCATCCATAGCGCTACCCACTGCAACAGGAGTGGAAAGCTTAATGGCGCAGGAATAGTCAACCATAAGAACGGTCATAGCCTTAGTGATGTTTCTAGTGATACCCCAAATACCAAAGAAGGCAAGGAAGCTGTAAGGAACCAGTGCATCAGAAAGGCGCTCTGCCTTAGACTGTGCGCCAGCCTTAAGCTCAGCAGACTGCTCAACCATATCAACAATGTTGTCGATACGAGACATTCCTGGAGGAGCAGTGACGCTTACCATAAGGTCACCGTCTTCAAGAGCGGTGCCTGCGTAAACGGTTGAGCCAGGCTCTTTGGTAACAAGGCGAGACTCACCTGTCATGGCAGCCTCGTTCATCTGGCCAATGCCTTCAACAACTTTGCCGTCAACAGGAAGAACGCCACCAGCGCGCTGATGCAAAATCATGCCCTTCTCAACCTCAGAAAGGGCAATCATTACGTCCTTGCCGTCAATACGAGCCCAGACGTTCTCAGAACGAGTGATTAGGCCATCACGAAGTGCAAGACGTGCTCGGCTTGCCACATGGTTCTCCATAGCTGCAGACAGCTCAAGTAAGAACATAACCGTAGATGCATCTGCCCACTCATTTCTTAGAATTGAAGTGGTGATAGCAGTTGCGTCCAAAACCTCAACAGTCAGCTCTTTCTTAAACAGGCGCTTAACGCCTTCCACAACAAATGGAATGGCACGGAGAATGACATACGCGTAGTTAGCAACTGCAGGTAATGGCAAAGAGCGCATAATCCAGCGGCGTGCGAATGTGGTCACAACCTCCATCTGGAAACGATTGTTCTCAAGAGCCATCTCAATTGAGCTGCAGAAGTCCTCAAGACCTGCCTCTTCTTCTCGTGGCAAGTTCAAGACATCAAAAGCGCCAACAGCTGCAAGTACCTGGTCTCTCTTGAGAGGATCAAACCTTAGCAAGAGAGAGCCGTTTGCCATGTGAACTTCTGCATGACGAACTCCGTCAACACGCATCAGCTCATAGGAAATACCACGGGCTTCAGCCTCATCAATATGACCCAGGTCGCATTTTGCACGAATGCGACCTGAGATTTCATTAGTAATTGTGAAGCGCATGAATTATGCCTGTGCGCCCTCTGCGTCGACCTGCTTGGTAACCTCAGCGCGGATACCCTCCTCGAGCTCAGCAAGGCGAGCGCGAACAGCAGCGTCAATCTTGGACTCACGGCGAGCCTCTGCGACAACGTCGTTAGCCTCGTCGACAACATTCTGAGTCTCTGCGGAAACGCGGTCAGTTACGCGAAGACCACATGCAGTTGCCTTGACAGCTGCCTTGTGAAGAGTGCCGTTAGAAGCAAGACCAGCAACAACGCCAGCAAGTGCAGCGCCACCGGCTGCGAGACACCAATTGTTCAGTTTCATGTAAATCCCCCATCTGCTTTTTGTAAATTAATCGGTTAATGACCTATTGAAGATAAAATTATTATACGAAAAAAACAAGTGAAAATCATTACTAATTAGTTATCCTAATGAAACAATTGTGCACAAGTAATTTCTTACCTGCGAAAACGTTTCCTATGGTTAGCCATGGTGTACATATAAATTTTGTGAAGATGCCGCTCCGAGGCGTTACTTAAATTATTGATATTTGCTCATATAGGCTATCAATTAAATGAAAAAATAACATTCTTTCTATGTCGTTATTGTGAAATTTGAATTGTGTACAATTTATTTGTGTTAGGTTACAGCTGCTGGGGTACACTACCCAATACACAAAGCCATCCAATGCTTCGGACAATCCGCGGCTAGTTGAAAGGAACATCATGGCAAACTCCAATATCTATGACCTCTCCGTAGAAGAGCGTGACGGCTCCCTAACTTCCCTCTCCTCTTTTGATGGAAAGGTTCTTCTGATTGTCAACACTGCAACCGGTTGCGGCTTTACCCCACAGTACGAAGATCTTGAGCGCATTTATGCTGCTTATAAAGATCAAGGCTTTGAGATTTTAGACTTCCCTTGCAATCAGTTTGCAGACCAAGCCCCAGAGTCCGATGAGGAGATTCACCAGTTCTGCACTATGAAATTTGGCACCGATTTTCCACAGTTCAAGAAGGGCGACGTCAACGGAGAGACTGCAAATCCTCTCTTTGTGCGTCTTGCAACAGCTTTCCCCTTCCAAGGCTTTGGTAAGGGCATCAAAGCCCTTGCGCTAGATAAATTTGCAAAGGCAAACAACAAGAAGTTTGGTGACAAGGCTTATATCATGTGGAACTTCACTAAATTCCTTGTAGACCGCCAGGGAAACGTTGTTGCACGCTTTGAGCCAACCACCGATATGGCAGAAGTTGAGTCTGCAATTAAAAACCTACTTGCATAAGGCGAGAGGACCGATTTACTCATGAGTTTTTCTCAAAAAGAAATACAGTCCGTTGCAGCCGCTAGCACTTTTGCTAGCGGCTCTTCTACACTCGACAACTCCCCCGATATCCCCGAGCTTCTCCTCAAAAACCAGCTCTGCTTCCCGCTCTACAGCGCCTCAAAAGAAGTGGTGCGAAGGTATACGCCGCTGCTTAAGCCCTTTAATTTAACGTATACACAATACATTGCCATGATGGCGCTTTGGGAACATGAATCCTTGGATGTCAAAACCTTAGGTGAGCTTTTATTTCTTGATTCAGGCACCTTGACTCCACTTCTTAAAAAGCTTGAGGAGAAGAGCCTTGTACTGCGCCAAAAAACAAACAAAGACGGACGTCAGCTGATTGTTTCCCTCACCCAAAAAGGCAAAGACCTTAGGCGAGAAATGCAAATAGTCCCACATCAAATCGGTTCATGCGTTAATCTCTCGCCCGAAGAAGGCGCTGAGCTTAAACGATTGCTTTTAAAAGTTCTTTCTAACGTTACAGAAAGCTAGATTTACTATGACCCAATCACAGGTAACCATTACCTCTTCTGAACGTGAAACTGCCATTGTACGCACGAGCGCCATTGGTATTACTGCCAATGTTGCCCTTGCGGCATTCAAAGCAGCTGTGGGCATTTTATCTAACTCAATTGCCGTTACTCTTGATGCAGTGAACAATCTTTCCGATGCAATTTCATCAATCATCACCATTGTGGGAACAAAACTATCTAACAAAAAAGCTGATCGCGAGCACCCCTTTGGACACGGACGCATCGAATACATCACTACAACAGTAATTGCTGCAATCATTATGTATGCAGGTATTTCTTCGCTCATCAAATCCATCCAAGGCATCATGGATCCTGTTACTCCAGACTATAGTCCCCTGTCTTTAGTCATCATTGCAGTAGCTGTGCTCGTAAAGATTATTTTGGGTCACTACGTCCGCTCTGTAGGTAATCGCGTAAACTCCGACACCCTTATTGCATCTGGTTCAGATGCACTTTTTGACGCTATACTCTCCACTTCTGTTTTATTAGCTGCGCTTATCTTTATCTTTACAAAAATCAGTCTTGAAGCATATGTGGGCGTTATTATCTCTGTGTTTATCATTAAAGCCTCAATCGAGTTATTACAGGGCTCCATTAAAGAAATTATTGGCATGCGTCCTGACGCTGCTCTTTCAACACTTATTTACAACATTGTGAAAGAGGATCCAGACGCAGAAGGCGTCTACGACCTTATTATCCACAGCTATGGCCCAGATAAATTTGTTGGCTCATTCCACACTGAGGTTCTTGATACCACTTCAGCTATTGAGATTGATACGATGACTAGGCGTCTGAGTACAGAGATTTACAAGCAGACATCAGGCAAAATCATCATTGCTGCTATTGGTATTTATGCGAGAAACACTACCGATAATCGCATTGTAAAGATGCGTACTGAAGTAACTGAAATGGCTTTAGCTCATGAAGGTGTTCTTCAAGTTCATGGTTTTATTGCTGACATTGAAAATCAATTTATGGCCTTTGATGCAGTCATTGAGTTTGGCTATGACGGTAAGCAAATTGTCCACGATATTATTCATGAAGTAGAAGCAGCCTACCCTAATATGAATGTCTCGGTTCTTTTGGACCGCGATACAAGCGATCTTTCTGAACATGAAGAAGACAGAGACTTGCACTAAAAGCAAGTAAATACATCCTAAAAAAGGGGCGAGCCGCTGACACCCAGAGTCAGCGGCTCGTGTTCTACGCTCGCAAGAAAGGGAGAGGGTCTTTCTTCGAGCTACGGGAACCTGAATAAAGCAAGCAACTAAATTGCTTAAAAACATAGTAAGTTAACCGAGGGAAACTTACAAGAATTTTTTCAGTTTTTTTATCTAATTTCGTAAACTCTACAAAAAGTTAGACTAAGTTTACATGTCTATGGATTTTTATCTTATATCAAGAAAGTCCGAGATAAACATAAACAAAATCCCCCGCACCGAATTGGTGCGGGGGATCAGGTCAGCTTACTAAACTAGTAGTAGCTTATGCCTTTGCAGCCTCGGTAAGGCTGGTAAGGATCTTGTCGTCCTTCTTATCCCACTTTGGAGCAGGACGGAAGAGCTGGAAGAGAATTGCTGCCAAGAAGGCAAAAGCAATAACAGTCCAGACACCGAAGGAACCAAGAACGAAGAACTCCCAGAACTGATTGATCATCAGGCCAACAATCCATGCAAATACGCACTGATAGCCAATAGCAAACCAGAACCACTTAGAGTCGTTCATTTGTCGACGAATAGAACCTACTGCAGCGAAGCAAGGTGCGTCAAGCATATTGAATGCAACAAATGCGCACATTGCACCAACGTGAAGAATGCCACCAGCATCGGTGAACATACCGGCAAAACCAGTCCACATGTTAACAGACTTCTCGCTTGCATCACCAAGACCGTAAAGAACACCAAAGGTAGAAACAAGATTCTCTTTTGCGATCAAAGCAGAAATAGAAGCTACAGTTGCCTGCCAATTTCCAAATCCGAGAGGAGTAAAGATACCCCCAATAGAATTTCCAATAGCAGCAAGCAAAGAGAAGTCCAAAACATTGTCAGGAGCGCCCTGAATAGCTGGAAGATAGCCAAATACTCCATTTGCGCCGTCCCAGTTGGCCCAACCAAAATTGGATAAAACCCAAATTCCAATTGCTGCAGCAAAAATAATGGTACCGGCTTTAATAACATACGCAGAAATACGCTCCCAAATATGCATTGCCCAAGACTTAAGAGAAGGCATGTGATAATCAGGAAGCTCCATGACAAATGGTGCTGGCTCTCCCGCAAAAACCTTAGTTTTCTTAAGCATGATTGCAGAAATAACAATCGCAGCTACACCCATGAAATAAAAGGCTGGAGCAACCCACCAAGCGGTAGTTCCTCCAATAAGAACACCCATAATCAACGCAATAATAGGCTGTTTTGCCGAACATGGAATCATAGTGGTAAGCATAATCGTCATGCGACGATCTTTCTCATTTTCAATAGTACGAGTAGAAAGAACGCCAGGAACACCACAACCAGAGGAGATAAGAAGTGGAATAAAAGACTTACCTGATAGACCAAAACGACGGAAGACGCGGTCCATAACAAAAGCAACGCGGCTCATATATCCACAGTCTTCCAAGAAACACAACATAACAAACAAAACAAACATCTGTGGAATAAAGCCAAGAACAGCGCCTACGCCATTAATAATACCGTCAACTACAAGGCTAGTGACAACGGGGCTTGCGCCAGCACCCTCAAGAGCACCGCGAGCAAGATCAGGAATGCCTGGGACATACATGCCATACGCAGAAGCTTCTGGTTCAGTAGCAGCGCCTTCAACAGCAGTCTTAAAGCCAGCGGCAGTTACGCCACCAAGAGTCTGGAGTTTCTGACCCTCAGCAAGAATTGGGTTGCCGTCAGCGTCAAGCTTAAGAGGATTGCCGTCAGTATCAATGAAGTTGCCATTCTCATCATGAACTGGTGCGCTCAGAGCAACAACGTTCTTCTTGGCAGTCTCTGCCTCAAAGCTGGTGATAGCGTCAGAATCCCACTGTTTTGCGGAAATTGCAGCACGCACCTCAGTAGTATCAATGCCAGCCTCGTCAGCTGCGTTGAGATAAGCGTCGATCTGGTCACCATAGTGATGCGAATCAAAATCATCTTTTGCCTGACTATACTCTGCATCTCCGATGCCTAATACGTGAAAACCTTTGTCAAACAGATTATCATTGACCCAGTTAGTAGCATTGATGCCAACAGTAGAAATAGAGATAAAGTACACCAGGGACATAACAATAACAAAAATAGGAAGACCGAGAATACGGTTAGTGACAACACGGTCAATCTTCTCGGAAGTAGACAGCTTCTTAGGTGCCTTTTTGACACAAGCTGCCATTACGCCAGCAATCCACTCATAACGGTCAGACGTGATGATGGACTCAGCGTCGTCATCACGAGATTTCTCAACTGCAGAAATAATCTTCTCAATTTCTGCGGTCTTCTCGGCAGAAAGATTAAGAGGGGCAATTGCAGCTGCATCGCGCTCAAAGACCTTAATTGAATACCAACGAGAAAGAGATGCTGGAGCAAGGCCCTCGATTGCAGCAGCAATCTTGCCAAGAGCCTCTTCTACCTCTGGAGAGAAGCACTTAACGCCCTCAGCAGGAGTTCCCTCCTGGCCAGCCTTAATTGCCGTCTTTACCAGAGTATCAATGTTCTTGTTACGAAGTGCGGAGACCTCAACAACCTCAACGCCAAGCTGCTTAGAAAGCTCCTTGACATCAATGACGTCACCAGACTCCTTGAGCAGGTCAACCATGTTAAGACCAAGGACAACTGGACGACCAGCCTCAAGAATCTGAGTAGTCAGATAGAGGTTACGCTCTAGGTTAGTAACATCGAGAAGGTCAATGATAGTATCAGGGCGCTCGTTAATGAGATAGTCACGTGATACCTGCTCCTCAGGTGAATAAGGAGACAGAGAATAAATACCAGGAAGGTCGACAAAGGTGACGTCCTTATCAGCTCGCCAGTTTGCCTGCTTCTTCTCGACGGTAACGCCAGGCCAGTTGCCGACGTAACCGTTTGAGCCCGTAAGCTCATTGAATAGGGTGGTCTTACCGCAGTTTGGATTACCTGCAAGACCAATAATAGTCTTTTGTGCCATTAGGCTTCCTCTACCTTGTGAACGTCTACTACTTCAATGCTTGCAGCTTCATCCTTGCGGATAGAAAGCTCGTAGCCACGAACTGTGAGCTCAATTGGGTCTCCCAGTGGTGCTACCTTTTTGACGTGAACCTCAGTACCCTTAGTAAGGCCCATGTCCATGATGCGACGTTTCACGGCGCCTACACCCTTTAGCGCAGCAACCGTGCAACTCTCCCCCACCTTAACTTCTTTCAGAGTTGCCATAACCTTCCTTTCATCGAAACACGTATTAAAAGCCGCGGGTTTTACCAGCAGCGCAATACAACAAAGTGTTTAGAGCGGAGAAACCATGATGTGCGACGACATCTGACGGTTCAGTCCAAGTCGTGCACCCTTAACGCTAACAATAACGTCGCCGTTGACTCGTGAAATAACCTTTACCTCGGCGCCCTCAACAAAACCAAGTGTTGAGAGGTGCTGGCGAAGATCAGAAGCACCCTTAACCGTTACGATCAGCGCAGTCTCTCCCTCACCAAGCATGGCAAGAGGAAGAACTGGACCAGAATTTGCAGGACCCTGTGAGGTCTTTTCTGTATCCATGCATCCCCCCAAAATAACGTAGGCAAACTAAGTTTGCTCTTTCGAACTTTTACTTCATTAGTATCAACTAAAAGTTAAGGTAATTCAACTTTCATTTAATAATTAAAGTAAAAATAAGGCGAGAAACACTGTCTACCAGTGGTTTCTCGCCTTATAAATATTGCAACTTTATTTCAGGTGGTACTAGTTTTACGTAAACATAAACATTTGTTTGCTCAAACTTATGGCAAGCGGTGTGACATCAGCCCGTATTCTGCAGACCTGCGGCAACACCAGACACGGTGCACAAAATCAAATACGTAATGTTTGCACGTTCCTCTGGAGTAAGCATGTCATCCCTTATACGAAGCTCAGACAGGGCATGCACCTGCGTAACCGAGAGAATATTAACAAATGGCAGACGCAGACGGATAACAGGACCAAGCACACGACGGTTCTCCAACGGCCACTTGTTACCGGTGATAGCAAGGACCCACTTGCGCGTCAACGACATCTCGGAGAGAACCATCTCTGAAAGCTCAGGGCGATCACCCAGAGCCAGATAAAGCCTTGCGATACGAGCATCAATTTTGGAGATTGACATCTCAATGTTGTCGATAAACGTAGTGAACAGCGGCCACTCTTTATATGCCTCGCGGAGGCGTTCGATATCCCCTACTGCCTCGCAGGCACTGCCCAGTCCGTACCAAGCAGCCAGGTTGATACGAGCCTGTGACCAGGAGAAAATCCAGGGGATAGCACGCAAGTCATCAAGAGACTTGGCGCCCAGGCCACGTTTTGCAGGTCTTGAACCAATAGGGAGAAGACCAATCTCTGTCAGAGGGGTAACAACCGAGAACCACTCAGCAAAGCCATCGGAGTGAATGAGCTCCAAAAAACGCTGCTTGGACGCTTTATCAAGCTCAGAAGCGAGCGAAGCAAACTTCACGTCTGTCTGGGTATTTTTCTGCTCAATAGAAGGAGCCATCTGAAGCAAAGTTGCTCCTGCGACGGACTCTACGTGACGACGGGCAAGCGTTGGGTCACCATAGCGAGCAAAAATAACTTCTCCCTGCTCAGTAAGTTTAAAGCGACCGTTGACTGAGCCTTTGGGCTGAGACAAAACAGCACGGTTTGCAGGACCACCACCGCGACCAACTGCGCCACCACGACCATGCATCAAGATGAGGTCAATGGAGTTCTTCTCTGCCCACTCTGCCAAAGCAGCCTGAGTCTTATGAAGTACCAGTGTTGCCGTAGTTGGTCCCTCATCCTTCGAGGAATCAGAATAGCCCAACATAACCTCAAGCTTGCGGTCTGTCTGAGCAAGACGCGCCTGCACCTCAGGAAGCTGAATTACCTGGTCAAGTGTGGCAACGGCGTTCTCAAGGTCTTCAATTTGCTCAAAGAGTGGAATAACGTCTAGTACAGGAACATCCTCTTCATTTGCAAACGCAAGACGTGCAAGCTTATAGACATTCTCAACATCCTGAGCAGACTGCGTAAACGAAATAATATAGCGACGAGCAGCGTTGATACCGTTCTTCTTTTGAATTGAACCAATGGAGCGGAAGGTATCCAGCACTTCTTGAGTCATAGCATCAAGCTTGGCGGGTTTCTCGGCAGTTGATGGATGTGTTTCAATATCTGCAAGTGCGCGCTTGTGCACCAAAGAGTGCTGACGGAACTCCATCTCTACCAAATGGAAGCCAAAAGTTTGAGCCTGCCAGATAAGCTTCTGAACAGGACCGTAGGCAATACGGAAAGCCCCTGCTTGAGCTAGTGAATCCTGAATAACACGCAAATCAGCAATAAACTCTTCAGCGTTTTGATACATCAGGTCAGCATTGCGCTCAATGGTGGCGCTGAGTCGGCCAGAAATGACGCGCATTGCCGCACGGTGCAACTCAGACCCAGCCTTATCAATAGCCCCAGAGGTCAGCGCCTGACTCATTTCAACCTGCTGTGCCCAAAGATTAGCAAGCGCAGGCGAAGCTGGGGTAGAAATACCATCAAGCGTCAGGCCTCGACTGACTTCCTTGGTAGCCCGAGCCAGTGCCTGCAGTACGTGTACCCGGTACTTCTCGGCAACTTGGCGAGAAACCAGAGCAGTAACATTAGGGTTACCGTCGCGGTCGGAGCCAATCCAGCTACCTGGACGGAAAAATGGTGGGCAGACAGGCGACACACAACCAGCGTTTTCTCCCAGCACCCAGTTATCAAAGCGGCGATATACCGAAGGAACCATCTCAAAAAGGGTGGTATCAAAAATGTTGAGGACAGTATCTGCCTCCTCCAAAGGAGTTGGCTTTTTATGGCCGATAGGAGACGTACGGAATAGGCCGTCAATCTCTTGCAGCATGCGACGCTCGTTTTCCACACGAGCAGGACCACCGAGCCTCTGACGCTCATCAAGAAGCTCTGAGATGGTACGGATTCGGCGCTCAACGTTTTTACGACGAGCCTCAGTTGGATGCGCGGTAAAGACGGGGTGGAACTCAAGACGATTAAGACGTGCTTTTGCCTCTTCTTCACCGCACTCGTCAATAAGCTGTCTATATGCAACGGTTATCTCATTGATAGGGTCTTCTGCAGAAGATGGATCAACAGAAGCCTCACGAGAGCGCAGGCTGGTAACGCGATAATTCTCTTCACAAAGATTTGCTAAGTGGAAGAAAGTTACAAATGCGCGCATGAGAAGCACAGAGTCTTCCATGCTTAGGTTGTCAATGGTAGAAGCAAAACGCAGAAAAGCATTAAGCGATTCCTTCTCTGAATCTACTTTGAGTACCGCATTGATTGCCTCAAGCAGCAAAGGTGCGCGAGTTGTAGACAAATCATCTGGTCCAGCTTTAATTGCTTCAACCAACAACGTGTCAAAACTAGTAAGAAGATCTGGATTGTACTCAGCAAGCACTTTTCTTACCAAACGCAAAAAGAAGGTAAGGTTATCGCGCAGAGGAGCTGGCGCTTTAAGCGCTTGAATAAGGGTACGAGCAGCAGCAATCTCATTCCCGCGTCGTTCAAGAAGCGACTGAGCTACTTCAGGAGTTGTTGCACCATCGATGGGTTTCTCGTCAAAAGAAGCATTGCTGGACTCTAGATTTGAATCTTGAGGATTGCCTGCCATGCTCATCCTTTCCCACTTGACTCAGAATACGTACTATCTACCATACCCATTTGTAACAATCTTCGCACGATTGTTTGTCAATCTGTTACCTAATGTACATCGTGGACTACAATCGATACAACAAATAAAAATTGATATATCAAAGTTTCTAACCGCGCTAAAGAAGATCTTAGGTTTTACATGCTCAATCCATTCAAGAAAAGTCGTACTGCGTACAACAATTCTTCCGTCCATAAGCAGGTAGCGCGTCTACGCACACCTCGCTATGAGCTTGATGACTCTGGTGCAAACGGGAGTCAACCTGGCATCGTGGTTACATGGTGGACCAGGCTTCTGTCTGCGGTAGTCTCTGGCGATATTGCCAATCAAGACGAGCAATACCTAGCACATCAAACGTCCCAGGACTATATTTTTAATGCTCTTGGACAAGGCGCCTGGGGTGCACTTTTTCCTCTTCTGACCGTTGTCTGTTCTCAGCTTGTTGGCATTGAGCAGGCAGGCCTTTTCTCCATGGCATTTGTTGTGGCAACACTTTTGTTATTTGTTGCCCAATACGGCGTCCGTACCTATCAGGTTTCTGACCTAACCGAACAGCGCAGTTTTTCTGATTACCAGATTCAGCGTGCAGCTACCGTTGTTGTCATGGTGACAGCTGGCCTTATTTGGTGTCTCTTCAAAGGCTACACCGAGCCCATGTTCTCTATCTGCACGGGAGCGTTGCTCTTTAGGGCAGTTGACGGTATGGCCGATGTCTACGAAGGCCGCTTGCAGCAAAAGGACAAGCTCTACCTCGCAGGACTCAGTCAGGCGCTTAGGTGTAGCTCAAGTTTTATTCTCTTCACGCTTGTGTTATTTGTTACCAGAAATCTTGTATGGGCAAGTTGGAGCATGGGTATTTGCGCTCTTGTCACCTTGGTATTTGTTTCTGCTCCCCTAGCCATTCTTGAGACCGATAAAAGCGTGCACTTCAAGCTTGCAAACATCAAAGATATCTTTGTGCAATGCTGGCCTCTCTTTTTGGCGCTTTTCCTCTACAACCTTATCGATTCGCTGCCAAAGTTTGCCATGGAAGGTACACTCTCTTACAGCAACCAGTTGTACTTCAATGCGCTCTATTTCCCCGCTCACACTATTTTGATGATCTCCACGCTCATCTACAGGCCGCAGCTCTTTAAGCTTGCCAGTCTGCTAGAAACCTCTATCCACAATCCGGCTAATAAGAAGCGCTTTGGCGTAATGGTACTTGCCCTGTTTGGAGCCATTGCCGTTGTCACCGCAGGTACTGCAGCATTTGTTGAGTTCATTGGCATTCCTCTTAACAGCTTCTTGTACGGCGTTGATTTTGAGCAGTATCGCGGACTTGCACGTATTATGGTAGCCACCGGCGGCCTTTGTGCTGCGATTGACTTTTTGTACCAGCTCATCACCATCATGCGAGCTCAAAAGGCAGTTACGCGCGCCTACCTCATTTCATTTGTTGTATCCATCCCTATTATCTGGATGATGGTCAGCTTTACTGGTCTTAACGGCGCAGTTATTGGTAGCTTCTCCTCTATCCTCATCCTCTTCTTGCTGCTCATTAGCGAATACGCTGTAGCACGCCTAAAGAGCTAACTGACACAAACAGGGCTGAAGAGTCATAAACTACCCCGTTTTCTAACGCAAAATCCCTCTGCTCCATACGCTGGAACAGAGGGGTTTTAATGCATATAGCGAGAAACCCGTCTGCTAGAGGGGTTTCTCGACAATGAGCTTAGAAGGAGCAGGCGCCGCCGATAGTGCAAGCAGCTGCTGAAGAGCCGTCGTCATCTGAATCATGTGCGTCAGAAACGTGGAAGACCTCGGAGAGGTAATTGATGATGTCGCCAGACTCATACATTGCCTTGCCATCAATGAACAAACATGGGACCTGACGCTTACCGCCAACCTCAATAAGGCGCTCGCGAGCTGCGTCATCAGCAACGATATCGTGCATAGGAAGCTCAATGTTGTTCTGCTCCATAAAGGACATGACCTTGTGGCAGTATGGGCAGGTTGGCTTATAGAAAAGCTCGAGATTCTGAGTAGCCATAAAAACTCCTTTTGTTAGTAATTACTACTACTTTGTCTATACCCACCACAGTGCAGTTGTTTCACATGGATTT
>CAKAPG010000012.1 GCA_916715765.1 uncultured Atopobium sp.
GATCGTCGTCTGTTTAAGGCGCGAGAAACCATGGACGTGTATGCGCCACTTGCTGACCGCCTGGGTATCTCTTCGGTTAAGTGGGAGCTTGAGGACTTGTCTTTCTTCTGGCTAGAGCCAGAGGAGTACCAGCGTGTTGCTCGTATGGTTTCTGACTCTCGTGCCCAAAGAGAGAATGACCTTAACAACGCTAAGAAAACTCTGACAGATGAGCTTAATGCTGCTGGTCTAACTGACTTCCAGATTACGGGACGTCCTAAGCACCTGTGGTCCATTTATCAAAAGATGGTCCGTAAGGGCAGGGAGTTCTCCAACATCTACGATCTTATCGCTCTGCGTGTTATTACTAAAAACGTAGGCGATTGCTACTCGGCACTTGGTGCTATTCATGCGCTATGGCACCCAATGCCTGGTCGTTTTAAGGACTACATTGCAACACCAAAGGCCAACCTTTACCAGTCGTTGCATACAACGGTTATTGGACCAGACGGTCGTCCTATTGAGATTCAGATTAGAACTGCCGAGATGCACGAGGCATCTGAGTACGGTATTGCAGCTCACTGGCTGTATAAAGAACAGGGCAATTCAAAGGGCAAGATGTCCTCTGAAGATAAGCTTATCGACTCAACTATCAACTGGATTCGACGCAGTCTTGACTGGGCCGTTGAAGACGATATTGATGATCCTCACGAGTTCTTGGATAACTTGCGCGTAGACCTCTTTGAGCATGAGATTTTTGTTTTCACGCCAAAGGGCGAGGTTATGAGTTTGCGCGTCAATTCAACACCTCTGGACTTTGCTTACGCCGTTCACACCGAGGTGGGCAATCACTGTGTTGGTGCGCGCGTTAATGGTTCTGTAGTTCCACTGACGCATACGCTTCAGATGGGTGACCGCATTGAGATCTTGACTAACAAGAACGCTCGCCCTTCTCGCGACTGGATGACGCTGGTAAAAACGCCGTCTGCACGTGCAAAGATCCGCAAGTATTTCTCGCAAGAGAACAAGTCTGACGATGCCGAGCGCGGTCGTTCTGAACTTGCAAAAGAGCTACGTAAGCGTGGCTATGGCATCAGCGCTGCACGTACCGTTAAGGCGCTTGATCAGCTCATCGAGCAGTTTGATTATCGCAGCGTAGATGACCTGTTTGCGGGAATTGGTGCAGGTAATCAGTCTGCTAAGCAGGTTGTTAATCGCGTGAGTGAAATCTTAGAGGAGAAAAATCCCGAGGTTGTTACTGAACAAGAGCGTAATGCGGCACGCCTTCAGGAGAAGAACAAGGCAATTGCAAACGATCAGCCTTTGGTTCGCTCCTACGTTATTTCTCGTACCGCCAAGGGAAGTCGTCCTAAAAAGTCTAACTGTGGCGTTGTGGTAAATGGCGATCCAGATTTGCTTGTTCATCTTGCGCATTGCTGCAATCCTGTTGCAGGTGACGATATCGTGGGCTTCATTACACGCGGTCGCGGTGTTTCTGTTCACCGCGCCAATTGCCCTAACGTTAAAGATCTGCTCAACGATCCAAAGCGTATCATCCCTGTTTCTTGGGATGCTAGCGGCGCTACTGAGTTTAGGGTAGAGATTGTCGTTGAGGCAACAGACCGTATGGGTCTTCTTAAGGACGTCACGGTTGCGCTGTCTGACGCTGGTGCAAACATTCTTTCTGCAGCTACACAAGTGGGCGAGCAGGGCGTAGTACGTATGCGTTTCTTGGTTTCTATCTCTGATACCAGCTTACTTGATACCTTATTTGCATTTGTAACTCGCGTGCCTTCTGTCTACGACGCTCGTCGTATTATGCCAGGTGAAGGCGCTAACCAGATGAGAAGGAGACTTTATGGCTAACCAAAATGAGGGCTGCTCTTGCGGCGGCCATCACCACGACGAAGAGCACGGACACGGCGGCTGCTGCGGTCATCATGGCGAGCATGGCCATGGTGAGCATGGTCATGGCGGATGCTGCGGCCATCACGGTCATGGTGGTTGCCATCACGCAAAAGACCAGATTGGTGTTTTTAAAGTAGGTCCTCTTGAGACTAACTGCTACATTTACGTTTCTGGTAATGAGTGCATGATTATTGATGCCGGTGCATCGGGTGCAGAGATTGCTGCACAGCTCTTGAACCTTGAGCTTAAGTACATTGTTGCTACTCACGGCCATGCTGATCACGTTGGTGGCGTTAAGGCTTTGAAGCTTGCTGTGCCTGGCGCTCAGTACCTAATCAACGAAGCAGATAATGAGCTTGCGCAGAGGGCTCATAACTCAAACGAGATTTATGATGATGCTCCAGAGCCAGACGGTTTTCTTCACGAGGGTGATGTTCTCTCTGTTGGAACTGCACAGTTCAAGATTATGGAAACTCCAGGCCACACTCCTGGCGGCATTGTTTTGGTGGGTGAGGGAACTGCTACTGGCGCCGTTTTTGTAGGCGATACGCTTTTCCAGGGCTCTGCAGGAAGAACAGACCTTCCAGGTGGCAACTTTGAAACGCTTAAGACTTCTTTGAACCGCATTAAGACAGAGCTTGATCCAACCTCCATTATTTTGTCAGGACATGGAAATCAAACGTCTTTAGAGGCTGAACTTGCAACTAATCCATTCTTACAGGATTAAATCAGCTATAACTTTGATGATTTAGCAAGACAGATTTGCATAGGTGCGGTATAGTACCTATGCAAACTTTTTAGCCCGAGTGGCGGAATGGCAGACGCGGAGGTCTCAAAAACCTTTGAGGAAACTCGTGTGGGTTCAAGTCCCACCTCGGGCACCAGCTAAAAGTTTAAGCTAGATGTGAATTTCTCGTCATATCTAACTTGGTACTTGTAATGTCTTCTTGTTAGAGGTAACCTTACAAGGTACTTTTGAAGCGGGATTGAACGTGAGTCCCCACCTACACAGCGCAAAAGCAGCTGTCTGGTCAGACAATTTAACCTTCGCACGCCACCTGTGCGTATTGTCTCCCAGTTGCTTGTGCACTGGGTTTTTTATTGGCGGACAAGCAATTGTCTAAGAAGGAAGGTGTACAAGATAGCCAAGAACGATGGTCCTCGCATCAATGAGGAAATCACTGCTCGCACGTGCCGTCTGATTGACGCTGATGGTAGTCAGCTTGGTCTTTTTGGCGTCAATGATGCAATGAAGAGAGCTCGTGAGCACGGTCTTGATCTCGTAGAGATTGCTCCAAATGCCGAGCCTCCTGTATGCAAGATTCTTGATTACAGTAAGTTCAAGTATGAGCAGGCTCGCAAGGCCAAGGCAGCTCGCAAGAACCAGGTCAAGATCGAAGTCAAAGAGATGAAGTTCCGCCCAAAGATCGATGTGGGCGATTACGAGACCAAGAAGGGTCACGTACTGCGCTTCCTCAAGAAGGGAGCACGCGTCAAGATCACCATCATGTTCCGTGGACGCGAGATGGCTCACCCAGAGCAGGGCCGTATTGTACTTGATCGCCTTGCTGAAGATTTGAAGCCTTTTGCCACAATTGAGCAGAAACCGCTCATTGAAGGCCGTAACATGCACATGCTCGTTGCTCCAATCAAGGGAGCGTTTGACGAGAAGCCCGAGGGTGCTGAGGATGGCACCACACAGGAGGAGAAGTAGTATGCCTAAGATGAAGACGCACAAGGGTTCGGCTAAGCGTTTCCGCCGCACCGGTACTGGCAAGATTATGCGTGCTAAGGCTTTTAAGAGCCACATTCTTACCAAGAAGTCCCAGAAGCGTATCCGTGGCTTCCGTAAAGAAGCTGTTCTTTCCGCTGGCGATGCAGCAGTAGTTTCTCAGCGTATGGGCGCTAAGAACTAAGCGCGCCACCCACCAGATCAAATAACAAGGAGTGATTAGATATGGCAAGAGTTAAGCGCGCAGTTGCTGGCCGCAAGAAGCGTCAGACGCTCGTCGAGCGCACAAAGGGTTATTACGGAACCTCCTCTCGTACCTTCCGTGGTATGAAGGAGCAGGCACAGCATTCTGGTCAGTATGCTTACCGTGACCGTCGTAACAAGAAGCGTGATTTCCGCGCACTGTGGATTCAGCGTATCAACGCTGCAGCACGCATCAACGACCTTTCTTACAGCAAGTTCATGCACGGCCTCAAGCTCGCTGGTGTTGAGCTTGACCGCAAGGTTCTCGCAGAGATTGCTTACTCTGACGAGCAGGGCTTCGCAGATCTTGCAGAGATTGCTAAGAAAGCACTTGCTGAGTAACTTCAGCTAAGCGGCTCTTTCCGAGCGGCTCCAGCTGAACAGCTCAGTACACTCTGAGCGATTTCTTCGCAGCTAGATAGCTTACCCCGTACGTCTTTAGGACGTGCGGGGTTTTCTTTTGGCAAGAGTCCGGGAGGCACGATCGGTCGAGGTCACGAGGCGCACAGTTGAGGTTACGACGCGCCTGATTTTCTCGCCATGTCTGAGCTAATTGCCGGTTTTTCTCGCCATGTCTGAGTAAATTTATTCAGACATGATGCAGCTTTCAGGCTCAAAAATTCAGGGACACGTAATCTATCTTTTACGTGCCTGATTTCTTCAAAGAATCTGTAACTTTTGCCTAAAAATGTAAAAGAAACTGTGGATTTGCCTGATTTTGTTAAAGAATCTGTACCTCAAATACAGATTCTTTGCACTTTTCAGGCGCGCAATGTTGGAAAGTCATCCTTAGTGAGAAGAGCATGTCATTTGCGCACTTGGCGAGAAGAACGCGCGGTTCAGAGGCCGAGAAACCCGTGTAGTCACAGCTTACATGGCGATCGATGTGGGTGCGGGAAGAGCTCAGCTCTTTCCCAGTTATTCGCTCTTGTGATCTCTGTGGATAAGCTCTTCGAGATGCTCGTGCTCTTCTTCGTGGAGCTGCTTAATCTCTTCGTCGAAGTCTGGATCTTTAGGGGTAATGAGTTCATCTTCACCAGTCTTTGGATCAGTATGGTGAAGCAGAACAGGCTCAAAGAGGTGCAGGTACTTTGCAAAGAAAGCAGACATGGTAAGCAGCATGACAAAAATTGCAATGCGAGGCACCGTGTTGACCTGCGTCATAATGAGCGAACCAACGCACAGAAGGGCAGTCCAACCGTACATCAAAAGTACCGCTTGGCGCTGATTATAACCGTGAGCCATCAAACGGTGATGGATGTGTCCGCGGTCGGCAGTAGCAAAACTAACATGCGCGCGTGTGCGGCGGACAATTGCCGAGAACGTATCAATAATTGGAATACCTGCAACGACGAGAGGAACAATGATGGTTGTGAGTCCTGCCCAACGAGTGACAGACAAAAGCGAAATTGTTCCCAGAGCAAATCCCAAGGTTAGCGAACCAGAATCGCCCATGAAAATAGTTGCGGGATACGAGTTGTGAACTAAAAATCCAAGTGTGGTGCCTGCGATTGCTGCACTTAAAAGCGCTGCATCGAAGCGACCCGCCCAAATGGAAAGCACAAACATAGTGGTAGAGGCAATGCAGGTAATTCCTGAAGAAAGTCCATCAAGACCGTCGATCAGGTTAATGATGTTGGCGTAAGCAACCAGGTAAATGACAGTTGCTGGGTAGGCGAGCCATCCAAGATCCACAAAGCCATATGCGGAAAACGGATCAACAACGTTACCGATAATCAGGCCGCCCGCAGCCGCGATGCTTGCTGCAATTACCTGACCAGCGAGTTTCTGAATAGGCTTGAGAGAAAAAATATCGTCGAGCAAGCCGGTCAAGAAAATTACCGCAAATGCAGCGCCAACAATCCAGAAGTTGACGTTGAGATAATAGCGAGAAGAAAGCGTAATCTCGGCATGTCCAAGGATTGCTTCAACGCCATAACGCACCAGCATAGCAACGGCTAACCCAAAGAAAATTGCAACGCCGCCCATGCGAGGAATAGGTTTTTTATTGACTCGACGTGCAGAGGGTTTATCGACAACTCCAAGCTTCCAAGCCAGTTGACGAACGGCAGGGGTAATCAGAGCTGAACCAAGACCAGCTGAGAGGAAAACACAAAACATGGTTACCAAGAGGTTCAAGCCGTATACCCTCCAATAAAAAACAGTATTTAACTGCTAAAATCCATACCATTTAATTGTGCTGCTCATTAAAAAACAAGTCAAGACTTTAATCTTTTTATAATCTCTTTATAGTAAGAATTGTCCTTTTCCCGCGGTCAAAACTGGGTGAACCGACAAGTTTTTTCAGGGAGCCTAATCTCGTGTTCAGTACAGGCATCCTTCGTTGTTAAGGAAGCTGGAACGCCCGAGCGCGGCGCCCACCTTATGAAGGTGGGTTCATAGATGACTGCGGGGAAGGATATTTTTATGCCTCGCCGGCCCGCGGCAGCACCTCGACGGTCCGCGAGCTACTTCATTCTGCCCGCATAATCATTGACATACCTGCCCCTGATTGCCACAATAAGTACCGCAACGGGGATATAGCTCAGTTGGGAGAGCGCTGCCTTCGCAAGGCAGAGGCCGAGGGTTCGAATCCCTTTATCTCCACCATGACTTTGACGCGCGCAGAGACCCTGCGCGTTTTTTATACCACTATCTGCCTGGGCAGATACGACGGGAGGCGAGAAACCCTTGGGTAGTGCACCATTACCTGATACCCTTACGTTTTCTGCCTACGACGTCTGCGAACTGTGCCCAAGGCGTTGTCATGCTCAAAGAAACGCTGGTAAAGCCGGTCTTTGTGGAGCTTCAAGTACCATTCGTGTAGCTCGCTCTGCTTTGCACTTTTGGGAGGAGCCTCCCATTTCTGGCGAGGCCGGCTCGGGTGCCATCTTTTTCACAGGCTGTCCACTTAGATGTGTGTTCTGTCAGAATCACCAGATTTCGCAAGAAGGTTTTGGCAAGCCTGTCACAACCGAGCGCCTTGCTCAGATGATGCTTGAACTCCAAGCTCAGGGCGCACTTAACATTAACCTTGTGACTCCACTGCACTTCTCGCCACACATTATTGAGGCGGTAACGCTGGCAAAAGAGGCGGGGCTCACGCTCCCGATTGTGTGCAATACCTCGGGATATGAGCTGCCAGAGGTGGTGCAGAAAGTCTCGAGTGTTATTGATATTTGGCTGACAGACGTCAAGTACGCAGACCATGCGCTGGCAAAAGAGCTCTCGTACGCAGCAGATTATCCAGAGATATCCATGGCGGCGCTTGAGGTTATGCATGACTCGGTGATGAGTCGCGGAGGTCGCAAGCTGGATGATGACGGTCGCATGCTGCAGGGCATTATTGTGCGCCACCTGGTCATGCCCACGCACGCGGACGATTCCTGTGAGGTGCTCAACCGCGTCTGGAATCTTTGTCATAATGATGTAGACGTATCAATCATGAATCAGTACACGCCCAACGAGCGCATGCGCGCGGTTGGCGGTCCGCTTTCTGGAACGCTTTCTGACGAGGAGTACGAGTTGGTGCTCTGTCATGCGGATGACCTGGGCTTTGAGAACCTGTGGTGGCAGGAGGGCGGAACCGTCTCCGAGAGTTTTGTGCCAGCCTTTGACGCAACAGGCGTTGAGGGTCCCGCGCTCAAGCTCCGCACGGCTCGTAGCAACGCTGCTGACGCCCGTGTCGCCGGCGCTGCAGCCCGCACTACCACCAGCATCCCCGATACGCAAACCGAGGAGTAACCATGTCTGTCGAGAAACCCGAAGAGCTCCAAACCACCCCAGCGCCACAGGCGGCTGCGCTCACGGACGCGGAGCGCGCCGAGCTGGAAGCGCTCCGCGCAGAGAAAGAGCGCAGGGAGCTCGAGGCTCTTCGCGCAGAGAAAGAGCGCGCTGAGCTCGAGGCGCTGCGTGCCGAGAAGACCCGTGCAGCCCAAGCAGAAGCGCAAGCGCAAGCAGAGGTAGCCGCCGCTGAAGACGTCCAGTTTGTTGCAGCTCAGCAGCGTACTGCACGTCAGGCAGCTCAGCAGGAGGCTGAGCAAATTCGTCGCATTCAGGAGCAGCGCGCAAAGGGCCGTGCTCTCATGGAGCCAGATGAGGACGACGAAGACATCAAAATGCCTTTGGGACAAAAAATTGTTATTGGAACTGTGGTAATTCTCGCAGTTATCTTTGTTGTAAGCCAATTTATTTTGTAGGACTGCTACTCTAGATATATCGTCTCACCGTCAGTTTTTGACCAATCGAAAAGAGCAACTATGTCACTCACTGATCGTACCAAACCCTCAGACGTTAGCCTTAATACAGACTTGTATGAGCTCACGATGGCTCAAGGTTATTGGGAAGCTGGTCTTGTTAATGCAGAGGCATGCTTTACCGCATTCTTCCGCGAGAACCCCTTTAATGGTGGATTTGCAATTTCTTGTGGTACTGGTCAAATTGCTGACTTAGTTGAGAACTTTATTTATGAAGACGATGATATTGACTACCTGGCAAGCATTAACTCTCCTGGTGGCGGTCGTCTCTTTAAGCCAGCATTCCTTGAGTTTTTGCGCAACCACAAGCTCAATGTAACCATTGACGCGATTCCAGAGGGAGAGCTTGTTTTCCCACGTGAGCCTATGGTCCGCGTAGAGGGCTCCATCGTTGACTGTCAGCTCATTGAGACCGCTCTCCTCAATCTGGTCAATTTCCAGACGTTGGCTGCAACTAAGTGCGCTCGTGTTATTAAGGCAGCTCAGGGTAATCCCGTCTCTGACTTTGGCCTGCGTCGTGCGCAAGGTCCAGATGGTGGATTGGCGGTTGCTCGCGCCTCCTATATTGCGGGTGCTTCAAGCACTTCAAATGTCCTTGCTGGCAAAATCTACGGCATTCCTGTTTTTGGTACCCACGCACACTCTTGGGTAATGTCGTTTGATACTGAGCTTGATGCCTTTAGGGCGTTTGCAAAATCTAGCCCAACTAACTGCTCACTTCTGCTTGATACCTATGATGTTCACGAAGGCATCAAGAACGCCATTATTGTGGCAAAAGAGATGGAGGAGCGCGGCGAGCGCCTGAGCGCTGTTCGTATTGACTCCGGAGACCTCGCGCGTCTTTCCAAGGAAGCTCGCAAGGCGTTTGATGAGGCTGGTCTTCCTTACATTAAGATTTCCGTTTCAAACGATCTTGACGAGTACACCATCCAGTCACTCTTTGCTCAGGGAGCACCTATTGACGCCTTTGGTGTTGGCACCAAGCTTGCTACCTGCGATCCTCAGCCTTCTTTGGGCGGCGTTTATAAGCTAACTGCTCGTCGTCAGTCTGCTTCTGAGCCTTGGACTCCTGTTATCAAGCTGTCCGAGATGGCCTACAAGCGCACCGTTCCTGGCATTCAGCATATCCGCCGCTTCTACGATGTAAATGGCTGCCCTGCCGGCGACATGATTTTTGACCCAGATTACCTGGTCACCAAGAATCCAGAGTCTAAGGCAACCGTGGTGGATATCATTGATCCATATTCCACTCACAAGCTTGAAGGAACTTCTCGCGAACTGATGGTAAGGCTGGTAGAAGGAGGCAAGCGCGTAGGGGAGAGCGAGTCCATTGAGGTTGCTCGCGACCGCTGCCATGCTGCGCTTATGCACCTGGACGCAGCGTATACGCGTTTCTTGAATCCTCAGATTTATCCTGTGGGTCTCGAGCGTGGCCTGGCCAATTTGCGTCATGAACTTGCTGCTCAACATCAGGTAAAATCTTCCGAGGAAACTGAGTAGTCCTTTAGAGGCTACACAACCAACTACACAACCAACTACACAACCAACCACGTACTTACGCTGCACACGTGTACTGAATTTAAAGGAGAACCATGCGCGAGAAGATCGAGGAACTTGTACGTCAAGCCTTGGCAGACGCCCAGGCTGCGGGTGAGTTGCCTGAATTCCAGATTGATGACGTGGGACTTGAGCGCCCACAGGACTCATCAAATGGTGACTGGTCTTCTACGGTTGCAATGCGTTCTGCAAAGCTGGCACATAAGGCTCCTCGCGATATTGCAGCAGCTCTTGTGGCTCATATTGCTGCAGATGCTCAAATTGAGCGCGTCGAGGTTGCAGGTCCTGGCTTTGTAAACTTCTACCTGTCTACCGCTGCAGGCAATGAGATTTTTAACACCGTTCGCGAGCAGGGCGTTGATTTTGGTCGTTCTACCTTTGGTGCTGGCCAGAAGGTTCAGGTAGAGTACGTTTCTGCAAACCCTGTTGGCCCTCTGCATATTGGTCACGGTCGCTGGGCAGCGCTGGGAGACTCTCTGAGCCGCATTCTTGCATTCGCAGGCTACGAGGTTGAGCGCGAGTACTACGTAAACGATCACGGCTCACAGATGGATGTCTTTGGTCACTCCATCTCTAAGCGTTACCTGCAGCTTATTGACATCATGCAGGAGCGCGGCATTGACGCTGACGCCGCCGCTCAGGTGTTGGCTGAAGATCGCAACGCTTACGTTGCAGATGAAGAGGATGCGCATCCCGAGGAGCATCCATTTACTGACGAGTTTATCAACTCTCTTGGCGGCAATGCATACGCCGGAGACTACATTGTTGACCTGGGTCTTTTCTTCCTCAAAAATGACGGAGAGGTCTGGGCAGACAAGTCCGAAGATGAGCGCATGGTTGAGTTCCGTGAGCGCGGTTACAAGATGATGCTTGAGTCCATCAAAAACACCTGCCACAACGCTCGCGCCGACTTTGATGTGTGGTTCTCTGAGCGCTCTCTCTACGTTAAGGATGACCAGGGTAAAGATGCCGTTGATCGTGCGCTCGATGCTCTGGACAAGCTTGGCTACCTGTACCGTTCTGATGAGGGCGCGCTGTTCTTCCGTTCCACTGATTTTGGTGACGATAAAGACCGTGTACTTATCAAAACAAATGGCGAGTATACCTATTTTGCTTCCGACGTTGCGTACCACTGGAACAAGTTCCAGCGTGTTGACCACGTTATTGATATTTGGGGAGCAGATCATCACGGATATATTCAGCGTGTTCGCTCTGCTGCAACAGCTCTTGGTTACCCAACTCAGTTTGAGGTTTTGCTTGGACAGCTTGTTAACCTGCTCAGAAACGGTGTTGCCGTCAGAATGTCTAAGCGCAAAGGAACTGGTATCCACTTTGACGAGCTTCTCGCCGAGGTTGGTGTTGATGCAACACGCTACACCCTTGTTTCAAAGTCTTCCAACCAGATGATTGACTTTGATATTGAGCAGGTCAAGCGTCAGGACAGTTCTAACCCTGTGTATTACGTTCAGTATGCTCATGCGCGTATTTGCTCTATTTTGCGCCGCGCTGCTGGTGTTAACCTTGATGAGGCAAAGGCTCTTGGTATGGACGCTGTTGCAGATAAGGCTATTGGCTCTGAGGTTGATCTTGGGCTGCTCTCTGATGCCGCCGAGCAGGCTCTTGCTCGTAAACTCTTTGAGTTCCCAGGTCTTGTTGAGGGTTGTGCTCGCGATAGGGCACCATTCCGCATTACGCATTATATTGAAGAGCTTGCTGGTCAGTTCCATGCATTCTATACCGTTTGCCAGGTACTTCCTTCTGAAGGACGCCCACTGGACGTAGAACTTTCTAAGGCTCGTCTTGCTGCGTGTGATGCAACTCGTCGCGTACTTGCAATTGCTCTTAATTTGATTGGTGTTTCTGCTCCTGAGTCAATGTAAACGATAGCTAACTATGTTGTTTTGTCATGATACCGTGCAGATATTGAATACCTGCACGGTATCTTTAGTGAATTTCTCCAGATAATTTACACATTTCTGCGTTATGTAAAAAATTTTTTAATGTATAAAAGAGATAATAAAATTAATATTTATTACTTAAATTTTATATTGCAGCATATAAAAGCCTATTTTGATGTCATATAAGCACCATTTTCTAACATATTTTTGACTAACTATTGTTTTGTCCCCACGTTAATACGTGTTTTTTAGGGGTATACTCATTATGCGAGCAAATAGTAAATGGTTCGGGCATAAGAGTGGAGGTCTCTATGGAACTTCGCGAGTACATGTCCATTCGCAGGTCTTACAACTTGGTTAGAAGAGTGGTGCCTGCTAACAGACGACTCACGTTTGAAGAGTTTGCTATTTTGTGTCGCCTCAATGTGAAGGGCGCCCCTGTTAAGACTTCAGAAATTGCTGAGTATCAGAGTGCTCTTCGTCCTACGATTACTCATCGTACCTCGCACCTGGCAAGGCTTGGTTTCATCAACAGAGATGAAGGCGCCATTGATCGACGCAACGTAGTGTGTATCATCACAGAAAAGGGTGTAGAAGCAGTTGAGGAGCTGTCCAAGCTTACCTGTGCTCGTATTGCACCCGGCCAGGCGCTTTCACGTACTTCGTTTGAGCGTATTGTCATGTATGTTGACGCTATGGGAGCTTTGTATTGCAGGGCAGCAGATATGGTCCTTCTTGCAATTCTAGATTCTCCTAAAGACGCTCTTTCTATTACAGAGATTGTTGACGCGCTTGGCCTTTTGCAGCCAACGGTTTCTATGTCTCTTACTGCTTTGGCAGAAAGTGGCCTGGTACAGCGCAAACATGACGATGCTCTTTCAAGGAGAGTAACTATGGTTGAGCTCACGCCTCAAGGCAAGACGTATATCAAAGAAATCGTTCAGCAAATTGAAGACATTATTGTTAAAAGAAAGAGCCGTACAGCTGTTTAAATGATTTATGCAGATTAAAGAAATTTAGAAGATGGGTTTCTCGAGGTTTAAGGATTAGTGGTTATAAATCCCCATTTGCCCGTTTTATGGTGAATTTTATTTATTTTTTCATCATAAGGCGGGCATTTTCGTGGTATATTCCTTTTGGATTTGCACCTATTTGATTTTGTTTGTTATCCCTTCATCATATTTCTCACGTATTATTACAGATTATTTTGATGAGCAAACAGAGAGGTTTGTACATGTCGGACGAAACATCTTCGGTCCAAAATGATTCTTTAAATGATGTAGAAAATACTCCAGCACCACGTAGACGTGGTAGACCTCGTAAGAGTGAAAATATTAATTCGGAAAATACTACTTCTGAAAATACTAATTCTGGGACAACTGAAGAAAAGGCTTCTAATTCAGCTGCTGCTAAGCGCCGTCGTGGTCGTCCTACTAAAAAGGAGACCGAGGCTCGTCGTGCAGTAGAGGCGGTTATGGCTGAGGCTTTAAATGCTGCTGGCATTGCAGAGCCTCCTAAACGTCGTCGCGGCCGTCCAAGCAAAGAAGAGATGGAGGAGCGTGCTCTTCATGAGCGTGCCCTTGAAGTTGCACAGGCAGAGGTTCTCGCTCAGGTTCAGGCAGGTGGCAAGGTTTCTTCTGACGTTGTAGACACTGATCGCCTTACCAAGATTGTTCAGGACGCAACTCAGCCTTCTGCAGAGGTAACTCTTGCTCCTGCCTTTACTAAAGCAGAGGCAGAGGGTGCAGCTGGCCAGAATGACAATGCGGCTCAGAAGAACTTTGCTGAAGAGCAGGGTAGTGTTGAGCAGCAGGATGGTGCAGCTCAGGAGCAGGCTTCTGGTGCAGTAGCAGATTCCGATGCAGCTCCAGCAGAGCGTCCAGGGCGTTCTCGTACAGGTGCAGCACGTCGTCGACATCGTAATGCTGAGCCAAAAGAAGCGGCTCAGGAGGGCGAGAAGACACAGGAAAACGCACACGCCAACAACCAGGAGCGTCCTTCTCGCGATCGTAGACAGAACAACCAGCGCAACAAGAATCGCAAGCAGGGTCAGGCAAGCGAGCCATCGCTTTCCAAAGAGGCTCTGCAAGAGATGAAGCTTTCTGAGCTTCGCGCTAAAGCAACTGAGCTGGGCATTGAGTACACAGGCGTTCATAAGTCTGATTTGATTGAGCTTGTATACGCTGCATCTGCAGCTGCTGAGGGCTTTAAGACTGTTGAGGGTATTCTTCAGATTAGCAACGAAGGCTACGGCTGGATTCGTACAGGTAATTACATGGAAGGCGATGACGACGCCTTTGTCCACCAGCAGATTATTAGAAATCTTGGTCTGCGCCCGGGTGATAGCGTCTTGGGCATGGTGGGACCTGCTCGCTTAAATAGCAAGTATCCACCACTGCTTAAGGTTACCCAGGTCAACGGTGGGGAAGTTGAGGGTCTTAAGGACCGTCCTCGCTTCAAAGACCTGACTCCAATTTTCCCAGACCAGCCTCTTACTATGGAGCACGGTAAAGACTCCATTACGGGTCGTGCAATTGATCTGGTGGCTCCTATTGGTAAGGGTCAGCGTGGTTTGATTGTCTCGCCTCCAAAGGCAGGTAAGACCACCATTTTGAAGCGCATTTGCCAGTCTATTACCACCAACAATCCTGAGGTCCACCTCTTCTGCCTCCTGGTAGACGAGCGCCCTGAGGAAGTTACGGACATGGAGCGCTCCATCAAGGGCACTGTTGTTGCTTCAACTTTTGATATGCCAGCAGAGAATCACACCGTTGTCTCGGAGCTTGTTATTGAGCGAGCAAAGCGTCTGGTTGAGATGGGCCAGGACGTTGTGGTTATTCTGGACTCCATTACACGTCTTGCTCGTGCATACAACCTGGCTATTCCTGCATCTGGTCGTATTCTTTCTGGTGGTGTTGACTCCGCAGCTCTGTATCCACCAAAGAAGTTCTTGGGTGCAGCTCGAAATATCGAGAACGGCGGCTCGCTCACTATCATTGCGTCTGCCCTGGTAGATACAGGCTCCAAGATGGACGAAGTTATCTTCGAGGAGTTCAAGGGCACTGGTAACATGGAGCTCAAGCTTGATCGAGACCTGGCAGATCGCCGTATCTTCCCAGCTATTGATCCTGTTTCTTCTGGTACTCGTAATGAGGATCTGCTTATTAAGCCAGAGCTTCAGCCTATGGTATGGGGCGTTCGCCGTATTCTTGCAGGCTTCAATAACACTGAGCGTGCAACTACCGCTCTTATCAGTGGTCTTAAGCAGACCGACAATAACCAGGACTTCCTGATTAGATCTGCAAAGAAGGCTGCACAGTCTGACTATCCGCAGAATTAGTCAGATTTAAAGATGGCTCAAGAAGTGCTTTCCAATCTATGTTGGGAGGCACTTCTTTTTTCTCGTCATTTTGTTGAATAACTGCCAAAGAATTATGAAAAAGTTTTAAAGACGCTGTAAAAAATAACGAATTACGCTATAGTCATTTCTAACAGCACAATTATGTGTTGCAGCGGATTATACAAAGATGAAATGAAGCCCACCCGTTGCTCACGTCGCCCGTATTGGGTTTAGTAGCATATGCAAATTTAGCGTGTGTCTTCATACATCTTCTTAGCGTTTGTAGGGGGAGTTTGTATGACAGAAGGTAGGAATCCGGCAGTAGTCGCCGGCCTGCTCAGTGGACTGGTTCTGGTAGCAGAGCCAGCATCTGCGTATGCCCTTACCGCTAATGAAATTCGTCAAACGCCTCTTGGTGCAATCTTTACAGGCATTGGAGTGGGACTTGCTGCGGTTGCTGTCATTTCTGGCACTGCCTTAGTTGTTTCTCGTGCGGTAAATCGTGGCGAGAAAACCGATGGGGTAGAAGCAAAGAGCCAGTCAGCTGCAACATTCCAGAGCTCAGATGAGGCTCTATCTTCAAAGCAGGTCTCAGCTGCATCGAACTTCTCGCCAGAAGAGAGCATTGTGATTCCGCTGGACTCTTCAAGGCGCTCGATTGCTGCGTACAAGCCAAAGCACATGAGGGCTTCTCAGTGGGACATGACTGGTTCCATCCGTGTTCAGTCTACCGAGCTGCCTGTCCAGCCTGCCGAGTCACCTGCAAAGAAGGCGCAGGTTGTAAGCACGACTGCTGAGGGTGTTCTTCCCGTTCGCGCAAAGAAGGCTCCCGCGCACTCCACAAACGACTACGCGCAGATTGCAGAGAACTACACCAAGCTGTTGAGCTGGCGTGAGCGCACCGTTGCGCGAGCAAAGGGCGCTGCTGCCGTACTTCTTGAGCGCTTGGGACAAGATCCTATGGACGGCCTGCCTATTATCGAGCGCGCTGACGGAACCGTTGGTGACGTGGGTACCGCTTGGTGGACTAAGGCTGTGGGCGAAGAGTCCATTACGCGTGATTTTGGCATTGCCGAGATTGGTGCCGAGGCTATTCCTGAAGACTTCACCAACCACGCTGCTGATATTTCCAGTCGCATTTCTTACGTTGACCAGGGAGTCTTCCCTGAGAAGCGCACGATCGACGAGCTTGAGCACGTTGATGACTGGACGCTTGCGCTGGCTGCAATGGATGAGCATTTGGCTCGCCATGATCAGCAACAGATGCGCAAGTACCATCCAGTACAGCTGCCACTCATTGGTCAGGCCGCAGCTGAGGCAGAAGCTACAAGCCCGGCGGAGCTGTCGGGTGCAAAACCTGCTGCGTCTCGCAAAGTTGCTGCAGCTCAGGTACGTGTTTCTCGCGAGCCAAACTACGCTGGCGTGGTTGCGCAATCAACCGCAATGCCGCTGGTCAAGGCTACAAACGATACCTCCTCGCACGTTCAGGACATCTTTGACGCGGTTGAGCGCGAGATGGCAGCTGAGCTCCAGGCAGCTGACGAAAGGCCAACACGCGAGCTGCTCCGCCTCATTGAGGGTGGCACCAGCAAGATGAAGAAGATTTCTTCACTTGATTTGGGCGAGAAGACCGCTGCAGACAAGCCGTCTTACAAGCCTCGTCACTTTGCGGGTGAGCTTCCGCTGGTACGCGAGGCATAAGTAGGCGCAGGAGAAGCGGCCCAAAGGCTACGGCGGCAATCGTTGCTAAGGCTGAGGTCAGTAGAAACATCCGGGTTCTCTAAAATTATTTCAAGTTAGATAACATTTTTTGGCTGTGGTTCTTTTTTTAGAGCCGCAGCCATATTGTGTTGTGTCACATATTCAACGCTATGGAGAAAAGGAGATGAATATGGCACATAAGCTAACGCGACGACGCTTTTTGGAGGTGGCCGGGACCATTGCGGGGTCGTTTGCTCTAGCGGGTTGTTCGCCAAAGAACCAAGACCCTAACTCCATCTACGTTGGCGTGATGGGCCCATTCACCGGCGACGTTGCTCAGTATGGCCTTGCTGTGCGAAGTGGCGTTCTTTTGTACCTCAAGGAGTTCAACAAGAAGGGTGGCGTTAACGGACGCCAGATTGTCCCTATTGTTGAGGACGAGAAGGGCGATTCAACTGAGGCCATTCTTGTCTATAACAAGCTTCTTGACGAGAATGTCTGTGCAATTCTTGGAGACGTTACCTCAACGCCCACCATTGCACTGGCACAGAAATCGGTACTGGACAACATCCCCTGTGTAACCGCATCCGCTACCGCCGAAGATGTTGTAGCGCATGGCCACAACATGTTCCGCGCTACCGTAACTGACCCGTTCCAGGGCGTTGTTCTTGCAGAGTTTGCTAAAAAGCAGGGTTATCAGCGCGTAGGAACCATCTTTAACTCCGGCGGCGATTACGAGATTGGCGTTAATAACGCATTTGTTCAGAGGGCTCGTGAGTTGGGTGTTGAGGTTGTTTCTCAGCAAGGTTACCCAACAGGAGCCGTTGACTTTAATGCCCAGCTTACCAGCATTATTGGACTTGATCCTGATGCTATCCTGGCACCAAACTATTACCAGGATAACGGCAAGATTGTGACGCAGGCTCGTCAGCTTGGCTGCAAAAAGCCTTTTATGGGCGCAGATGGTTGGGCAGGCATCATTGGTGGCGAGCAGGACTATGCTTCTGCAGCCGACCTTGAAGGATGCTTCTATTGCTCTGCATTTGTTGCTTCAAACCCAGATGAAAAAGTTCAGCATTTTGTTAAGGCTTACACCGAGGAATACGGTGAGGCTCCAACTAACTTCTGCTCTTTGGGCTATGACGCCGCAATGATTCTTTGTTCTGCTCTTGAGGTTGCCGAGAAACGCGGCTACACCTACAACTCTAATGAGTACAGGCAGGCAATTATCGATGCTATTGCATCTGGTGTGGTCGAAGGTGTTACTGGCACCCTTTCATATCAGGGAACAGGTGACCCAGTGAAGTCCACCTTGATTATTACCTTTAAAGATGGCAAAGAGTCCATCTATGACACGATTAATCCTTCATAGAAAAGAGAGCCTCAGATGTTTTTAACTCAGGTGCTCAATGGACTTCAATTGGGCAGTATTTACGCACTGGTGGCGCTTGGTTACACAATGGTGTACGGCATCATCTTGCTTCTTAACTTTGCGCATGGTGACATCATCATGTTTGGTTCCTACGTTGCATGGATTGCGCTTGTTCAGTTAGGACTCAATCCTGCAATCGCTGTTCTTCTCGCCGTTTTTGGCTGTGTTGTGCTGGGCGTTCTTATTGATAAGGTTGCTTACGCACCACTCAGAGAGGCTCCAAGACTTTCTATTCTGATTACGGCAATTGGCGTTTCTTATCTGCTTGAGAACGGCGTTCAGCTGCTCCTTGGTGCTGACGCTAAGGTTGTTCCAAGCATCATTGACCTGGGAACTGTTCAGGTATTTGGATCAACGCTTTCTGGCACCGCTCTTCTGACCGTTGCCGTCACCATTGTGGCAACCGTTGTTCTGACTCTTTTGGTTCAGAAGACTCGTCTTGGTAAGGCAATGCGCGCCGTTTCCGAGGACATGGGCGCAGCTCGTCTGATGGGCGTCAACGTTAACAGCACTATTAGCTTTACCTTTGCAGTTGGTTCTGCACTGGCTGGTATTGCTGCTATTCTGTACTCCATGGCATATCAGCAGGTTTCTCCAACCATGGGCGTTATGCTAGGCACTAAGGCGTTTGTCGCAGCAGTTCTTGGCGGCATTGGCTCCATTCCAGGCGCTGTTATTGGTGGCCTTATTGTTGGCTTCTCCGAGGTCTTTGTTGCTGCCTTTGGCCTGTCTGTCTGGCAGGACGCGGTAGTCTTCTTACTCTTGATTCTTGTTCTTGTTGTCAAACCAACTGGCCTGCTTGGTCGACCAGTTACCGAGAAAGTGTAAGGAGGCTCACATGACTAAAATGTATCCACGCGATAACAACCACAACCCAGTAATTGTCACTGGTTTTGGTGGAAAAGATGGTCAGCGTCGTGAGCTTACTATGCCTGCTCGCTATGCCATCAATGCAATTCTTGTTGCACTCTTTGTCTTTGGCGGAAACTTCCTGGTAGGAGAGGGTCTTATTTCTCGCTATCAGACCGTTGTTTTTGAGCAAATCGGCGTATATGTTCTGATGACCGTTTCTCTAAACATTGTTACCGGATATCTGGGACAGCTCCCTCTGGGTCACGCTGGTTTCATGTCCATTGGTGGTTATGCCTGTGCAATCTTTATTATTCGCATGATGCCACTCTTTGGACTGGATGCTCAATCCATGGCTTCAGGTTCTACACCAGCAGTAATTCTTTTTGTTGTTGGCCTTTTGTTCGGCGGTATTTGCGCTGCTCTTATGGGTGTGGTTATTGGTATTCCAGCACTGCGTCTTCGTGGTGATTACCTGGCCATTATTACCCTGGGCTTTGCAGAGATCATCCGCGTTGTCCTGGTTAACATTGACTCCGCTCTTGGATTCAAGCTTACTGGTGGCGCATCTGGTCTCACGGGTATTCCTGCATATACGGGTTACCTGAACACAGCAATTGTTGTCTCGCTTGCCATTTTTGCTATTCATACTCTTATGAAGTCTAGGCATGGACGCGCTATTCTCGCCATCCGCGATAACGAGATTGCAGCAGAGGCTTCAGGTGTTAACACCACGTATTACAAGACTCTGGCCTTTGTTTTCTCCGCATTCCTTGCTGGTATTGCCGGTGGTCTTTACGCAGGCTGCATTGGAGTTATGGCACCAGCCAAGTTTGGCTTCATGAAGTCTGTTGAGATTCTGGTTATGGTTGTTCTGGGCGGCATGGGTTCTATGTTTGGTTCCGTTGTGTCCGCAACTGTCCTGACCGTGCTTCCAGAGGCTCTACGTGCCTTTGCCGACTACCGTATGGTTGCTTACGCAATCGTTTTGATTCTGGTCATGATCTTTAGGCCAGAAGGCCTGTTTGGCTCGTATGACTTCTCGCTGTCTCGCATCATTGAGCGAGTCATGAATAGGGACTTCCCTTGGAACAATGATGACTCGGACGAGCATGCAGACGTGCAGGTCAACGCGCAGGCAGACGAGCAGGCGGATACGCAGGTAGAAGCCTCAACTGATTCGAAGGAGGCGTAAGAGCGATGGCAACTAAAAACACCACAAAACTTATCAGGCAAGAGTCTCCTAACCTCATTCCTGAGCGAGACCTTGGTGCAATTCCAGTTCTTCAGGCTGAGCACCTGGGCATTGACTTTGGTGGCTTGACTGCTGTTAATGACTTCAACATTGCTCTTGGTCCTACCGAGATTTCTGGCATCATTGGTCCTAACGGTGCAGGTAAAACAACTGTCTTCAATCTGCTCACCAACGTTTATAAGCCAACACGTGGTACCGTAATGATTGACGGCTACGACCTTGCTGGTAAAAGCGTTGTTGAAGCAAATCATATGGGTATTGCCCGCACCTTCCAGAACATTCGCCTGTTCAACAACATGACCGTTATGGAGAACATTCAGGTTGGTCAGGGAAACCACATGACGTCTCACTTCTTGGAGGACGTCTTCCGCCTTCCGGCTCATTGGAAGCAGGAAAAAGAGAGCGCTGATAACGCTCGCGAGCTCCTGCGCATTTTTGGTATGGAGAATCTTGCAAATACCCTTGCAGGTAACCTGCCTTATGGCGCTCAGCGCAAGCTTGAGATTCTTCGCGCTCTGGCAACGCAGCCTAAGATTTTGCTGCTTGACGAGCCAGCTGCAGGTATGAATCCAGCAGAGACCGACGAGCTTATGGAGAATGTCCTTAAGATTCGTGATGATTTCAAGATTGCTGTTCTTCTCATCGAGCACGACATGAAGTTTGTTATGGGTATCTGCGAGGGCCTGGCCGTTCTTGATCACGGCAACATCATCGCAAAAGGTACGCCAGAAGAAGTTCAGAACGATCCTCGCGTTATCGAGGCTTATCTTGGAAAGCAGGAGGTGCGCTAATGGCCGCTGAAACTACAAACATCCAGGCAGTTGGCGCTGGGAAAACCCTGCTATCCGTCAAGGACCTTAACGTTTCTTACGGTGCAATCCACGCAGTTCAGGGTATCTCTTTTGACATCCACGAGGGTGAGATCGTCACTCTTATTGGCGCAAACGGCGCAGGTAAATCAACTACACTGAACACCATTGCTGGTCTGGTAAAGCCTGACTCTGGCACCATCACCCTTGACGAGAAAAACCTTGTAGGCCAGCGCGCACACAAGATTGTTGAGGCTGGCCTGGCATTGTGCCCTGAGGGCCGCCGTGTGTTTTCTCGCATGAGTGTTGCCGAAAACCTCGAGATGGGCGGCTATACTCAGCCTGATTCCCAGAATGCAAAGACCGTCAAGATGGTCTACGAGCATTTCCCACGTCTTCGTGAGCGCAAGAATCAGCTGGCAGGAACGCTGTCTGGTGGCGAGCAGCAGATGCTTGCCATGGGTCGCGCTCTGATGAGCAGGCCTAAGCTGCTGATGCTTGACGAGCCTTCCATGGGTTTGGCTCCTATTCTGATTGAGGAAATCTTCCAGATTATTCGCCAGCTAGGCGATACAGGAACCACCATTTTGCTGGTCGAGCAGAACGCTAACATGGCACTTAAGGTTGCTGACCGCGCATACGTTCTTGAGCTTGGCAAGGTTGCTAAGCACGGAACTGGCCAGGAACTCCTGCACGACGATGACGTTCGCAAGGCCTACCTCGGCGCATAACGGTGACTAATGGCAAATGTGCTTTGACGTCAACGTACCTTAAACGTTAACCCGGCTCCCACACAACGTAGGAGCCGGGTTTTGTTGTCATGTCTGAACAGTTTGCCTGAAAAGCGCACCATGTCTGAGCTATTTGCCTGTTTTTCTCGCCAAGTCTGAGCAAATTTACTCAGACATGATGTAGTTTTCAGGCTCGCAAAATTTGGCGCGGCGCAGCCTATCTTCACGCGCCTGATTTTTTCAAAGAATCTGTAACTTTTGCCTAAATACGTAAAAGAAACTGTGGATTTGCCTGATTTCATCAAAGAATCTGTGCCTCAAATACAGATTCTTTACACTTTTCAGGCGCACCTGGTGAGAAACCCGTGTTGTCGCAGGCGTACTTGTTAGTACACGCATTGACCGAGCGCAGTTGTCACGTTAAATCTCGTCGAAAGTGTTGTGGTGTTGCTGACCGTCGTCCAAGGTAAGGACGGTACCTAGAAGCGCTGGCTCAAGAATTTGAATCCAAAGATCGCCTCTGACCTGCTTGGCATTCTCGGCAACCGCGCGAGCAGTAACAGGGGAGTCGCAGATGGCAACCATAGTGGAGCCCGAGCCAGAAATGACAAACGTGCATGCGCGCGCAAGTTTTGCTACCTGCTTAAGCTCCTCGTAATCGGGGATGAGCTCCTTGCGATACGGTTCGTGGATCTTATCGTTGCAAGCTGCTGCCAATAGTCCGCCGTTTCCTGTTTCAAGTGCGTGGGTGACAGCAACGGTGCGTCCCATCTGGTAAACGGCCGTTTCAAGGGAGACTTTCTGCGGAACCACCTTGCGCGCGTCTTCGGTGTTGACCGTGTACGGCGGTGCAATTGCAACAAAAGAGAGACCACGCGCTACGAGTCTTCGAGTACAAACGGTATGACCGCCCTCAACAAATGACGAGGTCAGGCCACCGTAAATTGCAGGAGCAACGTTATCGGGATGGCCCTCAAAATGACAGGCAAAGTCGAGCGCACGCTCAGGATCCCAGCCGCCATGAGACTCGGTCATCGCGGCTGCAATACCAGCAATTACACAGGTAGAGCTTGAACCTAGGCCGCCAGAAAGCGGAATAGGCGAGTCGATAGTGATGTGCTTAGGAGTAGGCTCTTCGCCCAGCTTTTCGCAGGCTCGAACATAAGATGTCCAGACAAGGTTGTCATCGTTTCTGAACTGCTCTGGGCAGCCGTCAATGATGAGCGTAGGAGATTCCCTAAACGTAATTTTTGCACGCAGGTTAAACGCAAGACCCAGCGTATCGTAGCCGACGCCAATGTTTGCAGAGGTAGCAGGTACAGATACGGTCAAGATGGTGTTGTCGAGCATGTAGAACCTGCTTTCTCAGAGTCTAACAAGCAAAAATACGCCCGCATGCTTCAGAAATGTACGAAGCAAGTTGTTCCTTCTCGCGAACGTCAGTATGAATGATAACGTTATCATTCAGCGATGAAAGCTGGATTGGCGGATTAGTGCCCGTGATTTCGGCGAGCGTATGCATGCACGCAAAGTCATCCAGGCCAGCGGTCGAGTGGCCCAGCGCGGCAAGCACGTCGGACGAGAACTTATACGGGCTTGCGGTAGACAGACATACGCGCACGTCGTTTGCCTGGCGAGAAACCCTGTCAAGCACGTGCTTTGCTACGGCTGTGTGAGGGTCAATCAACACACGACAATTCTCCCAGGTAGAACGGATAGTCTCACGCGTCTGATCGTCGGTGGCAAAGCCAGCATCAAAGGTTTCGCGGATGGTGTCCATCACCTGCTCAGGTACCGTGTAGATACCCTTGGTTACCAGCTGGTTCATCAGATAGCTGACAAGCTCGGTGTCTTTACCAGATGCAAGATAGAGGAGTCGTTCAAGGTTTGATGAAACCAGAATATCCATTGATGGTGAGATGGTCTTTTCAAATGCGCGCCTGCGGTCATACACACCTGTTGCCAAGAAATCAGTGAGTACTTTATTGCTGTTAGATGCCACAATGAGGCGATCAACAGAAAGTCCCATTTCTTTTGCAAAGTAACCTGCGAGGACGTCGCCAAAGTTGCCGGTTGGCACGCAGAAAGTAACTTTTTGACCCTGGGTGATGGCGCCCTTGGCAATAAGCTGGGCATATGCGTCAAAGTAGTAGGTTACCTGTGGGGCCAAACGACCAATATTGATGGAGTTTGCGCTGGAAAGCACTGTGTCTTTACCGGCTAACTCATGCGCCAACTCCTTGTTAGCAAAGATTGCTTTAGCGGCGTTTTGAGCGTCGTCAAAGTTTCCCTTAACAGCGCAAACAGCTACGTTAGAGCCTTTTTGAGTTACCATCTGCAGGCGTTGAATGTCAGAAACCTTGCCTTCTGGATAAAAAACGGTGATGCCCATACCAGGCACGTCCTTGAAGCCCTCAAGTGCAGCTTTGCCAGTGTCGCCAGAAGTTGCGGTCACAATCATGATGTTCTTGCCGGCGGTGGCAGCCACGCCCGCAGTACCCCCAGCGTCGACAGTGCCAGCCACGTCCGAGTCCTCGCGAGCAACACTCATCAGGCGGGGGAGCATCTGAAGTGCA
Organism: uncultured Atopobium sp.; assembly: GCA_916715765.1. Lineage (GTDB taxonomy): Bacteria > Actinomycetota > Coriobacteriia > Coriobacteriales > Atopobiaceae > Lancefieldella. The sequence continues at coordinate 24,267 of CAKAPG010000012.1, forward strand.
ACATCTTTGAAAGCCGACGTTGGACCGTGGAAGAGCTCCAGCAGCCAGTCTTCACCGATAGCGGAAACAGGGGTGATAGCCTCGGTATCCCATTGAGCGCCATAAGCACCCTCAATACAGCGAGTCAGCTCTTCATCAGAGTAATCATCCAGCAGAGTAGAAAGCACGTCATAAGCGGTGGCCTTAAAGCCCTGAGTGCAAACCTTCGCAAGATCAAGGGGTTTCTCGCCAATAGAATCTTGGATGTAAAGGCCGCCGTCGGGAGCAATTCCCTGCAAAATGGCCTGCTTAGCCAAGACGTTATGGTCAGAGCTTCTTGTGCTGTGATATGCGACGGCCATGAAACCACCAATCTGTTGAATGTGCCGCGTGTTTAACGTGTCGCGCCGCGCGTATTGCACGCGCCATGTTGCGCGTGTTGTGCGCGTGCAAATTGTGCGTCTCGCGTGTTGCGTTTCTATTATTTTAACAGTGAGAAGTAAATGTCGCTTGTAACATAGAATTGTTCATAGCATTATGAAGACGAGAAAAACTGTCGATTAGATTCTGTCTAGGTTTTTGGTAGTTTTTGTCTATGAGATTGTTATCAGTTCAGTCATCTTTGCGTGCGGTTGTCCTTGCTCTGCAATTAGCCTTGCAGGCAATCGGTTTTCTCGCAAAATGACTGCTAGATTTGGAGTTATATGCAAAACGTTGCCCTACTTGGATTTGGAACGGTTGGTGCTTCAGTTGCGCGCATTCTTGATGAGCGCGTTTCTGACGTTAACCTGACGTCCGTCTTGGTTAGAGCTGGTAAAGAGCACGTTGACCCTCGTGCAACGTCTGATTTTGATGCGCTCTTGTCTGACCCTGCGCTCGATACAGTTGTTGAGTGCATGGGCGGCCTCACGCCAGCTTATGAATACATCAAAGCTGCGCTGACTGCTAAGAAAAATGTAGTCACTTCAAATAAAGCCGTGGTATCTGCTCATTTTGAGGAGTTTATGACACTTGCCGCTGAAGCGGGCGTCAACCTTAAGATTGAAGCATGCGTGTGCGGTGGCATTCCTTGGATAGCAGGAATTCAGAAAGTTCGTCGTATTGACGAGATTTCTGCGTTCTGGGGAATCATGAACGGAACAACCAACTACATTGTCTATTCCATGCTCAAAGACGGAACGGACTTTGCTGAGGTTCTGAGCAAGGCTCAGGAGCTGGGTTACGCCGAGCGAGATCCGTCAAGTGATATCGACGGCATTGATGTTCGCTCTAAGACTATGATTTCTGCATCTATCGCCTTCGACGTAATCTGCACAGACCAGATTCCTATGTCTGGTATCAGAAACTTAACTAAACGCGATCTTGCCATGTTTGGCAGTCACGATATGACAATCAAGCTCTTTGGTCGTGGTGTTTCTAACGGAACGTCGTACGCAGTTGCCGTTGAGCCAGTTGCGGTTCCGCTCTCAACCATTGAGGCAAACGTTCCAACTAACTTTAATGTTGCTACCGCCGTGGGAAGTACCATTGGCGAGCTCAAGTTCTACGGTCAAGGTGCCGGTGGCGACCCAACAGCAAACGCCGTCGTTCAGGATATTATTGACTGCGCTAGCACTCCTGCTGGGGGCCAGCAGACCTTCTCGGCAGGTCTTTCATATAATCCTGAGCTGCTTGTTTCCGATTACGTGTTTAGGACGCAAGCCGACATTCTTGGCGGTTCGTTCTGGGAGCCAGGCGCTCAGTTGGTTAAAAATCTAAGTGCCGAGAAGGCCCGTGAGCTCCTTACCAGCGCACTTTTGCAAGACCCTACAACCTTTATGGCTGCACTTGAAAAGAGGAATTAGAAATGATCAAAATTGCAAAATTTGGCGGCTCAAGTGTTGCCTCTGCAGAGCAGTTCAAAAAAGTTAAAGCTATTGTTGAGGCTGACCCTGATAGACGTTTTATTGTTTCGTCTGCAGCAGGAAAGCGTCATTCAACTGATAACAAGATTACTGACCTTCTGCTGCTGGTAAACGCTCACATTGAGTATCACGTTGACTGCACGTCTTTGCTTGCAGACATCGAGACTCGCTTTGTGGAGATTGCTGACCAGCTGGGAGTTGCGTGGCCTGTTGCCGAGGAGTTTGAGAAGTTTGCTTCAAACATCAAGTCCTTCTCACCAGAGTACGTAGTAAGTAGGGGCGAGTGGTTTACCTGCCAGATCCTTGCTGAATACCTTGGCCTGCCCTTTGTTGATGCTGCTGACGTTATGCTCTTCCATCATGACGGCACCATTGATATGGAGCGCACCGCTTCTAGGCTTAAGGAAGTTGTTGCTCGTAGTGGTTCGTTTGTGCTGCCTGGTTTCTATGGCGCTACCGTTGACGGCGCAATTAAGCTGTTCCAGCGCGGTGGTGGCGATATTACCGGCGCTATTGTTGCTCGCTGCTTAGACGCGGATTTGTACGAGAACTGGACTGACGTCTCCGGCTTCCTTTCTGCTGATCCTCGTATTGTTCAGAACCCTCGCGCCATTGGCCGTATTACCTTTGACGAGATGCGCGAGCTTTCTTACATGGGCGCTTCCGTTCTTCAGGAAGAGGCGATTTTCCCTGTTCGCGAGGCAAATATTCCAATCCAGATTAAGAACACCAACCGCCCAGAAGATGCAGGTACCGTTATCCGAGAGACCGCTGATGGCGATACAAACGAGCACTTGATTACTGGTATTGCAGGTAAAAAGGACTTCTTGGCTATTCACGTCAAGAAGGCCCACATGTCCAACGAGGTTGGCGTTATTAGCCGTGCGCTCAATATCGTTGAGCGCTATGGCGTCTCTGTTGAGCACATCCCAACAGGCGTTGATTCGTTTGGTATCGTGGTAAATGCCTCCGATGTAAAGGATACGGTCTATTCCATCATCAGCGATATTCGCCGCGAGATTGAGCCTGATGACATTACGATGGTAGACCGCCTAGCTCTTGTTTCTGTTGTTGGTCGCAATATGTCCAGGCGTTCCGGCACTTCCGGCAAGATCTTTGGTGCGCTTGGTAATGCGGGCGTCAACATTCGTATGATTACGCAGAGCTCGGAAGAGATTAGTATTATCGTGGGCGTCGATAATGCGGACTTTGATCGCACAATTGGCGTCATTTATAACGGATTTGTTCGTGACGAAATGGTTTCGAGGTAACTATGGCTTTTGATCCAAACGGTAAGGTTGTTGCAATTCTTGGTGCTACCGGCGTTGTCGGTGCTCAGATGATGCAGTGCCTTGAAGAGCGTAATTTTCCTATTAAGGAGCTAGTGCTTCTGGCATCTGCTCGAAGTGCGGGTAAGACTATTGAGTTTGCTGGACAGCAGATTGTTATCCGCGAAGCAACTCCTGAGGCTTTTGAGGGTGTAGATATTGTCCTTGGTGCAGCTGGCGATGAGCAGGCAAAAGAGCTGCTCCCTGAGGCAGTCAAGCGCGGCTGCGTCTGCGTTGACAACTCCCATGCATTCAGAATGGACCCAAACGTTCCGCTGGTAATTCCAGAGATTAATGCTGAGGACATCAAGAACCACAACGGCATCATCTCTAATCCAAATTGTGCAACCATTATTGGTCTGGTACCTCTGTATCCTCTGCATAAAGCAGCAGGTGCAAAGCGTATTATTGCATCTACCTATCAGGCTGCATCCGGCGCTGGACTTCCTGGTCTTACCAGTTTGAAGAACCAGATGGCTGACGTTGTTGCAGGTAGGGAAGTAACCGAGACCGCTCCTTTTGCATATCAGCTGGCAGTCAACTTGATTCCACAGATTGGCGGCTTTGATGAGGTTGGCTACACCTCCGAGGAAATGAAGATGCAAAACGAGGGTCGCAAGATTATGCACCTTCCTGAGCTGCGCGTTAACTGCACCTGCGTCCGTGTTCCAACGATGCGCTCTCACTCTGAGTCCATCACTGTTGAGTTCGAGCGTCCTTTGAGCCCAGATCAGGCTCGCGCTATTCTTGAAGACGCACCAGGCATTAAGGTTGTTGACAACCCTGCAGAGCTTCAGTACCCAATGCCTCTTGATACCTCCGACCAGGACCTCATCTATGTTGGTCGTATTCGCGAGGATCTCTCTGCTGATGAGAACACTAACGCGCTGACGTTCTTCTGCTGCGGAGACCAGATCAGAAAGGGTGCTGCAACTAACGCCGTCCAGATTGCAGAGTACCTGCTGTAATGTCTCGCGCGTTGCTGCGTGACTCCGCGGTCTGGCTGTGCGCGGAACGGCAGCGCTCGACGCGCTCCGAGCGCAAGCGCACTTGACGCGTGGGCTTTCATCGCGGTCGTGTACAGTATTTTCGCTGAACCAGTACCCGTCCGATTCTATTTCATGGAATCGGACGGGTAATTTTTGTGTACAAGTCGGATTTTTTAGAAAAAATGTGCCGTTCGGCGGCAAAGTGGTAAAAAATGCGTTTAGTTGGGGTATCCAGAAATGCTCGGATTTTATGCAAGCTATCTACCAGCAATTTTGCGCGGACAAAATTTTTGAAATTATCACAAAATTTCTGAACTGGGAAAACGTAAGTGCCAAAACTCCGAAGTTCAAAAATAATCCCCAACTAAACGGGTTTTTTACCCAAAACAGCACCTCTCGTTCGATATATCAATTTCTTGATTAGTTTTCCTGCATATCAGCCAGTGTTTATGCACAAATTGTCCGTTGTTAGTTAAAACTTTTATTCGAACAGGTATTCTACTTTTACAGTAGCCATACAGTTTGGGGGCAAAAAGGGGGCAGCTGTAGTATTGGCCTAACAAAAAAGGTAGATGGCAAGCCATCTACCTGGAGTTTTTGGTGCCTCCTGCGCGATTCGAACGCGCGACCTGCGGTTTAGAAGACCGACGCTCTATCCAGCTGAGCTAAGGAGACATATAGCGTCGTTCATTATAGCAATATGAATCGCAAAAACATCAGACCATCAAAGATTTTCTCGACAGATGAATGGTAGCAGGGAAGAAAAAGCAGCTACACTGGTTATAGGCTTACGTGAATGGAGACACAATGTCTTACGATTTTGAATCCCGCGTTGATCGCGCTGGTACTGGTTCTAGAAAATGGAACGTCATGTATGATGTTAATCCTGATGTAGCTCCTGGTATTCCACCGTTTTCTGTTGCTGACATGGAATATCACACAGCTCCAGAGATTGTCGAGGGCCTCAAGGAATACATCAATGACGCAATCCTTGGTTATTCCATGCCAACTAATCAGATGAAGCAGGCCGTGTGTAAGTGGATGAAGACGCGCCACAACTGGGATGTAAAGCCTGAGTGGCTGCTTAATTCGTCTGGCGTTGTACCTGCGCTTTTTGCATCTGTTGCCGAGTTCACCCAGCCTGACGAGGGCGTAATCCTGTTTACCCCTGTCTACCACCCGTTTTACATGGCGGTTGAGGAGAATAACCGCGCACTTGTAGAGTGCCCGCTTATCCTCTCAGAGGGACCGCATTACGATATTGACTTTGAGCTATTCGATAAGCTCGCTGCAGAGCCAAAGAACACCATGGTCATTCTGTGCTCGCCGCATAATCCAAGTGGTCGCGTGTGGACCAGAGAGGAGCTTGCACGTATCGCAGAGATTGCGGTCAAGCACAACCTCATTGTGGTTGCAGACGAAATCCACCACGACCTCATCATGCCCGGGTCCACTCACACCGTCTTTGAAACACTCTCGGACGAGGTGGCAGCGCGTACCATTACCTGTACGTCTCCCTCTAAGAGCTTCAACCTGGCCGGCACACAGTTCAGCAACATCATTGTGAGCAACCCAGAACTGCGTAGCCGCCTCGAGAAGCGCCTCCAGGCACGAGAAACCACCTCGTGCAACCCAATCAGCTTCAAGGCGTGTGAGCTTGCTTACAGCAAAGCTGGAGCATGGCTGGATGCATGCATTGAGGCAATCGACGCAAATCAGAAGCTAGTCATCGAGTTCTTTACCACCAAACATCCTCGCGTGAAACTCGCACCAATCACGGGAACCTATCTTCAGTGGCTTGATTTCAGAGATCTTGGCCTTACTCCAGAAGAGCTCGACCACCTGTTGCAGTTTGAGGCCCAGATTTTCTTCACCGACGGCGTCTTCTTTGGCGAGGCTGCCCAGGGCTTCAAGCGTTGGAATTTGGCAGCCCCTCGTGTCGAGATTGAAGAAGCGCTTGCTCGCCTGGATACAGCACTTACAGCTCACGGATTTTAAGCGCAGGCCACGTTAGGTCTAATTTCACAGGATTCGCTGACTGGTCACATGTACCTCGTACGCCTTCCATAGAACGCATACTTTCAACTGCGGAGAAGCTCGTTCTTCTCCGCATTTTGTTTGGCGAGAAACCCGTTGCACCGGCAGATTTCTAAGAAAATCAAAAAAAGAGTTTGAAAAATCTGCGTTTCTCGCTTGCATCTTTTTCTGATTCTGTAATAATGATTTAGCTGCGTTTCATGAGGTGGCCAAATGGTGGGAGTAGCTCAGTTGGCAGAGCGACGGACTGTGGCTCCGTAGGTCGAGGGTTCGAGCCCCTTTTCCCACCCCATTCGAAACGTTAATTGGATCGTTAGCTCAGCTGGTAGAGCAGGGGACTCTTAATCCCAAGGTCCAGGGTTCGAACCCCTGACGATCCACCATTTGAATTTCAAACCCCGGCTTGCGTCGGGGTTTTATTTTTTTGTGAGTCGCTAGTTTCTAATTGTTTGTTGTGAGTGATTGCGTCATACTGAAGTCTCCATGATTTTATTGTAGTTCGGAGGACTCGCCGTGATTTACACAATGACGCTTAATCCCGCGCTTGACTATGTCATGCATCCAAACACATTGGACATGGGCTTTACTAACCGTTCTTCATCAGAAGAGTTGCACTGCGGCGGTAATGGTATTAACGTCTCCACGCTCTTAAAAGAGCTTGATAAGGTCACCGTTGCTATGGGCATTGTCGGTGGCTTTACTGGTGAATACCTGCTGAGTGATCTTCAGCGTCAGGGCATTCCAAGTAACTTCGTTAAGCTGGATTCAGGCTTTACCCGCATTAACGTCAAGCTTAACGGCATTGTTATGACCATGGTCAACGGCAATGGCCCACGCATTCCAGAGAAAAAGGTTGATGAGCTGCTGGAGCGCATGGATGTTGTTGGTGCAGGTGACACCCTGGTTCTTACCGGTTCTATTCCAAGCTCGCTTCCAGAGGATATCTACACTCGCCTCATGGCTCAGCTTGCTGGTCGCGGTATTCAGTTTGTTGTTGACGCTCCTGGTCAGCTGCTTATGGAAGCTATCAAGGCTCAGCCATTCTTGATTAAGCCAAACAACCATGAGGTTGGCCGTATCTTTGGTGCTAATCCAGAGACTCCAGAAGAGTGCATTCCATTTGCAAAGAAACTCCAGGACGGCGGCGCTCGCAACGTTATCGTTTCTTGCGGCGGTGCTGGTTCACTGCTCCTGGACGAGTACGGTACTGAGCACATTGTCCCAACTGCAAAGATTCGCCTTGTTAACGCAACTGGCGCTGGTGACTCCATGGTTGCAGGTTTTTTGGCAAAGACCACCGCTGGCTACGATTACGACACTGCGCTTATCTACGCTTCTGCTTGCGGTACGGCAACTGCAGCAAGCCGAGGAATCGCAAAGCGCGCAACCATCGATCGTGTTGTCACTGCTCTCTACAAGAAGATGGGCCGAGAAATGCCTGCTTCTATCGCAGAAGAGATTCAGCTTGCTCGCAAGAAAGAGGAGAGTCGCGAGGGTAAGTCTTCTTGGCTTGCAGATTCTGAGTAGTAATCGCAGCTAGAACACGTAGTTCTTTTGGCGAGAAACCCTCAGATGGTGCACTTTCGCCGCGCAAGAAATACTGAACGCTTTTACTATTGTGAACGTACAAACACTTGGCAAGAAAGATTCTCTTGCCAAGTGTTTTTTATTGAAATTTATTTAACGATACTCACAACGTAACAGGTCAAAAAAATGTTACTCTGTAAAAAGACCGGTTTGTTTCTGCAACTATTGTCCAATGTGGATAGGCTTGCAGAACTAAATACACCGCTTCGCGGACAATGATAGGAGCAAGTATGTTTGAGGGAGTCAATGCGTCCAATGGAATCGGCATCGGTACTGCTCAGGTTGCCGTAGATCCAGATCTTACTTTTACTCCACACACTGTTGAAGACACAGCTGCAGAGAAGGCTCGTTACGCAGAGGCCGTAACTAAGTTCATTGCACAGACAAATGCGCAGATTGAGCGCATGACCAAGACGGTGGGCGAGGAAGCTGCTGCAATTATGGGTGCTCACATTGAGTTTGCAGAGGATGAGGGCATCAAAGAGGCTGTTAACGGCGCAATTGACGGTGGCACCTGCGTTGAGCAGGCTGTAAGTGACGCATACGACATGTACTACAACATGTTCCTTGGTATGGAGGATGAGCTCTTCCGTGAGCGCGCTGCAGACGTTGCTGACGTAAAGACCGGTCTTCTCGCTGACCTTCTTGGTAAAGAGGTTGTTGACCTCTCCACACTTCCAGAGAACTCCGTCATTGTCTGCCATGAGCTGACTCCTTCTATGACCGCAGACATTGACAAGGACCACGTTGCAGGTATTGTTACCGAGACTGGTGGTCGTACTTCTCACTCCGCAATCATTGCTCGTGCTCTTGAGATTCCTGCAGTTCTTTCTGTTCCTAACATCACTTCTGAGGTTGCAACTGGCAACGCTATTGTTGTCGACGGCACCAACGGTAAGGTTGTTGTTAATCCTTCTGAGGCTGAGCTTGCTGAGTACAAGACTCAGGCTGAGGCTTATGCTGCAGAGAAGGCCGCTCTTGAGGCTTATCGTGGCAAGGAGACCGTAACTGCTGACGGCATCAAGGTTCTGCTTGTTGCTAACATTGGCAACCCAGATGACGCTAACGGCGCAGTTGACGCTGACGCTGAGGGTATTGGTCTGTTCCGCTCCGAGTTCCTGTTCATGGACGCAAAGGAGCTTCCAAGCGAGGAAGAGCAGTTTGCTGCTTACCAGAAGGTTGCTCTGCGCATGAAGGATAAGCCTGTCATCATCCGCACCCTTGATGTTGGTGGCGATAAGGAGATTCCTTACCTCAACATGAAGGCTGAGGAGAACCCATTCATGGGCTTCCGCGCTATCCGTTACTGCCTCAACAATGCTGAGCAGTACAAGGTCCAGCTCCGCGCCCTTCTCCGCGCATCCGCATTTGGCGACATTAAAATTATGCTTCCTCTTGTTACCACCGTTGATGAGGTTCGCCAGGCAAAGGCTCTTGTTGAGGAGTGCAAGCGTGAGCTTGACGCTGAGGGCGTAGCTTACAACAAGGACATCGAGGTCGGCACCATGATCGAGACCCCATCTGCATCCCTGATTGCAGACAAGCTGGCTCGTGAGTGCGACTTCTTCTCCATTGGTACCAACGACCTTATTGGTTACACCATGTGCGCTGACCGCGGCAATGACCGCGTTGCCTACCTCTACGAGGTCTACCAGCCATCCGTCCTCCGTTCCCTCAAGTACCTCATTGGCGAGGGCAATAAGGAGAAGATTATGGTTGGTATGTGTGGTGAGGCAGCTGCAGATCCACTGCTCATTCCAGTCCTGCTTTCCTTTGGTCTGGACGAGTTCTCCGTTTCTGCACCATCTGTCTTGCGCACCCGCAAGACCATTGCTGCTTGGACAAAGGCTGAGGCAGACGAGCTTACCGCTCGCGTCATGGAGCTTGATACCGCAGCTGAGGTTAAGGCTCTGCTTGAGCGTGAAGCTCGCTAAGTCTTAGCTTACACGATACAAATTCAGGGGCATCTGCACTGGCAGGTGCCCCTGTTTCTTTAACGTTAAAACCTTTTGACGAGAAGATCGATCTTCTTGTGATGTGTGAGCCACGTGGCGCGCTAGGGAACAATCACGGAAAGTGCAGCGGGAATAACCTCAATGACAAACTGTTCTGCAAAGGGAAGCTCTTCTCCGTCTACCTGAATAGGGACAGGCTTGTGGAAAGTTACCACTGCTTGCTTGAGGTGACGCTCCTCAATGATGCGGGAGTTGACGTGTTTACCAGCCCTTGCCAGGCCAAACAGAGCCAGCAGGTGAGGAATGATAGGCACTTTAGTGTTGTAGCAGACGGTAAGAAGGCCATCGTCAGGCTGCGCATGCGGACAGACCTTAAAGCCGCCGCCATACGTAGGGCCAATCTGGAAGGCCATGATAAGCGCTTGAAGATCAATGTCCTTCTCGCCATCAAACGAGACGGTGCAAGGGTAACCCTTGCTACCTGCAGCCATAAACTTGAGACCTGAGGTTAAGAAGAGCGCCTCGCCTTCGGTAGAGGAGTTGTTCGCGCGGCGCTTTGTGGTGTCGGCTGCAATAGCTGCATCAAGTCCAAACGACATGGTCTCCATGAAGTAGACATCGTTGATGCGACCAATCTCTAGCTGCTTAACCTTGCCGCGAACCAGCTGCGCAAACGCGCCTTCGGGGTCGTTAATTTTCATGCCTAGGGTGCGTGCATAGTCGTTTCCCGAGCCCATAGGGATAATGCCAAGCGCTGGGCGCACCTCTGGCGATAAGGTCATGAGGCCGTTGACCACCTCGTGGATGACGCCATCTCCGCCAAGTGCGACAACCGTGTCAAAGTCCGCAGCTTCTGCGGCCATGACACGAGCATCTCCCATAGCTGTGGTGAGTTTGAGTTCGTATCCGTCCGTTGCTGCTGAATAGCTGGTTAAAAAGTGGCGAGCAAACTCTGCACCAGCAGCACCTTTACCGC
>CAKAPG010000013.1 GCA_916715765.1 uncultured Atopobium sp.
AAGGGGAGGAACTCATGAGTAAAACAGCAGACGAGAAGATCTTGGCACTAGTAAATCCAGAATACATTAAGCGTATTCCGTTCTTTGTTCGTGGACACGCAACAGGTAAGTCTTGTGAGTATATTGCTCGGGAGTATCCAGAGCTTTACACTGCATTTGAGGATGAACCTAGTACTCAACAAGTTGAAGAGATGTCAAAGATCATCAACGAGCTCTTTGAGCAAAGGATGAAGAAGCACAATCTCTAAAACAGAATCAGGCAATAGAGTTATTTGTAATAAGAATGGCAGCTATGAAGTGTTGTTATGCCATTCTTATTTTTTTCATTCAACGCTGAAATATAGCCATTGGCCGACAGATGTACTGCTAAAGCATACTCGCACGGAATATCATTAGAGCTACCTAGTCATTACTCTTATGTCAATTGCGACAAGCAGTTCTAATGAGGTGACAGCAGATGCAGCGTAGAAAAAGGTTTATAAAAGGTCTGTCATTATTGGTAGTTTTTGTTATTTGTGGCTTACTAATAAATAACTGGTTTTTTAAGCTGAATACTATGAGACTGCCAGAGTTAAAAAAGCAGGCAGCTCAGTATGTTGTGCAACAATATGAGAATAAGAAAAATGGTCTTAAGTCTGATTTTGGATCCGCAGGAAATATTGACTTAGAGACTGCTACTATTTCTGGCCCATTTTTAGGAGTCAGTCAAGCTAACCTACTTATGTTGAATGTAGATTTATATTGGGTAATAAGCTCTCAAGAAACGGTTGTTGGTACTGTTGAGCAAGATTTGGGGCTATTCGCCATTGGGTCTTATTTTGGAACTCCAAAAATGTGGATTCAAACAAGTAACGCTGGGCTGTTACAAGAAATGCATAATAGAAATTATAGATGTCTAGTTAGAAATTTTTGTGGCTTATGGTTAAGTGGATGGCCGCCACCGTACCTAGCTGATGGTTATTTAGGACGTTATAGTCCAGCTGACGGAGATTTCGAAATTATAAAAGAAGATAGTCATGTATCGGAAATTATTAGCTTCCGATTAGGGGAAGAACACTTGGACTTTATGGCAAATCCTGAACGAATCCTGGATTTAACCAAGTAATTTTGCGGCGTTTTCGATGTTCTAAGACAAGAGTCAGTTCAATTTGGGCTGACTCTTGTTTAATCTTCACAACATATCCGTAATTTCTAAAGGCAAACGGTAGTAAAACATCGGTAAACGGTAGTTGACTTTGCTTTCTACTTATGTAGTTAGTTAAATAATTTATATATTATACAAGGTAAAATAATAGTAAAGCCCGCTAACTGCGGGCCTTCTTAGCTGCTATTAAGATTTATATGAGGTAAATAATACAATAAAACGCGTTTTCATATTTTGAGCAGCCAATGAGCGAGAAATTAATACCGTTGGGCGAACTGTCTTCAGAACAAATATCTTTTCTTTCTATAGTTATGTAGATGTAAGCCACACAAGTGGCATTGGTGCCACGTTGTGGCAAGGAGAGTTTTTAGAAAGAGGCAGAAATGAGCGAGTTTATTAATCGTCCACTTTCGCGTCGCGGCTTCCTTGGAGGAGCAACTGTAGCAGCTGGCCTTGGTCTCACCGCTTGCGGTGGTGGACAGCAGAAGGCAGCTGAGGCTCCATCTGGAAAGGAAGGCGGCGGCACAATTACTGCTGGTACCGCTTATTCAACCCAGAACTATGACCCATCTACCACTTCATCAGCACTTGCTCTTGGTGTTAACTGGCAGGTAGTTGAGGGCCTTTACGGTCTTAACTTCCACGACTATTCCACCTTCAATGAGCTTGCTACTGCTGATCCAAAGAAGGTAGACGATTACACCTTTGAGATTACCCTCCGTGACGGCGCAAAGTTCTCTGATGGTAACGAGGTAAAGGCAGATGACGTTGTTGAATCCTTCAACCGTTCCGCTGCTAAGGGTAGCGTTTACGTTCCAATGCTCGCTCCAATTGCTTCCGTAGAGAAGAAGGATGACAAGACTGTCACCGTTAAGACCACTATTGCTAACTTCTCCCTCCTCAAGGAGCGCCTGTCCATCGTTCGCGTTGTTCCAGCAAGCAGCTCCCAGGACGAGATGAAGAAGCAGCCAGTTGGTTCTGGTCCATGGCAGTTTGAGTCCATCTCTGACAACACTCTTGACCTTGTTCCTAACAAAAACTACAACGGCGCAACTCCTGCTAAGGACGATAAGCTCCACTATGACGTCCTTAAGGATCCAACCGCTCGTCTGACCGCACAGCAGGACGGAACCACCCTTGCTATGGAAATGGTCCCTGCAGACGCTGTAGACCAGCTCAAGGGCGCAGGCTGCACCGTTGACGCTGTTCAGGGCTTTGGTGTCCGCTTTGCAATGTTCAACCTTGGCAAGGCTCCTTGGGACAACGTTAAGGTTCGCCAGGCATGCCTCTATGCACTTGATACAGACAAGATGCTTGCAAACGCATTCTCTGGCCAGGCTGAGGTTGCTACCAGCTATCTTCCTTCTTCCTTTGCTAACTATCACAAGGCATCCACTGTCTATGCACACGATGTTGATAAGGCTAAGAAGCTCATTTCTGAGTCTGGTATCACTCCTGGTGATGTTGTTCTTCGCACCACCGATAACGAGCAGGTTAAGTCTATGGCAACTCAGGTCAAGAACGACCTCGACGCACTTGGCTTTAACGTAAGCATCGTTTCCGATACTTCTCCAGCAACCTATGCTGCAATTGACGCAGTTGACGGCTCTTGGGACATCCTGCTTGCCCCTGGCGATCCTTCCTGCTTCGGTGCAGACGTCGACCTGCTGCTCAACTGGTGGTATGGCGATAACGTCTGGATGACCAAGCGTTGCCCATGGAAGGAGTCCGCTGAGTGGACTAAGCTCCACGATCTCATGACCAAGGCTCTTGGCCAGTCTGGTGCTGATCAGCAGTCCACTTGGAACGAGTGCTTCGACATCATCGCTGAGAACGTACCTCTGTACCCAGTTCTCTTTGCTAAGACCTTCACCGCTTCTTGGAGCGAGAAGCCAAACAGCAACGGCGTTGCTCTCAAGGGCTTCAAGGGTATCGGAACCACCGGTCTGTCCTTCATTGATGTCAACACAGTTACTGCTAGCTAATTTGTTGCCATCACGCGCTTAGCATCTCATACATTGGGGCCCGAGCGTTTTACCTATAACGCTCGGGCTCTTGTGCGCTAAATTTACTCCTGAGGTGCACAAAGTCTCATCAAATTTTATTTGTACGGTTTGTTTTAAAGAGAGAGGGGGAGATAGTGAACAACCTATTACGTCTTATCGGACGCCGTCTTATTGCGCTGCCGATTATGGCTTTAGGCGTCACCTTTCTCGTATTCTTCCTAATGTCTTTCTCGCATGTTGATCCTGCATACAATGCCTTGGGAGAGTCTGCTTCTGCAGAAGCTATCCAGCAGTATCACATTGAGAATGGCCTTGATGACCCATGGCCTGTGAGATATGTACGTTATATCGGTGATGTTGCTCATGGAAACCTGGGTACCTATGGCACTTCTCACTATTCAGTTGCTGAAAGAATTTCAAAGGCTCTGCCAGTAACTATGCAGTTGACCTTTATGGGTCTCTTTATTGGCGCAATAGTTTCGTTTACGTTGGGTGTTATTGCGGCTCTCTATAGAGACCAATGGCCCGATCAAATCATTCGTGTATTCTCAATTGCCGGTCTTGCAACGCCATCATTCTGGTTGGCAGTTCTTTTGATTCTGGTCTTTGCGTCTACACTCAAGCTTTTGCCTGCTTCTGGAGCACTGCCAGATCCTACGGTAAATCTTGGCGGCTACCTTGCCCGTATGATTATGCCGGCATTTGCACTTGCGGTTCCAATGTCTGGTCAGATGACCCGTATTGTTCGTACCGCAATGGTCGAGGAGCTGGATAAGGACTACGTCCGCACTGCTCGCGGCGCTGGTATTCCAGAGAGAATCGTCATCGCAAGAAACGTACTGCGCAACGCTCTTATTACCCCTGTAACCACGCTTGGTCTGAAGATTGGTTACCTCATGGGTGGCGCCGTTGTTATTGAGGTTATTTTTAACCTTCCTGGCATGGGTACCGCAATTCTTGAGGGCATCCAGGGTAACGAAGCAATGCTTGTTCAGGGCGTTGTTGTTGTCGTTGCACTGTCCTTCATCATCATCAACATTATTGTTGATATGTTGTACATCTTGATTAACCCACGCATTAGGACGGTGTAGTGCGATGGTACAAATTAGAAAAAAACAAGTCGAGAAGCTCGAAGAAGCTGCAGCAAAGGGTTCAACCTTTGGTGGCTTTAAGAAGATGAAGACGGCTTCCAAGATTGCTCTTGTCATTCTTGTCTTTGTTGTTCTTGCTTCTGTCTTTGCAAACTTTATTGCTCCACATAACCCACTTGAGATTTTTAACGCTCGTCAGGCTCCAGGCAATGGATTCATTTTTGGTACTGACGATAAGGGCCGCGATATTCTTTCTCGTATGCTTTATGGTGGTCAGTATTCACTGGTCATTGGCTTTGGTGCTACGGGTATGGCTCTGCTGTGTGGCTCAATTATTGGTGCAATTGCAGCTGTTTCTAGAAAGGCTGTTTCTGAGGTCATCATGCGTGTGCTCGACATCATCATGTCGTTCCCAGGCATTGCTCTTGCAGCAGTCTTTGTTTCTATTCTGGGTAACAGTGTTCCTTCAATCATCTTTGCTATTGGCTTTATGTACACGCCACAGATTGCTCGCATTGTTCGTGCAAACATCGTAAGCGAGTACGGCGAAGATTACGTAAGGGCAACCATTGTTTCCGGTGCTCGTGCACCATGGATTCTGTGGAAGCATGTTCTTCGTAACTGTATTGCTCCAATCATGGTCTTTACCGTTACGCTTGTTGCAGACGCAATCATCTTTGAGGCATCCCTGACCTTCATTGGTGCAGGTATTGCAGAGCCAACTCCAACATGGGGTAACATCCTGGCTGATGCTCGTGCTGGCGTTCTTGCTGGCCGTTGGTGGCAGGCATTCTTCCCAGGCCTGGCTATTATGATGACCTGCCTGGCACTGAATATCCTCTCTGAGGGTCTTACTGACGCTATGGCAGCAGCACCTGGCGCTCCTGTTGATACAGAGAACTCTGACTCCAGGCGTGCAGATGACATCCTTGCATCTGATCCAGTTCGTGCGTACGCAGAGCAGGCAGAGTCCCTGGAGCGCAGGCTCAACGCACTTAAAGAAGTTGAGCTTTCCAGAACTGATAGGCGTAAGCCAGACTTTGATGTAAAGCCACTGCTTAGCGTTAAGAATCTTTGCATCAGCTTTGAGTCTCACGGAGACGTTAAGGTTGTTGACCACGTAAGCTTTGATGTTCGTCCTGGTCAGTGCATGGCACTGGTTGGTGAGTCTGGCTGCGGCAAGTCTATTACCACCAAGGTCATCATGGGTCTGACTGATCCAAAGGAAACCATTACTGGTCAGGTTCTCTACAAAGACCAAGACCTCCTGAAGCTCTCCAAAGAAGAGCACCGCAAGCTGCTTGGTCACGAGCTTGCAATGGTATACCAGGATGCTCTGTCTTCGCTGAACCCTTCCATGCTTATCTCTTCTCAGATGAAGCAGCTTACCAGCAGGGGAGGCACTCGTTCCGCAGAGGAGCTTCTAGAGCTTGTAGGCCTGGATCCAAAGCGTACGCTTGAGTCTTATCCACACGAGCTTTCCGGTGGTCAGCGCCAGCGTGTTCTGATTGCAATGGCGCTTACCCGCGATCCTTCACTGGTTATCTGCGACGAGCCAACAACCGCTCTGGATGTTACTGTTCAGAAGCAGGTTATCAAGCTCTTGAATGACCTCCAGCGTCGTCTTGGCTTCGCAATGATCTTTGTTAGCCACGACCTTGCACTTGTTGCAGAGGTTGCTTCTGAGATTACCGTTATGTACGCAGGTCAGGTTATTGAGCAGGCAGCTACTACTGAGCTTCTTACTAATCCTGTTCACGAGTACACCCGCGGTCTTCTCGGCTCTGTTCTTTCCATTGAGGAAGGTGCACAGGACGGTACCAGACTTCACCAGGTACCAGGTTCTGTTCCTTCTCCAGAAGACTTCCCAACAGGCGATAGGTTTGCTCCTCGTTCAAGCCACCCAGATTTGGGACTTGAGGTTCATCCTGTTATTAAGGAGATTCCTGGTAAGCACCATTGTTTCTCCGAGTTGCCTGATGAATATCTGAAGGAGCATGGTCTTGTGCCTTACCTTGAGCGTTCTCAAAAGGAGGTGAGGTAAATGGCTACAACATCTGAAGAACAGCCAATTATCTTCCTCGATGATATTTCGGTTACGTTTAAAACACGTACGGGTTCAATCTTTAAGCCTAATAAGGTTCATGCGGTACAGAATGTTTCTCTCAAGCTTATGCCTGGTGAGACCATTGGTATTGTTGGTGAGTCTGGCTGCGGAAAGTCCACTACCGCAAATGTCATGTGTGGCCTTCAGTCTCCAACGTCCGGTCATGTGTACTTCAAGGGAATGGATGTTACCAAGCGTACTCCAGAGCTCAGGAAGCAGATTGGCCGCGTTGTCTCCGTTGTCTTCCAGGACCCAGCAACCGCTCTTAACCCTCGTATGATTGTCAAAGACCAGCTCATGGATCCACTGCTCGTGCACAAGGTAGGCACAGAGGCGGAGCGAGAAGCCCGTATTAATGAGCTTGTCGGTCTGGTAGGACTTCCACATTCCGCACTTCGCGCCCTGCCTGGTCAGCTCTCTGGTGGTCAGCGTCAGCGTGTTGCAATTGCACGTGCGCTTTCTCTGAACCCATCGGCAATCATTGCTGACGAGCCTACTTCCGCACTGGACGTTTCTGTTCGCGCGCAGATCTTGAACCTGCTCACCGACCTCAAGTCTGAGTTGGGTCTCTCAATGATCTTTATTTCGCACGATATTCAGACTGTTCGCTATGTTTCTGACCGCATCATTGTTATGAATCACGGTCAGATTATGGAAGATGGTCCTGCTAAGCAGGTCTTTGAGCATCCAACAGACCCTTACACTAAGACGCTTTTGGGTGCTGCGCCATCTCTGCTTCATCCTAAACTGGGTGAGTAGCGCTTACGTTTTGTTCGATTAGAGCGCAGCTTAGGCTGCGCTCTTTTAGCTTGTTAGGTGGATTAATGCACCAAGAAACGCTTGAGCTTGCAGAATTGAAGGCAGCTCATGCTTTGACGCCCTATCCTTCAGATTTTAAGGCGTTTTGGAAGGCGAGAATGGAGGAAGCAGATAATGCTCCTTTAAGCTGGCAAATTGTTCCTTCAACAGAGGTTACGTCAACTGCTTTAGCTCATTTTTTTGATCTTACATTTGTAGGCATTGATGGCGCGGAAGTTTACGCAAAGTACCTGCGACCACAGACAGCCTCAGGCGTACAAACTCCGCTTGTTTTACAGTTTCATGGCTATCCAGGATCTTCTCGTAGTTGGTTTGAACAGAGCTCATTTTTGGGCTTGGGCTGCTCGCTGATTGCGCTTGATAATCCTGGGCAGGGTGGCCGCAGTTTGGACGGAAGCTCATATAAGAGCACTACCGTTTCTGGTCATTTGGTGCTTGGACTGGACGGACCAGTAGAGGATCTTTACTTTGTGCACCTGTATCAGAACATTCGCTTGCTCTGCAGGATTGTTCGCCAGCTTGAAGGCATCGATACAGACCATATTTTTGTGAACGGCGCATCGCAGGGCGGCGGCATTGGTCTTGCTACCTGTGCACTTAATCCAGACCTTATTAATAGAGCAGCAATTCTTTATCCCTTCCTTACCGATTTTAGGTGCGTATGGGAGCTTAATGCTGACGAGGTTGCCTACGAGGGAATTCGTTATTATTCCCGCTGGTTTGATGCAGACGGTTCTCGCGTTGATGAGGTCTTTGCAAAGCTTGCCTACATTGATTCAGCCAATTTTGCACGTCTGGTTACCTGTCCTGTGCTTTTTGGTACCGGACTTGATGATCCAGTTGTTCCGCCAGAGGCTCAGTTTGCTGCCTACAATGCTCTGACCTGCCCAAAGAGACATTTGTTGTATCCCGGCTATGCGCATGAAGAGATTGGTGGTTTTGACGATAAGATCATTGATTTCTTCTGCTCAGAAAATGGAGAGCAAGCTCTTAAAGAGTTGGACTCCTCATTTACTGCTCAAGCAGAATGCGAGGTGGGAGCATGAGGGGTTTAACACAAAGACTTGAAGATGCTTGTTCTTATCGCGGTGCTTGGCTTAGACCATCAAACTTTGAATCATTTTGGGAGCCATCTGTAGCGTTTGCACAAAATGTGCAGGTAGAGAGTGTTATTGAGCTTCCGTCCGCTACCCAGACCGCAACGTTTAAGCGCATTACATTTGCCTCAACTGACCAGACGCAGCTGAGTGCTCGCGTCGTTCTCCCAGCGAGTTCGTTGGCGGCAGAGCTACCAGCGGTGGTGCTCTTCTCCGATCTTGGTCGGGGAGTGCGCAGCTGGCTGCATCTATTGCGCTTCTCGGCGCTTGGTCTGCCTGTCGTGGCTCTGGAGGCTCGTCCATGCGAACCCCAGCTCAAAGACGCTTGGAGGGGAGCGCTTACCGCAAAGGAGCTTGCCCACGCGCTCATCAACCCAGATGACGCTGCATCCTCTACGCTCAAGCAGCTCATCGATGACGCGCTGGTAGCTGCCTCGGTTGCCTCGCGCTTCCTGGGACGCACAACCGTCACCTGGGGAGAAGGTCTAGGCGGCTCGCAGGCTTTGTTTGCGGCGGCACTTCTGCCCAAGGAAGTGAGCGCTACCATGGCGCTGAACCCGTTCTTTGCCGACAACGCAACAACCCTGCGCGCACATGTCGGGTGCGGAGACACCCCGCAGTCAGATGCAGCTATCGACGCGGTCGGTTTTCTCGACAGTGCGTGCGCGGCCGAGCTTGTGCGTGTACCTGCGCTTATTGGCACGGCCCTGCTGGACCAGAGCGCGCCAACTGAGGGAACGTTTGCGCTGTACAATCGCCTGCCGGGGCAGAAAGAGATGCGTGTGTATCCCAAGTTTGGGCACGAGCGCATCAATCAATTTGAGAACGAGCAAATCAACTATCTCTGCGAGGTTATATCAGGGCTTTGTCATAACTAAGCGGACTATAATTACGTAGGTTCTTTGAAGTTGCTTTTGATCAATGCTTTGGTCGGCTTCTTCAGTACATTGTTGTATGAAACTAGTTGGATTTTCCAACGTGTGAAAGGATTAAGCATGTCCAGTAACGTACCATTTAGCGGTGTTGTTCCACCAGTTGTAACCCCAGATACCCCAGACCATCAGCTTGATGTTGTGTCGTTTGAGCGCTCCATTAATCGTCTTATTGAAGCTGGCGTGGATGGTTTGTTCTTCCTCGGCTCTTCTGGCGAGGTTGTTTTTGCAACTGATGAGCGTCGCGATCAGATTGTGTTCGAGGCTGTGCGCATTGTTGACCACCGCGTTCCGGTTCTTGTGGGCATCATTGACACTGAGACCGAGCGCGTCCTTGAGCACGGTCGTCGTGCTCTTGCATTGGGCGCAGATGCTCTTGTAGCAACCGCTCCTTTCTACGCACTTGGCGGCCCAGCTGATGTTGAGGAGCATTTCCGCATTCTCCACCAGGAGCTGGATGCACCTCTGTTTGCGTATGACATTCCTGTCTGCGTTCACACTAAACTTCCTTGGAAGATGCTTGCTCGCCTGGGTGCAGAGGGCGTTCTTGCAGGCGTTAAAGACTCTTCTGGCGATGACGTTTCCTTCAGGTATCTTGTTCAGGAGAACGAGAAGAACGGTCACCCTCTGACTCTGCTGACTGGTCACGAGATTGTTGTTGACGGCGCTCTTCTTTCTGGTGCAGACGGTTCTGTTCCTGGTCTTGCTAATGTTGAGCCAGAGGGCTACGTCCGCATGTGGAAGGCAGCTCAGGAAGGTAACTGGGCAGAGGTCAAGCGTGAGCAGGACCGACTTAACGAGATCTCCCACATCTTTGATGTCACTTCAGGCGTTCAGGGCTATGGCGCTGGCGTTGGTGCATTCAAGTGCGCACTTAACCTCATGGGTATCTTTGATTCTGACCAGATGCCTCGTCCTGTTAAGCCACTTGATGGCCAGAACCGTGAGGCAATCAAGCAGGTTCTTGTTGCAAACGGCCTTCTCTAAACAAGAGGGGACACCATGGACTCTAAGTTTGTTTCTCCAACACATGTTTGCGCCGTTGATATTGGCGGCACAAAAATCGCCTGTGGCATAGTCACTCTTAACGGCACCGACGCCCCAAACGTTCAGTCCGTAAAGAAGGTTCCTACCAATGCAAAAGAGGGTGGCAAGCAGGTTCTTGCCACCGTTCTGCAGGCAATTAGAGAGGCTCTTGCTCGCGCAGAAGAGCTGGGCCTTACCATCTCTGGCGTGGGTATTTCTTCTGCTGGTGTTGTTGACCCTCGCACCGGAGACATCACCTACGCAAACGAGCTTATGCCAGGCTGGGGCGGAACCGCTCTTGGCTCAGCAGTTACCAGCGAGTTTGGCCTTCCGTGCAGCGTTCTCAATGACGTTCACGCCCATGCCCTGGGTGAGGCTCGTCATGGTGCTGGCCACGGTAAAGATAGCGTTTTAACCGTAGCGATTGGCACGGGCATTGGTGGTGCCTTTGTGAACCACGGCATTTTGATGCTGGGTGCTCACGATGAGGCTGGCCACATTGGTCACGTTGCAACTCCAGCAGCTGCAGGCGTTGACTGCCCTTGTGGTGGAACTTCTCATCTTGAGCCTGTTTCCGCAGGTCCTGGCATTATTCGCGAGTATGTCCGTCTTGGCGGCTCCGATACGCTTGAAGACGGTTCCGCTCTTGATGGCGCAGAGATTGACCGCAGGGCTCTTGCTGGCGAGAAGATCGCTCAGGCTGCAGAGGAGCGCTCAGGCCGCGCACTTGGTGAGGTCCTGGGCAGCATGTGCAACATGCTTGACCCTTCTGTCATCATTCTGTCTGGCTCCGTTGCAGAGTGCGGTAAGTACTGGCACGAGGCACTTGAGGCTGCTTTTAAGTTGCAGGCCATGCCTCCTGTTCAGGCAACACCTATTGTGAAGGGTACCCTTGGTGGAGAAGCCCCTCTTATTGGAGCTGCAGAAAACCTTGTTCTACCTGGCTATTTAGAGACACGTCTTTAGGCAAGAAGTGTGCCAGCAGGCAAATTGCTTGCTGATCCAGCACGCCGCAAAGACACGCACCTTTAACGTACGTACATTCTGGTAAGGAGAATACCGTGGCACACTCAGAGCTTGTTGAGTCACTTAAAGGAAAACTCATCGTTAGCGTCCAGGCGTATCCTGGTGAGCCTATGAGGCATCCAGAGACCATGGCTCAGATTGCACGCGCTTGTGAGCTTGGCGGTGCTGCAGCTATTAGGTGCCAGGGTTTGTCTGACATCTCTGCCATTAAGGGTAGGGTTGAAATTCCTGTTATTGGCCTCTGGAAAGAGGGTCATGAAGGCGTCTACATTACTCCTACGCTTCGTCATGCACGTGCTTGTATTCACGCAGGCGCAGATGTTGTTGCTCTGGATGCAACAGACCGTCCAAGGCCAGACGGCAGAACCTTTGAAGAGACCGTTGCGGCGCTTCGTGCAGAGTCTGACGTGCTGATTATGGCTGACTGCATGACTATGGATGATATCCGTCGCGCTGTTGCCGCTGGTTGTGACCTTGTTTCAACCACACTTTCTCACAACAAGGCTGCTATTGATACAACGCTTGATGATGGTCCTGACATTGCCCTTCTCAAGCAGGCAACCACTGAATTCCCAGGTATTGCTATTATTTGCGAGGGTCACGTCCACACACCTCAAGACGCAAAAGATGCTCTTGATGCAGGCGCTTGGGCAGTTGTTTCAGGTACTGCCATTACGCACCCAACTTCAATTACCTCTTGGTTCGCAGCAGCACTTGAGGATTAACGCTTGGAGCGGTAAGGTTTTCTCGTCACGTATTTAAGGAGCGCCTGTGAAGAAAAACGATCCTACACCTTCAGTTATTCCCGACATTGTCATTATTACGGGTATGTCTGGATCGGGTCGCACGCAGGCGCTTCATGTGTTTGAGGACATGGGTTATTTCTGCATTGATAACCTGCCACCAGCTCTTATTTTGCAGCTTTCTAACCTTGTGGGCATTAACACGGGCGTTGGTCGTCATCTGGCAGTTACCTGTGATTTGCGCTCGCAAGGTCTTTTTGATGACATTTCTGAAGCGTTGAAGTCTCTTGCAGATCATGAGCTTACCTACAAGATTGTGTATCTGGACTCTTCAGACGAAGTGCTTATGCGTCGCTATAGCGAGAACCGCCGTCGTCATCCTTTGGCGCAGGAGGGAGAAAATCTCTTATCTGCAATTTCTAGGGAACGCTTACAGCTTCAAGACATAAAAGCGCTGGCAGATGTGGTTTTAGATACCTCATCTATGCGCACTAATACGCTCAAGAGTCGTCTTCGTCGCGCATTTTCAGAGCTTGCTGAACAGCAGCTTATGGATGTCAGCGTGTTCTCCTTTGGCTTCAAAAATGGTTTGCCCGTTGAGGCTGACCTTATGATTGACGTGCGCTTCCTGCCCAATCCTTACTATGATCCAGAGCTCAGGCCACTTACTGGTCTTGACGAGCCAGTAGCTCAGTTTGTTCTTACGCATGGCACTACCAAGAAATTCCTTAAGTCTTGGTTTGAGCTGCTTGATGTAGTAATGCCTGGCTATGTGCAGGAAGGCAAAAGCTTGCTCTCTATTGCGGTAGGGTGCACAGGCGGCCAGCATAGAAGCGTTGCAATCGCACGTGCTACGGCAGAGCATCTTACTAGCCAGGGCTATCGCGTAACGCTGTTCCATCGCGATCTTGATGCGGCTCAGAAAAAGTCTCAGCAGGCTGAGTAGAAGTTAGCCCACCATGTCCTATACAGCCCTGGTAAAAAATGAGCTGGTCAGCGTACCAGAAATTCAGACGGACTGTGAATTAGCCCAGCTTTCCGCGCTTATTCGTGTTTCTGGAACGTTATCGATGCACGGTCCTGGCAAATTTGCCGTTCGCATTGTTACCGAGACCGGTACGGTTGCCCGAACAGTTATTAGTTCTTCTCGCCGTCTGTTTGATCTGGGTACTTCTGTTGAGTACCGTCGCTCTATCATGCATAAAAAACGCAACTATTTGCTTGAGATTTCTAACCAGGATTCGCTTGCAGAAGCACTTTCCGCTCTTGGCATTTATATACCAGGAGAAGGACTGGTAAATGGCATTCCTAAAAGCGTTATCCGCACCAAGCAAGCGCAGCGAGCCTTTTTGCGCGGAGCATTTATGGCGGGTGGATTTTTGGCCGATCCCTTAAAAGATTTTCACCTAGAGATTGCTGTCTCGGGAGAAAAATTTGCTACTGAGCTGGTAAAACTTATGGGATCCATTGGTGTAAAGGCACGCCTTAATCATCGTAACCGTCATACCAATGCGCTTATGCGTACCAGAGAAATTTATGCTGTCTACCTTAAGAGCTCTGACGACATCATCAAGTTTTTGCGAGAGATTGGTGCGCCAACTATGGCGCGCGCTATTGCATTTACGCGTGTGCAAAAGCATTATCGCAACAACGTCAACAGAGTTGTTAACGCAGAGATGGCAAATCAAACACGCTCTTCAAATGCAGCGGCAGATCAGTTAGCGCTCATAGAAAAGGCCGAGAAACTCATTGGACTCAGAGCTCTGCCGCCAGCGGTCAGAGATTTTTGTCTTGCACGAAAAGATAACCCTGAGCTGTCATTATCAGCGCTGGGGGAGTCGTTTGTACCACCCGTATCCAAGTCCGCCATGTATCACCGATTGCTTCGTTTGGAAAAAATCGTTCGCGATTTTGAAAAAGATGCATAAGTTATCGGCGAGTGAGGTAAAATACTCGGTGTACGGTTTAAATGTTAATGAATCCGGAGAATGGCTCTGGGTCACCGAAAGGAGCATTACGTATGGCAGTAAAGGTTGCTATTAACGGTTTTGGCCGCATTGGTCGCCTTGCATTTAGGCAGATGTTTGGTCACGAGGGTTCCGAGATTGTTGCAATCAACGACCTTACTTCTCCAGAGATGCTTGCATATCTTCTGAAGTATGACTCTACTCAGGGCAACTATTCCCGCGATCACAAGGTAGAGGCAACTGACCACTCCATCATCGTTGACGGTCACGAGATTGTTATTTACAAGGAGGCAGACGCTAACAACCTGCCTTGGGGCGATCTCAACGTTGACGTTGTTCTTGAGTGCACCGGTTTCTACACTTCTAAGGACAAGGCACAGGCTCACATCAACGCTGGTGCTAAGAAGGTTGTCATTTCTGCTCCTGCAGGCAATGACCTCCCAACCATTGTCTTCAACGTTAACCATGAGACCCTCACTGCAGATGACAACATCATCTCCGCAGCTTCCTGCACCACCAACTGCCTTGCTCCTATGGCAAAGGGTCTTAACGACTTCGCAACTATCAAGTCCGGTATCATGACCACCATTCACGCATACACTGGTGATCAGATGATTCTCGACGGCCCACAGCGCAAGGGTAACTTCCGTCGTTCCCGTGCTGGTGCAGAGAACATCGTTCCTAACTCCACTGGTGCTGCAAAGGCTATTGGCCTTGTTCTTCCTGAGCTCAACGGCAAGCTCATTGGTGCTGCTCAGCGCGTTCCTACGCCAACTGGCTCCCTCACCAACCTCTATGCTGTTGTTGATAAGAAGGTCACCGTTGACGAGGTCAACGCTGCAATGAAGGCTTATGCAGAGACCATTCCAGAGACCTTTGGTTACAACGAGGATGACATTGTTTCTCGCGATATTGTTGGCGAGACCCACGGCTCCATCTTCGACGCAACTCAGACCATGTGCTCTGACCTTGGCGATGGCACCACTCTTGTTCAGGTTACCTCTTGGTACGACAACGAGAACTCCTACACTTCTCAGATGGTCCGCACCATCAAGTACTTCGAGAAGTTCGTTGCTTAAGTTCTAGTTACATAGACGCCTTGGGCGCGGTCGCAGCATCTGCCGCGATCGCGCCTTCTTTTGTTGGAAACGTATTTAAAGGAGTGACATGGCTTTTACAAAGAAGACTGTCCGCGATGCAGATGTTGACGGTAAGCGCGTTCTTATGCGCGTTGACTTCAACGTGCCTCTAAAGGACGGCGTTGTTACTGACGACACCCGCGTTCGCGCTGCACTTCCAACCATCCAGTATCTTCTCGACCACAACGCAAAGGTCATCCTGATGAGCCACCTTGGCCGTCCAGATGGCACCGGCTTCCAGCCAGAGCTTTCCCTGCGCCCAGCTGCAGAGAAGCTTGCTGAGCTTCTTGGCCGCGAGGTTAAGTTTGTTGAGGACACCTATGGCGAGAAGGCCCGTGAGGCTGTAGACGCACTCAAGGACGGCGAGGTTCTTGTTCTTGAGAACGTCCGTTTTGACAAGCGTGAGAAGAAGAACGATCCAGAGATTGCAAAGACTCTTGCATCTTATGGTGACATCTTTGTTCTTGATGCCTTTGGTACCGCTCACCGTGCACAGGGCTCCGTTGTGGGACCAGCGGCTTACCTTCCTGCATACGCTGGCTTCCTGCTTGAGAAAGAGGTTGACACTCTTACCTCTATTTTCTCTAACCCAGAGCGCCCACTTGTAGCTATTGTTGGTGGCTCCAAGGTTTCTTCTAAGATTGGTGTTCTTGATCACCTTATCGACTCCGCTGATACCCTTATCATCGGTGGCGGTATGGCTTACACCTTCTTCCTGGCAAAGGGTTATACCGTTGGTACTTCTCTTCAGGAGCCAGACTGGATTGAGCGCGCAGGTGAGATGCTCAAGAAGGCAGAGGAGAAGGGCGTTAAGATTCTGCTTCCTGTTGACAACGTTGTTACCGATCACTTTGGTGAGGACGCTGTTGGTGAGGTAGTTCCTTCTGACCAGATCCCTGCAGACCGCATGGGTATGGACATTGGTCCTAAGACTGTTGAGCTTTACTCTGAGGCAATCAAGGGCGCAAAGACCGTCTTCTGGAATGGTCCTATGGGCGTCTTTGAGTTTGACCAGTTTGCAAAGGGCACCGAGGCTATTGCTCGCGCTGTTGCAGATGCTGATTGCACCTCTATCATCGGCGGCGGCGATTCCGTTGCAGCAGTTAACAAGTTCCACCTTGCTGACAAGATGAGCTGGATCTCCACTGGTGGCGGCGCTTCCATGGAGCTCGTTGAGGGTAAGGCACTTCCAGGAGTGGAGGCGCTTCTCGATGCGTAATCGTATGATCGCAGGTAACTGGAAGATGAATGAGACTTTCGCTGAGGGCGTTGAGCTTGCTCAGGGAATTGTCGATCAGCTTGCTTCCGGTACTGGAAACGTTGATGTTGTCATTGCTCCACCTCTTGTAGACCTTAAGGGTGTCTCTGAGGTTCTTACTCAGGCAAACTCTTCCGTTGCTCTCTCTGCACAGAATGTGTACTGGGAGGAGTCTGGCGCATTTACTGGTGAGACCTCTCCAGCAATGCTGACTTCTGTTGGTGCAACTTACTGCATCATTGGTCACTCTGAGCGTCGTGGCTACTTTGGCGAGACCGACGAGGACATTAACCGCAAGGCAAAGGCACTGATGGCTCATGACATCGTTCCTATTTCTTGCTGCGGTGAGTCTCTTGAGGTTCGTAACGCTGGTACTCACGTTCAGTTTGTTGTTGACCAGATTAAGGCAGACACCAAGGGTCTAGAGATCACTGATCCTTCCAAGTACGTTATTGCTTACGAGCCAATCTGGGCAATCGGTACTGGCATGACTGCAACTGCTGATGACGCACAGGAAGTTTGCGGCGCAATCCGCAAGACCCTGGTAGAGATCTTTGGCGCAGAAATTGCAGATGGCATCCGTATTCTTTACGGCGGTTCTGCAAAGCCAGAGAACGTTGGCGGCTTCCTCGAGAAAGAGGACGTTGACGGTGCACTTGTTGGTGGCGCATCTCTTAAGGCTGATTCCTTCGTTGCAATGGTAAAGAGCGCAATGAACTAAACTCTGGCAAAGCTCCTTACTCCGGTTAGGCGCTTGGCTCATCTGTTAAGTTCTTGTTTGTTTTACAACTTGGCACACGTCATTCCCAAAGGGGAGTGGCGTGTGCTATTCTTTTCTCTTGTACGTAAAAATAACTAGGGCTGGATCTTCTCGCCAGCAAGAGGGGGAACCTCGTGGGCGTTCTGAATACAATTCTTTTGGTGCTGTTTGTACTTTCTGGCATTTTGACGGTGCTGCTTGTTCTGGCACACTCCGGAAAGGGCACTGGCGTTTCTGACATGATTGCTTCTTCTATGTATAACGCAAGCGCTGGTTCAGGCATTATGGAGAAGAACCTTGATCGCCTTACCATCATCACTACAACCATCTTCCTGGTTTGCGCGATTGTGATGGCTCTCACATTCCCTGTTGGCGCTATTGGCTAAACAGCTCCTTTTACCTTTGAATCATCTGCCGAGAAACCCGGGTTTCTCGGCATTTTTTATGCGCGTCTTGCGGGGCGCAGAAAAACTTGCTGATGGAAACGCCGGCAAAAAGGTTGGACGCAACAGATAGCAGTTTTCTGTTACTTCTTAACAGAATTTTCAATAACGTTTCTCATATGTAAACAAATTTGATTGTGACCTGTACGCTGGAGTCAAACAGTCATTATATGTGGATACGTTTTACTGGGATTGGTATGCATAATCTTGCTTATCTAAGAGATATTTTTTGGGTTAGGCAACTTATCCATGGTAAAATTACTCTTTGCTGTGTATTCACAGTATGTTTGTTGTAGGAATGCTAGGTTGCCATACCGAG
Source organism: uncultured Atopobium sp. (assembly GCA_916715765.1). GTDB lineage: Bacteria > Actinomycetota > Coriobacteriia > Coriobacteriales > Atopobiaceae > Lancefieldella. The sequence goes on from CAKAPG010000013.1 coordinate 17,878, forward strand.
AAAACCTCGCTTATCAGGTGGATAAGCGCAAGGCGGTGAGGAGAGTCAATGGCACGGTTTGTTTGGTACGTTACAAAGAGGATTTTGAGCTACATTGTGATGATTTTTGTCGCAACTTCGCTCACATTCTTCCTCGCATCATCGTTTATGAATCCACGCTCCAACTTTGAGCAGCGTACTCCACGTCCTCCACAGGAGTCTATTGAGGAAAACCTGTATAGGACTAATCTAAATGATAAGACTCCAGTTATTGAGCGTTATCAGGTCTGGATTACCAATCTGCTTACCAAGTTTGACTTTGGTATGACCCCAACCGGCGATAACGTTAACCGAGAGATGAGCTCAAAGTTCATGGCTTCTATTGAGCTTATGACCCCAGCAACTATTTTGTCTGTCGTTATTGGCGTCAGCTTGGGTGTTTATACCGCTCAGCGTCAGTATCAGTGGCAGGACCGCTTCTTAAGTGGTGTTGCTTCGATTCTTCTGGTTATTCCAACTGTTGTTATGGCAATCTTGATTGTTTTTGCGGCAATTGAGATTAACGCACGTGCCGGTACTCGTATTTTCTACGTAACCGATCTTTCTAGTGGAGATACCGGAAACTTCTTCACGTGGCTCATTGACTTCCTCCAGCACATTATTCTTCCAACCATTGTTCTTACTATCGTAAGCTCCGTTGGTTACCACCTCTCTCAGCGTACGTACCTGCTTGACGAGATGCACGCAGACTACGTTCGTACTGCACGCGCAAAGGGACTTACTCGTAAGAAGGCAATTCGTAAGCACGCTCTTCGCGTCTCTTTGATTCCAACTGCTGTTTCAGTTGCTTTCTCTCTTGCAGGTATCTTCACCGGTGCTGTTATGACCGAGAAGGTCTTTGCAATTCACGGTCTTGGTGAGTACTTCATTAACTGTATTAACAACAACAATATTCACGGTGCAGTTGCAGTTGCAGCATTCTCTGGCGCAATGACTCTTGTTGGCGCTCTTCTGGCTGACCTCTTTGCTGCTGCTCTTGATCCACGAATTAAGATGAGCTAAGGAGGCGGACATGTCTAAAGAAGAGCTTCAGAATAAAGATGAGAAAAACGTCTCCATTGATGCAGGTCTGACTAATGCAGAGCGTGAGCTTCAGGCAGATGCTAAGTCTGACAATAAAGAAGTTAAAAGAATTAGCTATGCTGGCTTGATTGCAAGGCGTTTCTTCCGCCAGCGTTCTGCAGTAATCGGTTTGATTATTCTTGGAATTATGGTTCTTATTGCAGTTTTTGGACCATATGCCACCCCATTTAATTACACAGATGCTGACTTTACTGCAATTAACATGGCTCCTAATGCAAAGCATTGGTTTGGCACTGATGGTGCTGGTATTGATTTGTATGCCTGTGTTGTCCACGGTCTTGGCCGTTCTTTGACCATTGGTATCAGCTATGCAATCTTGACCACTATCATCTCTGCAATTATTGGTACTGCCATTGCTTATGTCCGCGGCATTCCAGAGAAGATTGGTATGTGGCTTCTTGATATGCTCATGGTCATCCCTAGCTTCTTGCTGGTTGCTATGATTGTTCGTGCAGCAGGCGGTGAGTCTGGTTGGCTTATGCTTATCTTTGGTCTGACTGCTTTTGGTTGGATTGGTCGCGCACGTACTATCCGTACCATGGCTCTGTCTTTGCGTGAGAGAGATTACGTCAAGGCCGCTAAGTACATGGGCGTTCCACCATTTACCATCATTGTTCGTCACCTTATTCCAAACCTTGGCTCAATTCTTATTATTGATTTGGTCTTGGCTGTTATTGGTGGTATTAACTCTGAGACTGCATTCAGCTTCTTGGGTCTTGGTATCAAGGCACCAGATACCTCTCTTGGTTATCTCCTGAGTGCTGGTTCTTCTGCAATGCTTACTACTCCATGGATGATTCTGATTCCATCGGCATTTCTGATTGTTGTTTGTGTTGGCCTGCAGCTCATCGGCGACGGCCTTCGCGATGCCTTTGACCCTTATTCACGCGCTGCTGGTAGCGTTAAAGATCAGGAAGAGGATTCTTCCAAGGATGACGCTCAGCTCGGTGATCTTGAGGGAAGCATCGTTTCTGAAGAAACTACGGAGCGTGCATAATGTCTGACACTACTACTACTTCAACAAAGCAGGGAAGTGTAGAGATGGACGATGTCCTTCGCTACGAGCTTCTTGAATCAAACGGTCCAAAGGGTGCTCCAACAGGAGATCCAGTTCTTTCTGTTCGTAACCTTAAGGTTTCCTTTAATACTGAGGCTGGTCGTGTAGACGCAGTTCGCGGTGTTAACTTTGACCTTTGGGGTGGCCGTACCCTTGGTATCGTAGGCGAGTCTGGCTCTGGTAAGTCAGTAACCGCTCTGTCTCTTATTGGTCTTCTTGATGACAATGCTCACGTTACTGGCTCTATTAAGCTTGGTAATGAGGAGCTCATTGGTAAGACCGACGAAGAGATGTCAGAGCTTCGTGGCACTAAGATTTCTATGATCTTCCAGGATCCACTGTCTGCTTTGACTCCAATGTTCTCTATTGGAGATCAGCTTGCAGAGGCTCTGCTTACCCATAATCCTCACATGAGCAAGGCAGACGTTCGTAAGCGTTGTATTGAGCTTCTCTCCATTGTTGGTATTACTGATCCAGAGAATCGTCTGGATTCTTTCCCACATGAGTTCTCTGGTGGTATGCGTCAGCGTGTTGTTATTGCAATTGCTATTGCAAACAACCCTGACATCATCATCGCAGACGAGCCAACCACCGCTCTTGACGTAACTATTCAGGCTCAGATTCTTGACGTCTTGAAGGTTGCACAGAAAGAGACTGGCGCAGCAGTTGTTCTGATTACTCACGACCTTGGTGTTGTTGCAGGTACCGCTGATGACATTATGGTTATGTATGCAGGCCGTGGCGTAGAGCGCGCAAGTGTTGATACACTTTTTGCTGAGCCTCGTCACCCTTATACCATGGGTCTTCTGGGTGCTGTTCCAAAACCTCACCTTCAGGCAGAGCATAGGCTTGTTCCTATTAAGGGTAATCCACCATCACTTGCTGCCATTCCAACTGGTTGTCCTTTTAACCCACGTTGTCCTATGGCTACCGAGGAATGCTCCAAGAAAGAGCCAGTGCTGCTTCCTGCAAATGCTGCCGAGGGTCACTTGGCATCTTGCCACCACCTTCAGGAGATTTGCGAGAAGAAGCTCACTTACGCTGAGGTATATCCAGACTTTGAGCCAATCCTTCCAAAGTGGGTTGATGTTCCTCGTAACGAGCGTCCTGTTGTACTTAAGGTTGAGAATCTTACCAAGACTTTCCCTGTTCAGGGTAAGGGCTTTATTAGACGCAGCAAGGGCACTATGACTGCTGTGGACCGTGCAAGCTTTGAGATCCATGAGGGAGAAACCCTTGCGCTTGTTGGTGAGTCTGGTTCTGGTAAATCAACAACTCTGATGCAGATTATGGATTTACTGAAGCCTGAGGATGGTCGTATTACGGTCCTTGGCAAAGATGTTGCTGAGCTTAAGAATGCTGCACAGCGTAGAGAGCTTCGTAAAGATCTTCAGGTTATCTTCCAGGATCCAATGAGTTCTCTGGACCCACGTATGCCTGTCTATGACGTTTTGGCTGAGCCACTTCAGGCACAGGGTTGGAACAAAGAGGATATTAATACTCGTATTGGCGAGCTTATGCGTCTGGTTGGTATCAACCCAGACTATGTTGACCGCTTCCCATCCCAGTTCTCTGGTGGTCAGCGTCAGCGTATTGCCATTGCTCGTGCTCTTGCAACAAGTCCAAAGATTCTTCTCTTGGATGAGCCAATTGCATCTCTGGACGTTTCCATTCAGGCAGGTATTATTAACCTCCTTGAGGATCTTCAGGTTCAGTTGAAGATTTCTTATCTCTTTGTTGCTCACGATCTTGCTGTTATTCGTCATATTTCTGACACGGTTGCTGTTATGCACCTGGGCAAGATTGTTGAGTACGGTGAGACCGAAGACGTCTTTACTAACCCACAAGATCCTTACACTAAGGCGCTCCTCTCGGCTATTCCAATTCCTGATCCAAAGATTGAGCGTACCCGTGAGCGCATGATTTACCAGGATGGTAAGCTGGTTCCTGCTACTCACATCTCTATCGAGTAACAAAGATTCAATAAATTTTTTGAAAACCCGCACTTAAAACTAGGTGCGGGTTTTCTTTGTTACAAATAGTGAACGAGGTTGTTACGGGAATGTTTCTGCTATGGAGTATTTTCAGGCAATTTCGTATAGTTAAGTGAATATCTGTAGGCCTTTAACGAAATGGGTGATCATATGGCTGACAGTTTTTCCCGTCGTTCGTTCTTTGCTCTGACTGGAATCACCGCCGCAGGCCTTGGCCTTGCTGGTTGTGCTCCATCAAATAATCAGGGCGGCTCTACCACCACAGGTACTGAGCCACAGGACGGCTCTCCTGCAAACACTCCTCTGGATCAGCTTCCAATCCCAGAGAAGGGCAAGACGTACAACAATCCTAAGTCTCGTGATGAGGTTAAGGATGGCGGTACTCTGACTCAGCCAATCAACGAGATTGGTCCACAGTGGAATTATTACCAACTTGCTGGTAATACCTCTTACATGAACATCCTTCACGGTCTTATCAACCCTCGTGACCTGTTCCTTAACAATGCTGATGGTGATAAGTTTGAGCCAAACAAGGATTACATCAAGGACTTCAAGGTAGAGGAGAAGGACGGCAAGCAGGTTGCTACCCTGACCTTCACTGATCAGGCTACCTTTAACGATGGTACCGCTATTGATTGGACCGCAATTCAGACCGCATTCATCACTATGTGTGGTCAGAATAAAAAGTTTGCGGTTTCTTCAACTGATGGTTATGACAAGTATGAGTCTGTTGAACAGGGCGATACTGCTAAGACCGCTGTTATTACCATGAAGGAGCCAGTCTATCCAATCGAGAGCATCTTGAGTTATGCTCTGCACCCAAAGCTTCAGGATCCAGACTTCTTCAACAATGGTTACAACAATGAGCCACACAACGAGCTTGGTTCTGGTCCTTATATTGTTGATTCTTTCGATGACTCTGTTGTAACCTTCAAGCCAAATCCAAAGTGGTGGGGTGACGCTCCTAAGCTTGATACCCTTGT
>CAKAPG010000014.1 GCA_916715765.1 uncultured Atopobium sp.
TGCGGAGTAAGTCCGTGGGAGAGCAGGACGTCGCTGACCAACAAGGGGCATTTTTATGTCGAGAGGATCTCACGTTTGTGGGGTCCTCTTTTTTGAGTGGCAAAATATTCGAAAATAGCATAAAAATATTTACTAAAAACACATATTAATTACGTATTATGTTTTAATTATGTGTCACAATATTTACATAATTATCTTAATTAAATACCGTTCACGGAAGATAATTTTTACTATTTGATGTTATCTAATTTCAACATTTGTGCATTTCTGCATACATTTTGTCACTAATCTGTCTTGAATCTGACCATATTTCACCTACCGTTCACCTAAACCTTCTCACTTTCTGACAAATTTAGCTTGATTATTTATCGCACACCAAATTTTGAAATGAAAAATGTTAGAGCGCTTGTAGCGCTTGAGTATTTGAATAGTAAGGAGAGCTTTATGGAGTCGGAAAACAGAGAAGAAGCTAGAACAGAGTCGCTGCTAGGTGGGTCTTCTCGCCATGTGATGGGTGACTATAGCAGGATTGTTCCGCCTCAACACTTCTTTAGAACAATGGAGAAGACAAAGAGGCCACTTGCGCTTTGTGCAGAACCCTGCATGGGCAAGACCATGTTTCTGAGAGAACTGGCAGACTATGCACAGTCGAGCGGATGGAATGTGTATGAGATTTCTCTTTCTAGCCTTTCGGCTCAAGAGGCAACCCAGATTCTTACTAAGAAAAGCACTTCTATCTGCAACGGAAAGAATTCAAAGGCACTTAAAAGGCTCGTTCTTATTGACGACTTTCCTCCGTCTGACGAGTATTTTGTTGCTCGTCAGGTTAAATCAATCGCACGACTTCGCATGGCTGGCTGTCTTGTTGCGTTTTCCTTATCTCCTGAAGCGCGCCAGTTAATTGATGAAGTTCCGAGCGTATATGTTCTGGGCAAGAATGAGCTACTTACCTTTATGCCTGGCATTGATAATTCAGAACAATCCGTTCTGAATAGCATGAGATTGACGCGCGGTATTCCAACGCTTGTTTACTCTCTGCCAGTCACGTTCTGCGAGCGCGGAGATGTCGAAGTACCTATTACGTATCTGACTAGTCTTGCGTGCGTAGCATCGTATATGCTCAGGAGCACTCTGGGCATTGAGGAACTGAGACTCAGATTAGGCATGATGTTGCTTGGCGTTGGTTCGTTTGATGATTTGAGTCGTATATGCGGACAAGCCGATCTTGAGTATTTGGCAAAGATAGAACAAGATGCGCCTTTCTTTGGTGTACATGTAGAGATGAGGCGTTTCTCGTGCCTTCATGCTACAAGATTTGATGTGTTGAACTTTAATAAACAGGAGCTTGTCGCTCTAGCAGGCAAACATGAAAAACTCGCTTTGAAAGCCATAGCACTGCTCATTGATAGGGAAGATTTCTCTAAGGCTGCATTTGTGAGTTCGCTGGTGAGAGAAGAGATTATCTGGGAAATTGTGCTTTCTCATGCAACAGAGTTTGTTGATGCTGGATATATTGAGCTGGTAGATAATGCGCTTACCGCTACACATTCTGACTGTACGCTAGAAAACTCAAGTAAAAAAGCCGCAAAAAGAATGGTAGATGCCCTGTCTAATACCAAAGGTCCAATGAACAGTAAAGATGCTGGTAAAACACTTGAGAACCTTACCTCATTTAATGGTTTTCTCAAGCAGACCGCTTACATAACACTGCTAAAGCTGCTTCTGCAAAAACCGCTGCCAGCCTTGAAAGAGGACCTTGAGTTAAGTCCGCTTGAAAAGAAAGTTGCACTCCATAAACGTGCGATTGATTTGGCTGTGCAGGGAAATTTTAAATATGCCCTTCAACTGTTGCTTCTTGAGCAACAGCACGAAAAGGCTTCTTCTATAACCTCGTCAATTCAAACAGTTGATGTTGAATTGCTTTACGCATTGCTGGGTGTATATCAAAAGGACTTTGATGCACGTAGTTCAAAAGCGCTCTCATTTTTACAAGAAGGGGAGGCAAGCGCCTTAAAGGGATCTGTGGGATTACTTAAATGTGTTCGCTACCTTTTTGAAAAGAGCTTTTCTGTGGGCAATTTATACGACACTGAGCAGCTCATAAGCCAAGCTGAATCACACGGCAATCGTATGATTCAAGTACCTGCACTTCTTATGGGAGCTCTTCTCAGTCTCAGAAGTAGGGCATACCCCAAAGCTCAGCTCCAGGCGAGAAGGGCGATGCTGTTGAGTAGGGAATGGGACTCAATATATGTCACGCAGGTTGGAAAGATACTCGAAGATATTGCTGGATTTTTCTTGGGCGTTATTCCCACAGAGAAAAGTCTTGAAGCAATTACCCATCCATCTCTAAAAGCAGCATGTAGAACAATATATAAAGCTCTCTTTAAAAGTGTAAAAGGGTACTCTCCTGTCTGGCTGGATGAGGTTGAGTATGGAGTACCTGAAAATGCCATGTGGCTTATGAGGGCACTTTTGTCTGACGAGTCTGAATTTCAGCAGTGCCTAGAACAAGAAATGCCAGAAGAATGGCTGCATTATTTACGTTCAAATGAAGGTAAGCGAGATGTAACAAAATGGAGAGTATTTAGGCAAGTATCAGGGGATCCTCGGACTGAAAACTCTGTGGTTAAGAGCTCGCGTGTAGAGAAGAAACAGAATGCTCATCCTGGGGTGTACATCGCTCTTCTCGGCAGATTCAGTTTGTCGGTTCAAGGGGAGGAGATTGCCGGAAGAAAAATTGCCTATCGTTCGGCAAAGGCGCTGCTTGTGTATTTGGCGCTTGCCCACAATCACATGAGCTTTAGGTCGCAGATTGCTCAGCAGATTTGGCCTGAGGCTGATCAGGCACATTGGCAAGAGCGTCTGTATCAAGCTACTAGGGTTATTCGCAAAGAGGTGCAGGAGATCAAGAAAGGCTGCGAGCCTTTGGAAGCATCTCGGATTGAAAGAACACTTGGTTTTAATCCCCAGCAGGTAACCGTAGACATTGATATTTTTACGCGATTAGCAAAGAGCGTTGCATCATCAAACAGCGATGAAGACATAGTGCACCTGGCTAAGCAGGCAGAAGAGCTTTATCAAGGTGATTTGTATCTTCCCGAGGATGAGTGCTTTAGGTTTGCAGATCCCATTCGTATTGCCTTGAGAGATCAATACATAGAAACCATGGTGACAGCTTCAGCTGCCGCTTTGAGAATTACTCACTATACGCTTGCAGTGCATTTTGCAGAGCTTGCCTACCTTGTTGATGATATGCGAGAAGACACGCTTATGGCACTTATCCAGGCGCTCAGAAAGTGTGGCCGGGCGCAGGATGCTCAACAGTATTACGACCTGTACGTGCAGAAATACGTTACGAAGCGTAGAAAAATGCCTTCCAAACAGCTTAGGATGATTGCAGGCGCAGAAAAGGGAAAAGAATCAATAGAAACCAGTGGTGGAGAAATAACGAAATTGGGATTTTACGACGCCATGTAGTGTGATTCAAGCAGTTAGACGGGGTATGATATATAAGTTGAATACTGTGTCTATCAACCGAAGATAGATGCCCGACGTCAAGGAAAAAGCTATGCCTAATTTCCTCTCTAAGATTCTGTCCTTTGGTGCTGATAAGGACCTCAAAGCATATAAGCGTATTGTCGAGAAGATCAATGCGCTTGAGCCAACAATGCAGGCCATGAGCGATGAAGAGCTTCAGGCCCAGACCGAGAAATTCAAGGCTCGCTATGCCGAGGGAGAAAGCCTAGACGATCTTCTTCCAGAGGCTTTTGCAACGGTACGCGAGGCTTCGGTAAGAACTATTGGTCAGCGTCACTTTGACGTCCAGCTTATTGGTGGTATTGCGCTCCACAAGGGCACTATTGCAGAGATGAAGACCGGTGAAGGTAAGACGCTTGTCTCTACCCTTGCTGGTTACCTTAACGCGCTGAGCGGCGAGGGCGTTCACATTGTTACCGTCAACGATTACCTGGCTAAGCGAGACAGTGAGTGGATGGGCACCATCTACAAGTTCTTGGGTATTAGTGTTGGTCTTCTGCAGAACGGTATGCGTTTGAGCCTTAAAAAGCCTGCGTATGAGGCAGATATTACGTACGGTACAAACTCTGAGTTTGGCTTTGACTACCTGCGTGACAACATGGTTACTCGTCCCGAGATGCGTGTTCAGCGTGGACATCATTATGCCATCGTCGACGAAGTTGACTCCATCCTTATCGATGAGGCTCGTACTCCTCTGATTATTTCTGGTGCTGGCACTAAATCTGCAGGTACTTATAAGGATTTTGCTAAGGCAGTTCGTGGTCTAACTCCAGAGATTGACTTCGAGATGGACGAGGCAAAGCACACCATCGCAACAACAGAGATTGGTCTCGAGAAGGTCGAGCGCGCTCTTAACATTGACGACATCTACAACGATGAGACTGGCCAGCTGGTAAATCACCTGCAGCAGGCACTGAAGGCTGAGTACATGTTCCATCGTGACCAGCAGTATGTTGTCATTGACGGTGAAGTTAAGATTGTTGACGAGTTTACCGGTCGTATTATGGAAGGCCGTCGCTATTCTGAGGGTCTTCACCAGGCAATCGAGGCAAAAGAGAACGTTCAGGTACGTGAAGAAAACCAGACTCTGGCAACTATTACGCTCCAGAACTACTTCCTCATGTACGACAAGCTCTCTGGTATGACCGGTACCGCAATGACCGAGGACGCAGAGTTCCGTGAGGTTTATCACGTTCCTGTTCAGGTTATTCCACCTAATCGCCCTGTCCAGCGTGAGGACTTGGACGACCTGGTCTATCGCACCATTGACGCTAAGTTTGAGGCTGTTGTAAGAGACGTCGAAGAGCGTCACCAGAATGGTCAGCCAGTGCTGGTTGGTACTGTTTCTATTGACAACTCCGAGCGTATTTCTCGCATTCTTTCTAAGCGTGGCATTAAGCATAACGTTCTGAATGCTAAGTTCCATGAGCGCGAGGCGCAGATTATCGCTCAGGCTGGTCGTGAGGGCGCGGTTACAATCGCAACCAACATGGCAGGTCGTGGTACCGATATTCTTCTGGGCGGTAACCCAGACGTTATGGCTGAAGATATCCTTCGCAACCAGGGAATTGAGCCAGCTGAGGCTACTCAGGAGCAAAAAGAAGCCGCTCGCAAAGAAGCCAAAGAGATTTGCGCTACTGAGCGTGAGGCAGTAACCGCCGCAGGTGGTTTGTGCGTTATTGGTACCGAGCGTCACGAGAGCCGTCGTATTGACAACCAGCTCCGTGGTCGTTCTGGTCGTCAGGGAGACCCTGGTCAGACCCAGTTCTACCTCTCTCTTGAAGACGATCTGATGCGTCGCTTCGGCGGAGACCGCATGGACGGCGTTGCGGCAATGATGCAGCGCTATGAGCTTCCTGACGATATGCCAATCAAGGCAAAGATTGTTACCAAGCTTGTTGAGGGCGCCCAGCACAAGGTTGAGGAAGTCAACTTTGCAATGCGTAAGAACGTCCTTGATTACGATGACGTCATGAACAAGCAGCGCCAGGTCATTTACGCAGAGAGAAATAAGATTCTTGATGGCAAGGATCTTATGGAGCTTATCGAGACAGTCACTGCTTCTACTACTCAGCGCGTTTGCGAGGAGTTCTGCTACGGAGATGCTGACGAGTGGGATCTTGAGGGTCTTGAGAAGTGGCTCACCGAGCTTACTGGTAAGACAGATCTTCCAGAGTTTACCGAGGACACCAAGTTTGAGCAGCTTGAAGAGGATGTCACCGCATTTGTCCAAAAGACTTTTGACGAGAAGACCCAGAAGCTCGGAGAAGAAGTCATGCGCGAGCTTGCAGCTCAGGTAATGCTTCGCGTTATCGACACTCGCTGGATGGCATACCTCCAGGAAATGGATTACCTAAAGACTGGCATTGGTCTTCGTGGTTTTGGTCAGCGCGATCCTCTGGTTGAGTATAAGACTGAGGCATATGAGGCATTTACGCTGCTGGTAAACACCATGTACGAGGACTTCCTTCGTACTATTCTTCGCCTTGAGCTGGTTAATCGTCCACGTCAGAATACTGAGGCAGAGGCGTTCCAGAATGCTCACTATTCTGGTGGAGAAGAAACTGACGGCGATCAAAAGGCACTTAAGCAGGGCAAGAGCATGCTTAAGAATGCCGCAGCTATTGGCAAGAGCCCACAGGGAACCGGCGCAAGCCAGTCTTCTGTGTCTACCTATCGTAAATCTGACGATCCAAATCCTTACGTCAATGTTGGTCGCAACGATCCTTGCCCATGTGGAAGTGGTAAAAAGTTTAAGAACTGCCACGGCCGAAACAGGTAAGAATGGCTGATACAGAGGTTGTTTCGCTCCAAGCTTTAGCGGAGCGTCTCTCAGAGGTAGAAGGGTATCTTCACCTCGCCGAGAAGCGTCAGCAAATTTCAGAACTTGAAGCAGAAAGTGCTCGTCCTAATTTTTGGGACGACGCTGAAGCTGCGCAAAAGGTAATGACCCAACTAGCATCGCTTCGCGATGATGTTGCTGGTATTGATAGAGCTAAAGAGAAACTCGGTGATGCCGAGGCTGCCTTTGAGCTTGGAACAGAACTTGAAGACCAAGCGTCACTTGATGAATCTCAAGCGCTGGCGGTATCTCTTGAAAAAGATTTATCTGAGCTGGAGCTTTCAAGTTGGTTTACTGATGAGCTTGATCATGGCGATGCAATTGTTACCATTAAGCCTGGTCAAGGCGGTCTTGAGTCTCAAGACTGGTGCGAGATGCTTTTTCGCATGTATCTCAAGTATTGTGACCGCCGTGGTTGGAAAGTTGACATTAACGACGCACCCGTTGCAGAGGTTATTGGCCTTGACCGTGCAACCTTTACCGTAAGCGGTAAGAACGCTTATGGCATGCTTCGTGCGGAGCAGGGTGTACATCGTCTGGTAAGAATTTCTCCTACTGACGATAAAAAACGCAGGCAGACATCATTTGCTGGGATAGAAGTTTTACCTGTTCTTCCTGAGGATATTGAGGTTGATATTGACTCCAATGACCTGCGCATTGATGTATATCATGCATCTGGTCCAGGAGGCCAGGGAGTCAACACCACAGATTCGGCAGTTCGTATTACTCACATTCCAACAGGAACAGTAGTAACCTGCCAAAACGAACGCAGCCAATTGCAGAATAAAGCTGCAGCAATGAATATCTTGCGCAGCCGTTTGTATGAGATTGAAAAAGAGAAACGCGAAGCTGAGCTTGATGAGCTTCGTGGTCCAAAGAGAGAAATCTCGTTTGGAAATCAGATTAGGAGCTATGTTCTTTATCCTTATCAGCTTATTAAGGACTTAAGAACAGGTGCAGAGACAGGAAACGTAGAGTCCGTTCTTTCAGACGGCGATCTTGACCAGTTCATCATTGCGTATCATCGCTGGGTTGTTGGCGGAAAGGATTAGTGTGCAAAAATCTACTTGGCAAAAGACCTTTAAAGACTCGTTCTTTATCGTCCTTGGCTGTGCAATTTTTGCAGTTGGCCTTGATGTATTTGAAGTTCCTAACGGACTTGCAGCTGGTGGTATTACCGGTTTTGCAACGGTTATTAGGGCTGTTGCGCTACCTTTTGGATTTGACCTGCCTGTTGGTATGCAGACAATCGCCATGAATATTATTTTGATGGCTTTTGTTGCAAAAAGTGGAAACAAAAAATACTTGCTCAAGAGCGTTGTAGGCTTCTTAATTTCCAGCATTTTTGTCGATTTATTTGCACCTTTTTTACCAGCTCTTGGCGCCAATGATCTTATGCTTGCTGCTTTGTGGGGCAGTATTATCTGTGGTTTTGGTCTTGGCCTTGTATTTAGAGCGGGTGGAAATACCGGTGGTACAGACATCATTGCTCAGGCAGTTTCCAAGCGCTTTGGTATTCCATCAGGTACCGCAATCATCATTGTTGATATTGTCATCATTATTGCAGCTATTCCGGTCTTCTCGCTAGAAAACGGTCTGTATTCTAGCTTGGCAATCTTTGTCACAGGAAAAATGATCGACTTTGTCATCGACGGACCAAGGTCCGAGCGCTGCGTTTACATTATTTCCTCTGAGCACGATGCAATCGCTCACGAGATTCTCTATAACCTTAATCGTGGCTGTACGGAGCTTCAGGCGCGCGGACTGTGGAGTGGTGCGCACAAGCCTGTTTTGATGTGCGTTCTTGGTCGTACGGAGGTTGTTCAGCTGAAAGTTATCGTTTCCGAGATTGACCCCGATGCACTGGTATTTGTTTCAGAGGTCCACGAGGCAATCGGCGAAGGCTTTAAATCATTTGAGGCTTTGGAAAGCTAATCGCTGCTAATCGCTGTTTGGTCAGCAAGCTGCTCGACAGATGGTCTTGTTGAACTTCGGTGGATGCGTGTAGCTGGATCCGATTAAACACAATTGCACGTAAAATTTTGCGATTAAAATGGCGCCCGACGATGAACCGCCTCCCATTTCTTGGACATAAGAAATGGGAGGCAGTTCATATGCGGGTGATTATGATTCTGCAGCGTGTTAGCGTCGGCTTTTAGGCCTGGCGCACAAAATAGCGCAGCTTTGGTAGGTTTTGCTGAAGAATTGACATGTTTCTAATCTAGATAGCCAGATAGCTAGGCGGTCGCACTGCCTGATATGCATTTCTATGCATATACTTCATCTAATATGCTTGAACATGAATAGAGAAATATAAGAAATTTAACTATCAATAAATTCTGTATCTACGGAACACACCTAAGTCAGATATTCTGCTCAATTGCGGGCATTTTACACATCTAATGACGATAATCTGCATGTTTGTGGTAATTTCAGCGTCATGTATACGTCTTTTTGACAGATTATCTGACTTAGGTGTGTTTTGAACTGCCTCCTATTTCTTGTGTCCAAGAAATGGCGGCCTGTAAAAGGCCGCCATTTTGTGTTCGCTTAAATAATAATAAAACGCAAGTCTTACTTAGCAGGAAGAATAGAAGGAGTGACGCAGACAACATCCTTAAGTCCTGCGGCTTTGAGCTCGTTGATCTGCTCGTCAGTTGCACCTGTATCAGTAATGAGCAGATCAATGTCTTCTGCAGAACCAAACTGGAAGTTGGAAGTAGTGCCCAGCTTAGAAGAATCAGCAACAACATAGTGCTTTCTAGAGCGCTTGAGCATCTGAGCGTTAATTGCTGGCTCAGGAGATGTAGCAGAAGTAAGACCAAATTCTCCCGAGAAACCCGTGCAGCCCAAGAAGCATTTAGCAGCAGTAATGTGCTGGATGCACTCAAGAGCGGTATCACCAGTCATGGAAGCGCGTGGAGGACGGATGTCACCACCAGTAAGGATGATAGAAAGATCGTGGATGTCCTCAAGCAACAGTGCCTTGCCGTTGTTTGTAACAACAGTTACGTCGTGAGCATCAATCCACTCAAGCATCCCAAGAGCAACGGAGCTGGTGTTGATAAAGATACAATCGCCATCCTCAACGTAGCGAGCGGCCTCGCGGGCAATTGCTTTGTTAGAGCGAATCTGCCTTGAGCCAGAAGGACGACCATAAGGGTTAAGCAGGGTAGCAATGCCATACTGACGAGTCAGGATACCGCGCTTCTCAAGAAAGTCCAGGTCACGTCTAATAGTCAAAGAAGAGACCTCAAAGTGATCAGCAAGCTCTAAAACACTTGCTTGTCCCTCTTTTTCTAGCAGCTCAGTAATTGCCTCGCGACGTGAATCTACGTAAGCCTTACTCCTTTTCATAAATGCCCTCCCTTTATGAGCAACATTTTTTCTTTGAATGTTCATTCATCAATAAAATAGAACATTAGAAGAAGGATATCAAGATATTTCAGAAAATAATAGTATGAATATATATGAATGTTTTAGATTATAAAAAATTTAACATATAAACTTTACATGGGATAATAGAAGGCGCTTCAATTACGTTCATAAAAACATGAACATTTGTATAGCTACTTGGACAAAAGATACGCTGAAAAAATATGAACAACTTTGATTACTGTTTGAGTAAAATTGATTGAAGTTAAGAACGTTTCATGGCATATTATCAAGTTATTAAGACTTGTCATGAGGCGGCTTTGGGCCAATGTGTCTCATTAAGAGAAAGGCAAGGTGGTGCTGTGTTAAGTGATCTCCTTACCGAAGACCTGGTGCAGCTCAATGTTGTAGCTTCTAACTGGGAAGATGCAATTAGAAAGTCTGCGCAACCACTCGTCGATAACAAAAAAGTAACTGAGGGCTATGTTGATGACATCATTAAAGGTGTCAATGAACTTGGCCCTTATATTGTTATTACCGAGCATGTTGCTCTTCCACACGCGCGTCCTGAGTCTGGTGCACTTGAGCCTGCAGTAGGCATTACCGTACTCAAGGATCCTGTTGAGTTTGGTAGCAAAGACAACGATCCAGTTAAGTTCCTTTTCCCACTTGCTGCAAAAGATAGTGAAGGCCACCTTAGCGCCCTTCAGTCTCTTGTTGAATTGCTGAGTGATCCTGATTTCTTTGCTCAGCTCGAAAAAGCTCAGTCACCAAAAGATGTTGTGGACCTTGTCCACACAAAGGAAGGTAGGTTGTAATGGCTGATAAGAAGTTCCACGCACTGGTTTGCTGCCGTGCAGGCATGGGTTCTTCCATGATGCTCAAGATCAAGATTGACCAGGTCATCAAAGAGAATGATCTTCCAATCGAGACCGAGCACGGTAATCTGGATTCCCTGATTGGTTTCAATGGCGATCTTGTTATTACCATGTCTGACCTCACTGATGAGCTCAACGCTGACGATCGCGTTCCTTCCGCTGTTGGCATCACCAACATTGTCGACAAGGCAGAGATGAAGGAAAAGCTCACCGCCTGGCTCGCAGAGCACAACGCATAAGCTCCCCTTTGTATCTTTTTGGCGGGAGTTTCTCGTCATACGCAACGCTGGTTGCCTTCGGCGAGAAGCTCTCGCCAAACCTTTGACAAGAGGTACTTGTCACTTGATTGAGAGAACTTATCTGAGTAGGTTCGTCGGTTTATTTGCTGAAAGGGATTACGCATGCTCAATGCAATTCTCATGCAGCTTAGAGACACAGCCGTCATTATGGGCATTATTGCTCTTGTCGGCCTCTTGCTGCAGAAGAAGTCCGCTGTGGACGTCTTCTCCGGAACTGTGAAGACCATTATTGGCTTCATGATCTTCAACATTGGTTCTAGCGCTATGTCCGCTCAGGTCAACATCTTCAGCGACATGTTTAGTCGTGCATTCGCTGTTAAGGGCGTTGTTACCCAGGTTGAGGTCGCAACTGCTCTTGCACTGAACACCTACGGTACCGAGGTTGCTCTTGTAATGGTTCTTGGCTTCATCATGAACCTTGTGTTTGCCAAGATTACCCCATTCAAGTCCGTCTTCTTGACTGGTCAGCACTTCCTGTACTTCTCCTGTGTACTTGCTCTGGTCTTCATCGCTCTTGGTCTCCCAATGTGGGTCACCATTGTTCTTGGTGGCGTCATCCTCGGCTTCTGCGGTGCTGCACTGCCTTCGTTGTGCCAGCCATTCGTAAACAAGCTTGTTGGTGGAGATTCCATCGCAATCGGCCACTTCAACTGCATCGGTTATGCATTCTCCGGTTACGTTGGAAAGCTCTTTGCTAAGAAGAACGAGGAGGACGGCGAGAAAGAGGCTAAGGAGCTCCCAGAGTTCTTCAAGCTCTTCAAGGACTTTGTCTTCTCCGTTGCTCTCTTCATGATTGTTCTGTTCTACGTTGTTACTATTGCATGCCTTGTCACCGGTCACTTTGGCGACACCCTTGCAAACAACAAGCCATTCACCAGCTATTTTGGTAACGATATGTGGTGGATTTGGCCATTCCTTGCTGGTCTTCAGTTTGCTGCTGGTATGTCCGTCCTTGTTTACGGCGTCCGTCAGTTCATCGCTGAGATCACCGCTGCATTTGTCGGCATCTCCGAGAAGCTCATTCCAGATGCACGTCCTGCAGTCGACTGCCCTGCAATCTTCCCATTTGCACCAAACGCTGTCATCATCGGCTTCATTGGCTCCTTCCTTGGTGGCCTTGTAGCAATGGCACTTATGGTTGCATTCCACAGCCCAACCATCATGATTCCTGCAGCGGGCATCTGCTTCTTCTCTGGTGGTACTTGTGGTGTTTGTGGTTACGCTTATGGTGGATGGCGCGGTGCTCTTCTTGGCTCCTTCCTGGTTGGTATTTTCCTGACCGCTGGTCCTCTGATTCTCTATCCTGCATTTGCTCAGCTGGGAATTGCAGAGGCATCCTTCCCTAACGTTGACTACAACATCGTTGGTTCTATCATCTACGGCATCGGCTCACTCTTTGGTCTTGCCTAAGCCTAGATTTCTGTAGTACCTACTCAGCTCTACGGTTTCTTAGGGCGCTCGTGGAAAGCCCGCGGGCGCCCTTTTAAAAGCTTCACAACAAGGAAAAACATGGCAGACGAGAAGAACAACAAAAGTGTTACTGAGTCAGTGCTTGGCGATATGTTTGGCCTTAGCGTTGACAAAAAGCCTGCTCCAGAGCTTCCTGAAGATCAGTTAGTTCTAGAAGTTCTTGAAGACAGAACTCGTTTGATGGTTCAGGGAATTCTGTACTTGCTCCTGGCGTTTGGCTCTCTTGCTCTGACATTTTTCTTTTGGGTTTATGCCAATGTAAGCGGCAATATTTTGGGTCTTGTTGGTGTTATTGCAGGACTCACCATTACGTGGTTTGCGTCACGTGCCATGGGAAAACGCTTTAGTCGTTTTGCCAGTGGTATTCATGTTATTGATTTTGGTCAGAAACACGTATTTATCTTTGCAAAATCCGACAAGAGAAAAGCACTTGTCGTTCCTTATACCAAGATTAAAAGCTACAAACTCATCCGACAGGGCAAAGCACTTCGCCTACTTTTTGAAGGCGCTTGGGTAAGCCATCCTTCAGGATTTGAATTTGTGGACATCAACCGTCCTTTTATGGCCTCCACGCTTGATGAAATTCAGGAGCAGATTGAGCAGCTTATGGCTCAGCACAAGGTCAAAGAGACGCGTTAATTCATTGCGTAGTAAGTGTCTTTGAGCTTGGACTCACAGACAGATAAGGAGTTGTAATGGCAACTGAAAAAGAGCAGGTTCAGGAGTTTCTCTCCATTGTGGGAAAGTCGCTTCATCAGTATGTAGAGAGCATCGATTTTGACGCACTCTCTGCAGCTAAAAAACTTATTTTAGACGCAGAGGCAAAGGGCGGCCGCCTGCACGTAACCGGTATTGGTAAGCCAGGTCACGTTTCTGGTTATGCTGCATCGCTCTTCTCGTCAACCGGAACTCCAACCTATGAGCTTCATGGCACCGAGTGCGTTCACGGATCTGCTGGTCAGACTCGTCCTGGCGACGTTGTTATTGCTATTTCCAACTCTGGTGAGACGGGCGAGCTCAAGGCCACAGTTACCTGCCTTAAAAACGTTGGCGTGCACATTATTGCGCTGACCGGCAATCCAAACTCTTGGCTGGCAAACGAGGCAGAGGTTGCTCTTATTGCTGGCGTTGAGCGGGAGGGCGATTCTATGAACAAGCCTCCACGCGCCTCAATTTTGGCTGAGATCATGGAACTTCAGTGCCTCTCTATCCTGCTTCAAAACGAGTACGGCCTTAACCCAGAGCAGTACGTTAAGTGGCATCCCGGTGGAGCTCTTGGCGCGTCCATTCGCGAGGGCAAATAACCCCAGGTAAACACTGTAAAGCATACAGAGGAGTTTGAATGTCAACATTTAAGGGCGTTATTGTCCCTATGGTTACGCCGTTTAACCGCGACGAAGAGCAGTCTATCAACTATGAAGCAGCAGAGCAGCTTCTGGAAAAGCTCATCTCTGAGGGCGCAGACGGCATTTTCACGTTTGGCTCCAACGGTGAGTTCCACGTTTGTAACCCTGACGAGAAGATCAAGTTCTCCAAGTTTATTATCGAGAAAACCGCAGGTCGTCTTCCTGTTTACGTGGGAACCGGCGCATGCTCAACAAAAGAAGCTCTCTATATGAGCCGTGAAGCAGAGGCAATTGGCGCCGATGCACTTTCCGTCATCAACCCTTACTTCCTGGGCATTTCTGACCAGCAGCTGGTTGAGTACTTCAAGACGGTTGCCGCAAACGTCAAGATTCCTGTCCTTCTGTACAACATTCCTAAGGGAACCGGCAAAAACATCTCTAAAGAGGCTGTTGAGCAGCTGGTAACCATTGAAAATATCAAGGGTATTAAGGACAGCTCCGGCAACATTGCTAACCTCAAGGATTATCTGGACGCTGCCGCTGGTCACGACGTTGATGTGCTTGTAGGATCTGACGGAAAGATTTCTGAGGCTCACGCCCTTGGAGCTCAGGGCACTATTGCGGGTACTGCAAACCTTATCACCAAGGTTGTTGTTAACCTTTGGAAGGCTCTTGAGGCAGGAAATACAGAAGAAGCAGCTCGCCTGCAGGCAGAGATTGAGCCAATCCGCGATATCCTGCACCTTGGAAGCACTCCTCAGACCCTCAAGCGCTCTCTTGAGCTTGCTGGATACCCTGTTGGCCCTGCTCGTTTCCCTGTTACCGAGGTTGTAGAGGGCGTTGACGAGAAGATCTATGCAATGCTTGACCATTACGGAATTGCTCATAACTAAGTATCAAAAATGACGGGTTTCTCGCCAGCTCAATAGGGTAGTGCGAGATACGTTTACAAGGAGATGTTGTATATGAAGATGCAGAAAGCTGCTGTTTCTCAGGCACTGGTTGATACCTGTGCGTTTGCAGTTGTTCGCGTCCCAACGGTTGAGCGTGGTATTGAAATTGCCGAGGGCCTTGCAGAGGGCGGCGTTCATGCAATGGAGATCAGCTATACCCTGCCAAATGCCGGCGAGGTTATTGATGCAATTAGAGAGCGTCTTGGTAATAAGATGATTGTTGGTGCAGGTACTGTTATGGAGCCAACAACTGCTCGTCTTGCTATTATGGCCGGCGCACAGTTCATTGTTGCTAACTGCGGCTCTGACGAGGTTGCTCGTATGTGCAACCTGTATCAGATTCCTTATGCACCTGGCTGCACTACTATGACTGAGGCAAACCACAGCCTTGAGATGGGCGCTGCCTTTATTAAGTGTTTCCCAATCTCTAACGTCTACGGCCCTGAACTGGTCAATCTTTTTAAGACCCCAACTCCTTGGATGCCTTTGATGGCTTCTGGCGGCATTAACCTTGATAACCTTGCTGAGTGGCTTGAGCGCGGCGTTGACTGCTGCGGCATGGGAAGCCTGCTTACCAAGGGTTCAAAAGAGGAGATTGCAGCTAATGCAGCCAAGGTTCGTGCCATCATTGATGAGACACGTGCAAAGATGCAGTCTGCGTAACAGGTGTAGAGCTACCTTGCAGGTGACGTATAACTAACTCTCAACAGCGTTTTTCTCGCGATTTTTAGACCGCCTCTTCAGTAGAGAAGAGGCGGTTTTTCTGTGGATGAACTGCGTGACGTATAACATACCTGCACTTTTGGTAAAATAAACTCTGTATCTGTCTCTTCGGAGTAAGAAAAGGAGCAACTGTGGCTAATCATTTTCGCACTGATGAGCAACAGGAGTCCTCGTTTGATGACCGTTTTGGGGTAATTTCTCAGGATGATCTGAACCAGCTTGACCAGCAAGACGTTGTGGCTGATCAAGTTGAAACCCAGGACTTTTCTGCTGATGTGCCAGTGGCCCAGGCTGCTGAACCTGTAACAACTGTATCTGATCCATTTGCTTCAGGAGTAGAGCCTGTACACGTGGTAACTGCTGAACAGCAAAATAACCCTGAGCAGGCGCCTCTTGATCGCGCAAAGTTCTTTGCTGACCTTGCTCAAGACGCACCTCAGGTTGAGCGCACTGGTACTCCTACCATCTCTTTTAAGGGTGCCTCGCTTGTGTATCCATCACAGCCAAACCGCCCAGCACTGGATAACATCAGCGCTGATATCTACCCAGGCGAGTTTGTCTTTGTAGTTGGACACTCTGGTTCCGGTAAGTCGTCTCTCTTGCGCCTTATTACGCGCGAGCAGAAGGCAACTCACGGACAGGTTATTGTTGCTGGTCAGGATCTTACGCGCATGCGTAACTCCAAGGTTCCGTATCTGCGCCGCCAGATTGGTACCGTCTTCCAGGACTTTAAGCTTCTGCCCGATAAGACCGTCTATGAGAACGTTTCTTTTGCACTTGAGTGCATTGGCAAGCCTCGTTCTGTTATTAAGGTGCAGGTTCCTGAGGTTCTGCGTCTGGTAGGCCTTGGCCAGAAGATGGACGCTTACCCAGACCAGCTTTCCGGCGGTGAGCAGCAGCGTGTTTCTGTTGCTCGTGCAATGGTTAACCGCCCACCACTGCTTATCTGCGACGAGCCTACGGGTAACTTGGACCCAGCAATTTCTTTGGGCATCATGAAGCTTCTTGACCGCATTAACCGTGCGGGCACTACGGTTGTAATGGCAACACACGATCGCGAGATGGTTGACTCTATGCGCAAGCGCGTTATCGCACTTGAGGCTGGTCACATTGTCCGCGACCAGGAGAAGGGAGGCTATGGCTACTATGGGGCTCTCTAATTTTGGATACTCTCTGCGTGAGGCCGGAAGCCACTTTAGAAGGAACTGGTCTACCGCTCTTGGTGCAATCGTAACCATCTTCTTGTCACTGTTCATCATCGGCTTGTTTATTCTTGGCTCCGCTCTTATCGAGAACATGGTAGGAAGTGTCGAGAATCGCGTTACTATCCAGGCATTTCTTTCTGATGATGCAGATCAGTCTGCAGTAACTGCTTTCCAGCAAGAGGTTCAGAGCTGGGATACGGTTGAGTCCGTAACCTATAAGAGCAAAGATCAGGCTCTTGAGGAGTATCGCACTACCATGAGCTACCGCAATGCTTCCGATGCGGTTTCTGCTCTTGATGGTCAGAATCCTATTCCTGCATCTCTTGTGATTAAGCTCAAGGACCCTAAGGATGTTCAAGACGTTGCCCAGCGCATTGCCTCTTCATCATCTTTTGCAGCAATTGCTGATAATAAGAGCAATCCATCTGGTGATGTTCAGTATGGTCGCGAGACCGTTGAGCGTCTGTTCAGCGTAACAGCATACATTCGTATCGGCGCTATCGGCCTTGTTGGACTTCTGGTGTTTGTTGCCTTTGTCTTTATTAACAACACCATTCGCCTTGCTATTAATGCTCGCCGTCGTGAGATTGCAATCATGCGTCTGGTCGGTGCATCTAACGGCTTTATTCGCGGACCATTCCTTATGGAAGGTGTGCTTGAGGCACTTATCGGCGCTCTTCTCGCCATTGCTGTTTTGGTTGTTGGAGCCCACATGCTTCTTCCTGTAATGGCAGAGAGCATGACCTTCTTGACCTTTGCTATTCCAACAACGGTCATGCTGGGCATGAGCGGCCTTTTGCTGCTCCTTGGCCTGCTGCTGGGACTCTTTGGTTCTGCTATTGCTATGGGCCGCTACCTGAAGGCATAGCAACTAGGCAACCTGGTGCTTCAATTGTTAAAGAGAAGTATCAATTAAGAAAGTTTTTTGCATAAAGATTGCAAGGTAAGACCTCGTGAAAACCGTTCACGGGGTCTTTTTACGTTGAACGGTATTTACCAATTTGCAGGTAGGATGATATTTTTAAGGGTGAATTATTAGGCCACGTACTTGAATGGGGGCCAAGTATGGAGACCAACCTGCACAAATTCCAGGCTTTTACTTCCGCGGCGTATCACAGTAGCTTTACGGTGGCGGCAGAAGAGCTGGGATGCACTCAGTCGTCTATTAGTCGCATGGTGGCAAGTCTAGAAAAAGAATGGGATGTCCGCTTGTTTAACAGACATGGCGGCTATGTAAGTCTGACTCCTGAGGGAAAGACGCTTTTGCCTGTTGCAGAAGAGGTGTGCCAGGCATACAGCAAGTTGAGCAATCAAGTGAATCGCGTCAGCGCCATTGAGATGGGCGATCTTGTTATCGCAGCGCCTTCGAGCTTTCTTTCACGAGCACTGCCAGGTCATTTGAAGAAGTACATGACCGATCATCCAAACATCAAAGTTGAAGTTATCGAGTGCACCTATGGAGAAGCTCTGCGTCTTATTAGCAAGGGTAAAGTGGATATTAGTTTTACTATGACCCGCGCAACTGAGCAGGGATTTACTTCAACTTTATTTGATCATGATGAGGTAATTGTTGTTTCTCAAAAGGGACATTACGAGAAGGACCTTGAGACAATTCCGGTTAAGCGTCTTATTGAGGAACCCTTTATTGTTGATATTGAGACAGCTCCTCTGCTTCAGAAGCAACTTAAAAATGCGCGCATGACATTTGCGTCATCGGACTCGTTCACCATTATGTCCATGGTAGAGTCGGGTCTTGGCGTAAGTTTGCTGCCACTTGAGGCAACAAAAGGTACAAATTTTGATATTGACGTACATCATCTTGAGACTCCCGTACATCGTAATGTCTTCATTACCCATCGTGTAAAAGGCGAGATGTCACGCACTACTGAAGAGTTTTTAAAGTATTTGGGTTAAAGATTGATACATAGTTGTGTACGTTAACTATTTGAAAATTGCATAACTGTTATTAGATTTTGGTAAAGATGTAAAAAGATTTAACTACCGCTCGCGGTTGTAGCTTTCACGCTTACGGGTTTATCTGACGCTCAGAGGGCGCTACTTCTTTTTTCAAATGGCTTCGGGTGCAAACATAGTCTCATCAAGTTCTTCGTCCGAGTAATTACGGGAAGGAGTGGGACATGGCAGAAAATGCCGAGGCACCTGAGATGCAAAAGTCGTTGAGTCTATTCAACTTCTTTACCATCGGATTTGGTGCGATCATTGGTACCGGATGGGTGCTCCTGGTAGGCGACTGGATGGTTCTTGGTGGAGGACCATTCCCCGCGATGATCGCATTCGCAATTGGCGCAATTTTCCTTGTACCAATTGGATGTGTTTTTGGCGAGCTCACTGCTGCTATTCCAATTTCTGGTGGCATCATTGAGTACGTCGACAGGACATTCGGCCGCCCAATGGGCTTCTTTACCGGCTGGATGCTTCTTCTGGGCAACGCTCCACTATGTCCTTGGGAGGCAATTGCTATTTCCACGCTTCTCACCGACCGTTTTGGTGCATTCCCTATTCTTTCTTGGCTGAGGTCCGTTAAGCTCTACACCATTCTTGGTGCAGATGTTTACCTGTGGCCAACAGTTATCGCTCTTTGCTTTGCTATCCTGGTCATCTTCCTTAACTTCAAGGGCGCTGGCGCAGCAGCTAAACTTTCGAGCTTCCTTACCAAGGCTTTGCTGACTGGTATGATCCTTGCAATGGTTATCTCCTTTGCAACTGGTTCTCCAAGCAACGGCCTCCCCGTCTTCTCCCAGGCAACTGAGGTTGCAGGTGGCGAGGGCACAAAGGCTACCAGCTTCTTTGGCGGTATCATTGCAGTACTTGTTATGACTCCATTCTTCTACGCTGGTTTTGACACCATTCCACAGCAGGCAGAAGAGGCTTCTGCTGACCTTGACTGGAAGAAGTTTGGCATCATTCCTGCACTCGCACTTATCGCTTCTGGTGTCTTCTATCTCATCTGCATCTATGCATTCGGAACTATGATTGACTGGCACGAGTTTGTTAAGTCTTCCGTTCCTGCACTTGCAGTTCTCGAGCGCATCAACCTGTTCTTCTACATTGCAATGCTCATTATTGCAACGCTTGGACCTCTGGGCCCAATGAACTCCTTCTTTGGTGCTTCTACTCGTCTGATGCTTGCTCTTGGTCGTAAGAAGATGCTCCCTGAGTCCTTCGCAAAGATCGACCCTAAGTCCGGCGCACCTCTGACCGCAAACATGTTCATGGCTGGCCTGACCCTTGTTGGTCCATTCCTTGGCCGCAACATGCTTGTTCCTCTGACCAACGTTGCTTCTCTTGGCTTCATCTTTGCATGCACCATGGCTGGCGTTGCCTGCCTGCGTCTGCGTCAGACCGAGCCAGACCTGCCTCGTCCTTACAAGGTTGCCGGTGGTATCGCAGGTATCATGGCTGCAATTCTTGCTGGTAGTATCATCATCGGCCTGATGGTTGTTCCTTTCAGCCCTGCAGCTCTGAAGCCAGTTGAGTGGATCATCACCATTTCTTGGATTGTCATTGGTATGGCCATCTTCATGATCTTTGGTCGTCAGTCTGAGAAGGCAGCAGCATAAGTTGCTTACAAGCTCTAAAGGTTTCATCGGTACGTTGAACTAAGCGCGTTATTTGTTTCTTTAGTTTGGATTTTTTGCGCCCAAAAAGGGTGGGCGCAAAAAGATAGTATGTATCATTTACTAGAGGGGGAAAGAAATGAGTAAGATTGCTTTTGTAGGCGGAAAGCTCGTTGACGGCACTGGCGCCGCTCCTGTTGAGGATTCTCTTGTCCTCGTAGACGACAAGAAGATCGCTTATGCTGGTCCTCGCACTGAGGTTCCAGAGGGCTATGAGGTCCGTGACATCCAGGGCCGCACCATTATGCCAGGTCTTATCGATACTCACCTGCACTTCTCCGGCAACCTGACCGACAACGATAACGACTGGGTTATCGAGT
>CAKAPG010000015.1 GCA_916715765.1 uncultured Atopobium sp.
CACGGCTCAACTGCATGAGGCAGAGTCTCAGGTAGCTCAGGCGCGTCAGGATTTGGCAGAGGCAAGGCTTGCTACTGCAGATCAGCTGTCTGCAGCTCAGGATAAACTTGCCGCGTCGCTTAGCCGCCTGAACGCAGGACAAACGGCTCTCCAAAACGCAGAGGCTCAGACTAACGAGGGAAGGCAGAGCCTTGAGGAGCAACGCGCTGAGGTTGAAAAGCAGCTTGCTGATGGCCAGGCAAAAATTGACGAGGCTCAAAAGAAAATTGACGAGCTCAAAGAGCCCGATGTGTATGTACTTGATCGCACAAAAGAGATTGGCGTTGCAGCGTATCAAGCAGACTCTGAGCGTATCAACGATATTGCCAATGTGTTCCCGTTGATGTTCTTCTTGGTGGCTGCTTTGGTGTCACTTACCAGTATGACGCGCATGGTATCTGAAGAGCGCACGCTCATTGGCGTTCATAAGGCGCTTGGCTATTCAACTGTTCAGATTGCAGCAAAGTACCTGCTCTATGCCTTGCTTGCTTCGCTTTTAGGTGCTGTTATTGGCATAGCATGTTTAAGTCAAGTGTTGCCAGGCGTTATTATCTCTGCATACGGGTCAATTTATACCATCCCAAATGGGGGAGCTCCTTATTCTATTCAGCTTGACAGTGCACTACTCTCTGGACTTTCCGGTATAGGCATCACGCTTCTTTCAACCATGGCTGCCGTTTTATCCTCATTGAAAGAAGAGCCATCTAGCCTTATGCTTCCAAAAGCTCCAAAAGCGGGCTCAAAGATTTTGCTTGAGCGCGTTGAGCCTCTATGGTCCAGATTGTCTTTCTCGTGGAAAGTTACCATCAGAAACCTTGTCCGCTATAAGCGACGCTTGATTATGACGCTGGTAGGAATTGCCGGATGTACTGCGCTTTTATTGGTGGCTTTTGGTCTTAGAGATTCCATTAGCGACATCATTGATAACCAATGGCCAGCTATCTCACATTATGACTACATAGTGGGAATGACTTCTGATGTTTCTGAGGAAGAAGCAGATCAGATTAATGCAGAGCTTAATCAGGTGGGCGCAACAAATATCCGCCGCATAACCAGAGAAAACGTTCTTCTTGAGTCTTCTACACAAAAGGCAGGCTCACTGACAAGAACAACTATTATGACCAGCAATTCTCTTCAAGACCTCACGGGCTTAGCTACCCTGCGCAATCGTCTTTCTGGTCAAGCAATAGAGCTTGGAGAAGATTCGGTTGTAATTACAGAAAAGCTTGCAAAACGACTTGGGGTAGGCGTGGGAGATACCATTCAGATCTATGCTCAAGACAGAATCGGAAACGCTTCTGGCGAGCCAAGTACGCTTACTGTTACAGGAGTTACCGAGAATTACGTTGGGTCGTATCTGTATCTGGGACCTTCAGCATGGCATTCTCTAGGTATTCAAGATCAAGCAGCGGACGGCTGGTATGCAACGCTTCCCGAAGATCAGGCAACGAGAGATGCATTTGGAGAAAAGCTTATTAACCAGACAGGAGTTGCAACTGTTGATGACGTTAATGAAGCTATCCGCACATATAGAGAATCGCTTGCCGTAGTTAACCGTGTTGTAGCTATTCTTATTGTGGCTGCAGCTCTGCTGGCATTTATCGTCTTGTATAACCTCACCAATATCAATATTGAAGAGCGCATTAGAGAAATAGCAAGCCTCAAAGTACTTGGATTTACGCGCCACGAGGTTGATGCCTATGTCTTTAGAGAAATTGCATTACTTGCTGTCTTTGGAGCGCTCTTTGGACTTGTTCTAGGAACGTATCTTGAGGGATTTGTAGTTCAAACTGCTGAGATTGATCTTGTTATGTTTGGTCGTGCTATCCATGCACCAAGTTATTGGTTTGCCTTTGGACTCACGCTTGTTTTCTCGCTTTTAGTGTATGTTGCCATGCGGCCAAAACTTAAAAATATTGATATGGTGGAGAGCTTGAAGAGCGTTGAGTAGACATCTTTTGCACGCCCAAGGAAGGCACATTTTAGATAAGATAGAAGATAGTCGAGATTGCTTATTTATAAGGAGTTGGTATGCCTAAGGTTTCTTTTGTAATTCCTGCATACAACATCGAATCGTACATTGGGCGTTGTATTCAAAGCGTAAAGAATCAGACGTTTGGTGATTTTGAAGCAATTATTGTTGATGACGCCTCAACAGATTCCACTCCAGAGAAAATTGTTACGGCAGTAGGGGATGACAAAAGGTTCAAAGTTGTTACTCATGCAACTAACCAGGGACTTCATCTTGCACGTAAAACTGCTGCAGCTCATACAAAAGGCGAGTGGGTCTTTTGCCTAGACGGTGATGATGAGGTTACTCCTGATTTTCTTGAGCAGGTAGTTGCTCGTATTGATCAGAACCCTGTTGATATTCTCCACCTTGGCATTACCGTTATTCCAGAAAATGGTGTTGACCCAGCTGATGCAAAGTCTTTTGAAAGCTACATTAACCAGCAATCAGACTTTACTCAAGGCGATGATATCCTACGCATTATTTATGATGAGGGCTATGGGCAGAAGCTTGACTGGCGCGCTACGCAACGCTTGTATCGCGGAGAGCTTTTCCGTTCTGCCTTTGCAGAGATGACTTCGGAGCGCCTGGTAAGAGCAGAAGATGCCTATGAGGTATTTATCCTGGCAGATAAGGCTCAGACTGCCGATGGTTTTGAGTCTTGTAGAGGCTTTTTGTACCACTATGGCATCGGAGTAACTGGTGCTTCTCGTATTTCTTTAGATAAGTTCGGAGAGTTCTGCTATCAGTTCTTAGACAACATTGATCAAGTAGAACTTTATATTGGCAAGACAGATACTATTGCTCATCTCAATTCGTTTAGGGGTATGAAGCATAGATTGCTGGAGCTTTTGAGTGCTGAGTGGAGATTCCGTCTTGCTCCTGAAGATCAAGAGGCTGCTCTTGAGCCGTTTGCCATCCTCTTTGGACCATCAGTAGCAGCTCGAGAGCTCTATCGCTTTGTAAGGGATATCGCGTACGAGGCCATTGCTACTGATACAGAGCTTCCAGAAGACAGTGATGCCTATCGCTACAGGACGTATGCAAAGAAATATGCTGCTCTCATGCATCAGGATGAGGGACTGTCGTTTGACAGGGCAGTTCGCATGAAACAGATTGCCGATGAGCACATGGAATATCTAGAAAGAAAGCACATGGTAAAGATGTTTGAGCAGCAGCCTATTCGCATTCTTATCACTTCTCATAAAGATGTTGATGTTCCCGCAAGCAACTACCTTCAGCCTATTCAGGTGGGACCAGGTCAGAAGAGTAATCGCTTTACGTATATGCTCCACGACGATGAGGGCGATACCATTACCGAGAAAAACCCAATGTACTGTGAGATGACTACACAGTATTGGGCATGGAAGAACATCGCCAATGCTCGCTATGTTGGCTTTGGCCATTATCGTCGCTACTTCAACTTTACCGATACGGTTTATCCAGAAAATCCGTTTGGTGAGGTTATGGATGACTTCATTGATGAAGATGCCATTAAGAAATATGGTCTTGATGACCAGACTATTGCTCAGTGTATTGAAGGCTATGACCTTATTACCACGGGAGTAAAGGATATTCGCAAATTCCCTGGAAGCGCTAACACACCTCTTGAGCAGTACCATGCTGCTCCACTGCTTCATCCAAAGGATATGGATACCATGGCTGCGCTCATTATTGAGCGTCACCCAGAGTATGCAGAGGATGTAAACGCTTTTCTCAACGGCCATCAGCAGTGCTTCTGTAACATGTACATCATGCGTAAAGAGCTCTTTGACCGCTATGCTGCATGGGTGTTCCCACTTGTTGACGAGTGGACTGCTCGTACTGATATGTCTACGTACAGCAAAGAGGCCCTAAGAACTCCAGGTCATCTGACTGAGCGTCTCTTTAATATCTGGCGTATGCATATGCTGCGTACAGAGGGCAAAAACTGGAAGGTAAAAGAGCTTCAGTGCATTCACTTTACCAATCCAGAGCCTCGTCAGAAGTTCATTCCTCTCTTTGAAGAGAAGCCTGAGATTGCAAGCCAGAACGTTGTTCCTGTTGTCTTTGCAGCAGATAATAACTACGTTCCAATTCTTACCTGCGCTATGGGTTCAATGCTTGAAAACGCCGACCCTAACCGCTTCTACGATGTAGTTGTCCTTAACACCAATATTGGCAGCTCAAAGCAGGAGATGGTTAAGAAGTACTTCTCGCGCTATAAGAATGCTCGTATTACGTTCTATAACGTGTGGCGTATGGTTAAAGACTACAAGCTAGACACTAATAATGCGCACATTAGTGTGGAGACATACTTCCGTTTCTTGGCTCAAGACATTCTTTCTGGTTACGATAAGGTTGTCTATCTAGACTCTGACCTTGTGGTCAATGGTAATGTTGCTGAACTTTATGATGTAAGAATGGGCAGCAATCTTATTGCTGCAACGCTTGATATTGATTATCTGGCAAACCTTAACATCCGCGGCGGAGATCGCATGAAGTACAGCCTTGATGTGCTTAACCTCAAGAATCCTTATGCGTACTTCCAGGCGGGAGTTATGGTCTTTAATACCGCTGAACTGCGTCGCTATCATACTGTTCCAGAATGGTTGCGCATTGCATCCAATCCAATCTTTATCTACAACGATCAAGATATTCTGAACAGCGAGTGCCAGGGTCGCGTTGTCTATCTCCCTGCTGACTGGAACGTGACACACAACATTTTTGGACGTGCCGAGAAACTCTATCCAATGGCACCAAATAGCGTCTTTGATGACTATCAGGCAGCACGTCGTGCCCCAAAGATTGTTCACTTTGCTGGTGCTATTAAGCCTTGGCAGAACGCTAGCTGCGACATGGCGTCCTATTTCTGGAAGTACGCGCGCAACACTCCGTTCTACGAGGTTATTATTCAGGACATGGTGCCAGGCGCTAGAAATGACGCCGATGTCACAGAGTTCCACGAGCGTGCGCTTTCTGATGCAAGCCCTCTGCGCAAGATTATTGACCCAATTGCACCATATGGCAGCGCAAGGCGAGAAGCCCTTAAGGCCCTTGGTAGAACCTTAAGAGGACGCAAATAAATACCTGGTAGGTGCAAGATTTCTTGCACCTACGTTTTTATGTTTGGAGTTGTAATGGCAGCACTTTCGCCAAAAGATATCGCTCGTGCAGCAGAGCTCAATAGAATCTTGAATCATGCAGCATATGCCTACTATGCCCTTGATAATCCAGAGCTTACTGACGCTGAGTTTGACCGCCTTCTTATTGAGCTTCAGCAGCTTGAGGCAGCATATCCAGAGCTTGTAACTGAGGATAGCTATACCCAGCGCGTAGGTGGATACGTTTCTGAGCAGTTTGAGCCTGTCCAGCATGCCGCCCGTATGTATTCCATGGATGATGCCATGAACCTAGAAGAGCTAGATGCATGGCTTTCCAGAACTGATGAGGCTCTTGGTGCGTCACCTACAAACCCTGTGGCATATACCTGCGAGCTTAAGATTGACGGCTTAGGTGTTGCACTCACGTATCGTGACGGTCAGTTTGTACGTGCTGCTACACGAGGTGACGGAAGCACGGGAGAAAACGTTACAGCAAACGTTTTGACTATCTCTGACGTCCCACGAGAGCTGGCACTTGCTGGTCTTGAGCAGGTTGAAAATAGGGGTCTTAACCAGAGCATTGAGGTGCGCGGTGAGGTCTATATGCCAAAGCATTCCTTTATTCGTTTGAATGAAGATGCGGATGCTGCTGGTAAACAGCCTTTTGCTAACCCCAGAAATGCAGCCGCTGGATCTTTGCGTCAGAAGGACCCAAAGATTACCGCTCATCGAGACCTTGAGACCTTTATCTATGCGGTAGCTGATGAAGGGCCGCTTGATGTTCACAGCCAGTGGGAGTTCTTGAACTGGCTTCGTAGCTGCGGCTTTAATGTTAATCTTCATGCCCGTCGTTGCCTGAGTGCTCAGGAGGTTCACGATTTCTGTGCGCAAGCTCTTGAGCAGCGAGGAGACCTTAACTACGACATTGATGGCGTGGTGGTAAAGGTTGACTCTTTTGCTAGCCAGGAAGCTCTAGGATTTACTTCTCGCGCTCCTCGTTGGGCTATTGCATTTAAGTTCCCACCAGAGGAAAAGCAGACCGTTTTGCGAGAAATTCGTATTCAGGTTGGTCGTACAGGCGTACTCACACCTGTTGCTGAGTTTGATCCCGTCACTGTTGCGGGTTCTACCATTGCGCGCGCAACCCTCCACAACCTTGACGAGATTCGTCGTAAAAACGTGCGCGCGGGTGACACCATCATTGTCCACAAGGCAGGAGATGTTATTCCAGAGGTCGTTGGACCAGTTTTGAGTCTTCGACCTGCAGATGCTGTTGAGTTCCAGATGCCAACTACCTGTCCAAGTTGTGGCAGCCCTGTTATTCAGGAAGAAGGAGAAGTGGCTTTCCGCTGCGTTTCTATTGATTGCCCTGCTCAGGCAGTTGAACGCCTGATTCACTGGGGTAGCCGTAAGGCTATGGACATTGACGGCCTTGGTGACGAGCTTATTAACCGCATGGTTGAAGAAGGCGTCCTCTCTGACGTTGCTGATTTCTACGACAAACTCACTGAAGAAACGCTGGCAAACATGCCTACAGGTCGTGTCTACGATACTGATACTGCAGATCACCTTTCTGGCGACAGCATTCCTGTGGGTCACACAATTGCCAAGAAGGTTATGGCAAAGGTTGAGGAATCAAAGACGCGTGGTCTTGGACGCGTGCTCTTTGGTATTGGCATGAGGCACGTTGGCGCTAACGTCGCAGAGCTACTTGCTCAGGAGTTTGGCTCTATCCAGGCTCTTGCTACAGCACCTGTCGAGAAGATCGCTGAAATCCCAGGTATTGGCCCCAAGATTGCAGAATCTGTACACGAGTTCTTCTCGATACCAGAAAATGTTGCCGTTATTGAGCGCCTCCGTCAGGCAGGCGTAGTGCTTGAGGAAGAGAAGTCAGAAAACGAGCTTCCTCAGACGCTTGCTGGACTTACGTTTGTTTTAACGGGAACTCTTGAGCACTTCACACGCGATGAGGCTGGCGCTCAGCTTAAAGCTATGGGAGCAAAGGTTTCCGGCTCTGTATCCAAAAAGACAAGCTTCGTAGTAGCAGGAGAAGCCGCGGGATCAAAGCTTACTAAGGCTGAGAGCTTGGGTGTTCCCGTACTTGATGAGGCCGCGCTCCAGCAAATTCTTGAAACAGGTCAGGCACCTGCATAAATGTGCATGGTTAGTATCAAGGTGTTGATTTATAATGCCTTGTTATCGTCAGTAAAAGGGAGGTAAACAGATGAAACTACTAAATGGTAAGTATATTTCTCTTGGAATGATGTTTTTGATTTTAGCAATCATCCTGAGCGCAGCATCAAACGTTAATGACCTATTTATCGGTATGATTTATGGCGTTTCTCTAGGAATATTGATTTTAGGATTGCTTGTAACTCAAAAAAGATTGCCTTTATGTAATCTATAATTGATCCAAAGGGCACAGCCATGGCAGATAAAAGTATTTTGGTTCTTTGCTATTCTCGCTGCACTACCTGTAAGAGAGCTCTTAAATGGCTTGATGAACATGGTGTTTCTTATACGCTGCGCGATATAAAAGAGGAGAATCCAACTGCAGAAGAGCTTGCTGAGTGGCACAAACTAAGCGGTCTCTCCATCAGGAAATTCTTCAATACTTCAGGCATGGTGTATCGCGATAATAACATCAAGGAGCAGCTTGATGCAGGTATGAGCGATAGTGATGCCTATAAGTTGCTCGCCACTACAGGCATGCTGGTAAAGCGCCCCTTGGTGGTTGCAGGAAATACTATCTTGCTTGGGTTTAAAGAACCTGCGTGGGAAGAAGCACTTCTGTAAAACTAGCTTCTTCAGCATGCATCTTTATAGCGTGCGTTAGATTGTGGATAAGCATTAGTAAAAAAGGCAGCTACTCAAGTAGTTGCCTTTTTTACTACGTATTTGAATATGCATCGCCTTTGGTGTTTTGCTGTAAGCTAGTCCTCGTCATCAACCATTTCTACAACAGGCTTACCCATGTAATTGATGCCGTCGACCAACTCTTCCAAGGTAATTCTCTGACCCAAAATAGTTGCCTGAACAAGCTCTTTGTAGAACTCTCGAGCTTCATCCATAAGATCAAGAATGCTTTCAGTCTTAATCTCTCCTGTGTAAGGCTCTTTCCAAGGTAGACGCTTGAGGTTTGCCGTAGGGAAGTCCTCGGTCTGAACAATACGATGAGCCATTGCGGCAACGTATGAATTGTTTGAAGGACGCATGAACTTCTCGGTCTTATACAAAACGTCAGGAAGCTTGGTAGTGTACTTAGGATCAGTACGCTCTACCGTGTGGTAGATGCGAGCGTAATCCTGAAGGGCCTTCTCGTACTCACCAACGCCAACATTAAGGTCAAATACCTGAAGCGCTACTTGCGAGAAGAGCGCGCCACCAACGTGCTTGGTTGATTCAACTGCTTCAAGCACCTCAGCTGGCGGGAACGTCTCAACGGTGGTGTGACGCATGTGCCAGAGAAGGTATGAATCCAAATCTGTCTCGATAATAGGATGGAGTTCTCTGTAGGCATTCTTGAGAGATGGTTCCGCCTCAATCAATGCATCTTGCTGGGAATACACAAATGGATGGACAATTCTATCCAGGGCGTAGTGTGCTAAGAGGCCAAGCGCAAACGCACGACCAGCAGGCATGTCGCTCTGCGGTAGGCGAGAAACACCATCGCGAATAGAGAGAAACGCGTCAACAATATGACCCGCATGCATACGACGATGTAGTCTATTGCAGGCAAGCGAGTGGTTTGGCCAGGCAAGATGACGTGCTAGGAAGGGATCAGGACCCTGGTTTCCAAGCAGGAATGCATTGACCTCTGCATCAGTTGCAACAAGTTCTTGCGGTAAATCATGAACCACCTCTGCGCCAAACAGATAGTGAGTTATTAAAGCAGGCATAAGACTCCTCGTAGTTTTTCAATATAAGAGTAGCCTAAAACAGCTTACAGGCGTTAAAATTTCTCCTTCGTGTTACAAGATTTAATGATACCTGGGAACTGACACATGGGTCTACTTGAAATTTTAATGCTGGGTGTGGCGCTTGCAACAGATGCGTTCTCTGTCACTATCTCTAACACCTTTGCCTTTGATGACCATAGGTTTTCTCGCCTTATGCGTATGCCTCTTTTCTTTGGCCTCTTTCAGTTTGGCATGCCTCTTGCCGGTTATTTTGTTGGTGGCATTGCAGCAGAGTTGATTGAGAAGTACGCAGGTGTTGTCTCGTTGGTTATTCTTGGCTTCGTTGGTTCAAACATGCTGTACAGCGGCTATAAGGCGCTCAAAGAAGATGCTTCTGAAGAAGATGAGGAATAAGCTCAGCAAGGCGCTCAGCAAAGCGCTATAGCGCTTTCTTACGGCAAGCTAGTATTTCAAGCTGTTGCTACGGCAATTGATGCATTTGCTGTTGGTGTAAGTTTTAGGGCACATAGCGTAGATATTTTGCTTGCTTCGGCACTCTTTGGCATTATTACCGCTATCCTCTGCACTATTGCATTGTTCATTGGTAAAAAACTCGGCTCGCTTTTGGGTGACCGCGCCGAGATGGTCGGTGGCGTGGTGCTTATCCTGATTGGACTAAAAGCCTTTTTTGGATAAAATTTGTTTGACCAGATGGACTGAGTAGCAGGTAAGGAGGTAGCGTGAAGTTTATCCCAGATTGTCTGCGCCAGAAGCTGCATAAAACTTTTGGACCAAAAGACCCTGACGAGAAGATCACTCCACCAACTGCCACTTCTGTTACACGAACCTCATTTATTATCCTGGCTGTCTCAGCGGTTGCTGCGCCCGTAATAGCAACCGTAGCAAACGTTTTGAGCCCAGGAATTTCTTATGTCCAGCAGGAACTTCTCCCTCCACAGCTCAATTCAAAAGTTCCGGGCTACGCTCGAGCGCTCATTCAACTTGCACAACGAGAGGGCTCCCTTAATCTGCTCTGTACCTCAAAAGAAGCGGTAAAGCCCCTGGTAGAAACATATTCAAGAATGTTTTCTCTGCCTGTTACGGTAGGCGAGGCAACAGAGGAAGAAATTCAGGAGTTTATTAAGCAAACATACGCTTCTGGTAAGAGCGCGGAGTCTGAAACTTCTGATACTAAATCTGATACTGATTGGGGTTTTGAGAAACCCGATGTTATTTTTCTGGCAAGTGAAGCTCTCATGCAAAACTTTGAGACTTCCGCATACTGTCAGCCATATGAAGTTTCTTCAACAGACCAGTACGTGCGTCCAGAGTTTTTTGACGCCACTGGACACTGGTATGCCTACGCTGCAGATCCATTGGTTTTACTTGTAAATCAAGAGCGTCTTAATGAGAAAAAGATTCAGCGTCCACGCGAATGGACCGATCTTCTTACAGATGGCCTGCGTGGAAGGTATGTTATTCCTGACCCCACACTTACGTATGCGGGCAAGAAGTTTGAATCTCTCTTTTTAGGTCAGTATGGACTGGATAAAGGGGCTCAAATTATCCAAAGTCTCTTTGAAAATGTTGACGCATTTTCTGAGAGCACTTATCAAGCTATTAGAGACACAGGATTTGGCAAGTATAGGGCTTGTGTTTGTCCGCTGAGCGCTGCGTATAGGGCAATTACTAAAGACG
This sequence comes from uncultured Atopobium sp., assembly GCA_916715765.1. Taxonomy (GTDB): domain Bacteria; phylum Actinomycetota; class Coriobacteriia; order Coriobacteriales; family Atopobiaceae; genus Lancefieldella. The sequence goes on from CAKAPG010000015.1 coordinate 10,731, forward strand.
ATTTTGATAATCTTTCAGTCATTCTGCCAGGCATTTCTTATTTCTCTACGATAAGGTCATTTGTATGTCAGGGGTCAAAACATACGTATTCAGCGTATTTATGGCAGGAATTTATTACTAAACGAGACGCTGCTGAGCACATGGGAGAAATGGACTCGTTCTTCTCGCCAGTTATTGAGGGAACGCCAACTCCTTGGTATGCAAGCCGTCTAAATTTGACAGCAGTGAGCGAATCAATGCAGATAGCTCCTGCTCCCACCGATACTGAAGGCAATCTCATCAAGCTTGAAGACATCCATGCTGCATACAGCAAGTTGGTCGACGCATAACTTTTGCCACATCTTATGAGTTTGGATACAAAAAACGGCCCAGGTAAACTGAGCCGTTTTGCTGTAAAGATGGAGTGGCGAGAAGACCGGGTTTCTCGCCAAGAAGCTCTGATGAAGAACTAGACGTAGAAGAGCATCTTGTTGTAGCTAGGAACTGGCCACCAGTCGTGTCCGCAGATGAGCTCCATGGAGTCAACGGCGCTGCGCAGGCGGGCCATAGCAGGAAGAACTTCATTGCAGTAGTATTCGCACTGCTCCTGAGGCTGATCTTTCATCTGGTGAGCTGTGGTATTAATCTCATCAAGGCTGTTAGTAGCTGCATAAATCTCGTCAATACCTGCAGTGAGCTTCTCAACAATCTCTGTTTCTGCAGCACTCTTGATACCAATAGCCTGCTTAGCAGCAACTGAAGAGGCAACATCACTTGAGTAGGTAAAGAGGGCAGGCAGATACATGTGGCGCGTCATATACAGCATAGTACGAGCCTCAATGTTAAGGACCTTAGCGTATTGCTCTGCCTTTGCAACGTAGCGAGCCTGTGCTTCTGCCTGGGAAAGAACACCATAGCGCTCGAAGAGCTCAATGTTCTCTGGAGCAACCATTGCAGGGAGTGCCTCAGGGGTGGTGCGGAGGTTTGGAAGACCGCGCTCCTCAGCAAGTTTCTCCCAATCGCCTGAGTAGCCATTGCCTTCAAAGAGAATGCGCTCGTGAGCCTTGAAGGTATCAATAACCCACCTCAAAGCTTCTTTGGTGAAGTTCTCCTCAGAAGCATTTGAAAGATCGTTTGCAAAGCGGTCACACTGCTCGGCAACAATGGTGTTCAAAATGACGTTAGGATCAGAGAGGTTCTGCTGGCTGCCGCACATACGGAACTCAAACTTGTTACCAGTAAACGCAAAGGGGCTGGTACGGTTTCTATCCGTGTTGTCCCTAAGGACTGCAGGAAGTGTTGGTACGCCCAGATCCATTCGAGTGCGCTTTGCACCGTGGACATTGGAGCCAGTAATCAGGTCGTCAACAATTACAGAAAGTGCAGCACCCAAGAAGACCGAAACAATTGCAGGTGGAGCCTCGTTTGCGCCAAGACGGTGATCGTTTCCGGCAGATGCAACCGACATGCGCAGAAGGTCTGCATGAGAGTCAACAGCGGCAACAAGGCACGCAAGAAAGACCAGGAAGCGGAGGTTCTCACCAGGCTTATCGCCAGGTTCAAGCAGATTCTCGTCATCTGCGGAGAGCGACCAGTTGTCGTGCTTACCAGATCCATTGACGTACTCAAAGGGCTTCTCGTGCTCAAGGCAGGCAAGGCCGTGGTGCGGCGCAAGAAGCTTGAGCTTCTCCATGGTTAGAAGGTTGTTGTCAATAGCAAGTGCACCCTGCTCAAAGACAGGTGCAAGCTCATGCTGGCAAGGAGCAACCTCATTATGCTTGGTCTTTGCAGGAATACCCAGCTTCCAGAGCTCGTCATCAAGTTCTTTCATGAAGTTGTTGACGGTTGGACGAATAGCGCCAAAGTAGTGCTCGTCAAGCTCTTGACCCTTGCTTGGCTCGCAACCAAAGAGGGTACGGCCACAAAGGATAAGGTCAGGACGCTGCTCAAAGTCCTCCTCTTTGATAAGGAAGTACTCCTGCTCAGGACCAATGTTTGTGACCACGCGAGAAGGCTCTTGTCCAAAAAGTGCAAGAACACGCTTGGCCTGCTTCTCTAGGGCTACCTGAGAACGAAGCAGAGGAGTGCGCTTGTCCAGGGCTTCTCCGGTGTATGAAATAAATGCAGTTGGAATACAGAGGACTTCATCTTTAATGAAGGTTGGACTTGCAGGGTCCCAAACCGTGTAGCCACGAGCCTCAAACGTGGCGCGCAGGCCACCAGAAGGGAAGCTTGATGCGTCAGGCTCGCCCTGTACCAGCTCTTTTCCCGAGAAGGACATCAAAATAGTACCGTTTCCCTGAGGAGTCATAAAGCTGTCGTGCTTCTCGGAAGTAATACCTGTGAGAGGCTGGAACCAGTGTGTGAAGTGAGTAGCACCTTTTTCAAGTGCCCACTCTTTCATGGCATGCGCAACCTCGTTTGCAATGTCGAGGTCAAGCGGCTTGCCGTCCTGGATGACACTACGAAGTTTCTTGTACGTTGGCCTTGGCAGACGTTCTTGCATATCTGCGTCGGTAAAGAGAAGTGAGCCAAATTCCTGAGAAACTTTGTCGTGAGCCACAGCCCCTCCTTGTGGGTAAATGCTGGCAGTTAGTCTGTTTTCTCGCGTGCTGGGCACGTTATGTTGGTTGTTATTTTCGCACGTTTGGCAGAGTCAGAGTGGCGAGGATGCAAACAGAAACATAACGATTACAAAAAATTTCAGCCGCTTCCAGAAGAGATGTGAGCTTTGTTTCCATGGGCTCTGGCGCGCATAAGCAAAGGAAGTCTTAGTACAATAGAAGCACACAAAACTAAGAGGAGCAGGTATGTCTGATACTACTATGCCAGTTGATACTACAGATCAAAACGAGGCTGCATCAACCAAAGAAGGTGCAGCTAAACCACGTAGAACCATTGCAGTTATTGACGGAAACTCGCTCATGCACCGAGCATTCCATGCAATCCGTCAGCCTATGGCAGCACCAGATGGTACGCCAACCGGCGCGTTGTTTGGCTTCTTCAACATGTTTATCAAGCTTGTTGAGTCCTTCTCGCCAGACGGTGTCATTTGTGCCTTTGATAAGGGCAAGCCACAGGTTCGCATTGATATGTTGCCTCAGTACAAGGCTCAGCGTCCTCCTATGGATCCTGCTTTGCACGCACAGTTTCCCATAGTCAAGGAGCTGCTCAAGACTTTGGATGTTCCTGTCTGCCAGCTTGAAGGCTGGGAGGGCGACGACATCTTGGGTACCCTTGCCCGCCGCGGTGAGGCAGAGGGCTATCAGATGCTGCTCTTCACGGGCGACCGCGATATGTATCAGCTCTCCACAGAAAACGTCAAGATTGTTTCTACGCGCAAGGGCGTCTCTGACGTCTCAATTATGACTCCAGAGACCGTGGCAGATCTCTACGCTGGTATTACACCAGAGCTTGTTCCAGATTTCTATGGCCTTAAGGGAGATTCTTCCGACAACATTCCGGGCGTTCCTGGAATTGGCCCCAAGAAAGCTGCTGCGCTGATTGTGGAGTATGGCTCGCTTGACCAGGTTATTGCCCACGCTGACGAGGTCAAGGGCAAGGTGGGAGAAAACCTTCGTGCTCATATTGATGATGCGCTGCTCTCTCGTAAGGTTGCTACTATTCGCACCGATGCGCCGCTTAATATCAACCTGGAAGACGCTCAGTTCCCAACATTTGATCCAAATGACGTGGTCAAGGCCTTCTCGGCTTTGGGCTTTACCGGCATGACCTCAAGGCTTGCGCGCATGGCTGGCGGCTCTGCTGCTGGCGCAGTCGCACAAACTGCCTCAGCTACACCCGCACTTCCTATTCCATCAGAGTTTCTGCAGGCAGGAGACGCATCTGCTGCGCTTACTGCTGCTCTTGAGAACCAAGAGTGGATTGGTGTTGTTGAGGATTCAGCCGCGGACGCTGGAGCACTCTTTAGCCTTTCTCGCACACTTTGGGTGTCTACAGAAAAGGCACTTCTTAAATTTGAGGGAGAAAATGCAACCGCAGCGCTCTTGCGCATTTTGCGAGAAGCCCGTGTTGCTGCAGACGATGTCAAGGCGCTGCTACACGAGGTAAGCCCTGTTGATTCATCTGAGCCACAGAAGATGGATATTGAAACTATCGATTCTGACCGACTTTTTGACACGGGTGTTGCCGCGTATCTGCTTGAGTCTGATCGTTCAAGCTTTGATATCAACGGCTTGGTTGAGCTGTACTTTGGCTCCGAGCTTCCTGAGCCAACGGACGAGATTCCTGCTGTAGCACTAAGAGCAGTAGCTGCTAGGGCTCTTGTGCCTGTGCTCACTAAAAAGCTTGAAGATGACGGTTCCTTGGAGCTCTTTACTTCTCTAGAGATGCAGCTATTGCCTGTACTTGCCGCGATGGAACGTCGTGGTCTCTACGTTGATCCTCAAGAGCTTGCTAAGCAGTCTTCGGAGCTGGGTGAAGATATTGCACAGCGTGTAGCAAGTATTCACCAGACAGCAGGCGAGGATTTTAACTTGGATTCTCCAAGCCAGCTTTCACATATCCTGTTTGACGTGCTCAAGCTTCCAACTTATGGCCTCAAAAAGACGCGCACCGGGTTCTACTCCACCAACGCAAAGGTGCTTGGAGACCTGGCGCAGGAGTACCAGATTGTTGCTGACGTCCTTGAGTATCGTGAGCGTGCCAAGATTAAGTCAACTTATCTCGATGCGCTTCCTTCGCTTATTCGTGGCGATAAGCGCATCCACACCACGTTCAATCAGACTGTTGCTGCAACAGGTAGGCTTTCCAGCTCTGATCCAAACCTGCAGAACATTCCTACCCGCTCTGAGCTGGGACATCGTGTCCGCACTGCCTTTACCGTTCCCGAGGGCAGCGTTTTTCTCGCCTGCGACTACTCCCAGATTGAGCTGCGCTTGCTGGCACATCTTTCAGCCGATGAGCACCTGGTAGCAGCATTTAACTCTGGTGCCGATTTCCACGCCGCAACTGCCGCTCGTGTCTTTGGCGTGCCTGTTGAAGAGGTCACCCCAGCACTTCGTAGTCGCGCTAAGGCAGTTAACTTTGGCATTGTCTATGGTCAGCAGGCCTTTGGTTTGGCAACGTCTCTGAAGATTTCCCGCAAGGAAGCGCAAGAGATGATTGACCGCTACTTTGACGCATATCCTGGCGTTCGCGCCTATCTGGATGACTCTGTTCGCACTGCTCACGAGTGTGGTTATGCGGTTACCATGTACGGCCGTAAGCGCCACATTAGAGAGTTTAACCAGTCAAATCGTCAGCTAATTGCCTTTGGCGAGCGCACTGCTATGAATCACCCTATGCAGGGAAGTGCTGCCGATATTATCAAAATTGCAATGATTAATGTCGAGAAACGCCTGCGTGATGAAGGTCTTGCATCAAAGCTGATTCTTCAGATTCACGACGAACTTGACTTGGAAGTTCCAGAGTCAGAGATTGAGACAGTCTCTAAACTAGTAAAAGAAACTATGGAAGACGTTGTTACCCTGCGTGTCCCTCTGATTGCTGATGTCAGCTATGGCTCCAATTGGGCTGAGGCAAAGTAAACACGTAAGAGGCGCGTTCTAGAGGAGATTTGGTATGGAGGCTGCAACCTCATATATGCACGTCACAGTCTATACAGACGGTGCGTCTCGAGGAAACCCTGGTCCTGGTGGCTACGGGGCCGTGCTTCTATATACCGATCCCTCCGGCCAGCAGCATACAAAAGAGTTCAGCCAGGGTTATAAATCCACTACAAATAACCGAATGGAGCTCCTCGGCGTCATTGTTGCACTTGAAGCGCTTAAGCGTCCCTGCCAGGTTGAGCTCTATTCCGATTCAAAGTACGTAGTTGATGCGTTTAATCAAAAATGGGTCTCGGGATGGATTAGAAAAGGCTGGAAAACGGCTTCTAAAGAGCCTGTCAAAAACGTAGACCTTTGGAAGCGTTTACTTTCCGCCATGGAAGACCATGAGGTAAGTTTTAAGTGGGTCAAGGGCCACGCAGGTCATCCGCTTAACGAGCGCTGCGATCAGCTGGCTACTGAAGCAGCTGACGGCTCCAATCTCCTTGACGACCAAGGTTTCTTCGCGGATCAGCCATTGCTGTAACGCACATGCTTGGGCGAGAAGATCTTCTCGCCGTACATACTCTCTACAAGAAAACAGCCGCCTGAGTAGACGGCTGTTCTTAGTTGCATGAAGCGATTAACTTTTAGTAGCCAAATACGGCATAGCCAACAAGGCCTGGTCCCGTATGGACAAGAAGGTCCGAGCCAGCCTCGACATACCTAAAGTCGGTGACATTAGGGATTGCCTCTTTAATCATGGCTTCCATTTCGGAGTAAATGATATTAGGCGCGGAGCAACAAATTCCCACGTGAACGCGGTCAAATTGCTGAGCAAAAGCTGATCCAAGCGCAATCTGTCCCGCAAGAGATTTCTGCCAACCGCGAGTCTTCTTAGCAATGGTGTACTTTCCGTTCTCATCACAGGTAAGAACTGGCTTGATATTAAGCATGGAGCCAATACGATAAATTGCCTCAGAAATGCGGCCGCCCTTACGCAGGTATTCAAGGCTTGGAACAGAGAAGTATACGCGTGTGTTCAGAGATGCCTGATCAAGTTTGGCACCAATCTCGTCAAGAGAAAGGCCCTGATCAATAAGACGTTGAGCCTCAATAACAATAAGGCCAGAAGCAATACCAATGTTTTTGGTATCAACAACATAAATAGGGAAGTCTGTAATGGACTCTGCAATCATGCGAGCAGTATCGCAGGTAGCGGAAAGTCCGGAGGAAATTGCAATATAGACAGCACCCTCGTACCCTGCTGCTTTTGCATCATCAAAGGCAGCCTTAATGCCCTCAGGAGAAGGAAGCGAAGTCTTTGGAACCTCTTCTTCAAAGCGAGCAACAAGCTCAGCTGGCGTGATGGTAATACCAGACTCATAGGAAGAGCCGTCAGAATAGTTAATGCGAAGTGGGGTGATACGAATATTGTGCTCAGCAACAAAATCAGGTGGGACATTAGTTCCTGAGTCTGTGATGATGGCAATTCGCTTAGTGTCCATTATCCGCTCCAAATATATACGTGCTACAAGTAGCCAAACGTTGACTTTCTATTACCCACATTTTACATAGAGATATACCCCGTTTTCTTGAGATATGACAAGTTGCCCTCAACGGTAGGTAGACGGTACACTAGGCATATACATCGAGAAAAACTTGCATAGCTAACGGTCAATACCATTTAGATAAAGAGAGAACGGCAGATAATGTCTAGTATTTATAGAGAGCCCGCAGTTGTAAGAAGAATTAGTCAGCGCTCTTCTCTAAAGAAAATCACCTCTAACAGCACTATTGCAGCAGCAGTCATGGTGCTTGCGGCTCTTATTGCACTTGTAGTTGCCAACTCACCTGCTCATGAGGTGGTTCGAGAAATTCTTGAAGTCCAAATGAGTTTCTCGCTTGGAATGATTCATGCACATATGGCTCTAGAAACCTTTGTGAATGACTTCCTTATGGCAATCTTCTTCTTGCTGGTGGGTATTGAGCTTAAGTATGAAGTAACTGTTGGCCAGCTTAGAAAGCCAAGACAGGCAATGCTTCCTATGCTTGCTGCTGTCGGCGGTGTCGCAGTTCCTGCCCTTATTTATCTGGCGCTTAACGCAAGCACTGCCCCTCATGGATGGGCAACGCCAATTGCAACCGATATTGCGTTTGCGCTGGGTGTCATGTCGCTGTTGGGCAACAGAATTAGTCCGCAAACAAAGGTCTTTTTCCAAACACTTGCAATTGCTGATGATATCCTGGCTATTGTGGTCATTGCACTTTTCTATGGTCACACGCCAGATATTGCCTGGTTAGCAGCTTCTCTTGGCGTTCTTGTTATTTTGTGGGGAATGAATCGCCTAAAGATTTATTCTTCTGGTCCTTATTTGCTTGTTGGTTTGGTTCTCTGGGTCTGCATGTACCACTCGGGAATTCATGCAACCCTTGCAGGCGTTCTTCTTGCCTTTTTCTTGCCATCTCACTCTGATGTTCGCTTGAGCAAGCTGGGAAGCTGGCTTTCAAGACGCGCTCGTGAGCTTGACGATCACTACGATGACGAGCATCACGTTTTGGGTCAGCATGACTTTACACATGGCGCTAACTCCATCGAGCAGGTCATGCACCACGTAACTCCACCGCTTCAGCGTGTTGAGCACTACATTTCTGTATTCGTAAACTTTGTTGTTCTGCCTATTTTTGCCTTTGTAAATGCACAGATTACGTTGGTGGGGGCAGATTTCGTTGCTCTATTGAGCAGCTCTATTGCACATGGTGTTTTCTTTGGTGCTGTTCTTGGAAAGCCACTGGGAATTATTTTTGTAACGCTGTTGCTGGTCAAATGTAAGATTTGCAAGCTTCCTGCAAAAGTTGATTGGATTCAGATTACTGCCGTAGGTCTTATGGGCGGCCTTGGCTTTACCATGTCAATTCTTATCTCTAATCTTGCATTCCCTGATGCAGGAGAGATTCTTGCAGCTAAGGTAGCTGTTCTCGCCGCATCGTTTGCTTCTGCAATCTTGGGCCTATTCTTTGTACACCTCGCAGAGTTCTATAAGCACCAAAGGCAGAACAATATAAAGGAAGATTAAGACTACTCGACCGTGCCGTAGGTAAAGCCCCAACCATGCGCCGTAACAATTGAGTTAATCTGATCGCAGAGGCGAGCACGGACATAGGTGCCCGACGGAATCAGCTCAATGACTTCTTGCAAATCTT
>CAKAPG010000016.1 GCA_916715765.1 uncultured Atopobium sp.
TGCGCTTCCACGTAGACTCAGTAACATCTGGGTCGCCAATAAGCACCACGTCAGAATCAGCGTCGTAGAGAGCAAGCATCGCCTGAATAAGTGCATCGCCCGAAAGCCCACGGTGTTCCTCGACAGTTGGCAGTCCCTCGTAGAGAGGACCGCGGAAAACCTCACCAGGAACAAACGAGAAAATCTGGAATCCAAGCGCCGAAAGGCGTGCGTTAATCTGTGCAACGCGCTCCAGCGAAAGGCCCGTGTAGCTCTTGGGATAGTAATTGTGGCAGGCGGCAAAACGAGTGAAGTCGGCGCCAGCTGCTCGCCATGCGGAAATGTCGTCCTTGGTGATGGTCGAAGCGTTAAAGACCACGTGGAACTTGCGAGAAAGCTCTACGGTCTCTGCCGCATCAAACCCAAAGTCAAGACGCACATACGTAATGCCCAGCTCCGCAAGCTCGTCAAACTTCTGAACGCCAAGTTTGGAAAGAGTAGCAGGAGAAACATCAGCAATGAGGTTAATCTCCGCCTTCCGGCAAAGTTCCAAGAGCTTACGAGCCTCGGTGCGATAATCAATTCCCTCTTCCTCGGGAATCTGGAGAGAAGTAAAGGCGTAGTGGCATCCGGCTGCCTGCGCTTTTGCCACAACCTCAGCATTAGCTTCATATCCACTGGCAAAATACAGTGAAATTCCGGTGCGCATAGATCCTCCAAGTAAATTGCAAACGCTTCTAGAAGACGGGTTTCTCACCAGGCGAGAAGACCGACGAACAGCCAGGCGAGGCGCCGGGCAAGAAAAATCCCTCTTCCTAGGATACCTAAGAAGAGGGATAAACGTTTCTAGAACGTGTGGTTTTTACTCGCCGAAGACGTCGTTAATACGATCCTCGTCAACGCCGAAGAACCAAGTAAGTGCGAAACCTGCAGCGTAAGCAAGAAGCATTGCAAGCAGGTAGAAGACCTGGTTACCAGGCTGGACAATCAGCAGACCAAAGAGGCCGGAGACGCCCTGGGAAACGGTACCAAGGTGGAAGAGGTAAGCAATTACGGAGCCAATACCGGAGCCAAGGCATGCGGTGATGAATGGCTTACCAAGAGGCAGGGTAACTGCGTACATAAGAGGCTCGCCGATACCGAGCATACCAACTGGAATGGACTCGGTCAGGTACTTCTTGACGCGCTTGTTCTTGGTCTTGAAGAGGATTGCAAGGCCAGCACCAACCTGGCCGCCGCCTGCCATCATCAGCAGAGGAAGCAGGTAGTTGATGCCCTGAGTTGGGCCCTCTGGGTTGTTAAGCATAACGTGGATTGGGGTAAGTGCCTGGTGAAGACCAACGGAAACCAGTGGCAGGAAGGTAGAACCAAGCAGGTAAGCACCAAAGACGCCAAGCTTGTCATAGAAGAACTGAAGGACAAAGAAGATTGCCTGAGTGAGCCATGCGCCTGCAGGCTGAAGAATCAGGACAGAACCAATGACACCGATGATGACGGTGCAAAGTGGAGTCAGGAAGGTGTCGAGAACGCTTGGCATAACCTTGTGCAGGTTCTTCTCCAGGAATGCGAAGAAGATTGCGCAGATGATTGCACCAATCATGCCGCCTGCTGCTGCGTTGAACAGGTCAGAGGAAGCGACGATAAATGCGCCCTCCTTGAAAGCAACAGTTGGGAGGCTGAATGGAAGGTGAACCAGACGAGTTGCAACGCCGTCAACAGTCTTGGAAGCAAGAAGAGGCATACCAGCGTTAGCAATGGAAAGTGCACCAGCCATAGCACCAAGAACGCGAGAACCGCCAAACTCCTTGGCAGCGTTCTCGCCAGCAAGAACTGGCAGGTAAGCAAAAAGCGCCCAACCCATGGTCCAGATAGCTGCGAACCACCACTCGTTAGCATAAGCCTTACCAGTGGAGAAGTTGATAACGTTGATGATACCGTTGATCAGACCTGCAGAAATGATGCCAGGAAGCAGTGGAACAAAGATGTTAGCAATCTTCTTGAGGAAGCGCTGAACAGGCTTGTTCTCGTACTTAGCCTTCTGAGCTGCCTTGTTGTCCTTAGCTGCGGAAACAACGTCGTCCTCAGATGCATCGCCAGCAGCTACGCCGGTAAGCTTGGAGAACTCAACAATGACCTTGTTGACAACGCCAGGACCAAGAACAACCTCAAGATACTCTGCATCCTCGACCAGACCCATGACACCGTCGATAGCCTTGATGGCCTCGGAGTCAACCTTTGAAGGATCTGCGGTCTTAATGCGGAGCCTGGTCATGCAGACCATGTTGCTCTGAACATTTTCTTTGCCACCGACGGCAGCAAGAATCTGTTCTGAAAGCTTGGTGTAATCCATACTTTCCTTCTTTCTCTCGTTGCGATGTTGCAACAAATACCTATCAAGAATACATAAAAAATGAACTTGGCGGTACAACAATCCATACCTGTGGTTCATTGTTTCATGTTTTGACCTAATTTGAACGCCCTGTTACTGCAGGTAAACTGAGCGTTTTTCAAAACTTACCGACCACTTGCGCGTCATGCTGATACCACTGACCGATGTAACTGAAACAAAATGCTCACGCGCGTGTCATTTGTTACAACTGCGATTACTACAGTGCACCTCTGACATGACCATGAGCTGCCTCGAGCTTAGCTTTTGCCTCTTCAACAGGCATCTGAGTAAGCAGCATGACAATAGCAAGTTTTGCATTACCGTCAGCCTGCTCAAGCGCCTGAGCTGCATCTTCGCGAGTGCAACCAGTTGCTGCCATGGTGATGTTCTGTGCACGAACTACCAGCTTCTTATTGGTTTGCTGCACGTCAACCATAAGATTCTGATATGCCTTGCCCACACCAACCATGGAACCGGTTGAAATCATGTTCAGAATCATCTTCTGAGCGGTACCAGACTTAAGGCGCGTGGAACCTGTAAGAACCTCAGGACCACAGGGAGGCTCAATAGCAAGCTCTGCCTCTTTGCCCACCTCAGAGCCCTTATTGCAGGCAATAGCAACGGTCCTGCAGCCCAACGAACGAGCATAGCGTAGGCCGCCGATAACGTAAGGTGTACGACCACTAGCTGCAATTCCAATAGCAATGTCGTTCTTGTTCAGACCAATCTTCTTGAACTCTTCTTCGCAAAGCTCAAGAGAATCTTCCGCGCCTTCAACTGCACGTACAAAGGCCTTCTCGCCACCGGCGATAAGACCAACAACCACGTCAGGAGAAACGCCAAAAGTAGGCGGACACTCAACCGCGTCTAAAACACCCAGACGGCCTGAGGTTCCAGCGCCAAAATAGACGATTCTGCCGCCAGCTTCAAGCGAGGAAACTGCCCACTCAACTGCCTGTGCTACCTGGGGAAGAACCTCTTTGACGCCAGCAACCACGTTGAGGTCTTCCTGGTTCATAACGCCGACCAGCTCAAGCGGTGTCATCTGATCCAGGTCCATGGTGTTGGGGTTTCTTGTTTCGGTGACAAGTTTTGTTAAATCAATCACGTTTCCACCTTCTGTGTTGTGATTTTTACGCACTATTACGCAATGACGTCGTTGGCTATACCAGGCAAATCTTGATCAGAAGAAAGCGTATTGACATGCTCGGCTGAATCCAACTTGCCAATATAGTTTGTCGAGAAACGCTTAACGCTCTTCTCGTAATTTCTATTTACATAGGCTGCAAAGAGCGCATCTACAACGTTGAGCTGGGCAATTCTTGAAGACATGGCGCCGCTTCTCATGATGTGCTCAGTTTCCGCAACTCCTAAAACGTAGTCGGAGCGGTGAATGAGCTCTGAATCAATGCCGCCGCGAGTGATGGAGACCACCTTGGCACCGTTTGCCTTTGCAATCCACGCACACTCAATGGCTTCTCGCGTAAGGCCTGAGTAGCTGACCACAATAGCAAGATCTTCTCGCCCCATGTTTTTAGCGTAGAGCATCTGAGAGTGGTAATCGTCGCTCAAATTGCAGTTGATGTTGAGACGCATAAGCTTGAGCTGCAAATCTCTTGCAACCAGAAGCGAAGCTCCCATGCCAAAGAGGCAGATGGAATGGGCCTGCATCATGAGTGAAACAACTGAGTCAACAACCTGAGCGTCAAGCAATTGCCTGGTAAGCTCCAGCGAAGAAATGTTCTTTGCCGTAACTTTTTCGATGATCACATCAGTGGTGTCACCTGCGATAACGCCGCCGACAGCAATATCGTTGCTTTTATTGCTTACTGCCAGCTCGTAAATGAGCGCCTGTTGGAACTCTTTATAGCCACCGCAGCCAAGCTTCTTGCAAAGCCTGACAACCGTTGATGCAGATGTATACGTTTGAGCTGCTAGTTTATGGATTGATTGACCAACTGCCGCCTCTGGATCCGACAGAATATAGTCGACAATATCGCGTTCAGCTGAACTAGCATTCTTGCGATACTCTTCCAGACGTAGACGAACACCTCTCACGCAATCACCTCCGGCCGTCCAGTTGACTAAAACGTTTGACTATATTGTTTCACGATGCCATAAAAATTTCATCTGTAAAGTAGACAGTACCGTAAACGGTAGTATTGCATGCGCAAGTGTAAGCGCGCTCTATGTGCGTTGCATGCGCGATTGCTCATGTTTTCCCAGCATAATGCGCAGACAATTGTCGCAAAAACTGAGCCTTGATTTGGGTACGTTACTATCACTTCATAAAAATTTTTACTAGTGAGTAGACATTTGACCACGTAAAACCTGATTAAAATATTTCATCTTTGCCTAAAAAATTCAAATTTAGATACCATTGACAGCTTTTTTGATACCACTCGCAGTACGTTAACGTACCCATTATTTCAACTTGAGCAAACTAGCTGCAATTTTGATGAAACGCACGTCATCATAAGCGCAAATTATCTCAGCCAATTGAGATAGCAGGTGTTTCACCTAAGGCAAAACCGAAGGAGACGATATGCGCACCAACGAAGATTTGCACCAAAATCAAAACGCTCACTCTGAGCACTCATCTAACGCAGGCTCCCCTGCTGGACAGACCAGAAGGCAATTTCTGAGCAGAAGTGCTCTTGGTCTAGCCGCTCTAGCAGGTCTTGGCCTTACCGCCTGCCAGACAAAGGGTGGCGCAACTGCTGCTAAGGGAACCGCAAAGAAGGTTGACTCTGTAGACGGAACCTTCCAGTACGAGAAGGTCTTCCCTGTTCTCAACGACAACGAGGCCTTTGACGACTCACTTGTTACCAACCAGCTCAACAGCTTTGTTTGTTTTGCTGGTCAGGGCACCGTCTATGTAAAGAGCTCCGAGCCTCAGAGCTTTGCATTCTTTGTAAACGGTCACCAGGTTCCAACCGACAAACTTGACGGCTCTTCCTGGAACCAGATTGACATCTCTGACGTAACCGTCAACGGCGATAACCGCTTGCAGGTCAGCACTGTTAAAGAGACTCAGGCAACCTTTGAGGTCAAGATTGGCTACCCAACCCTTATTGACGGCACCAAAGACTACGCCGACAACGACAACTTCAAACTGATTGACCAGATCATCAACGCAGAGATTGCCAACGGCTTTACCTCTGCCCAGCTGGTTGTTACCAGGTACGGCAAGATTATCAAGAAGACCAACTACGGAAACGTCAATTCTTACAACAAAGACGGCTCTCGCATCAAAGACGGTAAGGCTGTTGACGACAACACCCTCTATGACCTGGCCTCTAACACAAAGATGTATGCCACTAACCTGGCAATTGAGAAGCTGGTTACCGACGGTCAGCTGGACGTTTCCAAGAAGGTTCAGGAGTACATTCCAGACTTCAAGGACCAGGAGGGCGATAAGATCCTGGGTAAGAACGAGCTTACCGTTCGCGAGATTCTTGAGCACCAGGCTGGATTCCCACCAGATCCTCAGTACCACAACCGCAACTACAACCCAGAGAAGCCTGACGATCCACAGCCAAACGCAAACCAGAAGCTGTACTCTCAGAATCGCGACGAGATTCTGCAGAAGATCATCGGGACTCCTCTGCAGTACGTCCCAGGTACCAAGACTGCCTATTCCGACGTAGACTACATGCTTCTTGGTTTTATCATCGAGAAGATCACCAATAAGCGCCTTGACCAGTACGTTAAGGAAGCTCTCTACGAGCCACTGGGACTCAAGAACGTCACGTTCAACCCACTGGACAACGGCTTCAAGGCTGACGGAATCGCAGCTACCGAGCTTAACGGCAACACCCGCGACGGCCTGATTACCTTTGACAACATGCGTACCGACACCATTCAGGGTACGGTCCATGACGAGAAGGCCTACTACGCCATGGGTGGCATCTCTGGTCACGCTGGTCTGTTTGCAAACGCTTCCGACCTGGCCGTTCTTGTCCAGACCGTTATGAACCGTGGTGGCTACGGCAACACCATGCTCTTCAGCGAGGACGTTCACGACCAGTTCATCAAGCCAAAGGACACCAACGTTACCTACGGTTTGGGCTGGAGGCGTAAGGGTCACATTGGCTACCAGTGGGCCTTCTCGCCAATTGCAAACGCTGCAACCGTTGGTCACACCGGCTGGACCGGCACGCTTACCGTCATCGACGTCTACAACAACACCAGCTTGGTACTGCTTACTAACACTAAGAACTCGCCTGTCATTGACAACAAGGTCAATCCTAACGACTTTGTGGGCAACCACTTCCTGACCGGCGGCTACGGTGTTGTTTCTACGCTGGCATTTGATGGCCTTGACGACGCAAACGCCGAGGGCAACAATGCCAAGCTCATGGACATGGTCATTGCCAAGTACAAGCTCATTCAGGCCGAAGCAGATTATCAGACTGACCCCGATAAGGCTTCCCTGAAAGCACTGCTTGAAGTCTGTGACCAGAGAAAAGATTCCAAGGTTATCAAAGACTTCCAGGCAAGCGACTTGTACAAGACTATCTCGCAGTTTGTTGGTAAGTAAAGCTCGTGTAAACAAGCTGCGAAGCGGGAATAAACGCAGTACACGAACAAGGTACGATACACATCTTGTCTAGCAACGGCCCTCTCCTCCGTCTAGACACACCAAAGCCCGGATGCTATTGCGCGGCATCCGGGCTCTTTTTGTGCGTACGCTGGGCCCGCGAGCTGCGCGGGTGCGCAGGTTTCTCGCCAGGTGCGCCATGCAAGCGCGCGGGTGCGTGGGTTTCTCGCCAGGTGCGCCTGGCGAGCCTGAAAAGTGCATGAAGTCTGAGTAAATTTACTCAGACATGGCGAGAAAAACCGGCATAACCACTCAGACATGGCGTGCTTTTCCGGCAAATCATTCAGACTTGGCGAGAAAATCAGGCTCCCTGAAGGAAGTTTCCTGTGCGTTTTAAGACCCAACTGAGGCTTGTTTGAAACGCGCCTGAAAAGTAAAAAGAATCTGTATTTGAGATACAGATTCTTTGATGAAATCAGGCAAATCCACAGTTTCTTTTGCGTTTTTAGGCAAGAATTACAGATTCTTTGCAGAAATCAGGCGCGCATTGCGGTCACGAGCTTGCGGACGCGCTATGTGGGCGAACGCGCCATGCGGTTGCGAGCAGGACGAGCGCGCAGGTCGGGCTCGTACGCTAGACACGCACCTTACAACGCGGCGAGAAAATCCTCTGCCTGCTGAGCAATTGCCTGGTGAACCTCGGGCTCTGGCTCCCAAGTTCCCTCAGTCCAGGCGGTTACAGGAAGCGAGAAACCATTGAACGGCTCAACCGGCTTGGTGTGCAGAGCCAAGAACTGCTGTTTTACCACGGCAAGCGATCCTGCAGTCTTGTTTCGGCCGCCAACGCCGCTTGCAGTAACAACCTTGCCAGCAATGGCGGTCTCAGATTTCTTCTCGTAATCAGAAGTGAGCGGACGGCTCAGCCAGTCCAGGATGTTCTTAACGGTACCGGGGATGCTGTAGTTGTACTCCGGGGTAAAGAGCCACACGCCGTCAGCAGCCATGACAGCATCCCTGACTTTCTGAACACCCTCAGGAGCTGGGAATTCTTCGTCTTGGTTGAGCAAAGGGACGTCCAAAACGTCAACTACCTCGATCTCTGCCTTGCCTTCGAGTGCCTTTGCAGCAACCTGGCTCAACGTCTTGTTGAACGAGTTCTTACGGCCAGAACCGATGATAAATACAATTTTCTTCATGAGCAGACCTCTCCGTGAGTGCTACGTAAATATAAAAATCATGCACGAGCAAACCTGCCCGTACATGATTTGTGTACCCAAATGTTAGTTCTGTAGTCGTATTTAACAGAAGTCCGAGAAATTCGCACAGCTCTCAAGCACTTTTACCACCTGCTCAAGACCGGTGAGGTCTTCCTGGGTGAACCTTGCCACGCTTGGACTATCAATGTCCAGCACGCCAACTACCTGCTCACCCTTGAAGATAGGAACAACTACCTCGGAGTTGGATGCAGAATCGCATGCAATATGTCCCGGGAACTGATGCACGTCCTCTACCAGCTGACTTGTCTTTGTTACCGCGGCCGTGCCGCACACTCCCCGTCCAAAAGGAATGCGCACGCAGGCAACTTTGCCCTGGAACGGTCCTAGGCGCAGCTCGGGAGTGCGCGACTCGTGGTCGCTCGGGGCTACGTCCGGCTCCGCACCCGGCTCCGTGCTCGGCTCCGCTCCCGACACCGTGACAGGATCTACCAGGTAGAACCCTACCCAGTTGATGTCGTCCAGAGCGTCCCACAAAAGAGCTGCAGCGTTGGACAACACCGGTAGCCAGTGAGCATCAATCTCGGCAAGCGAGACAATCTGTTTTGCAAGCAAACCGTAATCAGTCATGTTTACTTCTCTGGCAGAATCTCAATCCAGCAGCCATCAGGGTCTGCGATAAAGTAGAGACCCATCTTTGGGTTCTCTTTAACGATGCAGCCCATCTCCTCGTGAAGCGCATGGAACGCATCAAAATCGTCAACACGGAATGCAATGTGCGTGTCTTTTCCGCCGTTGTCATAAGGCTCTACCCAACCGCGGTTCCACGTGAGCTCCAGCTCAAAAGGAGACCAGTCGTTTACCAAAAACGTGTTGGTCCAAGAGCCGTCCTCTGGTCCCTTAACGCGGTCAACACGGAATCCCAGAGCCTTCTTGTAAAACTCGACGGTTTTCTCGTTATCCAAAACATGAGTGCAGCGGTGAACAAATCGTGCCTGCATAAATCCTCCTTTGTTGTACGCGCCCGGCCGCGCGGTCGTACCCGATCGCGCCCGTAGCCGTCGCGCTTAGTTGAGCTCCTGCACAAGCTGGTCGACAAGCTCGCCGAAGTACTTGAGCGCAGCGTTAACGGGGTCTGGAGTTGCCATGTCAACGCCAGCACCGCGAAGCAGCTCGATTGGAGTCTTGGAGCAGCCGCCGGACAGGTAGCCGATGTAGTCCTTGACCGCAGGCTCGCCCTCGGAAAGGATGCGCTGCGACAGGGCAATAGCTGCCGAGAAACCAATGCAGTACTGGTAGACGTAGAAGTTGTAGTAGAAGTGAGGGATGCGCGACCACTCCAGCTTAATCTCTTCGTCCAGCTCAATGCCAGGTCCAAAGTACTCTGCACAAAGCTTGCCATAGCGCTCGGAGAGAACCTCGGCGTTCAGAGCCACGCCGTCAGCATTCATCTGGCTGATATCGCGCTCAAACTCGGCAAACATGCACTGGCGATAAATGGTGCCACGGAAGCCCTCAAGGAAGTGGTTGAGGATGTACGCATGACGGGCAGGATCGGTCTCGTGCTCAAGCAGGTAGTGCGAGAGCAGCGCCTCGTTGCAGGTAGATGCAACCTCTGCAACAAAGATAGAGTAATCAGAGTAGGTAATCTCCTGGTTGTGGGACGAGAAATACGTGTGCAGGGAGTGGCCCATCTCGTGAATGAGAGTGTAAACGTCGTCGAGGCCGCCCTGGAAGTTGAGGAGCATAACAGGGTTCATACCCTTGCCACCTGCGGAATAAGCACCGGAGCGCTTACCTGGGGTCTCATACACGTCAACCCAACGGCTCTCCAGGCCCTTTTTGACCAGGTTAACGTACTCCTCGCCCATAGGTGCCAGAGCCTTAACAATAAGGTCGCAAGCCTCCTCGTAGGTGAACTTCATGTCAACATCGTCAACAAGAGGAGTGTAGACATCCCAGAAGTGCAGCTCATCCAAGCCCATAACACGCTTGCGCAGGTCAACGTACTTGTAAAACGCTGGGAAATTCTGGTGAACGGCGTCAATCAGGTTGTTGTAGACCTCAACAGGAATCTCGTTCTCTGCAAGAGCAGCCTCAAGGGAGCTTGCATATTTTCTAGATGACGAGAAGAACTGCAGGTTCTTAACCTGACTGGTCAGAATTGCAGCGGAGGTGTTACGGAACTCGCCAAAGCGGCTGTAAAGCTGTTTGAATGCGGACTCACGCAGGACGCGGTCGGCATCCATCAGCAGAGGAACAAATGAACCGCTGGTTAGCTTATGGGTCTTGCCCTCAGAGTCAACTGCGTCATCGAAGGTAAGGTCCGCGTCATCAAACATGGAGAAGATGTTGGTTGGCTGAACAGCAAGCTCTTCAGCGCGTGCCAAAAGAGCCTCTTCCTCAGCAGAAAGGGTGTGCTCACGCTGGTTCAAGATCTTATTGAGCTTACGACGATAGAACTCAAGCGCTGGAACCTCTGCGTAGAACTTCTCGACAGATTCTGCTGGAATTGCAAGAAGCTCTGCAGCAAACCAAGAAGTTGCCTCGCCAATCTGCGTATATACGCTGGTAGCATTTGCGACGTATGCCTGGTACTTGGCTACGCGGGTATCCTCATCACTCTTGCGCTCAGCGTAGTTGATAATCTTGTAGAGCAGAAGGTTCATCTGGTCCTCAAGCTGCAGAAACTCCAGAAGAGCCTGAGAAGAGGTAGAAATCTTGCCCTTGAACGCAAGCAGCTTTGGACAGTAAGCCTTAAGCTCCTCGAGCCCAGCCTCAAATGCCTCATCGCTAGGGAACATTGAGGACAGATCCCACTTATATTTGCTGTCAATTTCTTCGCGAGACTCGTATGCCATGAGCCTTCCTTTCTTGACCGGGTCAGTATTCACTGCTATTTAGTGTCCCACATACGCGCTGATTTCATGCTGATAACAAGAAAAAATGAACCCATTTGATACAAATCGTCAATCGAGCAAAACCTTCACGTCTCCATCCCTACCGTTCGCGGAAAATGTCAGCTTTGGTGAACAAACAGCAAATCCGTGTGCCCAGCAGAGATATAATCGCAGGTGAACAATGGATGGAGAACTGCCATGAAGATGCACCTCATTGAGCCCGACGCTTGTGCTGAGACCACACCTACCGTGTTGCTAATTCATCCCATGCTCTCGTCTGCAGAGGGAATGAAGACTGTTCTTGTGAGCAACATGGGTGACGACCTGCGTTATCTGGTCCCAGATCTTGCCGCTCACGGGGAAGAAGATGCAACGGAATATGTCTCAGCCTCTCAAGAAGCTGCGCAGATTCATGACTGCCTGCTGGAGCACGACATAACCCATCTCTCCTTGGGCTTTGGCGCCTCCTTAGGCGGAGTGGTTCTGTCTGAGCTCCTCAAGTTCCCCGATTTAGTCTTTGACCATCTCTTCTTTGAGGGAACAAGCTTCTGGACAGGAGGATTTCTTGCCTCCGCGCTTGAGTTTGTACTCAAGAAAGTGTTCCTTGCCAAGCACCGCAAAGCCATTGCAGACCCCGAGTTATCCGTGCAAAAGATGGAACAACTTTACGGAAAAATTGCAGCTAAACCTATGTCAGAGCACTTTATTGCGATGAGCGACCAAAGCATCCAGAACATCATTCACGACTGCAGCAATGTTGACCTCCCCGCCCTTAGCCCCGAGGTACAACGCCGCTGCATCTTCACGTATGGCGAGAAGGACTTTGACTTGAAACGCGCAAGGAAGGTTCTGCCCAAAGTCTATCCCGATGCCACGCTTACTATCTGGCAAGGTTATGATCACTGCGAGCGCATGACTAGCGATTCAGCAGCGTATGGCCGGATGCTCAGAGAGCTTGTGATTTAGAGAGCAAAACTCGTAATGGACGCCTCCAATCTGAATGTTCTCCTGAAAACCTTAAAAATATCAAGATTGATTCTGTATAAAAGTACTTATAAACAGCTGTGCTAATTCAATATTGCACAACTTACATCAGACATCCTAAATCTCTAGATTTGTGTATCTACAAGAAGCCTTTTTGATTTTTTCAATTGCCCTTTTTGATGTTGACTGTTTTATTAAACCTTCTTTTGCATACGCCGCTATCGAACACTTATGCTGATCTATAAGTGCAATAACTATTGCTTCATTTGCGTCAAATATACCTGCCTTGATAGCAGCTATATAAATACTCTTGTCCAAATCTTCTTTTAAAATAATTCCAGTCTCACTAAATATATCTCTAATTGCATTTAACACATTAATATTCTTTGGAAATACAATTTCGATAGCATCTTTACTATTCTTGTCGTCGATTGTTATTCCAAGCGGTGCACCATATTCTTCAATGACAAAATCTAGCTTATTCAAATCGCCTTTCATTCTTGCTTCTCTTTCTCGTTTTCCATGACTTCCGTAAGTATTAATTCTGTTTCAGTAATTATGTCACCAGCTTCAGGTAAAGCTATCTTTTCTCTATTGGATTCAATTTTTATAACAGTTGGTGCAATAAACTCATCGGCAAATCTCTCACGATCTTCTTTAGAAAACATTTCTTTAAGTGTGTTCCCGTCAAGTCTTACTGAAATGTCATCTAAAAGTTTCTCAGTTTCATCCTTATTAAGTAAATGCTCTATAACTAATTTATTAAATTGTTTCTCCAATATTGCGGTCATTTGAATAGCATCATCTTCAACAAAATGATTTGCTACAGCATTTACCGCTTGCTCAACAGCACATGAAGCTGCTACAGCCCCAATAAATGAACCTACTGTGGTGCCAACCCCCGGAACAATCAAGGTACCGGCAGTCGCTCCAATCACCATTCCGCCAAATCCACCAGCCAGACCTGCACCAGTAGATATTAAATTTTTAAAAAGCTGCTGAGCTGAAATACGTCTCCTAAACATATCTACTGCATTAAATGAAAAAACTGCTGTAATGGTTAAAGCGGAGGTAATAGCATTTCCTCTAAGAATTTTTGCAGCACTTTTTTGGGCCGCTGCTCCAGCTATTTGCCTTCCAGGCCTACATGCATTCGCAATTATTGCAGAGACTTTAGATCCCAATTTCCTTGCAATAGCTTCAGTACTACCAACCATAAGCGAATTCAAGCCAGCCTTCGATAGTTGGCTCGCAGCAACAGATACAATAAATGTCATTCCGCCTAATTTCAGCCCATCTATCGTTGCACGCCTTAGAGCCATAGAAAAACTTTCTCCAGACCAAAGCGATAACGCAAGAGTAATTAGCGCAGTTATTCCGAAGGCAGATTGTGCAACTACTACGCCATTTTTTGCATCATATTTAAGCGATTCTATGTTTCCAGCTTTTGCAATGTTTACAGCCTGTTTATACGTATATTTTCCAGGTTTCACAATCTCTGTTGCAGAATCAGGATCTCTTACACCTGGAACTTCATTATTAAGAATCCTCTTTCGCATTGCAGTAATCGCTTCTGCATACTTATCAGAAGGAACTTCAATGACCATAGGGTTGCCTTGGCCATCAAAATATCTAAATTCATTATTTTCAAAACATGCTCTAATACATTCGCTTCCAGTCTTGTAATACTTACTTTGAATTGATATCGGGGTTCCATCTTTTTCATAGACAAGCCTGTCTGCTCCATTTTTTGCGTTGTTGCCTCCAGTAACTTTTCCTTTTATGCCGTGCCAATTGTCATATTGATTATTTGCTTGTTCAGCCGCAAAACCATGTCCCTGAGCTGCGTGAAAAACTTCTTCACCCGCAACTCTATCGACAGTTTTCCTATTTCCCCAAACAATACCTGAATAAATGACGTCATTGTTCTTTTGTTTGAGATCTGGAATTTTCGCATCAAATGCAACATAAGCATTTCGAAGACAGATCATCTCGTTAAGAAGTTCTGCTAAACCAACTTCGTTGAACCCAATACTTGAAAAAGTAATCCTTGTTTCATCTTTCATTGTCAACGAAAGCTTCTTGTTATCACTTGAATCAATAGAGGCTACTTCGTCGTACCAGATTTTTTTGGGAGGATGAGGGAAGTCAGACAAGTACATTTTTGAACGAGTAAACAAAGCACCAGAAGATCCGTCACTTAAAATGGAGTCGTCAATAAGTCCTACAAATCCATCCTGGTCATATCCAATCGCATACAATGAAATTGCTTTCCTGAGTAAGTGCTCTGGAACAGTTCGAGCGGAATAATACTCAACGTGTTTGCCTGATACAACTGGAGCAAATTTCTCAAAGCATTTAATTCGCATTCTGTGAAGTGAATCTATGGCTTCTTCCTCATTGGCTCTAGAGATAACATCCTCATTATCTTCTAATGATTTATCGCTATTTTGATTTGTATTAAACGGTTCAAATCTATCCTTAAAAGAAAAATAATTGAACTGATCATATGATTTATCTAAAACAGCAAAACAAACATATCTAAAAAGAGAATCGCATTCTAGGTCCTTAAATAATCCATCGGCTGATGGTACTCGAATCTCTTTAAAAACTTCAAAAAATGCTCTGGAAACTAACTGAGCATCATTTCCAAATGCTCCGCATCCCCATGCACCAAGAACTAGATTTTCATACCCCTCATTAATAGCAATATCAAGCATGCCCATGATTCTGGTTTTGAATACATCATATATTTCTTCTTTTTTTACTCCCGCTAGTCCAGGGGCATAAGGAGCAGCCATAGTTAAAACCGCTACTTCTAGTGGCTTATCCAAATAACTTCCATTAGGATTTCTAAATACTTCAACATGTGGGCTAAGAATAGCTGCATCAGTAAAGATATTTTCTTTACCCTTTTTATTCTCTTCATAAAACTTAGACGCTTCTTCAGATGTTAACGATTTATAAAGAGTGGATCTTCTGCATAGGTCTTCTTCTTGAGCATTAGCGCCATTTAATACTCCACCACCTGGGGTGTATGGATTTGCAAAATTAAGTACCAAGATATTTTTAAGAACAGATGTATTCTTTGATTGCTTTTCACTTAATAATTTTGCAGCATCAAATGAGTCGGTATTACTTACAGTAAAAACAGTTCGTTTTCCCAAAGAAATAGGTACTTTTTTATTAGATTTGGAGCGAAGCTTTCTTACATTTTTCTCAGAATAATAAACGGCAGTATTCTGATCTTCAGGTTTATAGAGAAATGGATATTCTCTTTTCTCTACAGTCTCGATAGTTTGCTCGAAAAATTCTATGTTATCCATCAAATTACCCTTCAATTCTTTAAAGAGCGTAAACTTTAATTTAATATTATCTACTGTTGAGTTTTAATGATAAATAGTTAGTTCGACTTTTATATCATTGGTAGCATATTCGATAAGTATTAACTTTCTTCAGAATCTCCTTTTTTTCTCAAATACCATCCAAAATTTGAAACTTGTATACAAAAGGAAGAGTAAGTCTTAAATATAATTCAAGTGGGTACTGTAATGGACAGTAAAAGATCTATGTTGTTGCTAACGAACATAACGATGAAAGGACTGGCATTATTCAATTACCCAATTAAATTCGAGGTCGTATAATTCAATTAACAAGCAATCCGTTCCTGATTGGAGTGAATGCGATGTTATCTTCAGTTATATTGTGGTCTCTAACCGCAATTCTCGCCATTTGGTCTCTCATACTTTTATCCGGTCATGGTGCTGCTTCAATTGCTGGGTTTAACACAATGACTGAAGATGAAAAGAAAACAATTGACGAGAAAAAACTCTGTTTTGTAATGGGTATTTCTACGTCTGTATGTGCACTAACAATGCTTTACATGGCCGTACTTAACCCAAATATAACGATTACAACAACAATCATTGCAAGTAGTATTATCACAATAGATTTGATAGTATCAATCTATATTGCAAACACAAAATGCGAAAAACAATAAAAAGCTGACGATAAAATACTTGAAATTCTTATCACCTTTAGGCAATGACTCTTGTCAAAACATCATCTCAAGCCACTTGCATCTATCGCCCTAAAGTCTGATTGCGCACGTACGCAAGTAGGCGTACAAGCACAACAATACAAAGTCCTGCCGCAAGCACCGTTTCAACAGTAGCTATTCCATCGAGCCATTGGAGAGGCTGGCCGAGTTCGGCCAGGTATGCCGACGTCTGCGTACGCGCAACGACACAAATTACAAAGGGGAAAGTAAACGCGGCATGGCTGGGAAAGAACGGTTTTGTAAGACATCTGTCTCTAAGAGGGAAAGGGTTCAGAGTTCCCGGACCTCATCGCATACGGCGAGAA
>CAKAPG010000017.1 GCA_916715765.1 uncultured Atopobium sp.
CCAGGTGAGCCTCCCTATACGCTCATTGATTATTTCCCTAAAGACATGATTTGCATTATCGATGAGTCACACGTTACGGTTCCTCAAATTAGAGGTATGTATGAGGGCGATAGGTCTCGTAAGGTTACGTTGGTAGATCACGGATTTAGACTTCCTTCTGCACTTGATAACAGGCCGCTCAGATTTGACGAATTTGAGGGACGTATTCCACAGTTTATTTACGTCTCTGCAACTCCTGGAGACTACGAAGAGACGGTTGCTCAACAACAGGTTGAGCAGATTATTCGTCCAACTGGCCTCCTAGATCCAAAGATTGATGTCAGACCGGTAAGAGGTCAGATTGATGATCTTATTTCAGAGGTCAAAGAGAGAGTGGCAAAAAAAGAGCGCGTTCTTGTTACTACGCTCACTAAAAGAATGGCAGAAGATCTTACAGATCACCTGCTAGATGAGGGCATTAAAGTCAATTATATGCACTCGGATACCGCTACGCTTGACCGCGTAGAAATCATTAGAGATTTGCGCCAGGGAAAGATTGACGTACTGGTTGGAATTAACCTTTTACGAGAAGGACTTGATATTCCAGAGGTTTCTCTTGTAGCTATTCTTGATGCAGATAAAGAGGGCTTCTTAAGAAACAGAAGGTCTCTTATTCAGACTATGGGTAGAGCGGCAAGAAACGCTTCTGGCCAGGTCATTATGTATGCCGATAAAATCACTGACTCTATGCGTATTGCTATAGATGAGACAAAAAGGCGCCGAGAAATTCAGGAAGCCTTTAACAAAGAGCACGGTATTGTACCTAAGACCGTTAAGAAATCCATTACAGATATTGCAGGCTTTATTGCTGAAGCTTCAGAAAACGTTGATAAGCGTAAGCGCAAAAACGGAGAGTTCTATACCGCTTCTGATGATGAAGATTCGCTTGAAGAACAGCAAGAATCAATTCTTGAAATGCCTGCAGAATTGCTTGCTGAAGAATTGCAAAATCTTCCTCGTACAGAGGTTGAAGCAATGCTTTCTGGTATGGAAGCAGAGATGGCAGAAGCATCTGCATCTATGGATTATGAGCATGCAGCAGAACTCAGAGATCAGATTGTTGCCATTAGAAGCCAGCTTGAAGGCACTACCTCAGATGATGTTATCAAGAGGCTTAAAACTGGTGCTAGAAAGGGCAGCGCCCACGCAACTCGTAGGCGTTACAGAGGCAAACATTAAGCCCTGTTGTAGTGCTCAACTATAAGCTCGGCCATCCTAATGCCATCAGCTGCAGCGCTCATAATGCCGCCGGCGTAGCCAGCACCTTCACCTACAGGCCATACACCTGGAGTGTTAATACTTTGTCCTGTTTCATCGCGGGTAATTCTTACAGGAGAGCTTGATCTTGTTTCAACGCCTGTAAGAACAGCATCGGGATGAGCAAAGCCATGAAGCTTTTTGTCCATTACCGGAAGGGCTTCTCGCAAGGTTTGTAAGACGTAGGGTGGTAGACAGTCTTCAAGTGAGGTCCAGGTAACGCCCCGTGGGTAGGTTGGTTTTACCGAACGAGGTCCAGTAGAAGCTTTCTTGCTTAGGAAGTCGCCTACAAGCTGAGCTGGGGCAACATAAGCTCCGCCGCCCGCTTTAAAGGCCGCTTGCTCGCAGCTGCGTTGTAGTTCAATTCCAGCAAGTACGTCATCTTCTGGAAGATCGTCTGGATAGACGTTGGCCAAGAGACCAGAGTTAGCGTTTTGTCCAGCGCGGTCAGACAGGCTCATGCCATTTGTGACTACGCCGCCCTTCTCGCTAGCTGCAGAAACAACATAGCCACCAGGACACATACAGAACGAGAAGGCACTTCTACCAGAGGGAAGGTGAACAGAAAGCTTGTAGGGTGCCGCTCCTAGTACAGGGTTGGTTGCTTCAGGGCCATAGAGTGATTTGTTGATTTGGGGCTGAAGGTGCTCAATTCGCACGCCCATGGCAAAGGTTTTCCTCTCCATAGAGATGCCCTTGTCTTTGAGCATGACATACGTGTCTCTACTTGAGTGTCCAGTTGCAAGAATCACCGTGCGAGTCTGTATGGTTTCAGTTTGAACTGAACCGTCTGGAGTGGTTCTTTCAATCTGAATTGCAGAAAGAGAGCCATCTGAGGCACGCTCTAGGGAGGTGAGCTTTGTCCTAAACGCAACGGTTCCGCCAGCGTCTTCGATCATTTTGACAATGTTGGTCACAACGGTGGGAAGAATATCACTCCCTACGTGGGGTTTTGCGTCCCACAAAATATTTTTCTGTGCGCCCGCCTTAACAAAAGTCTCAAGAATAAAGCGATGAGAAGCACTCTTGGTGCCCGTGTTGAGTTTTCCATCAGAAAACGTGCCAGCTCCTCCAAGGCCAAACTGAATATTGCTCTCAAGATCTAGCTGACCAGTTTGGTTGTGATGCTCCACTGCAGCAGTTCTTCTCGTTGCGTCATCTCCGCGTTCGATTAGCAGGGGATTAAGCCCAGCTTTGGCAAGCGTCAGCGCACAAAACAGGCCTGCACATCCAGCTCCTACAACAACGGGACGGTTCTCTGAAGGAGCAGGTTGCGTTGCTTTGGGGAGCACAAAAGTATTTGGCTCTGCAAGCTTGATATGCTTTGCTGCAGGTTTACTTTGAATTTTGCTCAGAAGTTTTTGTTCCGCTGCAGACCCACCTTTAAGATTTACGTGGTAGGTGAGGATAAGAACAATATCGTTTCTTTTACGTGCATCAATTGAGCGTTTATGCAGCTCATAGGAGGTAACTTCATCCGCAGAGACTCGGAGAGTACGAAGGAGTGCGTCAAATCCCACCTTTGATTCTTTAGCGGGATGCTTACGAAGAGGCGCAACATGAACTTTAATGTTTGATACTTCCAGCATGTTAGTTGTCCTCTTTCAAAGATTCACAATTCTGACCAGCGCTTTTTGCGGCAGCCAGACCAGCAACCATCCCGCTCTTCCATGCCCACGAGAGGTTAAAGCCTCCACATTGAGCGTCAATATCAAGAGCTTCTCCCACAATAAACAGACCAGGAACGCCATGCGCTTCAAGGGTGTTTGTGTCCACTTGATCGATGGAAATTCCACCAATACAGACCTGTGGAACAACTTTGGAGGATGTACCGGTAACGGTAAAAGTGATTTTGTGAGCTTTGGCAACCGTGGCTTCAACTGAATTGCTGACGCCCAGGTAGGCAGCAATCTGTGGGTCGAGAAGACCGTCAGTGGTGTGAGCTGCCACAGCTGCCGCAACTTCCTCTTCCGTAAGCTGGGGGAGAAGATCAATCTCAAGCACGTCGCCAGGCAGGGCTGTGCGAGACAAGTTGAAAATCATGATACCCGAGAGTCCAAATGACCTAAAAAGCAGTTCTCCAGATTCCTGTTTGAGCACCGCGCCGTCTCTTACAAGAGCTGCGTGTGCTCGTACGCGCTTTCCATCAAGGCTTGTTGGGGGCTCAGGCTTGCAGGTGAGTGCACAAAGTCCCGGTCGCAGTGAGGTGGTCTGCAACTGAAGGCTTTCAGCAAGTTGTGTGGTTGTGAGTCCACCAGTAGCTAGAACTACTGATGAAGCGTGGACCTTGTAGGTTTTCTCGCCACCAAAGCATTCTTGGAAGGTAACGGTGAAGCCAATGTGCTGGGGCTTTACCGATGTGACTTCTCGTCCCAGGGCAAATTGGACACCTGCTTTTTGCGCTCGCTTGAGCAGCAATGATTGGATGGAGCTTGCCTGCCTGGTAAGAGGGTACATTCTGCCTTCGTCTTCTGTTGCCCAAGCAAGACCGCTGGACCTAAAGAAAGAGAGAATGTCTGCAAGGAAGGTGTCCTTATCTTTGCAAACAGCCTGGACAAACTCTGGATGAGAGAAATTCTCAAAGCTCGGATTAGCATTGGTAAAGTTACAACGACCGCCACCTGTTGCCAGGATAGTTCTGCCGCTCTCCAGTGCTTTTTCAAAGACAACAACGCGCTTGCCTGTGCCAAGAGCCTCAGCGGCAGTGATGGCAGCGCAGAGCCCTGCTGCACCGCCACCTAAAATTGCTACATCAATGTTGTCTGGCACCATGAACGCCTGAGCTTGCTTGATGCGCTGAGCTTGTGCTGCTTGTCGTTCTTTAATGCGCGTTGTTTGAGCCATAGTAAGAATTACCTTTTGTGTTGTTTAAGCACCAGCTTCTAGGACTTACAGGTCAAGAACGCTCTGTGTTGCGTCAGGGACAAGACCTTGAGGAAGCTCGGTGCTAAAGGTTCCTTTATCGGCAATCTGAGCAAAGATTGCATCCATAGGAAGCTGTCCCAAAGGCTTGAGGTTAAATGTTGCTGCGGTCTCGGCAAGCTTTGATGGACCGTAAGGTTCAATGTGCTCATCGCAGTGAGGACAGGTGATGTATGCCATGTTCTCAATCAAACCAAGCACAGGTACATGCATCATTTCTGCCATGCGAACTGCCTTACCCACAACCATTTGAACAAGATCTTGTGGAGAAGAAACAATTACAACACCCTCAACGGGAAGGGACTGAAATACGGTCAGTGCAACATCGCCCGTTCCTGGAGGCATGTCGATGAGCAGGTAATCAAGGTCACCCCAGTTGCACTGGCTGTAGAACTGTTGGATAGCACCAGCAACAACAGGGCCTCTCCAGAGAACAGGATCGGTCTCGTTTTGAAGCACCAGGTTAGCGCTCATAATCTTGATACCGTTTGCGTCCTCGATAGGAATAAGCTGCTCTTCAACGCCGTAAGAACGCTCATCAGAGATGCCAAACATGCGAGGAATTGAAGGTCCGGTAATATCGCCGTCAAGAATACCAACACGCTTACCTGCGCGAGCAAGGTTAGTTGCAAGAATGCCGGTGACAAAAGATTTGCCAACGCCACCCTTACCAGAAACAACGCCAATAACGTGCTTCACGCTTGAGTGCTGATTAAGCTCAAAACCCGCTGGTGGCTGTGGCTCTTTCTTTTTGCCGTGAAGTGCAGCGTCAATCTCTTTACGAAGCGCCTCACGATCAATATCTACGTCTGCCATGTCTCTCCTTATGTAGCAGTTGTATGCAGTAACTACTTAATTCTACCCATAGAACTTTATGGCAAACGAGATAGCTATAATCTTTTCGGCGCACTTTAGCTGAACGTAGGAGGTTCACATGATTTTCTCGTCAATTAAACATTTATCTGAGAATGACTTTGGTCAGAAATATATGGCTTGTGCTGCGGAGTTTTTGGCAACACACAATCTGGACGAGCTGCCTTTAGGCAAGACAGAAATTGACGGAAATAATGTTTTTGTGAACGTCATGGAGTTTGAGCCAGCTCTTCCTGGCGAGAAGGACTATGAGGCTCATAAGATTTACGCCGATATTCACGTAGTTATTTCTGGTACCGAAAGCATCGCTGTTGCCCCTCTTGAGCAGTGTGTTCTTAAGGATGAGTTTAATGCTGATGCTGATTTTGGCGCTTATACCAATCCTGGGGAAGAGACGTGGGTTACCCTGCACGCAGGTGATTTTCTGGTGACACCTCCATCAGATGCCCACAAACCAGGCTGTACGCTGGAGAAATCTGGCTCAAAGCTTAAAAAAGCTGTGATGAAGGTTCGTATTAAATAGGGAAGCGCGCTTGCCGTGTTTTGGCGCCGCTATCTTGGGTATACTAGAACATCAGTACGCACAAATTGCATCTGTGTACTGATGTTGTTTTCTATTGTTTGACAGTAGACGCGTAAAAAGAAACGTGCACGTCAAACTGGTTATGTGAGGAACTATGGCTTCAAGCAAAATTGCTATCCGTGGCGCACGAGAGCACAACCTGCAAGATATTGACATTGATATCCCTCGTGATCAGCTGGTAGTTATTACGGGACTTTCTGGCTCGGGTAAATCGAGCCTTGCATTTGACACAATTTACGCAGAGGGACAGCGCCGCTACGTTGAGTCCTTGTCCAGCTATGCCCGTCAGTTCTTGGGACAGATGGACAAGCCAGACCTTGACTCTATTGACGGTCTTTCTCCGGCTGTGTCTATTGACCAGAAGACAACCTCTAGAAATCCTCGCTCAACCGTAGGTACTGTTACAGAAATCTATGATTATCTGCGTCTTTTGTATGCTCGCATGGGTACTCCTCACTGCCCTGAGTGCGGTCGCGTTATTGAGCGCCAGACAACAGATCAGGTTGCCGATAAAATCCTCGAGGCTGGTCAGGGGCGTAGAGCCTATGTCCTGGCTCCTGTTGTTTTGGGTCGTAAGGGTGAGTACGTCAAGCTCTTTGAAGATCTACGAAAAGAAGGATTTTCTCGCGTTCGTGTTGACGGCGTTGTCCGTGAACTTGATGAAGAGATCACGCTTGGTAAAACGCTCAAGCACGATATTGAGGTTGTCGTTGACCGTATTGTCATCCGTCCTGATTCTTTGGGCCGCATTGTTGAAGGCGTTGAGCAGGCAACTAAGCTTGCCCAGGGCAAGGTAGGCATATTGCTCCTGGCCGATAAATCCAATCCAGAGTCTATGCCAGAAGAGCTCTTGCAGTACTCGCTGGCGCTTGCTTGCCCTATTCACGGCCACTCTATGGATGACCTGCAGCCTCGCGATTTCTCGTTCAACGCTCCTTACGGCGCCTGTCCTGACTGTGATGGCCTAGGAACTCGCAAAATTATTGATGCTGCGGCACTCATTGCTGATCCAAAACTGTCCGTATCAGAGGGCGTTTTTGGAAGCCTCTTTGGACACTCCAATTACTATCCTCAGATTTTGTCTGCAGTCTGCAAGCATTTTGACGTATCTGATACAACACCTTGGAATAAGCTACCCAAGAAGGTGCAAGATGCCCTTCTCGGCGGCCTTGGTTCTACAAAGATTCGCGTTGACTACAAGACGCGCGACGGTCGCAATACGCATTGGTTCACCACCTTCTCTGGCGTCAGAAAGATTCTTTTTGACAAGTACCAAGAGACCACCTCAGAAAATATGAAGACGCATCTTGAGAAGTACATTCGCGAGATGCCTTGTACAACCTGCCACGGAGCTCGCTTAAAGCCAGAGATTCTTTCTGTTACCGTTGGCGAGAAGAACATCTGGGAGGTCTGTGAACTCTCTTGCAAGGAGTCATTGGAGTTCTTTAAGCAGCTGACAATTACTGACCGTCAGAAGGTTATTGCAGGTCCTATTGTCAAAGAGATTGTGGCAAGGCTGCAGTTCTTGGTAAACGTTGGCTTGGACTATCTCACGCTTTCTCGTGCAGCAGCATCGCTTTCTGGTGGAGAAGCCCAGCGTATTCGCCTAGCAACTCAGATTGGTGCTGGCCTTATGGGCGTCCTTTACATTCTGGACGAGCCTTCTATTGGCCTTCACCAAAGAGACAACAACCGTCTTATCGAGACACTTAAGCAGCTTAGAGACCGCGGTAATACCGTACTTGTTGTTGAGCACGATGAAGACACCATTCGTGCAGCCGACTACGTCATTGACATGGGTCCCGGGGCTGGTGAGCTTGGTGGTCATGTTGTTGCTGCTGGAACTCCAGAAGAGATCATTAAGAACCCTGATTCCATCACGGGTGCTTACCTTACAGGAAAGAAGCAGATTAGACTTCCAGAGACTCGCCGCAAGCCTGGCCGCGGAAAGATTAAGATTACAGGAGCTAGCGCTAATAACCTTAAGAATGTTTCCGCCGCTATTGAGCTAGGTACGTTGACGGTAGTCACGGGCGTTTCTGGCTCAGGTAAGTCTTCTTTGGTTACCGATACCCTTGCTCCCGCACTTACTAATGCAGTTCAGCACTCAAAGCGTGTGGTAGGAGAGTATAAAAAGCTCGAAGGCGTCGATCTTATCGACAAGGTCATTGATATTGACCAGAGCCCTATTGGTAGAACACCTCGTTCTAATCCAGCAACCTATATTGGTCTTTGGGATGACCTGCGTGCACTGTACGCTTCAGTTCCAGAGTCTCGCGCTCGTGGTTACTCAGCTGGTCGTTTCTCGTTTAACGTCCAGGGAGGCCGCTGCGAGGCTTGTAAGGGCGACGGCCAGATCAAGATTGAGATGAACTTCTTGCCTGACGTCTATGTTCCTTGCGAGGTCTGCCACGGTAAGCGTTATAACCGCGAGACGTTAGAGATTCTCTACCACGGCAAATCTGTCTCTGACGTGCTTGACATGACGGTTCATGAGGCGCTTGCGTTCTTTGCAAATATTCCTCGCATTAAGAACAAACTGCAGACCCTCCACGATGTTGGTCTTGGTTACATTCACCTTGGTCAGCCAGCAACCACGCTCTCTGGTGGCGAGGCACAGCGCGTCAAGCTTGCAAAAGAGCTTCACCGTCAGCAGACTGGTAAAACTCTTTATATTCTGGATGAGCCAACAACTGGTCTTCATTTTGAGGACGTCAGACAGCTTATTGTTGTGCTTGAGCGTCTTGTTGATGCGGGCAACACCGTGCTTGTTATTGAGCACAACTTGGATGTCATCAAGATGGCTGACCGCATTATTGATATGGGTCCAGAAGGTGGCGATGGCGGTGGAACCGTAGTTGTTTCTGGTACGCCAGAAAAGGTTGCGGCAACGCCAGAAAGCCACACAGGCAAGTTCCTTAAAGAGATTCTTGACCGCGATAACGCACGTCTAGCTGCAGAGAAAAAAGCTCAGAAGAAGCGCGCATAACATGGCGAGAAAAACAGCAAAGGTTCAAAAGACAAATGCAATGAGGGAGCTTGATGCTGCCAATATTGCTTACGAGTTCCAATCTTATGAGGTAGACGAAGACGTTCCTTCTGGAGAGTTGGGCACTCATATTGCAGAGATGCTTGGAGAAGATCCAGACGCTGCATTCAAAACGCTTGTCTGCGTTTCTTCAAGCGGAGAGCATGTAGTGTGCTGCATTCCTGTAGACCAGGAGCTTGATCTTAAAAAGGCTGCAGCGGCATCTGATCAAAAGAACCTTTCCATGCTGCCTGTTAAAGAGCTTGAGGGCTTAACGGGCTATGTTCGCGGCGGCTGCACTCCCGTTGGTATGAAGAGACAGTTTCCCACTATAATTGACGAGACTGCTCAGCTTTTTGAGCTCATTCATATCTCTGGTGGAAAACGTGGACTCAGTTTGACGCTTTCTCCAGAAGATTTAGCTTCATTTGTATCGGCTACGTTTGCAGATATTGTTCGCGAGGTGCATTAGTGACATATCAGCCCAAACATATGCGACTTTCAGCAGAGTCTTCTGACGGAACCCTGTCTGAAGAAACTCTGAGCAAGGCTCTTGATCAGACCTTCGATGAGCCTCCTGTAGTGGACACCATTGTTGTTCCAGAGACGTTTCATCAACCAATTGAGGATGAAGCCTTTGAGCAGATTGTGAGCCAGAAGCTTGAAGAAGTTGCTGCTGAGGAGAATGGCTTAGCAGTAGAAGATGCTTTTGCTAAAGAGGACAGCTCCGTTTCAGACAGCTCTTATAGTGAAGAAGTGTCTGCCGATGAAGATGACGCCTCTAAGCAGAAGGATCTAAGCCGTTCTACCTCTATGATGAGCGTGCTTGTTTTGATTAGTCGTATCACGGGCTTCTTAAGAACCTGGGCTCAGGCATTTGCTATGGGCGCAACCGTTCTTGCAAGCTGCTATTCCATTGCAAACACCCTTCCTGACCAGCTCTATGAGCTTGTTGGTGCGGGAATGCTTACTACAGCTTTCTTGCCGGTATATCTCTCTATTAAGAAGAAGGTCGGACAGGATGAGGCAAATGCCTACACCTCCAACCTGCTTTCCATTGTTGTTGTTGCAACTGGACTTGTTGCTGTTCTAGGTTTCTTCTTTGCTGCAGAAGTGGTGTATACACAGTCCTTCTCGGCAGGTGCTGATTTTGACCCAACGCTGGCAGTGTACTTCTTTAGGTTCTTTGTTATTGAGGTTATGCTGTACTGCTTCTCCACCATTTTCTCTGGTGTTTTGAATGCAGAAAGAGACTACCTCTGGCCAGCCGCGGCTCCTATTTTTAATAACTTTGTGACTACAGCCTCGTTCTTTGCGTATGCTTTCTTGGTTAACACTAACCCTGAGCTGGGTCTTCTTATTCTTGCACTGGGAAATCCACTGGGCGTTCTGATTCAGGTTCTGATTCAGGTACCGTCACTTAAGCGCAAGGGGATTAAGCTCTCGTGGAGAATTAACCTCAAAGACCCTGCACTTAAAGAGACGCTTAAGATTGGTGCGCCTGCTCTGATTGTTGTGGTTGCCACGTTTGTAACTATGTCGGTTCAGACAAGCTCGCAGCTCAGCGTTTCTGCATCGGGCGCTTCGATTGCTGCGTACGCTCGCCTTTGGTACACGCTGCCATATTCCATTTTGACGGTGCCTATTACTACAGCTCTTTTTACTGAGCTGTCTGATAGCTGGGCAAAAGAGAATATGGATCAGTTCAAGAAAGACTTTAAGCACGGTATTAACCAGATTCTTTTCTTTACCGTGCCGTTCATGATGTATCTGATGATCTTCTCGATGCCCCTTGTTTCTATTATTGGAGCAAGCAAGTTCACTGAAGATCAGCTGCTGTTAACCCAGCAATTCTTGATTGGTCAGTCGCTTGCTTTGCCTCTGTATGGCATTGGTATGTACCTGCAAAAAGTCTGTTCTGCTATGCGTCGTATGACGCTCTATGCTATTTCGGCAACACTCGGCTCTGTCGTACAGGTTTTGGTGCTACTGGTGGGTACTTCTCACTTTGGCATGATGTTTGTAGCAACTACCTCTGCCATCTTC
The DNA here is from genome assembly GCA_916715765.1 of uncultured Atopobium sp. Taxonomy (GTDB): domain Bacteria; phylum Actinomycetota; class Coriobacteriia; order Coriobacteriales; family Atopobiaceae; genus Lancefieldella. The sequence continues at coordinate 10,749 of CAKAPG010000017.1, forward strand.
TATGTGGTTATCGATACCATTATGTTGATCAGCCTGCGTAAGCACCTTGGTCAGATTGGACTTAAGTCCATGGTGTTCGCATTTGTTCGCTCAATTCTTTTTGGCCTTGCAGGATCAGCGGCAGCACTTCTGATTATGGTGGGTCTACGCGTCGTTATTGGCGTACCAGATGGACGAGCGCTTTACGGCGTGCTGTATTGCATCTTTGCAGGTATTCCAGCTGTTTTGGTTACCTATGGCTTGGCAATCCTCTTCAAATCACCAGAGTCCGCCATGCTTCGTTCACTGGTTTCTCGCGTAAGGTCATAGCATGGCCAAAAGCGGTGCCAGAGGCGGCAAAGATAACTCTCAGAACAACCTTGATCCTAACTACGTACCTTCGGGGGCACCGGGTCTTGCACCGTCATTTTCTTCTGAGCCCTCAGATGACCTGGTATCCATCAGAGAACAGGTTGATCAGGTTCCTACTAATCCAGGTTGTTACCTCTGGAAAGACGGATCTGGCAAGGTTATCTATGTAGGCAAAGCTAAAAACCTGCGTGCTCGCATGAGGCAGTACGTTACGCTTCAAGATGACCGTGCCAAGATTCCTCTGATGATGCAGGTTGTACGCAGTTTTGACTACATTGTGGTAGAAAACGAGCACGAGGCATTGGTACTGGAGCGCAATCTTATTGCTCAGTATCGCCCGTACTTCAACGTAGACTTTAAAGACGATAAGAGCTATCCCTATATTGCCATTACCGAGTCAGACACCTTCCCAGCAATTAAGTACACGCGCGAGAAACACAAGAAGGGGACACGTTATTTTGGTCCCTACACTGATTCATACGCTGCGCGTCAAACTATCGAGACACTCAGAAAAGTAGTACCTATCTGCTCCGCTACGTGCGTAGAGTGGAAGCGTGCTAAACGCCTGCTAGAAAAAGATCCTGACGGCGCAGCTGTTGCTAACTTGCTGCTGGCAAAGAAGGGACGTCCCTGTTTCGACTACCACGTAGGCAAAGGTCCTGGTGTGTGCGTGGGAGCCATTGATACCGTTTCCTATGCAAAGAACGTCAGGCAGGTAGAGAACTTCCTCCGCGGAAATCGCTCCGGGATTGTCTCTGAGCTCAAAGACCAGATGCAAGAAGCCGCCGCTGACCTGGACTTTGAGAAGGCGGCTCGGCTCAAGTCACGTCTGACTTCACTCTCTGATCTTGATGACCGCCAGCAGGTCACGTTTCCTACCTCGGTAAACATTGACCTCATTGGCATTTATCGAGAAGAAACCA
>CAKAPG010000018.1 GCA_916715765.1 uncultured Atopobium sp.
TTCTCGCCGTATGCGATGAGGTCCGGGAACTCTGAACCCTTTCCCTCTTAGAGACTCTGGTCGGCTTTCCTGCAATATATTCAGCCTTATGGCGCGCTTCTACGACGTCGATAGTGGGGCGGTGCGTGTCGGCGGCCACGACGTCCGTGAATTCACAGTGGACAGCCTGTTGAGGAATTTCTCGATGGTGTTCCAAGATGTCTACCTGTTCAATGACACCCTGGAGGCCAACATTGCGTTTGGGACTGCTGGCGCAACGCATGAGCAGGTGGTCGAAGCTGCCAAACGCGCACGGTGTCACGATTTTATCAGCGCCCTGCTCAACGGTTATGACACGATTGTGGGCGAGGGAGGCGCAAGCCTTTCCGGGGGAGAGCGCCAGCGCATCTCGATTGCCCGGGCGTTGCTCAAGGACGCCCCTATCGTGGTGCTTGATGAGGCGACGGCTTCAATCGATCCGGAGAACGAACAGCTTATCCAACAGGCACTTACGGAACTTACGCGCGAGAAGACCGTGGTGGTCATAGCACACAGGCTTGCGACTATCGAACATGCCGACCAGATCCTTGTGGTAGAGGATGGTACCGTCGTCCAGAGGGGGACCCATGAGGAGCTTCTCGCGCAAGAAGGTGTGTACAGGCGCTTCGTTGAGGCACGTGCCGAGGCGGAAGGGTGGAAGATAGGATAGTCGCAGGCCGTCAGGGAAGTTCAGGCATTGCAACACGTTCGTTTGATGATTTGTATCAAATGGGTTCATTTTTTCTTGTTATCGGCATGAAGTCAGCGTGTATGTGGGACACTAAATACCAGTGAATACTGACCCGGTCAAGAAAGGAAGGCTCATGGCATACGAGTCTCGTGAAGAAATTGACAGCAAATATAAGTGGGACCTGTCCTCAATGTTCCCTAGTGATGAGGCATTTGAGGCTGGGCTCGAGGAGCTCAAGGCTTACTGCCCAAAGCTGCTCGCATTTAAGGGCAGAATTTCCAACTCAGCTCAGGCTCTTCTGGAGTTTTTGCAGCTTGAGGATCAGATGACTCTTCTGCTCTACAAGATTATCAACTACGCTGAGCGCAAGAGCGACGAGGATACTCGTGTTGCCAAGTATCAGGCATACGTTGCAAACGCCACTAGCGCATATACGCAGGTTAGCGAGGCAACTTCTTGGTTTGCTGCAGAGCTTCTTGCAATTCCAGCAGAATCTGTCGAGAAGTTCTACGCAGAGGTTCCAGCGCTTGAGTTCTATCGTCGTAAGCTCAATAAGATCTTGAACCAGCGTGAGCACACCCTTTCTGCTGAGGAAGAGGCTCTTTTGGCACGCGCAGAAGAGCTGGCTGTTCAGCCAACCAACATCTTCTCCATGTTTGATGACGCAGACCTTACCTTCGATGACGCAGTTGATTCCGAGGGCAAGACACATAAGCTGACCAGCGGTTCATTTGTTCCTCTGTTGATGGATGCTGACCGCGTCCTGCGCGAGTCTGCATTCAAGCAGCTTTACAGCCGCTTTGGCGAGTTCCGTAACACCTCCGCTGCAATTCTGACTAGCCAGGTTAAGAACCTGCAGTTCTTCTCGTCATCTAGAAAGTATGCAAGTTCCCTTGAGGCTGCTCTTGCAGAGAACGAGATTCCTGTTGAGGTTTATAACAATCTGATTGACGCTGTTCACCAGAACTTCCCAGCGTTCTACAAGTACGTTGACCTGCGCAAGCGCGTCATGGGCTTGGATGAGCTGCACTTCTGGGACGTCTACACTCCTCTTGTTGACGATGTTGACATGAAGTTCACCTACGAGGAGGCTTGCGACCTTATTGTTAAGGCGCTGGCTCCTATGGGCGAGGAGTACGTCAGCCTGGTCAAAAAGGGCCTGGAGAGCCGTTGGGTTGACGTGTACGAAACCCCAGGTAAGCGCTCTGGTGCTTATTCTGCAGGTGGTAAGGGCATGAACCCCGTTATGCTCCTCAACTTCCAGGGTGGCCTTGACGACGTCTACACCCTTATTCACGAGATGGGCCACTCCCTGCACACGTATTTCTCGTCCCACAATCAGGAGATTACCTACTCCGATTACTCCATCTTTGTTGCAGAGGTTGCGTCTACCTGCAACGAGGCGCTGCTCTCGCACTACCTGCTTGAGCACGAGACCGATCCTGCGCGTCACGCGTACATCCTTAACCACTTCCTTGAGGGCTTCCGTGGCACCATCTATCGCCAGTGCATGTTTGCCGAGTTTGAGCGTGACATCAGCCAGATGAACGCTGAAGGCGTGGCTCTGAACGCCGAGGTTCTTTCCGAGCGCTACGGCAAACTTTGCGCAGAGTACTTTGGACCTGGCATTGAGCTGGACGAAGAGATCAAGTTGGAGTGGTCGCGCATTCCTCACTTCTACTACAACTTCTACGTCTACCAGTACTGCATTGGTTTCTCGGCAGCTATTGCCCTGTCGCAGCGCATCCTTTCCGAGGGTGAGCCTGCGGTCAAGGACTACATCGGCTATCTGTCCGGCGGCTGCTCCAAGACTCCAATCGAGCTGCTCCGCGGCGCTGGCGTTGACATGGCCACCCCAGACCCCGTTAACGCTGCACTCAAGTACTTCGGCGAGCTTGTCGACCAGCTTGAGCAGGAGCTCAACTAGCGCGGGTCGCGCACAAGCGCTCTACCAGCGCGTAGTTCACATGGCGAGAAACCCCGTCTAGTAGCGGGGTTTCTCGATATCAAAGGAGGATTTATGCAGGCACGATTTGTTCACCGCTGCACCCACGTTTTGGATAACGAGAAAACCGTCGAGTTCTACAAGAAGGCTCTGGGATTCCGTGTTGACCGCGTTAAGGGACCAGAGGACGGTTCTTGGACTAACACGTTTTTGGTAAACGATTGGTCTCCCTTTGAGCTGGAGCTCACGTGGAACCGCGGTTGGGTAGAGCCTTACGACAACGGCGGAAAAGATACGCACATTGCGTTCCGCGTCGACGATTTTGACGCGTTCCATGCGCTTCACGAGGAGATGGGCTGCATCGTTAAAGAGAACCCAAAGATGGGCCTCTACTTTATTGCAGACCCTGATGGCTGCTGGATTGAGATTTTGCCAGAGAAGTAACCATGACAGACTACGGTTTACTTGCAAAACAGATCGTCTCGCTTGCCGATGTTGATGCTCACTGGCTGCCAGTGTTGTCCAACGCCGCCGCTCTTTTGTGGGACGCGCTCGACGACATTAACTGGGCGGGCTTCTACCTGGTAGATCCCGCTACGGTGACGGGTTCGGGTGTGAGCACTCCCGAGCTGCGCCTGGGACCCTTCCAGGGCAAAGTTGCCTGCGTGCGCATTCCCTTTGGTCGGGGAGTGTGTGGCACGGCTGCGGAAACAAAGATAAGTCAGCTGGTAGAGGACGTGCACCAGTTCCCTGGACACATCGCATGCGACTCTGCATCCAACTCCGAGGTAGTTGTTCCTATCTTCAAGGATGACCAGGTAGTTGGCGTGCTAGACATTGATAGCCCTAACGTGGCGCGATTTACCCAGGAAGACCTTGCGGGTCTTGAACAGGTAGTAAAAACTCTTGAAAGCTGCACGAATTTCTCGGCCTTTTGTTAAGAACGACTTGGGCTTCTGTTGCGTGCAACCTGGAATTCTGTTAAATACGTCTGGTCGCCGCTAAATACGACTAGAGAACTAACATTTGGGTACACGAATCATGTACGGGCGAGTTTGCTCGTGCATGATTTTTATATCCACGCAGCATTCACGGAGAGGTCTGCTCATGAAGAAAATTGTATTTATCATCGGTTCTGGCCGTAAGAATTCGTTCAATAAGACGCTGAGCCAGGTTGCGGCAAAGGCACTCGAAGGCAAGGCGGAAATTGAGGTCGTTGACGTTTTGGATGTCCCTCTGCTCAACCAGGACGAGGAATTCCCAGCTCCTGAAGGTGTCCAGAAGGTCAGGGACGCGGTTATGGCTGCCGACGGCGTGTGGCTCTTTACCCCGGAGTACAACTACAGCATTCCTGGCACTGTCAAGAATATCCTGGATTGGCTGAGCCGTCCGCTCACCTCCGATTATGAGAAGAAGTCCGAGACTGCCATTGCTGGCAAGGTTGTCACTGCAAGCGGTGTTGGTGGCAAAAACAAGACTGCAGGATCGCTTGCCGTGGTAAAGCAGCAGTTCCTGGCCCTGCGCACCAAGCCGGTTGAGCCGTTCAATGGCTTCTCGCTTCCTGTTACCGCTTGGACTGAGGGAACTTGGGAGCCAGAGCCCGAGGTTCACGAGGCAATTGCTCAGCAAGCAGAGGATTTTCTCGCCGCACTGTAAGGCGCGCTGCATAAGGTTGCTTGTGCGCCTGATTTCTGCAAAGAATCTGTAACTTTTGCCTAAAAGCATCAAAGATTCTGTGGATTTGCCTGATTTTGTAAAAGAATCTGTGCCTCAAATACAGATTCTTTGCACTTTTTAGGCGGGCTTTGAGGCGTTCCCAAGGTGCCCTTCAATGGAGCCTGATTTTCTCATCAAGTCTGAATGATTTGCCGGAAAAGCGCACCATGTCTGAGTGGTTATGCCGGTTTTTCTCGCCATGTCTGAGTAAATTTACTCAGACTTCATGCGCTTTTCAGGCTCGCATGGCGTGCCCGGCGAGAAACCCGCGTACTCGTAAGTCCAGCACACGCGTGCGCACTCACAAAAAGAGCCCGGATGCCGCGCAATAGCATCCGGGCTTTGGTGTGTCTAGACGGAGGAGAGGGCCGTTGCTAGACAAGATGTGTATCGTACCTTGTTCGTGTACTGCGTTTATTCCCGCTTCGCAGCTTGTTTACACGAGCTTTACTTACCAACAAACTGCGAGATAGTCTTGTACAAGTCGCTTGCCTGGAAGTCTTTGATAACCTTGGAATCTTTTCTCTGGTCACAGACTTCAAGCAGTGCTTTCAGGGAAGCCTTATCGGGGTCAGTCTGATAATCTGCTTCGGCCTGAATGAGCTTGTACTTGGCAATGACCATGTCCATGAGCTTGGCATTGTTGCCCTCGGCGTTTGCGTCGTCAAGGCCATCAAATGCCAGCGTAGAAACAACACCGTAGCCGCCGGTCAGGAAGTGGTTGCCCACAAAGTCGTTAGGATTGACCTTGTTGTCAATGACAGGCGAGTTCTTAGTGTTAGTAAGCAGTACCAAGCTGGTGTTGTTGTAGACGTCGATGACGGTAAGCGTGCCGGTCCAGCCGGTGTGACCAACGGTTGCAGCGTTTGCAATTGGCGAGAAGGCCCACTGGTAGCCAATGTGACCCTTACGCCTCCAGCCCAAACCGTAGGTAACGTTGGTGTCCTTTGGCTTGATGAACTGGTCGTGAACGTCCTCGCTGAAGAGCATGGTGTTGCCGTAGCCACCACGGTTCATAACGGTCTGGACAAGAACGGCCAGGTCGGAAGCGTTTGCAAACAGACCAGCGTGACCAGAGATGCCACCCATGGCGTAGTAGGCCTTCTCGTCATGGACCGTACCCTGAATGGTGTCGGTACGCATGTTGTCAAAGGTAATCAGGCCGTCGCGGGTGTTGCCGTTAAGCTCGGTAGCTGCGATTCCGTCAGCCTTGAAGCCGTTGTCCAGTGGGTTGAACGTGACGTTCTTGAGTCCCAGTGGCTCATAGAGAGCTTCCTTAACGTACTGGTCAAGGCGCTTGTTGGTGATCTTCTCGATGATAAAACCAAGAAGCATGTAGTCTACGTCGGAATAAGCAGTCTTGGTACCTGGGACGTACTGCAGAGGAGTCTCGATAATCTTCTGCAGAATCTCGTCGCGATTCTGGGAGTACAACTTCTGGTTTGCGTTTGGCTGTGGATCGTCTGGCTTCTCTGGATTGTAGTTGCGGTTGTGATACTGAGGATCTGGTGGGAATCCAGCCTGGTGCTCTAGGATCTCGCGAACGGTGAGGTCATTCTTGCCCAGGATCTTATCGCCCTCCTGATCCTTGAAGTCTGGAATGTACTCCTGGACCTTCTTGGAGACGTCCAGCTGACCGTCGGTAACCAGCTTCTCGATTGCCAGGTTAGTGGCATACATCTTGGTATTAGAGGCCAGGTCGTAGAGGGTGTTGTCGTCTACAGCCTTGCCGTCTTTGATGCGAGAGCCGTCTTTGTTGTAAGAATTGACGTTGCCGTAGTTGGTCTTCTTGATAATCTTGCCGTACCTGGTAATAACCAGCTGAGCAGAGGTAAAGCCGTTAGCAATCTCTGCGTTAATAATCTGGTCAATCAGCTTGAAGTTGTCGTTGTCGGCGTAGTCTTTGGTGCCGTCAATAAGGGTTGGGTAGCCAATCTTGATCTCGAAGGTAGCCTGAGTCTCTTTGACGGTGCTGACCTGCAGGCGGTTATCGCCGTTGACGGTTACGTCGGAGATGTCAATCTGGTTCCAGGAAGAACCGTCAAGCTTGTCGGTTGGTACCTGGTGACCGTTTACAAAGAGCGCAAAGCTCTGAGGCTCGGAGCTCTTTACATAGACGGTGCCCTGACCAGCAAAGCAAACAAAGCTGTTGAGCTGGTTGGTAACAAGAGAGTCGTCAAAGGCCTCGTTGTCGTTAAGAACAGGGAAGACCTTCTCGTACTGGAAGGTTCCGTCTACGGAATCAACCTTCTTTGCAGTTCCCTTAGCAGCAGTTGCGCCACCTTTTGTTTGGCAGGCAGTAAGGCCAAAGCCTGCAAGAGCGGCTAGACTAAGAGCACTTCTGCTGAGGAATTGTCTTCTGGTCTGTCCAGCAGGGGAGCCTGCGTTGGATGAATGCTCAGAGTGAGCGTTTTGATTCTGGTGTAAATCTTCGTTGGTGCGCATATCGTCTCCTTCGGTTTTGCCTTAGGTGAAACACCTGCTATCTCAATTGGCTGAGATAATTTGCGCTTATGATGACGTGCGTTTCATCAAAATTGCAGCTAGTTTGCTCAAGTTGAAATAATGGGTACGTTAACGTACTGCGAGTGGTATCAAAAAAGCTGTCAATGGTATCTAAATTTGAATTTTTTAGGCAAAGATGAAATATTTTAATCAGGTTTTACGTGGTCAAATGTCTACTCACTAGTAAAAATTTTTATGAAGTGATAGTAACGTACCCAAATCAAGGCTCAGTTTTTGCGACAATTGTCTGCGCATTATGCTGGGAAAACATGAGCAATCGCGCATGCAACGCACATAGAGCGCGCTTACACTTGCGCATGCAATACTACCGTTTACGGTACTGTCTACTTTACAGATGAAATTTTTATGGCATCGTGAAACAATATAGTCAAACGTTTTAGTCAACTGGACGGCCGGAGGTGATTGCGTGAGAGGTGTTCGTCTACGTCTGGAAGAGTATCGCAAGAATGCTAGTTCAGCTGAACGCGATATTGTCGACTATATTCTGTCGGATCCAGAGGCGGCAGTTGGTCAATCAATCCATAAACTAGCAGCTCAAACGTATACATCTGCATCAACGGTTGTCAGGCTTTGCAAGAAGCTTGGCTGCGGTGGCTATAAAGAGTTCCAACAGGCGCTCATTTACGAGCTGGCAGTAAGCAATAAAAGCAACGATATTGCTGTCGGCGGCGTTATCGCAGGTGACACCACTGATGTGATCATCGAAAAAGTTACGGCAAAGAACATTTCTTCGCTGGAGCTTACCAGGCAATTGCTTGACGCTCAGGTTGTTGACTCAGTTGTTTCACTCATGATGCAGGCCCATTCCATCTGCCTCTTTGGCATGGGAGCTTCGCTTCTGGTTGCAAGAGATTTGCAGCTCAAGCTTATGCGTCTCAACATCAACTGCAATTTGAGCGACGATTACCACTCTCAGATGCTCTACGCTAAAAACATGGGGCGAGAAGATCTTGCTATTGTGGTCAGCTACTCAGGCCTTACGCGAGAAGCCATTGAGTGTGCGTGGATTGCAAAGGCAAACGGTGCCAAGGTGGTCTCCATCACTCGCGGCGGCATTGATTCAGAGCTCATTCACCGCTCCGACTACGTTTTAGGAGTTGCGGAAACTGAGCACATCATGAGAAGCGGCGCCATGTCTTCAAGAATTGCCCAGCTCAACGTTGTAGATGCGCTCTTTGCAGCCTATGTAAATAGAAATTACGAGAAGAGCGTTAAGCGTTTCTCGACAAACTATATTGGCAAGCTAGATTCGGCTGAGCGTGTTGCCACGCTTTCATCTGACCAAGATTTGCCCGGTATAGCCAACGACGTAATTGCGTAAAAATCACAACACAGAAGGTGAAAACGTGATTGATTTAACAAAGCTTGTCACCGAGACAAGAAACCCCAACACCATGGACCTGGATCAGATGACCCCACTTGAGCTGGTCAGCGTTATGAACCAGGAAGATCTCAACGTGGTAGCTGGCGTAAAAGAGGTTCTTCCCCAGGTAGCACAGGCAATTGAGTGGGCTGTTTCCTCGCTTGAGGCTGGTGGCAGAATCGTCTACTTTGGCGCGGGAACTTCCGGTCGCCTGGGCGTTTTGGACGCAGTTGAGTGCCCACCTACCTTTGGCGTTTCTCCCGACGTGGTTGTTGGTCTTATCGCCGGTGGCGAGAAGGCCTTTGTACGTGCAGTTGAAGGCGCGGAAGATTCTCTTGAGCTTTGCGAAGAAGAGTTCAAGAAGATTGGTCTGAACAAGAACGACATTGCTATTGGAATTGCAGCTAGTGGTCGTACACCTTACGTTATCGGCGGCCTACGCTATGCTCGTTCGTTGGGCTGCAGGACCGTTGCTATTGCCTGCAATAAGGGCTCTGAGGTGGGCAAAGAGGCAGAGCTTGCTATTGAGCCTCCCTGTGGTCCTGAGGTTCTTACAGGTTCCACGCGCCTTAAGTCTGGTACCGCTCAGAAGATGATTCTGAACATGATTTCAACCGGTTCTATGGTTGGTGTGGGCAAGGCGTATCAGAATCTTATGGTTGACGTGCAGCAGACCAATAAGAAACTGGTAGTTCGTGCACAGAACATCACCATGGCAGTAACGGGTTGTACTCGCGAAGAAGCAGCTCAGGCGCTTGAGCAAGCTGATGGTAATGCAAAGCTTGCTATTGTCATGCTGCTGACCAAGATGCCTGTTGACGAGGCTAAAGCTAAGCTCGAGGCAGCTCATGGTCATGTTAGAGGTGCACTGTAGTAATCGCAGTTGTAACAAATGACACACGCGTGAGCATTTTGTTTCAGCTACATCGGTCAGTGGTATCAGCATGACGCGCAAGTGGTCGGTAAGTTTTGAAAAA
>CAKAPG010000019.1 GCA_916715765.1 uncultured Atopobium sp.
CAAATCCTGACGCGCCTGAGCTACCTGAGACTCTGCCTCATGCAGTTGAGCCGTGCGCTGATCTAGCTCTTCTCGCGCGGCTGCTAAAGCCTGCTGCTGGGAAGCCAGCTCTGCCTCTGCAGCGCTAATCTGCGCTTGTGTGGCGAGAAGGGCGTCCACTTGCGTAGTTGCCAGACCTAAAGCGCTGAGCCGTTGCTGCGCTTCTTCAAGACTTGAAGCGGTGATGCCTTGCGCAGCAAGCCCCGCAAGATACGCATCTCTACCCGCTTCAAACGCACTCTTTTGCTGTGTAAACGTTGCTTGTCCTGCATTATAGGCAGCAAGACCAGCCTGATACTGGGCCTCTCCTGCACTGAGCTCAGCTGTACCCTGAGCTATCTGAGCCTCTGAGGCAGTAATCTGAGCTTCCGCTTGTGCAAATTGCCGTTCAGCACTGTAGAGAGAAGCTGTAAGCTGCTGACGTCCTGCATCATATTGACGCTGGCCATCAGCCAGTTTTTGCTGTTGAGCGGAAATCTGCGCTTCCGCATCATCAAGCTTCTTTTGAGCATCCCCTAGTTTATCTGCGGCTTCCTGCCTTGATTGCTCCAGCTTTTGACGAGCCTCATCAACCTGAGTTTGAGCGTCATCTTTGAGCTCTTGCAAACGAAGAGCAGCAAGCGACGGATTCATCTGTGTAATGCGTTCTGCAACGCTATCAACAGCGCTCTGATACGCCGATGAGCCGCTCTTATACCTGGTAGCACCCTGAACTGTCACATACACTTCGGTATAAGGGTCATCATCTGCAAAAGCATCTTCAGTGACATATACAAATTGCTGCACAATGCCATTGCCTAACGATGTGGTGCCAAAATTGCTGACATACGGATAGGTTGGCGCATTTACAAAACCAACAACTGTGTACGAGCCGCCCTTTAAATGAACACCGTTTGAAGTATCTGGTAACTCAATCTGTTGACCAAGGCTGATATCCGCACGTTTCTTGGGATCTGCGCTCATCACGCACTCGTAAGGTCCTTGAGGAAGTCTTCCTTCAACTACTATTGGCTGGTTAAGCTCACCGGGTCTAAAAGAGCTCACACGAGCAGTAGATTGCGACGACGTCAGCGTAGCCATAACGTCTACCGTACGAGAAGGCATAACCGCTTCAACGCCCTCAACTGACGCCAGGGCGGAAACGTCCTTCTCGCTTAATCCAAGCGTTGAGATGACGCGAAGGTCATAGAGGTGCTGGTTTTCGTAAAACGTATGAGCCGCTTCTTGCATGTCAGGGCTTGCCATTTTGAGTCCCGCAAAGAAGCCGCAGCCCAACGCAACAATTCCTGCAATTGCAAGAAATCTGGCGAGAGACCCTTTGATGGTCCGAGTAATCTCGGTAAAAAGAGCGCGGGGCATAACTACCACTCGACAGTAAGCGCGTCAGCTGGGTGTTGATTAATTTCTACCGATTGAGCCTGACCTTCTTTAACGTGGATAACCCTATTAGCAATTTGAGTAAACGCAAAGTTATGCGTGACAATAGCCACGGTCTTATGCTGCTCTTTGCACATATCTTGCAGGAGCTTAAGAATTTGCTTTCCTGTTTTATAATCCAGCGCACCTGTTGGCTCATCGCAAAGCAAAAGACGTGGATTTTTTGCCAACGCACGAGCAATAGAAACACGCTGCTGCTCTCCTCCAGAGAGCTGAGCTGGGAAGTTATCCATACGATGTTCAAGACCAACAGCGCAAAGCGCTTCTTCTGGCTGCATGGGGTCAAGACAAATCTGAGAAGCAAGCTCAACGTTTTCTTTTGCTGTGAGATTAGGAACAAGATTGTAAAACTGGAAAACAAAGCCAATGTCGTGACGGCGATACAGCGTTCTTTCTTTTTCTGAAAGCCCGCCAATTTCTTTTCCGTCTAAATAAATAGACCCGGAGGTACAGGTATCCATACCTCCGAGCATATTTAAGACAGTTGTTTTACCGGCACCTGATGGGCCAACAATTACGCAAAGCTCGCCCTCTTCTATGGAGAAGTTCATGTCATGGACAGCGTGTACCTTGACGGAGCCCATGGTATACGTCTTTGTTACCTCTTTAAATTCAACAAAAGACATACGGTTCTCCTATAAGTAAGAATTCCTCCAAACAAGAAGAGAGTGGGTGAGCAACTACTCCTGTGGAGCCTCTGGTGCTGCAGGAGCCTCAGGTGCTGCTGGAGCTGCTGGTACCTCAGGTGCTGCTGCAGCCTCTGCAGTTACAGGAACTACAGGAGCAACCTCTGCGCCCTCGGTAGCAAGAGGCATTGGAGAAACAACAACCTCTTCCTCCTCAAGATCAGCCTGACGCTGGTCAAACTCTTTCTTAGCACGAACCCAAATGAGAAGTGCAAGAAGAGCCGTGAGGAACAAGAAGCCCACAATCATGATGTTAAGAATAAGGGTGGTGAAGTTTACCGCCTGGCTGATAGAAATCATCACAGAGAGCTCGGTAAGTGCGGAAGTCAAACCAACTACAGAGAGAATGGAAAGACCCCACCTAAGACGAGGACGGAAGCCCCTCAAAAGACCTGAAACCGCAGCAAAAAGATAGCACAGGAAAATAATGTAGGTAATACGTGCAAGAATCAGAGAGATGGGATTTGTCTGACGAGTTGCAAAGTTAAATACCGTGTGGAAATAGCTGAGATACTGAACAGGTGCAACAAAATCAATGATGATAAAAATGAGAGCCACAATTGCTGGAATGGCAATCTTTGCTTTGGGGTTCATGAAACCTCCTCGATTTCTTTATACGACCTGTCTATTTTATCGTATAAACCTATGACCAGTGTGGTAAGTCATGAAAGTCTTTTATATGGTCTTGAGCTTCTTGTTCTCTTTCTGCCAAGGCTTCTCGTAAACCTTTCAGAGCATCAAAAGGCATAAATATTTTTGCCCTGTTTGCTCGCGACATGCGAGGGTGTCCGTAGTGCATCTGCGCTGCAAACGCATCCTCTTTTACGCTAGCTTCTGCTGGCGAGAAACCCTGTTTAGGCCTCATTGGTTTCTTCTCCACTACGATGTCCTCCAATCTGAGCGTTTCTCTGTCGTGCAGTTGCTTCGGGGAGCAAGTCCATAGCTTTGAGCAAAGAATTCTTACCAAACTTTTTCTTTATGGCATTGATAGTATCTTGACGCTGGCGTTCTCTTTCTAAAACAGTGTTGTCCTGGAAAAGAGAAGTCTGAATACCTGAGCCCGTTTCTTCTTGAGTGTTTCCGAAGGTAAGACCCACGCGGTGCACACTTTCTGAAGGTATTACGCGCTCGTCAAAGAAAGACAAAACCTCTGCCATAAGCTCATCTCTAGAGTTAGTAGGATAAGAGAGCTTCCTAGTGCCACTGCTGGAGGGAATATGTCTTCTCCAGCTCCTATAATCCCCCGTCTGCCTCAGCTCTTCCATCTGGCTCTCTGTTGCCGAGTAGCCAATATAGATGCCAATAGAAGAGCAAACCAGCTTTTGCGTTACAAGCTCTAAAGACAACGCCTCAACCATCTCTTTAAAGATAAGACGCGCGCCCTCTGTATCTCTATTGTGATCAAAGACCTGCGCCGTTGAGACAGAATGACTTTGAGACTTGTAGGCCTTAATATCCGCAATGGTAGTTGGCTCAATTCCCCATGCATGATCAATAAGGATTTCTGCATCAACACCAAATTCTTTATACAAAGGCTCTGTAGGAGCTGTAGCAAGCTGTCCCATGGTGTGAATATTCATTGCCGCAAGTCGCTTTTGAATACCTGCACCAATATGCCAAAAATCAGTTAAGGGCTTATGGTTCCAGAGTTTAAGCTTGTACGACTCTTCATCAAGCTCACCAAAGAAATCGGGGCTGTGCTTTGCAGTGATATCAAGCGCAATTTTTGCCAGATACAAGTTTGGACCCAAACCACAGGTAGCAGGAATGCCAGTAGTTTTTGCTACATCTGCACGGATTTTCTCGCCCAACTCTCTTGCTGTACATCCATAAAGCGATAAGTACGGTGTTACATCAATAAATGCCTCGTCAATGGAGTAAACGTGGATGTCTTCTGGTGCAATGTATTTGAGATATACCGAATACACATCTGCAGAGCGCTCCACATACAGAGCCATGCGAGGAGGAGCTACCTCATAGGTAAGGTTTTTAGGAATCTCAAAAACACGGCAACGTCCAGGAACACCCAGCGCACGAAGCGCCGGTGAAACAGCCAAACAGATTGTCTTTTCTGTCCTGGTAAGATCAGCCACAACAAGCTTGGCCTTCATGGGATCAAGGCCTCGCTCAACACACTCAACCGATGCGTAGAAACTCTTTAGATCAATAACCAGGTACTGTTTTTGAGAAGGTGCCATGGCCTAGATAAGCACAATGCCTTGAGAAACTTTTTCTGCCACGTCATTACCTACAAGATAACGAACAATCTCAAGACCAAACTTAAGAGCGGTTCCTGCACCCTGACTGGTAATAAAAGAGCCATCAACACAAACCGCATCTTGCGAAAGATTAGCGCCATTCTCTGAAAGAAAATGCTGGAAACCTGGATTGGACGTAGCCTTCTTACCCGCAAGCAATCCACGCTTAGCATAAATTGAAGGAGCAGCACAGATTGCAGCAAGTGCACGACCATTTTCTGCAAACGCATCAACTGCCTGCATAAGTGGCTCACAAGCCTCAAGATTAGTGGTTCCAGGAAGACCTCCAGGAAGCACCAACATGCTGTAATCATCAAACGAGACCTGACTGAGCAACTTATCTGTTAAAAAGGTAACCTGGTGAGAAGAAGTCACGCTCAAGAAATCAGAGATAGACACTTTGTCACAGGGAATACCCGCACGATACAGGACATCAACAACGCTCAGTCCCTCAATCTCTTCACAACCATCAGCAAAAAAGACAGCAACGCACTTGTCAGTACATGGTGTAAACATCTGACTCCCTTCTCGACTAAAACTAGTACAAGTGTACGCCTTTTTATACAAAAAAGGACACTCAAGTTTGTGCTTGAGTGTCCAAAATTTTACCCAGTTAGACTGTTACAGGAAGTACCTGCTAAGCCCTCTATAATCTGGCGAGAAACCCTACTCCTCGCTAATGCCCTCGTTAATAGCCTGAGCAATAGCTTCCTGATCATTAGAGCTACGAAGTAAAGACTTAAACTCATCTCTCATCAGAAGGACAGCGGTCTTAGAAAGAAGCTTGATGTGAGTAGTGCCAGCCTCTCCATCTGGAACAAGCAGTGCAATAGCAACATCAACGGGCTTCTCGTCAAAAGAAGGCCACTCAAGAGGGGTTCTGTTCTTGAAGACAAAGACAGCTGCATCTTTAATAGCAGCATCTTTTGCGTGAGGAACTGCAAAACCATCAGTCATGCCGGTCTCGCCCATTTCCTCGCGAGCCAAAAAAGCATTGTAGACAGCGTCTGCATCGTCAGTTACGCCAGCTTCCAGTGCCTTGTCAGCAATAAAACGCAGGACATCATTACGGCTCGCTGCGTTCTGGTTTACAAAAACATTGTCTGCCTTAACAAAACCGCTCATGAATCTTCCTTCCGTATGTTTGAGCTTAGTGGCTCAGTAACTTCGTATGTAGTAATAATACCCGCAATGAAACAAAATTTGCCTTGAGAAACTTTACTTTAAAGCCATCCTCAGAATCTGCTGAACATCTGCTGTTTTAAGCTGCATAAAGTTGCCTGCATGATCTCCACCGCGAGCGTCAATAGTGCCCTCAGCCATCTGAAGAATATCCTCTTCAGAAGGGTCTACTCCAAGCTCTGCAAGGGAGGTTGGCATACCAATTGCATGACACCACTGATTCCACGCCTCAATTCCTGCAAGACCCGTAGCTGTTGGATTATGGAAGTTGTTTTGAACTCCAAAAACATTGACGGCAAACTGCGCAAAGCGCTCTGGATCTTGGCTCATAACGTACTTGGCCCAACTTGCCCAAATTGCCGTAAGACCAGCACCATGAGCGACGTCATACTTTGCGCTGAGCTCATGCTCAATGGCATGAGAGGCAAAATCGCTTACGCGACCAGTTCCGGTAAGTCCGCAGTGAGAAAGCGACGAGGCCCAGAGCAAATCTGCTCGTGCAGCGTAGTTCTCTGGCTCTTTGACGGCAACCAGAACAGCTTCTTTTACGGTACGCAAGAGTCCCTCAGCCAGCTCGTCAGTGAGCGCCACGTCCTTCTCGAGCGTAAAGTAGCGCTCCATGGTGTGCATCATGATATCTGCGCCTGTTGATGCCGTCTGATAAGCGCTTACAGAGTAAGTGAGCTCTGGATTCATGATCGCAAAGCAAGGACGACCGCTCTGATGGTGATAAGAACGCTTTAGAACGCGACCATCAGCCAGCGTAATGTTCATGACGGAAGAATCCGAGGTCTCAGAGCCAGTTCCTGCAATAGTAGAAATGACGCCAATAGGAGCTGCCTTTGAAACACTGACCTTATGCAAATAGAGGTCTTCAAGAGAGACATCATTGGCTAAGCCGTATGCAATAGCCTTAGCAGAATCCATGACAGATCCGCCGCCGATAGCCAAAATGAAGTCAACACCCTCGCGTTCGCCCAGCTCTACAGCTTCTTCTGCAAGCTCTAACCGAGGGTTAGGAACAACTCCACCACAGTCAACATACGCAATTCCAGCATCGCTTAAAAGCTGATGAATCTGGTCAAGCAAGCCGCTCTTTACCACATGATTGCCACCAAAATGCACCAGCACCTTGCTGCCTCCGTGAGCAGAGACAAGCTCTGCCGCACGAAGCTGAGTATCTTTTCCAAAAACCACCTGAGTAGGTACAACGTACTCAAAATTAACCATGACCAAAGACCTTTCTTACCTACTCGAGCAACATCTTAAGCGCGAGGCTCTTCTCCCCACCAGAACGTTGCAACAGTTCCAGGGCCAGTATGAACGCCAATTGTTGCACCAATAGTAAAGATGTTGATATCGCCTGTCTGAGGAAGCTTCTCTTGAATAAGCTCTTTAACAGCCTGAGCATCAGAAGCGCACTCGGAATTAGAGATAAACACTTTACGCGCATAAGCATTTCCCTGCTCAGCGGTTTGAGTCATAATCTCAACGACGCGAGCAATTGCCTTCTTTTTGCCACGTGCCTTCTCTTTAACGGCCAAAGAACCGTTGGCCTCGATATCCATAACAGGACAAATGTTAAGCATGCCGCCAAGCAGGCCAGCTGTCTTAGAAATGCGACCACCACGAACAAAGAAGGTCAAATCTGTTGAGAAGAACCAGCCATACACACGGTGACGAGCCTCTTTGGCCCATGCAACTGCTTCGTCAAAAGACAGACCCTCATCGCGCTTATCGGCAAGACCGTCTACCAGCAAACCATAGCCAGAAGATGCCTGCAGAGAGTCAACAACCTCAATCTTTCTGTCAGGAAACTCCTGCTCAATTTCTACCTTTGCCTGGCAAGCAGACTCATACGTTCCAGAAACGCCAGAACTCAACGAAACATGAAGAACGTCTTTGCCCTCCTCAAGGAAAGGACGCCAGAAGGCCATGTACTCACCAATTGATACCTGTGAAGTACGGCACTCAGCGCCTGCAAGCATCTTTTTATAGAGGTCAGCTGGTGCATTAGTGCGACCAAAGTCATCCTTGCACTGGACACCATCAAGCTCGTAGTTGAAATATACGTATTTCACATCACGTGACTGAAGGTACTTCTCACTTACATCGGCCGTAGAGCAACAGGTCAGAACGTAGTTGGACATACGAGTCTCCTTGAAATATCTTCTTGCATAAAAACAATCGCACACACTTATTTTTCTTGCAGATGTGAGTATACTTCTAATCTCATTTTTATGCTGCTTGTGGGGTCCTTCAAGTGCAAAATCACGTATACTTGCACGCGTTTGATTTTCTCAGAACACTACCTATACCTTAACTTTTACCTTCGACGGGAATGGATAGCGCGTGGCATCATCAGATCTTTCTACTAGAAACTCTTCCGGACTCACACTAGATACTTCTTCTACGCTTGTATGGAAGTTTGCTCTTCTTATCTGCGCACTTATCTGGGGCGGGTCATTTGTCGTTATCAAAGATGCAATTAGTTATATCTCGGCAGCTTGGCTTATGACCTTACGTTTTGTCTTTGCCGTAGGTATTGTTGCCATCATCTTTAGAAAAAAACTTAAAGAACACTTGAATGTCACACATATCAAATACGGCGTGCTCTTAGGCGTTCTTAACGGTCTAGGATTTCTGTTCCAAAATGGAGCTCTTGCTTATACCACTGCAGGTAAAGCTGCTTTTATTGCATCAATTTATTGCGCGATGATTCCGTTTGTAAACTGGCTCATTGCAAAGAAAAAACCTCATGGAACCAGTATCTTTGCAGCCTTTTTATGCGTAGCTGGCATTGGTCTTATCTCACTGGGCACTGATTTTTCGTTCTCGTTTGGCTTGGGCGAGCAGATGACATTGCTCTCAGCCATTATTTTTGCCTTCGTTTTTGTGCTTACTGCCGAGCTTGCTCACAAATACGACATCATCACACTTACGGTGGTGCAGCTTGGCGTGAGCGCCCTTCCCTGCCTTGCCTACGCGCTTTGCTTTGAAACGGTTCCCAATTTTGCGGCACTGCCCATAAATGCCTGGGTTGCCCTCGCCTACATCACTCTTATTGCAACCGCACTGACTGGTGTTTTGCAGAACCGCGCACAGAAGTCAGTTACTCCTGTTCAGGCCTCACTAATAATTTCTCTGGACAGTATTTTTGCAGCAGTTTTTGGCGTGATCTTCCTTGCCGAAGTTATTACCCCTACAATTTTCCTGGGCTTCATTGTTATCTTTGTTGCTATCTTTATCAGCGAGCTTGGCAAGAAACCCGCAGAGCCCCAAACTTCTTCAGAAAACTAAAGCTCTCTATACAACACGACCCTAAACAAAAAGCCCGCATATGTACCGACCCCCAAAAGTTAGACCAAAATCTAACGATTAGGAGGTCGGTATT
>CAKAPG010000020.1 GCA_916715765.1 uncultured Atopobium sp.
AAGAGTGGATTGGTGTTGTTGAGGATTCAGCCGCGGACGCTGGAGCACTCTTTAGTCTTTCTCGTACGCTTTGGGTGTCTACGGAAAAGGCGCTCCTCAAATTTGAGGGAGAAAACGCAACTGCAGCACTTTTGCGTATTTTGCGAGAAGCCCGTGTTGCTGCAGACGATGTTAAGGCGCTGCTGCACGAGGTAAGCCCTGTCGATTCGTCTGAGCCACAGAAACTGGATATTGAGACTATTGATTCCGATCGCCTCTTTGATACGGGTGTTGCTGCCTATCTGCTTGAATCTGATCGTTCAAGTTTTGATATTAATGGCTTGGTTGAGCTGTACTTTGGCTCTGAACTTCCTGAGCCTACAGATGAGATTCCTGCTGCAGCACTAAGAGCTGTAGCTGCTAGGGCTCTTGTGCCTGTGCTTACTAAAAAGCTTGAAGATGATGGTTCCTTGGAGCTCTTTACTTCATTAGAGATGCAGCTATTGCCTGTACTTGCCGCAATGGAGCGTCGTGGTCTCTACGTTGATCCTCAAGAGCTTGCTAAGCAGTCTTTGGAGCTGGGTGAAGATATTGCACAGCGCGTGGCAAGCATTCACCAGACCGCAGGTGAAGATTTTAACTTGGATTCTCCAAGTCAGCTTTCACACATCCTGTTTGACGTGCTTAAACTTCCAACCTATGGTCTCAAAAAGACGCGCACCGGGTTCTACTCCACCAACGCAAAGGTGCTTGGAGACCTGGCGCAGGAGTACCAGATTGTTGCTGACGTCCTTGAGTATCGTGAGCGTGCCAAGATTAAGTCAACTTATCTCGATGCGCTTCCTTCGCTTATTCGTGGCGATAAGCGCATCCACACCACGTTCAATCAGACTGTTGCTGCAACAGGTAGGCTTTCCAGCTCTGATCCAAACCTGCAGAACATTCCTACCCGCTCTGAGCTGGGACATCGTGTCCGCACTGCCTTTACCGTTCCCGAGGGCAGCGTTTTTCTCGCCTGCGACTACTCCCAGATTGAGCTTCGCCTGCTCGCGCACCTCTCTGCTGACGAGCACCTGGTAGCAGCATTTAACTCTGGTGCTGACTTCCATGCAGCAACAGCTGCACGCGTCTTTGGTGTACCTGTTGAAGAGGTTACCCCAGCACTTCGCAGTCGCGCTAAGGCAGTTAACTTTGGTATTGTCTATGGTCAGCAGGCCTTTGGTCTGGCAACGTCTCTGAAGATTTCCCGCAAGGAAGCACAAGAGATGATTGACCGCTACTTTGACGCATATCCTGGCGTTCGTGCCTATCTGGATGATTCCGTCCGCACCGCTCACGAGTGTGGCTACGCTCTTACCATGTACGGCCGTAAGCGCCACATTAGAGAGTTTAACCAGTCAAATCGTCAGCTCATTGCCTTTGGCGAGCGCACCGCTATGAATCACCCTATGCAGGGAAGTGCCGCAGACATTATCAAAATTGCAATGATTAATGTCGAGAAACGCCTGCGTGATGAGGGTCTTGCATCAAAGCTAATTCTTCAGATTCACGACGAACTTGACTTGGAAGTTCCTGAGTCAGAGATTGAGACAGTCTCTAAACTAGTAAAAGAGACCATGGAAGACGTTGTTACCCTGCGTGTTCCTCTCATTGCTGATGTCAGCTATGGTTCCAATTGGGCTGAGGCAAAGTAGGCACGTTCAACGCATGTTCTAGAGGAGATTTGGTATGGAGGCAGCAACCTCATACATGCACGTCACGGTCTATACAGACGGTGCGTCTCGAGGAAACCCCGGTCCTGGTGGCTATGGGGCAGTGCTTCTGTATACCGACCCTTCTGGTCAGCAGCATACAAAAGAGTTCAGTCAGGGTTATAAAACCACTACAAATAACCGTATGGAGCTTCTTGGTGTTATTGTTGCGCTTGAGGCCCTTAAGCGTCCTTGTCAGGTAGAGCTCTATTCCGATTCCAAGTACGTGGTTGACGCGTTTAATCAAAAATGGGTCTCGGGTTGGATTAGAAAAGGCTGGAAGACAGCATCAAAAGAGCCGGTCAAAAACGTAGACCTTTGGAAGCGCCTCCTTGCTGCTATGGAAGACCATGAGGTGAGCTTCAAGTGGGTCAAGGGCCACGCAGGTCATCCACTTAACGAGCGCTGCGATCAGCTGGCTACTGAGGCAGCAGACGGCTCTAATCTTCTTGACGACACAGGCTTCTTCGTGGATCAACCATTGCTCTAACCCCAGACGCGTAGGGCGAGAAGATCTTCTCGCCACACATACTCTTTACAAGAAAACAGCCGCCTGAGTGGGCGGCTGTTCTTAGTTGCATGGGGTATCGAATTTTTAGTAGCCAAATACGGCATAGCCAACAAGGCCTGGTCCGGTATGGACAACAAGGTCCGAGCCAGCCTCAACATACCTAAAGTCGGTGACATTAGGGATTGCCTCTTTAATCATGGCTTCCATTTCGGAGTAAATGATATTAGGCGCGGAGCAACAAATTCCCACGTGAACGCGGTCAAATTGCTGAGCAAAAGCTGATCCAAGCGCAATCTGTCCCGCAAGAGATTTCTGCCAACCGCGAGTCTTCTTAGCAATGGTGTACTTTCCGTTCTCATCACAGGTAAGAACTGGCTTGATATTAAGCATGGAGCCAATACGATAAATTGCCTCAGAAATGCGGCCGCCCTTACGCAGGTATTCAAGGCTTGGAACAGAGAAGTATACGCGTGTGTTCAGAGATGCCTGATCAAGTTTGGCACCAATCTCGTCAAGAGAAAGGCCCTGATCAATAAGACGTTGAGCCTCAATAACAATAAGGCCAGAAGCAATACCAATGTTTTTGGTATCAACAACATAAATAGGGAAGTCTGTAATGGACTCTGCAATCATGCGAGCAGTATCGCAGGTAGCGGAAAGTCCGGAGGAAATTGCAATATAGACAGCACCCTCGTACCCTGCTGCTTTTGCATCATCAAAGGCAGCCTTAATGCCCTCAGGAGAAGGAAGCGAAGTCTTTGGAACCTCTTCTTCAAAGCGAGCAACAAGCTCAGCTGGCGTGATGGTAATACCAGACTCATAGGAAGAGCCGTCAGAATAGTTAATGCGAAGTGGGGTGATACGAATATTGTGCTCAGCAACAAAATCAGGTGGGACATTAGTTCCTGAGTCTGTGATGATGGCAATTCGCTTAGTGTCCATTATCCGCTCCAAATATATACGTGCTACAAGTAGCCAAACGTTGACTTTCTATTACCCACATTTTACATAGAGATATACCCCGTTTTCTTGAGATATGACAAGTTGCCCTCAACGGTAGGTAGACGGTACACTAGGCATATACATCGAGAAAAACTTGCATAGCTAACGGTCAATACCATTTAGATAAAGAGAGAACGGCAGATAATGTCTAGTATTTATAGAGAGCCCGCAGTTGTAAGAAGAATTAGTCAGCGCTCTTCTCTAAAGAAAATCACCTCTAACAGCACTATTGCAGCAGCAGTCATGGTGCTTGCGGCTCTTATTGCACTTGTAGTTGCCAACTCACCTGCTCATGAGGTGGTTCGAGAAATTCTTGAAGTCCAAATGAGTTTCTCGCTTGGAATGATTCATGCACATATGGCTCTAGAAACCTTTGTGAATGACTTCCTTATGGCAATCTTCTTCTTGCTGGTGGGTATTGAGCTTAAGTATGAAGTAACTGTTGGCCAGCTTAGAAAGCCAAGACAGGCAATGCTTCCTATGCTTGCTGCTGTCGGCGGTGTCGCAGTTCCTGCCCTTATTTATCTGGCGCTTAACGCAAGCACTGCCCCTCATGGATGGGCAACGCCAATTGCAACCGATATTGCCTTTGCGCTGGGTGTTATGTCGCTCTTAGGAAACAGAATTAGTCCGCAGACTAAGGTGTTCTTCCAGACACTTGCTATTGCCGACGATATCCTGGCTATTGTGGTCATTGCGCTTTTCTATGGTCACACGCCAAATATTGCCTGGTTAGCAGCTTCTCTTGGAGTACTTGTTATTTTGTGGGGAATGAATCGCTTAAAGATTTATTCTTCTGGTCCTTATTTACTTGTTGGTTTGGTTCTCTGGGTTTGCATGTACCACTCGGGAATTCATGCAACCCTTGCAGGCGTTCTTCTTGCCTTTTTCTTGCCATCTCACTCTGATGTTCGCCTGAGCAAGCTGGGAAGCTGGCTTTCCAGACGCGCTCGTGAGCTTGACGATCACTACGACGATGAGCATCACGTTTTGGGTCAGCATGACTTTACACATGGCGCCAACTCTATCGAACAGGTCATGCATCACGTAACTCCACCGCTTCAGCGTGTTGAGCACTATATTTCTGTCTTTGTAAACTTTGTTGTTCTGCCTATTTTTGCATTTGTTAATGCGCAGATTACGTTGGTGGGGGCAGATTTTGGTGCTCTTCTTAGCAGTAACATTGCTCACGGCGTATTCTTTGGCGCTGTTCTTGGAAAGCCATTGGGAATTATTCTTGTGACATTCCTGTTGGTAAAGGTTAAAATCTGCAAACTTCCTGCAAAGGTTGATTGGATTCAGATTACAGCCGTTGGTCTTATGGGTGGCTTAGGCTTTACCATGTCAATTCTTATTTCTAACCTTGCATTCCCAGACGCAGGGGAGATTCTTGCAGCTAAAGTAGCCGTTCTTGCTGCATCATTTGCTTCAGCTATCTTGGGCCTACTTTTTGTGCATATTGCAGAGTTTTACAAGCGCCAAAAGAACAGCAATATAAAGGAAGACAGCGAGTAAAAATATAGACCTAATGAGACGTACGACTCTTTCTATCTTTGACTATTAAAATGCAGAGCCCCACAAAATAATACGCAGAAGTTATTAAAAAACTGGCGCGTAGAATGTTCACTCCGCCTATTGAGGCCTCTTGCCCTGCAGGAGAGAGACACATCAAGACAATGGTGAATAGCCATATAAGAAGTAAACAAATATTGACTATCTTATTAATAAGATAAGCTATTGGAGTAGAAGCATCAAAAAATATGCCTCTATTAAAGATGCTAATGAAAAAATCTTTCCAAGAGCTATACATGAAGAGCCTCCAACTTGTTAGAAAAAGACCCCGTATATATGCAATTTTATCACTTATATAAAATCAATAAACTATAGTTATTCAACAGTACCGTAGGTAAAGCCCCAACCATGTGCCGTAACAATTGAGTTAATCTGATCACAGAGACGAGCACGGACATAGGTGCCCGACGGAATCAGCTCAATGACTTCTTGCAAATCTTCTTCAAGATCATCTACTTCGGCTTGAATCAGCACGTCAACCTTAGTGACCGTGCCCGAAGGTTTGCGCTTATAAAGGTTGTCAACAAGGTGCTGGAGCTCGCCATATGCCTCCGAGCGCATGCCAGGCTGTGCAGAATTTGCCATGATTCTCCTTGTCGCGTTGATTTTTAAATCACCTATACTTTGTATCACGCAGAGACCGAAAAGGGGAGTGTCATGTTTGAGCTAGTTTCTCGCGAGCTGTTCCAGCCAAAATCAACCTCTGAGCAAAACGCTTATCAGAAGATGAGCGACGCTGAGCTTAACCAGGCCCTTGAGCTTATTGGACAAGAAGCTCGTGCACTTGGCGAGAAAAACCTCAAGCTTGATATGGCTCGCGGAAAGCCAAGCCCTGCGCAGACGGCGCTGTCTAAGCCTATGCTTGATGAGCTGGACTCCACTTCTGACCTGACTGACGGCGGTTCTTTTGCAGACAACTACGGAGACCCCTGGGGCCTTCCTTCTGCGCGAGCCTTCGCTGCAGAGCTCACAGGTGTACCTGCTGATCAAGTCATCGTAAACGGCTCTTCAAGCCTTAACCTTATGCACGACATTATTTCTCATGCCGTAACCCATGGTCTTGCTGGTCAGCCTTCTTGGGCAGAGCAGATGGCGGCTGCAAAGGCCCAGGGCACTACGCTCAAGTTCCTGTGCCCTGCTCCCGGCTATGACCGTCATTTTGCTATTACACAGCATTACGGACTTGAAAACGTTGCCGTACCTATGACCGAAGACGGCCCCAATATGGACGTGGTCAAGGAGCTTGTTGAAAACGACAGCTCTGTTAAGGGAATTTGGTGCGTACCACGTTTTGCAAACCCTACCGGTATCACCTATTCAGATGAGGTAGTTCGTGCTTTTGCAAACCTCAAACCTGCGGCTCCTGACTTTAGAATCTTCTGGGATAACGCCTACGCAATTCACGCCTTTGTACCAGAATCTGAGGCTCCTCAGCTCTTAAATATCTTTGATGCACTTTCAGAGGTTGCTGTAGGTGGTACTCAAAAGAATCTGGTAATTGCTTTTGCTTCAACGGCAAAGGTAACCTTCCCAAGCTCAGGTATGGCATGGGTTGCTGCAAGTCCTGCAGACAGTAAAGAAATCCAGAGCGCTTTCAAGGTTGCTCGAGTTTCTCCCGAGAAAATCTCGCAGCTGGCACATGTGCGTTTCCTTAAAGATGCTCAAGGTATTGAAGCCCATATGCAAAAGCATGCCGAGCTGCTTCGACCACGTTTTGAATTGGTTGAACGCAAGCTGCAGGAGGGTCTGGGAGATCTAGGCGTTGCAACCTGGTCTCATCCTAAGGGCGGCTATTTTGTCTCGTTTGATGGTCCTGTTGGCTCTGCACGTGCAATTGTTTCTCGCGCCAATGAACTGGGCGTTACCATGACACCTGCAGGAGCTACGTGGCCATGCGGCAAGGATCCTTTTGATACCAATATCAGAATTGCTCCAAGTTACCCAACGTTGGAAGAGCTTGATGCAGCGCTCGATGTGTTTATTGTTGCTGTTAAACAGGTAAGTGCTCGACTTGCAAAAGTTGATCGTGGTCAAAGTGTCTGGGGATAGCTTGTGTAACTTTGGTATTTACTTTGAAAGTAGGCCCATTCTGCCGTATCTTGATTAGTTATGTTTAGAAAAAGCGATTGGATGTTGAATGCCAACTAATACTTCAAAGCCAGAACTTACACCAGAACAGAAGGCAGAAAAAGAACTGGTTGCCATGGCAAACCAGACAGCAAAAAAGAAGGCAAAGGACCGTAAGCCCGATGAGGCTCCTAAAAAGCCAGGTCCTTCTACAGGTATGAAGATTGCTATTGGCGTATTCTCGCTCTTTATTGCTATTTCTATGATGCTGCCTTCTCTTGCCAGCATTTTCTCTAACTCGCAAAAGCATAATCAGACTCAGCAGAATTCTCCTGAGGCCATTAACCAGGTCTATCAGAAACAGGCAGAAGAAAAAGAGTCTGCTATTCAGTCCAACCCAGATAATCTGCCAGCACATCTTGATTTGGCTCGTACGTATTTAGGTTGGGGAATGGCGCTTAAGAGTTCTTCTCAAGATGACTCTGTTCAGAAGCAGTCTTTGCAGCTGATTAACAAAGCAATTGCTGAGTACGATACGTATCTTGCTTCAAATGATTCTGATGAAGTCCGTGTTGATAGGGCAATTGCACAGTTCTACGCAGGAGATCAAACAGGTGCTGTTGAGGCACTTAAGGCAGTAACGGATCGCTCTCCAGACTATGCTAACGGTTGGCTTAATTTGGGAATGATGTATCGTGTTACTGATCAAGTAGATCTTGCAAAAGAGGCACTGCAGAAGGCAATTGAAAAGGATTCCGATAATAGCGCCGGTGTGAGGGATAATGCACAGAAAGTTCTTGATGCATTAAACGGAAACACCTCTACCTCTTCAAATAACACCAAGTAAGGAGGAGTTATGGCACTAGAGATAAGCTCTGAAATTACAGATACAAAGACCATTATTCGCATTGAGGGCGAGGTAGACGTATCAAACGCCTCCGAGCTTCGTGATGCTTTGGATACTGCGCTCGCCGATGGAGCAAAAGAAGTTGAAGCTGATTTTGCTGAGGTAGCTTATATTGATTCGACGGGCATTGGCGTTTTAGTGGGTGCCGCACATCGAGCACAAGAGAGCGGTTCTGTGCTTGTTGTTGCAAACCCTCAGAAAAACGTGGAGCGTGTCTTTACGCTTCTTGGGGTTGATAAAGACCTTAACGTTCTCAAGTAGGTTTGGTAACTTGCAAGCTCTTTGAGAAACGGTTCAAAGAGCTTGTTTATGTTTGTTCCAGAAAGGTATTGCTTGTGTTTGGCATTGGAGAAACAGAGCTCGTACTAATTTTGCTCTTTGCATTTTTAGTATTTGGTCCTGATAAATTACCTGGTATGGGTCGCACGCTTGGTCGTGCTCTTAGACAGTTCCAGAACGCTCAAGAAGGCTTTAATAAAGTTGTCCGTGCAGACTTACTTGATCCTGCAGCGGATGCACTTCACGAGAAACCCAAGCGCTCCGAGCAGCTCAAAAATGCTGCATCTGATGCTGACCGCGAGGATACTGACCATCAGGAGACCTTTGCTGAGCGTCGTGCTCGCCTCAAGGAGGAGCGCGAGGCAGCTGAGAAGGCTGCTGCTGAGGCGGCTGAGCAGAGTAAGCAAGCTGAGCAGACCCAGGAGGCTGAGCAGCCAGAAACCGCTTCTGCTGAAGAAGCTCCTGCCGCACCACAAGCTACGTCTTCTGTTGCTTTCTCCGATGATTCTACAGAGGTAACTGAGCACGTGGCTCCTCAGGCTGCAGAAGAAACTCCTGCTGCCGCTCCATCTGCAAAAGACCTCTATAACCTTGGATCTGCACGTT
>CAKAPG010000021.1 GCA_916715765.1 uncultured Atopobium sp.
ACTCCTGCTGCCGCTCCATCTGCAAAAGACCTCTATAACCTTGGATCTGCACGTTCTTCTCGCTCCATGGCAGAAGACAAGAAAGAAGAAGTTGCTGGAGAGGAGGGAGAAAGCCAGGACGCATAAGTCCAGCTTTCGCGTGTAATGCCTATTACTCCAGCTCGTATGCCACTTTTTGATCACCTGGGAGAACTCCGTCGTCGTGTGACTATTGTGGTGGTATCGCTTTTTGTTACCGCAATCATTATTTATTTTGCTACACCTGCACTGATTGAGATTTTGATTGATCCTATCAGGGAGTTTTTAACCGACGGCAAGCTTACGGTTATCTCGGTCCTTGGCGGCTTTAGTATCAGGTTTAAGGTGGCTTTCTTCTTCTCGGTGATTATTTGTACACCTATTATCATCTGGGAGATTATGGCGTTCTTCTTGCCTGCGCTTAACGCCAAAGAGCGCAAGTGGGTTGTACCTACCGTAGCCGCTATGATTACCCTGTTCTTCTTGGGTATGCTGTTCTGCTACTTCATCATTTTGAACACCGCAATTGGTTGGATGATTGGCCAGTCGCAGGAATTTGCAGGAACCATTAATGAGGCAAGCGATTACCTCAACATTATTATGATGTTTGAGATTGGTTTTGGTGTTGCGTTCCAGCTTCCTCTGGTTATCTTCTACCTGGCTATTCTTCACCTTGTTCCTTACAAGGATATGCGTGAGCAGTGGCGCTACGTTTACGTTGGACTGATGATCCTCTCTGCAGTTGTCACTCCTGATGCATCACCTGTCACCATGATTTTGATGTTTGCAGCTCTTATCTTGCTGTACGAAGTTGCTCTGGCTGTTGCTCGTTACGTCATTATTGCCCGCGATGGCAAAGCTGCTCTTAAGTGGAGTCGCGAGGACTATGAGCAGCATGAGCTGGACAAAATCTAGTAATTCCGCTTTTTAATTTGGAGAGTGTTGTTCTTTGATTCTAGTTGTTACCGAGAAAAACGACGCAGCGCAGCAGATTGCTCGCCTTCTGTCTGAATCGGGTAAGCCTGAGGCAGACAAGGTATACAACACTCCTGTTTATCGTTTTAGACGTGGCGGAGAAGATCATGTTGCCATTGGTCTTCGCGGCCATATTCTGCAGCCCGATTTTCCTTTAGCTCTCAAGTTTGACAAGGAAGAGGGCTGGTACGGAGAAACTGCAGAAGGGGAGCATCTTCCTGCAGACGTTCCAGATGGTCTTGAGCGTCCTCCTTACAAGGTTAAGCGCAAGCCTTTTATGGCAGACGGCGTTGACCTTAAGGGTTGGAAAATCCCTAGCTTGCCCTATTTGATTTGGGCCCCTGTAGATAAACAACCTGCAGAAAAAGAGATTATTCGAGCACTCAAGAATCTTGCTAAGAAGGCAGAGTCAGTCATCATCGGCACAGACTTTGACCGTGAAGGTGAGCTTATTGGTTCTGATGCGCTTGCTCAGGTTCTCTCTGTTAATCCTAACCTGGCAGTGTTCCGTGCACGCTATTCTGCCTTTACCAAGACAGAGATTGAGACCGCCTTCAATAACCTGGTAGACCTTGATTACAACCTGGCTGCCGCAGGCGAGTCCAGACAGTATATCGACCTCATTTGGGGTGCTGTACTAACCCGTTATCTGACCACCGCACGTTTTGGCGGTTTGGGTAATACGCGCTCTGCTGGTCGTGTTCAGACTCCTACGCTGGCACTTGTTGTTGAACGCGAGCGTGAGCGCCTGGCATTTAAGCCAGAAGATTATTGGGTCATTTCTGGCGTTGCTGCCCCTGAAGATGATGCGGAAGCAACCTTTAAGATGGTTCACCAGACCGCAAGATTCTGGGATCAGGCAGAAGCAGATGCAGCTTACGCAGTTGTTAAGGATCAAACACAGGCAACGGTTGTCGAGATTGAGTCTCGTAGCAGAAAGCAGCAGCCACCGGCTCCATTTAACACTACGTCGCTGCAGGCGGCTGCAGCTGCAGAGGGTATCTCGCCAGCTAGAACTATGCGTTTGGCAGAGTCTCTGTATATGGACGGCTTGATTTCATACCCACGTGTTGATAACACGGTCTATCCAAGTTCGCTTGACTTGAAGGATTGTGTTCGTACGCTGTCCGCGGTTCCTCAGTATGCTCCTACCTGCAAAAAGCTTTTGGGTCAGCCAAAGCTTCATGCCACTCGCGGCAAGCAGGAGTCTACCGACCACCCACCAATTTATCCAACAGCGGCAGCAAATCCAGATGCTTTGCAGCCCGCAGCTTGGAAGCTCTATAACCTGATTGCTCGAAGGTTCCTTGCAACCCTTATGGGTCCAGCTACTATGAGTGGCACCAAGATTACGCTTGATGTTGCAGGTCAGCCTTTTGTTGCAAATGGAACAGTCTTGGCCGAGCCAGGCTTTAGAGAGATTTATCCCTTTGGCCTTAAGAAAGACGATCAGATTCCTGATGTCGGCGAAGGAGAGATTGTCTCCATTCAGTCTTTGTCGCTTGATGCTAAGCAGACAGAGCCACCTGCTCGCTATAGCCAGGGCAAGCTCATTCAAGAGATGGAGAAGCGCGGTCTGGGTACAAAGTCTACGCGTGCTTCCATTATTGATACGCTCTACCAGCGTAAATATCTCAAGAATGATCCTGTTGAGCCAAGTCAGCTTGGTATGGCAATTGTTGATGCACTTTCGCAGTTTGCACCACACATTACCTCGCCTGATATGACGGCAGAACTTGAGTCCGATATGACAAGCGTTGCTGAAGGTAAAGACACGCGTGATGGCGTTGTTACGCACTCAAGAGCGCTGCTTGCGGGCATGATTGATACGCTCATTGATCATAAAGAAGACCTGTCTGAGGCCATTGCTGATGCCGTTACTGCTGATGCAAAGGTGGGAACCTGCCCTAAGTGCGGCAAAGATTTGGTTGCTAAGAGCTCTCTGAAGACTCGTGGAAGCTTTGTAGGCTGCATGGGTTGGCCAGACTGCGATGTTACGTATCCGCTGCCTCAGGGGCGCGTAGAGCCGCTTGAGGGAGAGGCTGGCGTCTGTCCAGAGTGCGGTGCTCCTCGCGTAAAGGTGCAACCGTTTAGGCAGCGCGCGTATGAGACTTGCATCAATCCAGCGTGCCCTACAAACGCAGAGCCAGACCTTATTGTGGGCGAGTGTCCAACCTGCAAGGCTAACGGCAAGCACGGAGACCTGGTAGCTCACAAGTCCGAGCGCACGGGTAAGCGTTTTATCCGCTGCACTAACTACGAGGAGTGCGAGACAAGCTATCCTCTACCAGCTCGTGGAAAGCTCGAGAAGACCGATGAGGTCTGCCCAGACTGTGGCGCACCTATGGTGGTTGTTACTACCCAGCGTGGTCCTTGGAAGCTCTGTCCAAACTACGATTGCCCTGGTAAAGAAAAGAAAACTGCCCCGCGTAGAGGCGCTCGTAAGAGTACTAAGAGCACCAAATCCACCAAGGCAGCAAAAAAGTAAACGTATGACGGTGCATCGAGAGGTGCACCGTTTTCGGAAGAACGAGCGTCCCTCTCCAACGCCCGCTCCATACGTATTTTTACCCATTTTTGAGCACTTTTCATGTGGAAATGCGCAAAACCTTTAGAATATTCATGGCGAGAAACACAATCTGCTTGTATCGTGAGATAGTTAAGAGGGAGGGAAGCATGAACAAAAACACACGTACATCACAAGGCTTATTTATTACGCTTGAAGGCGTTGATGGCTGTGGCAAGTCAACACAAGCTTCTCTTCTGCGAGAAGATCTTGAAGCTCTTGGCTTTGATGTGGTCTTTGTTCGCGAGCCCGGTGGCACTGCTATTTCTGAGCAGATTAGAGGCGTGGTACTTAATCCAGAAAACGGCATGATGTGCGATGAGTGTGAGTTGCTTCTCTACGAAGCAAGTCGTGCTCAGCTGGTAGGAGAGGTTATCCGACCAGCTCTAGCTGCGGGCAAAGTTGTCTTGTGTGATCGCTTCTATGACTCCACCTTTGCCTATCAAGCAGCTGGTCGCGGTCTTGATACAGACCTCGTTCATCGTGCAAATCGTTTGGGAAGCTGTGGGGTTTCTCCTGATAGAACCCTTGTCTTTATGCTTGAACCAACAGTTGCTCATGCGCGTGCTACGCAAAATGACGCCGATAGACTAGAAGCAGAAGGTGTTGCCTTCCAGCAGCGTGTTTTTGCTGGTTATAAGCAACTTCTGCAAAATGAGTCAGAGCGTGTAAAAGCTGTAGATGCAGATGGAAGCATTGATGAGGTTCGTGCACGTACTCGCCGTCTGTTAGATGATCTTATCCCAGGTATCTGTGAGCTTGGTGAGTGACGCGTTTATGACTCAAGAGAGCACACATACTATTCAGAACGATTATCCGGTACCTCAAGCACTCACACGTCTTCAGGATCAACCTCAAGTTCAAAATCTGCTTGCACGCGCACTTCATGAGCACAAGCTTGGACATGCCTATCTATTTGTAGGAGCTCCTGGCTCGGGTAAAGGTCTTGCAGCTAAAGCTTTGGCGCAGTGCGTGCTTTGCGCTCAAGGTGGCGATGCTGCTTGTGACGACTGCATTCGTATTTCTCGCGGTACTCACCCTGACGTACACGTACTTACTCCAGCCTCTGCAAACGGTTATCTCATAGAGCAGATTCGGCAGCTTATTGCCGATGTTAGCCTAGCACCCATGCGCTCAACTCATAAGATTTATCTGATTGATCGTGCTGATTTGCTCAGAGAAAATTCTGCAAATGCACTGCTCAAAACTATTGAAGAGCCACCTGCAGACACCATCTTTATTCTGTCTGCACGTTCTTCTTCTGCGGTGCTTCCCACCATTGTTTCTCGCTGTCAGGTAGTTGCGTTTAGAACGCTCACTGACGCTGCAGCTAAAGCCGCTATCATGCGAGAGATTTCCGCCACAGAGCAGGAAGCCCGTATTGCGCTTGCAGCAACAGGAACCCCTGGTAGAGCTGTGGAGTTTTTGCAGTCTTCTACGCGCAAAAACATTCGCAGACAGCTCATTGATGTTTTTGGCAACCTGCTCAGAAATGACTCGTGGGATGTACTCACTTCCGCAAAAGAGCTGATAGAAGCTGCAAAAATTCCTCTTGGTGACGTAAGACGTGCCCAAGAAGAGGCGCTTGCTCAAAATGAAGACTTTCTCACCAGCGCTGCGTTAAAGCAGGTCGAGGCGGCAAATAAGCGAGAACTCACAGCGCGCGAGCGTTCGGGTATCATAGAAATGTTGGCAATTCTGGAATCGCTTCTTCGCGACGTACTTTTATGTTGCGAAGCGGTTGATGAAGAGATAGTAAATACGGATGCAGCAGGCATTATTGACCGCGTTGCATCTCAAACTCATACCCAGGGTGTTTTGGGGGCTCTTGCTGCGGTGCAAGAGGCTCAATACAACCTGGATCGCTCTGTTTCTCCCCAGCTGACCCTTGAGGTTATGCTGCTGCATATCAAGGAGGCACTTACATGCCCACCGTTGTCCCGGTGAAATTTGAATACGCCGCGCGCGACCTTTGGTTTGATCCAAAGGAATCCGGCGTTCTTGAAGGTGACCACGTTATCTGTCAGACCGAGCGCGGTCTAGAGATTGGTCTTGCTGTTGCTGACCCTCGTGAGATTTCTCAGGAGGAGTTTGAGTACAAAACAAATAAAGCCGAGCTCAAAGACGTTGTTCGTGTAGCAACTGAAGAGGACCTATCTCGCGCAGAAGAGCTTGCCGCTAAGGGCGAGGCTGCGCTTCCTGTGTTCAGGAAGTTTGCTGTTCAAGAAGAACTTGAGATGAAGCCTATTGGCGTCGAGTACCTTTTTGATGGCGAGAAGGTCGTGTGTTACTTCTCGGCTGATGATCGTGTGGACTTTAGGCAGCTTGTTCGTGAGCTTTCTCATGAGCTTCACGAGCGCATTGATATGCGTCAGATTGGCGT
>CAKAPG010000022.1 GCA_916715765.1 uncultured Atopobium sp.
CAGTAACCAAGGTTTGGAATGGTACAAAGAAGGATTCTGTAACCGTTCACCTGCTTGCTGATGGTGTTGACACTGGTCAGACCCTTGTCCTTTCTGAGGCAAACAATTGGACCGGTTCATTTGTTGGTGTAAATCTTTACGCAGCAGATAATCACGTCATTGCTTACACCGTTTCTGAGGACGCTGTTGAGGGTTACACTTCTGAGATCACTGGTGATATGGCTAATGGCTTTACCATTACAAACGCCGAGACTCCAGTTACCCCAACTCCAACTCCAGAGAAGCCTGGTAAGAAGCGTAAGCACCGCACGCCTGATACTGGTGACGCAAGCGTAGTAGCTATGGTTGCGTTTGCAACGGTCGGCGCTGGCTTTGTTGGTGTTGGAGCATATGCTCGCACTCGTAAAGAGCAGTAAGCAACACACATATACTTAGTATGCAGATCCCCCGCTTTTATAAAAAGCGGGGGATCTTTGTCAGAAGGACGATTCCTTGTTTTAACTGGGGATGTTTACGTTCACCGAATTTGCCAACCGTTTAACCAATAAGAGCGTTCTTCTCGCCATGGAGTGTAAGAGAAGAACGACAATACTACTAGGTGGATAGTGAATATCTGCATGAGTACCTTATTGGAGGTTGTTATGGAGCTCAAAGCTGATAAAAAGGTAATTGTCGAGCGTAATAACAAAGTTGTGTACGACAACGGAGACACAGTCGTTAAGGTGTTCAGCGGAAGCAAACCTTCTGCTGATATTATGAATGAGGCTTTAAACCTCACTCGTGCTGAACAGGCCGGCATCAACGTTCCTTCTCTTGTAGAGATCAGTAAGGTTGGTAATTGCTGGGCTGTTTCAACCAGAAAAGTTGAAGGCAAAACAATTAGGCAGCTGATTGAGGAGCATCCAGAAAAAGAGGATGAGTACCTCAATAAGTTTGTTGATATTGAGCTGGCCATCCACGCTCATAAGGCGCCACTTCTGACTCGCCAAAAAGATAAGTTCACCCGAATGATTAATAGTATTCCAGACATTCTTGATGAGGCTACAAGGTATGAGCTTCTGCTTAAGCTTGACGGCATGAAGCCTCACACTAAGGTCTGTCACGGTGACTTTGTCCCGTCCAATGTTATTCTCGCCGAAGATGGCGCTCCTGTAATTCTTGACTGGGCCCATGCAACACAAGGTAATGGCGCTGCAGACTGCGCTACAACTTACCTGCACCTGCTTCTTCATGGTGATGAGGAGCTTGCCGAGAAGTACATCAATCTTTATTGCACCAAGCAGGGCTGCACACGTCAGTATGTAAACGATTGGCTTGGCATTATTGCTGCAGCAGAGCTTGCACGCGGTCGTGTAAAAGAAACAGAGTTCCTGCTTAAGTGGGTAAATGTTTTTGATGCAATGTAGTTGGTTACAAGAACTTTAAACTAGCCGAGAAGAGCCTCGTCAGGGGCTCTTCTTTTATTACACTTCTTGCCATTACATAAAGAGACACAAGGAGTTAGTCATGTACGATATTGATCCAAAGCAGACCACCGCAAAGTCAGAAAATAAGAAATCAAAGCTTGAGCGCATGAGCGCTGGTGAGTGGTGTAGTGGTGAAGCTGACGCAGAACAAAGCGCAGCTTTTTGGCGCGCTAAGGATCTTGCCTGGGAGTTCAATCAGACCCGCCCAAGTGATAAAGAGAAGTGCCGTCAGATTTTGACTGAACTTCTCGGTGAACTAGGAGAGGGAAGTGCAGCAGTTTCTCCTTTTAATGTTGACTATGGCTTCAATATCAAGATTGGCCCACATAGCTTTATCAACCACGGTGCATACCTGATGGATTGTGCGCCTATCACTTTTGGTGCTCATAGTTTTGTGGGCCCTCAGTTTAAGGCATATACCGTTCAGCATCCTTTAGACGCCGAGGAGAGAAATGCTTGGTATGAGCGAGCATTGCCTATCACGGTGGGAGATAACTGCTGGTTTGGCGGAAATGTGACGGTGCTTCCCGGTGTAACTATTGGCAATAACTGCGTTATTGGTGCTAATAGCCTGGTTACTAAAGATATTCCAGACAATTCTCTTGTTGTTGGTTCTCCCGCAAAGGTCGTACGTCAAATTACCGAGGCAGATAAGCTGGGACTCAAAGACCTTTTGGGCTAGTTCTGTTAGGCTAGGCGCGCGTGGCTTCGGGGCATAGGACTTTAGAGTACTCGGTTTCAGAGCGCACGAAAAATGTGCGATTTAAGAAAACCCTGCTAGATTAGGCCTTTTAGGGAGATTGTTTAACTATTTATTTGATGTTAGAGGCATCCGCGCTATAATAAATACACGGGGAGCTGGGAAATGGCCCGGCTGAGAGGCAGCACCTTATGCTGCGACCCATAAACCTGATCTGGGCAATGCCAGCGTAGGGAGCCAATGCCGTCCTTACGCACTATAAGAAGGAGGGCATATGAAAAAACTTTCTCAGTTTACATTGCAAGCCATATCCCTTACTTCTTTTCTTGTGCTTTGGCAGCTTGTTATTGTTGCAGGAATTATTCCAAATTACCTTGTTCCAACTCCTGTTCAGGTTGTATTTGCGCTGGTTAAAGACTTCCAGCTTTTGATGACGCATACAGGGATTACGCTTCTAGAATCCCTTGTAGGTCTGGCTATTGGAGTGTTTATTGGCTTTGCGCTTGCGGTTCTTATGGACTTCTTCAAAACGCTGGACAAATTGCTCTCTCCACTTGTTACTATCTCGCAGACTATTCCTATTGTGACTATCGCGCCGCTTCTGGTGCTTTGGCTGGGTTAT
The DNA here is from genome assembly GCA_916715765.1 of uncultured Atopobium sp. GTDB lineage: Bacteria > Actinomycetota > Coriobacteriia > Coriobacteriales > Atopobiaceae > Lancefieldella. The sequence continues at coordinate 2,789 of CAKAPG010000022.1, forward strand.
GGCCTTTTGCCCAAGATTGTTCTTGTAGCCATTTCAACGTTTTTCCCTATTACCGTGGCATTGAACTCGGCATTTAAAGCAATTGATCCTGATATGGTTGACCTCATGACTACCATGGGGGCCACGAGGATACAGATTTTTTTGCACGTCAAGTTGGCCGCTGCTGCTCCGCAGTTCTTCTCGGGGCTCAAAATGAGCGTGACCTACGCCGTAATTGGCGCGGTAATTGCAGAATGGCTGGGAGGCGACGCTGGACTAGGTGTGTATATGACGCGCGTCAGAAAGGCGTTTGCGTACGACAGGATGTTTGCGGCAATCGTGGTGGTGTCTGCGTTGTCGTTGGTGTTGATGAAGGTTGTGGAACTTGTCCAAAAGCGTGCGCTTCCTTGGGATACCTCTCAGGACGCCAAAGAATCCGCACGATAACTTTGACGGAACTCAAAGAAAGAAGTGATTACGCGCATGAACGCATTTAATCGCAAGGATATAACAAGAAAAGGCTTTCTAGCTGCGATGGGTTTCTCGACAGCAGGACTTTGCGCAGGATGCTCGCTTGAGCAGCCGTCTGCTCCATCCAACGCAAACAAGGGTGCTGGGCAGAATTCCGGCGGTACCACAGAGATTACGTTTGCACTGGACTACACCCCAAACACCAACCACACCGGCATCTATGTGGCTCAGGAGAAGGGCTACTTTGACGAGGTTGGCCTCAAGATAACCATCCAGCAGCCACCCGCTGACGGCGCCGATGCGCTGATTGGTGCTGGTGGCGCTCAGATGGGCGTTACCTACCAGGACTATATTGCTAACAGTCTCTCGTCTTCTAATCCGTTGCCGTATACCGCGGTGGCCGCTATCATTCAGCACAATCTTTCGGGCATTATGAGCCGTGAAGAAGATCACATTGTTCGTCCACGTGACCTTAATGATCGTACCTACGCAACGTGGAATCTCCCTGTTGAGCAGGCTACTATCAGGTCAGTTATGGAATCTGATGGAGGAGATCCCTCCACGCTTAAAATGGTACCTTATGAGGTAGATGATGAGGTATCTGGCCTAAAAGCAAAGATGTTTGATGCAGTTTGGGCGTTCGAGCAGTGGGCTGTTCAAAACGCTCGTGTTCAGAACTTTGCATACAACTACTTTGCGTTTACAGCTATTGATCAGAACTTTGACTATTACACGCCAGTTATCGCAGTAAATGATGGCTTTGCAAAAGAGAATCCAGACGCTGTTAAGGCCTTCTTAAGCGCTACCAGAAAAGGTTATGAGTTCTGCGTCTCTAACCCAGACGAGGCAGCAGAGATTCTACTCAAGGCCGTTCCAGAACTTGACGCTGACCTGGTTAAAGCTTCTCAAAAATTCTTGGCAGCCAAATACATTGACGACGCTGAGAAGTGGGGTGTTATTGATTCTGCCCGTTGGCAGCGTTTCTACACCTGGCTCAACAATCAGCAGCTGCTAGAGAATAAGATTGACCCATCTGCAGGATTTACTAGTGAGTACCTTGGATAAGAAACTTACTGACATAACAGAAGGCACAATCGTAGAAGCTCCTGGCGAGAAGGACCTTGCAGCTGCAGCTGCATGCGAGTCGCAACAGACTGCTCCAGCGCTTGAAGCGTGCAGCCTTACGCTGGTCTGGGGAAATGGCCAGGTTGTTGCCAAGGACATCTCAATTGAGCTGCAGCCGGGTACAATCACCTGCCTGGTTGGCCGCTCAGGCTGCGGTAAGACTACGCTGCTCCACGCACTTGCGGGGCTTTTGCAGCCGCAAGAGGGCAAGGTGCTGCTGCATGGCTCCGACGTCACGGGACATCCGGGCCACATCGGCTACATGCTCCAGAAGGATTTGCTCATCCCAAGCAAACGAATCATCGACAACGTAGCACTTCCGCTTGAGCTGAAGGGCGTCTCGCGCGCTGAGGCACGCGCACGGGCCCAGGAGATGCTGGAACGCGGCGGACTTGAGCGCGTGGCACAAAGCTGGCCTCACGAGCTCTCAGGAGGCATGAGACAGCGTGTTGCGTTCCTGCGCACGGCACTTATCGGCTCAGACATCATGCTGCTGGACGAGCCCTTCTCGGCGCTTGACGCTCTCACACGGCGAGAAATGCGTGCATGGCTCATGTCTTCCGTGAAGGAGTTTGGCCTCTCCGTACTGGTGATCACGCACGATGTTGATGAGGCTGTTGCAATGGCTTCTCGCATTTACGTGATGGCGGGAAGTCCCGCGCAGGGTGTAGTAACCAAGATTGTGGGCGTTATTGAGCCACAGGGCTGTACGGATGCAGCGGCAGTGGACTCTAGCAAAGATGCTGGTCAAGGTACTGAGCTGGCATCATTTGATTTGAGCGAAGAATTTTTGGCTGCCAAGCGAGAAGTGCTTTCATTGCTGGGATAGTTGTCCTTTACGTGCGCTGTGAACTGCCTCCCATTTCTTGGACATAAGAAATGGGAGGCAGTTCATATGCGGGTGATTATGATTCTGCAGCGTGTTAGCGTCGGCTTTTAGGCCTGGCGCACAAA